>DAOTWC010000049.1:0-3591 GCA_034435995.1 Anaerolineae bacterium | reverse complement strand
GGAGTCCATCACTGCAGCGTTGATTGAACAACTGAGAGCATATGTTGCGGCGAGCCCACCCTTTGATGTGTACGTTCGGGCGCTAGTTGAGCTGTACGGACTTCCTGAAGATGACGTGCCGCCGCTGCTGCCGCAGCTGGCGCGCTACCAGAAACCTGTGGTTTCGCGCGCACTACAATCACTTCTCTTGTATCGTGGCGCGATGCTGATCGCCTCAACTGGCCTGGGCAAGACAGTCATGGCAGCGCACATCGTGGCGTATCTGCGCATGCAGGAGACGATTGATCGTGTGGTCATTATCTGTCCAGCAGGCCTGCGTGAAACATGGCGGCGCTATATGCGTGCTGCGGTGACATCCAGCGCTGAGTTCTCCTACAACACACTTTCCGCCGACGACCCTGCGCGCAACTACAACGTTCGCAACCTGGAATACGAACTGCGTCATGTCACGCCGAAAACGCTCATCATACTGGATGAGTCGCACCATATGCGTAATGCCGATGGGGCAGGTGGAGAGCGCAAACTGCGTTACCAAAGGATTGAGGCGGCAGTACATGACAAGGGGGCGCATCTCCTCATGCTGACCGCGACACCGTTCAGCCGGGATATTGCAGATGTCAAAGCGCAGCTTCAGCTGCTGCCAATGTCGCGTTATGCGGCGTGCGATCAGCTTTTTGATGAGCCTGCACACTGGAACGTCGATTCGTCGCATGCACTACCGGAACTGCCGCCGTGTGCCGTTCTGACGACACCCAGCGTTGTTTATCACTTCAGCGAGAGTGACCAGCGCGGCGAGCGGTATGTTGTATTTGCGGACGGTGACAGGCGGTATTTCCCGCGCAGGCTGAAATTCCGCACCGAGGTCTACGCCAATCCGCTGGATGAGATGCTGGTTGAGCTGTTGACCAGCAGGCTGCTTGATCGGAAGCAGAATCCGACGCCACAGATGTTGTTGTTCGATGACGGTGAGAGCACTAACGGGCAGACTGCCGGTTTCTTTAACGCCGAGGTCATGCGCCAGTTCTGCTCATCGCCGATGCAGGTTGAGGATCTCTTTGGCAAACTGCGCAAATCCGGCAGCTTCGACAAGATGCGGTTTGCCCGGCAGAAAGAACTGACGCGCTTTGTTGACCATCACCTGACGGAGGTCAAGCGCTGCCAGCATTCACAGTATGACGAGAAACTCCGCCGTGTGCTGGAGATAGTTCGCAGCGCAGGCGGCGAGAAGGTCGTCATATTCTGCCACTATGTCGAGACCGCCAAGGCCCTGGCATCCTATATTGCGGACAATGTACCTCACATCAGAACGGAAACAACGGCTGATCGGGATGGTGACACGGTTGACAATCTGCTGCGCGCGTTTGCGCCGGTGGCCAACGACGTGCCAGAAGAAGAGCGTAGCCCTGACGAAATACATGTGCTGGTGGCAACAGGGGCGCTGGCCGAGGGTTTCAATCTTCAGGATGCCTCCATCGTGATCAACTATGACCTTCCGTGGACGGTGCTGACGCTGGCGCAGCGCATGGGGCGCGTGCTGCGTCCGTGGAAGGAACCGCGGGAGATCACGATCTACAACTTCATCCCGTCTACCATGAATGACAGCCGCGTTCACATGGCAATGAACTGGCAGCGCAGGCTGCTCGAACGCAACCGCCAGCACCAGTCTTTTGCCGACATTCCCGTGCTGCTGGAAAGAAACCAGCAGGTTGGCGAGGACGGTCTGGAGATGACCGCGCTGGCCAGACAGCTGCAGGCCTACGACCAAGATGTCAGCCTTGATCTGGACCAGACGATGCAGTTCATCCAGAGCGCTGAGAAGCTCAAATCTAGCTCGTTCATAGACGACTTGGCGACGCTGTCGCTTGAGGACAGATCGCGAGTCGCTCAACGGCCGCCGGGCTTCAGGAGCGCGCGACTCGTTGAAGGAAAGCCGCGGCTCTTTGTCCTGTTCCGTCACCGGCGGCGCTGCTTCGCAGCGCTGTTCGATGAACAAGCGGGCGTGGTGCTGGACAGCGAACGGCGCGACGAAATCATGAACGCTGTTCGATGCCGCCGCGATGAGCCGACTGCGCCGCTGCCGCATTATCCAGACGACGATGCCTTCGACCAGTGGCTGGAGCGCGCGCGGGCAGTCTGGGCCAGAACACACGGGTTTCCGATTGGGGAAATCGGTATTATCTGTTCAATGGCGCTGGTGGGCTGAGACTGTTACAGAAAACCCGCTGCGCGATAACCCAACCGGCTCATTGGCATGGGCCTGCTTAGGGGAGGTTGCGCGGGTGGCGCGCTCGCTGCGCCGGCCAAACGCGGCGGTGACGCGCCTGGAGGTGGTTGCCGCAGAAGACACGACAGCCGTCGAACGCGACGCGAAGCAGGGGGCAGACCGCCGCGAGCGGCAGTTTGCTTAACGGTTAAGGGAAGCAGTGCGCTGGCCGATAGAAATTTTCGCTCTCGAATTGGCCGTAGATGCATACGCGCATCATGACGCGCTCGAACGCAAGGGCGATCGCCTGGCGGCGGCGCAGGCCCAAGGCCGCTTTGGGGCGCTAATGGCTGTCGAAACCACCTGGCGTCGTTACTGAGCCGCGTGAGGACGACATGCCGGTTACCTTAGAGGCCGGCCCAGATAACTGCCGGACGCTGTTTATTCGAAAGGAGGGGAGCATTGGACGCAGACTTTTACGATAGGTCAACATAATATCCATCGCATCCCTCCTTCAAAATTTGGCCCGCCCAGGGGGATGAGGCGGGCCTCAGACGTGGCCCTGCGGTATCGGGGGGCGGATACCGCTGTTCGGACTGTGCCCACATTTTAGCGCTGCTATTTACAAAAAACAAGCAGCGCTGTGACTCTCGCGTCAGATGGGCAGGTCGATGCTGGCCTGGGCGGCGCGCTTGGCGCGCTCAGGGCGGCGGTCGTAGCGCTTGAGCATCTCGACGCTGGCGTGGCCGGTAATAGCAGTGACGGTTACAGCGTCTACGCCGGCGTCGAGCATGTTGCCGATGAACGTGCGGCGCAGGTCGTGCGGCGTCGCCAGCTCCAAGCCGCAGGCGGCGGCGCGGTCACGCACCATCTTGTAGGCAGCGGCGGCACTCATCCGGCGCGCTGTCAGCCGGCCGCCTTTGGTCATGGCCAGGAAGAGCGGCCCTGGCTGGCTGCCGCGCTGGTCGAGCCAGCGGTCGAGCAGGGCGCGGGCGGTGTTGACCACGTAAACTGTGCGCTCCTTGCGGCCCTTGCCCTGCACGCGCAGCGCGCCGGTTTCGGGGTTGAAATCGGCCAGGTCAAGCGCCTCGAACTCGGCGCGCCGGATGCCGGTGGCGGCCAGCAGGCCGAGGGCGGCTAGGTCGCGCACGCCTTTGCGGCCGTCCTCGTAGCAGCTCAGCAGCATGGCGCGCAGTTCATGCGGCGGAATGTCGCGGCCAGCCGGCAGGCGCTGGCCGCGCACCGGCGGCAGGTCAGCGGCGCTGTCGCAGTCGGCGGCGCTCATCAGGCCGAGCTTTTTGCAAGCCTTAAGGACACCGCGCAGGGCGGCCAGCGTCCGGTTGACCGTGGCGGGGGCGCGGCCCGAGGCGACCAGCCGCGCGCGCACG
>DAOTWC010000048.1:0-3204 GCA_034435995.1 Anaerolineae bacterium | reverse complement strand
GCGGCCATGTCGAACTCGTTGTTGGCAACGGCGACGATCATGCCCTCCCAGCTGGCGGTGATGAACTCAGGCACGCAGTTGATGCGGGCGCAGATCTCGCGAATGCTGTCGTAGTCCCAACCCACACCCACGCCGTTAGCATCCAGCTGGTTGAACGGCGGGTAGGCGTTCTCCACCGCCACTGTTACCGTCCGCCCGCCTAAATCGGGCAAGATGGTGTTTTGCCCTACAACGCCGGTGGCAGCAACCAGCAACAGGGTAGCAACAATCAGAAGAACCAAACTGCGTATATGGGCCATACTTTCCCTCCACATGAAAGATGTTGTTCGTGCTGTAAGCAAGGTTGACAGAAATTGTAACTTATCGCTTTGCCCGTACAACATGAGAAAAGCTTAAGTTTCGGTAATTTCGCTGGAATACACGGTTTTTTCGCCGCTGCCTTTGTTAATCTTAACTAGTTTGACGGAGCGGTTGGGAGATCGCGCTCAAAAACACCACCCTCAAACTGCTGTCCCGACTCCAGCCAAAGCCGCTTCTGCGCGCGCGATTGGCGTTTGAAGGCGACCTCTGCACGCAGCGCATCCGCCTGAGTAAGAAAGCGCCACACTCCCAGACAGCGTACTGGACGGCGCGCTGCGGTGTAAGCCGCGCCATGACCAGCGTTATGTTGTGCGATGCGGCGTGCGGGATTTTTCGCAGTGCCTGTGTAAAGCGAGCCATCAGCGCATTCCAAGACATACATGAACCAGGGTTGTGGCGCACTCAGCACATACCAGCAGCGGCCACTGTGCCGCCGGAATCCAGATATGACGAAACCGCGCTCGAGTGCTGGTTGTAGAGCGGATCGCAGCGCCAAACGCCACAGCGCCGCCTGATCATCCTGCGCCAGGTCTAAGTGCGCTGGAATCTCTGCGCACAGGCAGTCTAGATGACCGGCGGTTGTAGAACCGAGAATGGGCCGGCCGTTTGGACCGGCTCTAAGGATAAAACAATCAGCGTTAGGCGGCGATTCAGGCGCTGCGCTGTGCTCCGTCTCAGCCGATCTAAGGTCCCACACTGCCTCCACGCGATCAGAGGGCAGGTGAGCATTGATACTGTCTCCCATCTCACCGTAGTAGTCCACGTGATACCTGTCTGCTCGCGCACCCAGCAGCGACAGGTTAAAATGCGCGTTCCCCGCCTGGAGTGGATCAAATGTCCAGCGCATCTGCGTGAAGCCATTGTCCAGCGCCCACTGTCTCTGGCGGCGTTTAAGCTCCAGACCGATGCCCTGCCGCTGGAACTGCGGGTGAACCCCGGTCATGTGGGACCACAACAACCAGCGGTTACCCCTACGGGCAGGAAAGCCGAACGCGAGGCCAATCGGCTGCGCCCTCGACTCAGTATATGCCCCAATGAGCACACCTCCGTTCTTAGTTACGGTGTGAAGCAGGTTAGCGGGCACAGCATCGCGCGCGGCCAAACCCCAGATGGTGAGTTCCAAGTCTACAAATGCGTGCAGGTCAGCGATTGTATGCTCGGTGCGGTAGACAACGTTCATAGCGGACAGAGGCAAGCATTACTTGCCCAACGCCTCGGCCAGCGCCAAGCCAAGCAGCGCCGACAAAATACCGACGTGGAGGGTTATAACTCCCAACAACTCCATAAACGGCGATCTAGTAAACACAAATGCGGACTGAAGGACGAGGCTGACGAGAACAAGAAAAACTCCCAAGACAACGGGAAGACCACGCCTTTTGGCCAGCGCCGCAGTCAACCCCTCGAAAAGACGGGCAATTGTTGGCGATTCGTCAAAACGTTTAAACATCGTTATCGTTCACCTCGAACTCCCTGTAACGCGCTCGCAGCACCGGCGGCATTCTTGCGGTGAGGGCAACGCCATGAGGTGTGTGCTCCTGTTCTTCCACAACACCAGCTTCGTATAGTGCGGAAACCGCTTCGCCACGCTCATAGCCAATGAGCAACCGCACCCGCTGTACCGACGCGGTCAGCACGTCTTCAATAGTCATTCTGAGCTGATCCAAGCCAGTGTGCTCTAGGGCCGATACCACCACCTGAGCCGCATAACAGTCGGTTCCCTTATATGATGGGGCAGGGGAATCCCCAAGCAAATCCGCCTTATTCCACACCAAAACGCGAGGAACCGGCGGCGTGTCAATCTCTGCCAGCGTATCCTCTACTGCTTCGATATGCTGTGCTACATTTGGGTGCGCTGCGTCAACAACATGAAGAATCAGGCTGGCCTCGTTTACCTCTTCTAGCGTTGCACGAAACGCCGCAATCAAGGTATGTGGCAGCTTCTGGATAAAGCCAACCGTGTCCGTTAAGAGCAGCGTGTGACCAGAAGGCAGCTCTACTCGGCGTGTCGTGGGGTCGAGCGTTGCAAAGAGCTGGTCAGCAACTAACACCTCAGCGCCTGTTAGAGCGCGAAAAAGCGTTGACTTGCCGGCGTTGGTATAGCCAACGAGCGCAGCTACAGGAACACCAGCACGGGTACGACGCTCGCGATGCCGACTGCGATGCGCCCGCACAGCGTCCAGTTCGCGCCGCAGCGCGCTAATACGGCGGCCAATTTCACGGCGGTCCACTTCGAGCTGAGTTTCGCCCGGGCCACGCAGGCCAACGCCGCCTGAACCGCCCCGCGCTGCGCCACCGCCGGCCTGACGGGCCAGGTGAGTCCACTGGCGGGTCAGGCGCGGCAGAAGGTATTCATACTGAGCCAGCTCTACCTGCAGCGCGCCTTCACGCGTATGAGCGTGCTGGGCAAAAATATCGAGAATTAGGGCAGAGCGGTCAAGAACTTTTACGTTCTCGCCCAGCCGTCGTTCCAACTCACGTTGATGCCGTGGGGAAAGCTCGTCGTCAAAAATTACCGTGTGAGCGCTAAGCGCCTCAACCAGATCAACTATTTCGCTGACCTTCCCTGGGCCAACAAAAGTAGCTGGGTCAATCTGCTGTACCTGCTGGGTTGTTTGGCCTACGACAACGAGGCCTGCTGTTTTCGCGAGCAGTGTTAGTTCTTGTAATGACTCGTCTATTGTCAACAGCGGTCGGGTTTTCTTCACACCTAGCCACCGGACACTGAACAGATGAGCGAGAGGAATGGGTAGGAAAGCCAGCGATTTTCCAGTAAGGTTGAGTTGCGAAACGAAACCAACCTGGAGAAGCCCCATGCGATCTGTCGCCATTCCTCACCTGTATGGT
>DAOTWC010000047.1:0-6061 GCA_034435995.1 Anaerolineae bacterium | reverse complement strand
AACAAGTCGCTGTCTTGCTTTATGCCATACAACGCTGTGCCCTTCGTCTCACTAAACGTCTTGCCGCAGGTCTTGCACTTGTAGCGCCGCTCTTTGCGCGAATGGCTCACGATATTGCCGTTTCCCACTTTGCCCCTGTCGGTGCAGGCCATGTTTGGGCAATATTGCTGTTGGGGGTTCATGGTTCTTCACTTGCACTGACCAGATCTTCGCAAATCCAGTCTGCAAGGAACCCCCGCCTTTGTCCACATCCACGTTATTGTGGGGAGCTACCGGGTTAAAATATCGGCTTCTATTTAAGGCTCTGCAAATCAGCGTTTAAACCTCACGGCCGGAGATAATAAAAAGATGAGACAGGATGAATCCTGCCAATAGGCCTCTACTAAGGGTGGGGCTGACATGGGCAGGCGGCTGGTCGGTGACGAGCAGCCAAACACCCTGCTGCTGGGCGTCACACGCAGGGCGAGCAGGGAGCAGACGAGGCGCTGCCGCATCGTGTTTTCCTTGTGCCCCAGCAGGCAGGCGAGAAAGTAGGCGACATGACGCATCTCGCAACTTTGCACGACCGTGATGGCAAGGTTGTACCATGCCAGGACACGGGCTTGACGGGCGGTTAAATGGGGCAAGCGCCTTGACACTTCCTCTGTCCATGTTAACAATTCGGGTGGGTAGGACATTGTGCCTCAGGTCAGTTTCGTTGGGTGACTTAATCTGTACCTGATTAACTGTGTTCTATCCACCCTCGAATTAAAAACCTATCCCTGTCAGGGTTAGGGGATGAGGCGCGAGAAACAAACGCTTACTTGGACGGATTTTATGTGCACAAGGAGCAGCTATCTGTGACCCGCCTGCGCGATCTTGGCCTGACACCGGGGCGGCTGCGCCCCGGAGCGCTCAACGCGATTACCGATGTGCCTGGCGTCAAAGTGGGCCACACCACGCTCATCAGCGGCGACGGCCCGCTGGTGGAAGGCCAGGGGCCGGTGCGCACGGGCGTTACCGCTGTTCTGCCACACGGCGGCAATCTGTTCCGCGACAAAGTGGTGGGCGCGGTCTACTCGATCAACGGCTTCGGCAAGTACATGGGCTTCGAGCAGATCCGCGAGCGCGGCACCATCGAGACGCCCATCATCCTGACCAGCAACCTGAGCGTGGCTCGCGCCGGCGACGCCCTGCTGACCTATATGCTGCGCCACAACCCAGACATCGCTCTGACGACGGGTACGGTTAACTGTGTGGTAGGCGAGTGCAACGACGCCCTGCTCAACGACGCGCGCGGCCGGCACATCCACCCGGAGCATGTGTGGAGCGCTATTGAGGGGGCCAGCGGCGGCCCGGTGGCCGAGGGCAGCGTGGGGGCTGGCACGGGTACAGTCTGCTTCCAATTCAAGGGTGGCATCGGCACAGCGTCGCGGTTGGTCATGGATGGGCGCTGCACAGTGGGCGCGCTGGTGCAGACCAACTTCGGCCAGCGCGCCGAACTCACGGTGTTGGGCGTGCCGGTGGGCCAGCACTTCACCGACGTGTTCATGCCGCAGGTCGGTCCTGGCTCGGTCATGATCGTGCTGGCCACTGACGCGCCGTTTTCTGCCGCCCAGCTTGAGCGGCTGTGCGTGCGCGCTGCGTTCGGGCTGGCGCGCACCGGCGCGATCGCCCACGACCAAAGCGGCGACGCCGTCATCGCTTTCACCACCGGCAGCCGACTGGCCCACTACCCGGATGAGGTGATTGACAGCGCGCCGCGCTTTGTGGACGATGGGCGCGCGATTGACGAGTTCTTCTTGGCCGTGATCGAGGCCGTCGAGGAGGCGGTGCTCAACTCGCTCATCGCCGCCCAGACGATGATCGGGCGCGACAGCACGACGGTCTACGCGCTGCCGCACGAACGGCTGGTCGAACTCATGCGCCACTACCTGCGGCTGTAGGCCGCCTTAAAGCTGCCCGCGCCGTGGTATGAGACTTGCAGCAAGAAAGAGGCCGGTTGTGCAGCCGGCCTCGCATCGAGAAAAGTGTGAGCGCAGAGGCGCTACTTGCTGCCGTTGGGACGCTGGAAAATCTTGGCCGGAAGGTTGAAGCCAAACTGCTTGAACACGTCCACAAAGTTGGGGCGGAAGCCGGTCGGCTCCAGCGTGCCGCCGCCTTCGTGCGAGTATTCTATGCCCACATGGCCGGGCGTGCGGTAGATGAACAGGTCCTGCATGGTGACGTTGTCGCCCTCCATGCCCTGAATCTCAGTAATCTGCACCACCTTGCGGCTGCCATCTTTCAGGCGTGCCTGCTGCACGATCAGGTCAATGGCGGCGGCGATCTGCTGGCGGATTGTCAGCAGCGGCAGATCCATGCCGGCCATCAGGCACAGCGTCTCTAGGCGCGCCACGCAGTCGCGCGAGCTGTTGCTGTGGACAGTGGTCAGGGAGCCGTCGTGGCCGGTGTTCATGGCCTGGAGCATGTCCAGCGCCTCGCCGGAGCGGCACTCGCCGATCACCAGCCGGTCTGGGCGCATGCGCAGCGAGCCTTTGACCAGGTCGCGGATGTCCAGCCGGCCCTCGCGCTCTGTGCCCGGAATCGCCGGGGCCGTTTCCAGGCGCACGACGTGGCGCTGGGCAAGCTGCAGCTCCGCCGAGTCCTCGATGGTGATAATGCGCTCGTCCTCCGGGATGTACGAACTGAGCACGTTGAGCAGCGTTGTTTTGCCCGAACCCGTGCCGCCAGAGACGACGATGTTGAGGCGCGACACGACACATGCCTCGAAGAACTGCGCTACCTCTTGGGTAAACGAGCCGAACTGGATGAGGTCGTCCACAGTCAGCCGCTTGGCCGGGAACTTGCGGATGGTGATGGTTGTGCCCAGCAGCGCCGATGGATCGGACACGATGTGCACGCGCGAGCCGTCCGGCAGGCGGGCGTCCACCATGGGGAACGAGCGGTTGAGCTGACGCTGCAGCGGCCGCACAATGCGCTGGGCGGTGAACAGGGCGTGCTCGTTGTCGTCGAAGACGTACTCGGTCTCCACCAGCTTGCCCTTTTGTTCGGCAAAGACGATGTCCGGGCCGTTGACCATGATCTCGGAGATGCTGGTGTCGTCCACCAGCGGCTGAATCGGACCAAAGCCCAGCAGGTCGTCCAACAGGCCCTCGGTGAGTTCTTGCAGCTCTGGGGGCGAGAGCGTGACCCCCATCTTGCCCAGCACGGTGTGCAGCCGGCTGGTTAGCAGCTTCTGCTTGTCTGGGTCGTGGCGCTTCCAGAGGTCGGCTTCTTCAGGAAAGGCCAGCAGTTTGGTGCGAAGCTGTTTGCGCAGTTGGGCCACCCGCGGCGTGGTGCGGCGTTTGGGCGGTATGAAGCTGGCGCTGCTGTGCTTGGCTGCCTGCGTTTGGCGGGACTCTGGGGCCGCTGGCGGGTTCTGATCGAGCGTCGGCGGCTGCGGCCGCTCGCCCGTTTCACGCTTCTCCACACTGACAGCTTTGCGCGACAGTAACGACATGAGGCTGATCCTTTGCGGCTGTTCTGCTCATTGTGTTCTGCCTCTCAGTATATGGTTGGTTTTTGGTTTAGCAATCCACACATCCTTAATTTTTACGCAATTTTTAGGCGGCGGCGCACAGATCAGAGACCACGAGCGCCAGCCCACGCCGCGCCGCAGCGCGCCAGCGGCGGCTGCGATAGCAAAGCGCATTGAGTCCGGTCGTTTCGAGTGGGGCGAGACGCGGCGCTGGTGCTGGGCAGACAGGCTGTTATTACAGCACGGCGTCGGGGTCCCAGGGGTATTCCATGTGCTGCGCCGTCCAGCGGGCCTGCTCGACGCCCAGCAGGCGCGCTACCACGTAGAGCGCGGCGTCAATGCCGGCGGCGATGCCCGCAGACGTGACAATCTTGCCGTTGTCCACGTAGCGCTGGCCGCGCACAACGGTTGTATGTGGAGCCAGCTCCTCCAGCGTGTCGAACGAACTGTGGTGCGTGGTGGCCGCCAAGCCGTCCAGCAGGCCGGCTTTCGCCAGCAGAAACGCGCCGGTGCACACCGACAGCACGATCTCGGCGTGGCGGGCGCGGTTTCTCACCCAGTCGAGCACGCGCGCCTCGCGGATCTGCTGGCGCGCGCCAAAGCCGCCAGGGATCACCAGGACGCTGGGCTGCGGGCAGGAGGCGAACGTGTGATTGGGGTAGACCACCAGGCCGTTGCGCGCTGTCACCGGCGTGTCGTGTTCGGCTACCGTGAACACGGTGAACGGGCGGCTGTTGTCAGCTGGGCTGCGCGTGACAGCGAACACCTCGAACGGGCCGCAGAAATCGAGCACCTCGGCGTTGTCGTAGATCAGGATGGCGACGTTGCGGGCAGTCGTCATGCGCGCGTTTTCTCCCCAGGTGTACACGGCCGCGCGGCTGTGCCGACGGCGCGGGCCGTGTGCCCACGCTCAGTTTACCCACGGCGCGCCGGTTTGTCACGCCCTGGGCCAGCAGCGCGCCCGCGCCCGCCGCTGGTTGACGCGTCTTACCGCCGCTGTTAGACTTAGGATAAGCGGGGCAGTGGTGGAATGGCAGACACGGTGGTCTTAAAAACCTCTGTCCGCGAGGACGTGTGGGTTCGAATCCCACCTGCCCCAAGCCGGAAGCGACAGCGCAAACAGGCGGCACCGCAGCCGCCTGTTTGAGTTCGCTGAACTGCCGCTGCCTCACATCTGCCCCAGCGCGCCCTTGGCGATCGGTTCGCAGCGGGTCGAACTGCGCTTCGTCGTCCGCGCACCTGCCGGTATCGTGGTCGGTCGAAGCAGGGCGGCGCAGCGGCGCTACTGGGTGATCGTCAGGCTGCCTAGGCCGCCGTCGTACTTGATCGTGA
Organism: Anaerolineae bacterium; assembly: GCA_034435995.1. Classification (GTDB taxonomy): domain Bacteria; phylum Chloroflexota; class Anaerolineae; order Aggregatilineales; family Phototrophicaceae; genus DAOTWC01. The sequence continues at coordinate 1,230 of DAOTWC010000047.1, read as the reverse complement.
TGCGGCGCTCGGCGCTGTCGTAATCGGGCGTCTGCCACACGCCGCTGGTGGCAATGAAATCCTTGCCCGCGTCTTGGCGGGCGAAGGGCGCCGGCAAGTGCACCTTGCCCAGGCCGCTGCTGGCGCGCACCTGCGCTTCGATGCCAGGCGGCAGCGCGATCTCGCACGCGCCCACGCCGCCGCTGATGCGCGCGTGCATCACCGCGCCCTCGCCCAGTGCGATGCGCATCTTGCCCGCGCCGCTGCTGGCGGTGAGGTCTACGTCCGCGCCTGCGCCGATCTCGACGTTAAGTTCGCCCGTGCCGTTGCTCAGCGTCACGCGGTAGAGCGTGCCCATCGTCGGCAGCTTGATGTCGGTGCGGCCGGCCCCGCCGTTGAAGCGCAGGCCCTTTAGCTGCAGGCCGCTGAGGTCGAAGTCGTTGGCGGTCATGCCGCTGTTGATGGCCAAGTCCAGCGGGATGTTGGGCGTCAGCCGCATGTCCCAGCGCAGGTCTTTGCGCTTGGCGAACGCGCTGAAGACGTCCTTGATCGGCTGAAGGGCCTCGCCGCCGCCCAGCGGCCGCTGCCCCAGCAGGACTTCCTTGAAGCCATCGCCCTCGTCAACCTCAAAGACGATCTCGCCCACGTAGGTGACGTCGGCCTCGATCAGGCTGTCGGAATCGACCAGCGCGCTGACGCTGGCGACGCCCACTGTCGGGTTGAGCGTTACGCGGGCGGACTCGGCGGCGGCAATCGGCTCCTGGTAGCTGCCGGTCTTGACCTCGGCGTCGGCCGCTGCGCCCAGCGAGCTGAACAGCTCGCTCAGGCTCTCGTTGAGTTTCTCAAACGAGAACGACCACTCGGTCACGGTTTTTTTCTTCTGTTCGTCGCTCATAGCTGTGTTTGCTCCTGATGTGCTGCTGATGCTTTACGCGCAATCAGAGGGGGTTGTTCAAAACTGCTGGCAGGCCGGCTCAGCGCACGCGCAGCTCGCCCACAGCCGATGACCAGCGCCCGAACAGCAGATCGAGGCCGATCAGGATGAGCAGCAGCGGCCACAGCCGCACCAGCACCACCAGGCTGCTGGTCGTCAGCACGCCCAGGTTGCCCAGCAGCCACACCACGCCCACACCAATGCAGCAGGCGCGGATGGTCTGCCAGTCGTCGGGACTCAGGACACACATAGGCCGGGCGGCTCGCTCGCTGGGTGCTCCACCGGGGGCGCGGCCGGTGCAGCCCCCTCAACACCAT
>DAOTWC010000046.1:0-12896 GCA_034435995.1 Anaerolineae bacterium | reverse complement strand
CAGCCGATGACCAGCGCCCGAACAGCAGATCGAGGCCGATCAGGATGAGCAGCAGCGGCCACAGCCGCACCAGCACCACCAGGCTGCTGGTCGTCAGCACGCCCAGGTTGCCCAGCAGCCACACCACGCCCACACCCATGCAGCAGGCGCGGATGGTCTGCCAGTCGTCGGGACTCAGGACACACATAGGCCGGGCGGCTCGCTCGCTGGGTGCTCCACCGGGGGCGCGGCCGGTGCAGCCCCCTCAACACCATAATTTGCAAGCAAATTATACGACAGGTACGGCCGCATGACGGTAAGGATGTCCTGAGGCGGCTTAGTGTCCGCCAAACCGCAGCGGCGTTACGGCTCGCGCAGGCTCTCAATGTTTGAGGGCGGGGCGCTATAATTGCATGGGCCAGTGCGGCGCACATGCGTATATGGATAGATAGAGCGCCGGCGCAGCGGAAGAGCGAATCAACGGAAAGCAAGAGCCGATGTACAAAGCTGTGCTGATCGGGACTGGGGCCATCGCCCCGGCGCATGTGGCCGCCTGCCGCGAGAACGCGCCGCGCATCGCGCTGGCCGCCGCCATGAACCCCGGCCTAGACCAGGCGCAGGCCTTCTGCCGCGCGCACGGCATCCCCGCCGCCTACGACGACCTGGCGACCATGCTGGCCGCCGAACGCCCCGACGTGGCGCTGATTGCCTCGCCGCCCGCCGTCCACGCCGATCAGATCGCTGCCTGTCTGGAGGCCGGCGCATGGGTGCTGTGCGAGAAGCCATTCTGCGCGTCGCTGGCGGAGCTTGACCGGATACAGGCTGCCGAAGCGCGCACCGGCCGGCGCGCCGCCAGCGTGTTCCAGGTGCGCTTCGGCGCGGCGGGCCAGCGCGCGAAACAACTGCTCGACGCTGGCGCGTTGGGCCGCCCGCTGCTAGCGGTGTGCCACACCCTGTGGTATCGCGATGCCGCCTACTACGCCGTCCCCTGGCGCGGGAAATGGGCCACCGAAACCGGCGGCACGGCCATGACGCACGGCATCCACGAGATTGATCTGCTGTTGTGGCTGCTGGGCGGTTGGCGCGAGGTGCGCGCCGCCGCCGCCACGCTCGACCACGCGATCGAGGTGGAGGACGCCGCCGCGGCCGTCGTCACGTTCGAGAACGGCGCGCTGGCCAGCGTGATGAGCAGCGCTGTTTCGCCGCGCCAGGAGACTTACCTGCGGCTTGACTGCCAGCGCGCCACCGTTGAGGCGCGCCACTTGTACGGCTACACCAGCGCGGACTGGCACTTCACGCTGCCGCCCGGCCAGGACGACCCCGCGCTGCTGGCCAGCTGGCAGGCCGCCGCGCCCGATTACCCGTCGTCGCTGACCGCGCAGCTCGCCGCCTTCCTGGACGCCCGCGACCAGGGGGCAGCGCCGCCAGTCAGCGGGGACGACCTGCGGCGCACGCTGGCGTTTGTGGCGGCGCTGTACAAGAGCGCCTTCACTGGCCAGCCGGTGCGCCAGGGCGAGATCACCCCCGCCGACCCGTTCTACCACGCTATGAACGGCCAGCCGTAAGCCGACGGCGCGGCGTTCAGGCGCTGCCGCCGGTTTGCTCGCCCGCGCCGGGCAGATTCTGCCGCCGCACCGCTGCGTCAATGTACTTCTGCAGCGATTCGGGCGTGCGGATCAACTGGCCCCATTGAGTCGTCTCGTCGCGCATGACCGTCAGCGTGCCCTCAGCGAAGGCGTTGAGGGCCGCCTGGTACTCGACGTTGTTCATGTCCGGCACGGGCGAATGGGCGTCGGCCACCTCTAGATTCTCCAGCGCCGTGTCGTAAATCTGCGTCTGCCGGTCCCATTGGAACAAATCGGCCAGGGTAGTGAAGGCCGCGCCCAGGGCCGGGGCCACCACCGCCACCACCAGCAGCAGCGGCACAACCACGTTGACCAGCGTGCAGTCCAGGTCAGCGGTGGCAGCGGCCACGTTGGCCGCGGCAGCAGCCATGTCCACGCCGGCCCCAGCCGCTGCGCTGGCGGCGATAGGCCCCAGCCGGTCAAGGGCGCACTGGCTGACCAGCGAGTCGCCGGCGGCGGTAGCGATCAACAGGCCGGCCAGCGCCGAAGCCAGGCCGGTGAGCAGCGAGAACAGCGCCCGCAGGAAGTTGACTTGGCGGGCAGCCTTGCGGCAGCGGTCTACGCGGAAGCGGTAGTAGCGGCGCTGGTCATCCAGGGCCGCCACCTTGAACACCTCGTACAGCGCCTCCAGGCGCTCGCGTTCGGCTTTAGCGCTCATCACGACTTCGCTTTCTCGCTGCTGAGAACGGTCGGCTCTTCAGGGAACATGCCCCGGTTGATGTCGGCAGCGCGCCGCGACAGCTCGACCTGGCGCTTGTAGCCGGTGAGGGAGTCGTAGGGGGGCAGGTTCATCAGAAAACGGAAGTACTCGCGGCGGAGCTGCTCAGCGCGGCGGCGGTTGTCCAGCCAGCGCGGCAGCGGCGGCTCGCGCCCGCTGACAGTGGCGAGGAAAGTCGCCAGCAGCGCGACCACTGTCTCCAAAAAGGCCCAGATCGGCAGCCACTCCGGGCTGCTGTTGAGCGCCAGCGCCTGGAACGAGCCGATGAGGGTAGCAATAGTCGCCAGCGTCAGGAACAGCAGCTGGTACACGCGGTAGCGGTTCTGGTTGCTCTTGGCCTCGTAGTCGCGCTCGACGAACAAGCGCAGCAGCTCATAATTCATAAAGGCGATGTCGGCCTCGATGCGCTCCGTTGCCTCCGGATACAGGCTCTTGATGGCTTCAATGTGCTTCTGTTCGATCAGGCGAAACTGCGGGTTGGGCGCGCTGGGGAAGCGCAGATATGGCATCTCCTGAATAAAGGCTGGCATGAACGACCGCCAGCCGCTGCGCGCCGCCTGAGTCACCGGCTGCGTGAAGCGCGCGATAGGTGAAGCGTTAGGAGTTTCTGGTGCATCAGCCATCATTCAACTTGCCTCCTGTCGTGTCTGTCAGATGCAGCAGCGGTGTGCGCCGTGAACTGGTTTGCCCTATTTCTCATTGTACGGCGCTCTGGGCAGCGCGCAATCAAGCGGCTTTCTTTTGGGTGCTGACGCATGCATAATAGATCACACACGCTGTCTGTTGGAGCGCGACAACGTCACATGATGCGATTTATGCTTTCGCTGCTAATCGGTTTAGTTGTTGGTGTGGGCATCGGCCTGTACGCCGGCTGGGTGCAGTTCCCGGTAGAGTACGTCAACAGCCCGATGACCGACCTGTCGCAGCGCTTCAAGGACGAGTACACGGTGATGATCGCTGCTGGCTACATGGCCGACGGCGATCTAATGGGGGCGGTCGAGCGGCTGCGGCGCATCGGCGTGTCGAACATCCCGGCTTACGTGCAAGACAGCGCCGAGCGCTACATCACCACCTCGCGCGATATCAATGACATACGGGCGTTGGTGACCCTGGCCGAAGGGCTGGATCGGCTGACGCCGATCATGGAGCCGTACCGCCTGGTGAACGCGCCGGGGGCCGGCCAATGATCAAGCGCCCGCCACCCAGGCCTACCACGCTGCCGGAGGAGATGCCCCCGCCGCGCAGCCGCTACAACCGGCCCCGCCGTCCGTTCTCGCTGCGCGCTTTCCTGGTCGGCGTGGCGCTGGGGATCGGCGCTGGGCTGGGCTACGCTTGGGTGCTGAACCCGGTCGTCGAGTACTCGACCGAGCCGTGGCAGCTGCGCCAGGAAGATCGCGACCACTACATGGTGGCGGTAGCGCTGGCCTTTGCTGGCGACGGCAACCTGGAGCGCGCCGTCGAGCGCATCCTGTCGCTCTACCCGCGCGGCGCGCCTGCGCACAACCCGTTCCAGGACTTCGCCGACGCCGCCTGCCGCCTGGCCACCACTGGCTACGTGGACAGCAACAGCGGCCGGCGCGCCATCCGCAGCATGATGACCTTCTACCAACTGCAAGGCAGGACCGGCTGCGCCGACGCGCTCATTCCCGACATTGCCGCCCAGCCGACTGTTGTGGTGCAGATCGAGCTGCCCACGCCCACGCTGCCGCCCCCGGCCACCAAGACGCCGACGCCGCCCGGCGCGGCCGCCGCCAGCCCCACGCCGCCGCGCATCATCGTGCCCACCAGCGTGCCCCAGCGCGATTTCGTGCTGGCCAACGTGTCCACCTTTTGCAGCGAGGACATCTCCGGCGTGATCGAGGTGTTCGTGCAGGACTTCGGCCGCGTGGGCATCCCAGGGCAGGCGGTGCGCGTTCGCTGGGACGGCGGCCAGGACACCTTCTACACCGGCCTTAAACCAGAGCGCGGGCCGGGCTATGCCGATTTCCAGATGGAAGCGGGGCGCGAGTACATCATCGAAATGCCTGGCCGCTCAGACCCGTCGGCGCAGGCGCTGGGCGCGGTTCCCTGCACCACCGAAACCGGCGCGCGGGCGATTATCTCGTACCGGGCGGTGTTCCTGCCGCGCGGCTGAGGAAAAAGCGCGGCCGGCTAGCGTGTTGTTGTCAGCAGCAGGTCAGCCGGGCCAGCCGGCGCAGGCTGCGCCCAGGCCAGGTAGAGATGGCGCTCGACATCTGCCGCCAGCGCTGCCGGGCCGATGAGCGTCGCGCCGGGCACGACCATCTGCCAGCCGGCCACCGCCCCGCCCTGCAGGTAGACCAGCGCCAGGCCGTCTGCTGTTTGCGCCGCCAGCGGCAGCGCGTCGTGCTGACCGCCCAACGGCGCTGCATGGCGCAGCCAGTCCGTGCCGGCGCGGGCGGCCTGCGCCGCGCCGGTGTTGAACCCGCTTTCGAACGGCTCATCCGGGTTAGCGGACAGGCCCAGGCGCGCCGGCGGCGTCCAGCGCCCGCCGGCCAGCGCGCCCGCCACCAGCCACGTTTCGTCAGCGCCGCCCGCGCGCGCCACGTTCCACAGGGCGTAGATGTGCGTCCGGTCAAGCGCAGCGTACAGGCCGCGCAGCCGGTCGCCGGGCGACAGCCAGACGGCCAGCCCCGTCGGCGTGACCTGGTCGAGCGCGCCGTCGGCCAGCCGGCCGTAGACGAGCTGGCCGCTGCTGGGTTCCCGCCACAGCAGGTGCAGCCCGCCGCCGGCGTCCCAAGCCAAAGCCGGCCAGTCGGCATCGCTGGCCAGCGGGATAACTTCAGCCCGCGGGCGGCCCGCGCGATCCACGTAGCGGGCGAACAGGCCCGGCTCAGCGGGCAGGCCGCCGCTCCAGACGGCCCACAGGCCGCCGTCGCCGGTGGGGGCGGCGCTGTAATGATAGGCCGCGCCGGTTGAAATCGCGTTCGGCCCGCTCAGCGCCTCCAGCGCCGGGCTGAGGCGCGCCGCGTACAGGCGCGTCTCCAGCGTCCCGGCGGCGCGGTCGCGCCACAGCAGATGCAGCGTATCGCCCGCTGCCGGCAGCAGCCGCTGGTCGTAGGGCTGGATGGGCGGCAGCGGCAGCGCAGCGGTCTCGGTGAGCGCGCCGCCGACCAGCGCGCGCGCGTCCTGGTGCACGCCGGCCTCGTCCGCGCCCACCCACACCGCCGCAGCGCGCCTGGCATTCGCCCACAGCGCTGGGCCGGCGGCCTGCTCAGCTTGGGCCAGCGCATAGGCCGGCCCCCAGGCCGTCTCTGGCGGCCGCAGCGGGGCGCACGCGGCCAGCAGCGCCAGCGCCAGCAGCGCACAGCGAGCGGTCACGCGCTAGTCCTTCGGCAGCACTTCAACGATGACGAAAGCCGGTTCGCTGGCGAAGCCGTCCGGCCTGTAGGCGAAAGCGGCCAGCGCGTGCAGGCCCACCCCCTCGGCCAGCCAGTTGGTGCGCACCGTAAAGACGGGCACCGCGCCGCTGACGACCGGCAGCGCCTCGCTGACCGTTATGCCGTCTACCTGGAACTCGACGCGCGCCACGCCTACGCCGGCGTCCTGCGCCAGAATCTCGACGATGATCTCAGCGCCCTCCACGAATTGGCTGTTGTTGGCCGGGGCCAGAAACTCGACGCGGGGGGCGTTGGGCGTGGGGAACGGCGTGGGCGTGCCGTAGGCCAGGGTGCAGGCCGCCGCGATTAGCGAGAGCAGGGCGGCGGCGATCAGGCGCAGCGCAGCACAACAACGCATGCGGCACAGCTCCAGTTCAGGCCAGCGGGCGCGGCGGGCGCTGGTGGTTGAACACGCCCAACGCGCGCACCAGGTCCGCGACGAAGAACACGCCGGCGTCCGGCTGGCGCAGGTCGCCCAGAATGTGCTCAGCCGCGGCCAGCAGCCGGTCTATCAGCGCGTCGTCCTCTACCACCGACAGCACGATGAGTGACGTGCGCTCAGACTGGCGCACGATTTCAGCCAGCGACATCATACCGGGCAGCACCTCCATGCCGCGAGCCCGCTCCTGCAAGCGGCGCAGGCCGAATCCCTCGATCAGCGTCACGCCGGGCGCGCCGGCCTCCTGCCAGGCCTCGGCCACGCGGTGGCCGTCCTCCGGCCGGGCGGTAATCAGCACAATTAGTTTTGCCACACCTCAGCTTCTCTTTCTGCCCGCTGTGACCGCTGAAAGACGGCGCGCACCAGCGGCGGTGTGAGCACCGTCGTGAGCAGAATCACCAGGAACAGCGTGGCGAACAACGGCTCGCCGGCGTCCAGCGCCCCGGCGCTCACACCCAGCGCAGCGATGATCAGGCCCACCTCGCCGCGCGAGACCATGCACACGCCCAGCCGGAGGGCCTCGCCGCCGCTGAAGCCCCCCAGCCGCGCCCCACCCCCGCAGCCGGCCACTTTCGTCAGCACGGCGACGGCCAGGATCAAGGCGGCGAACGGCAGCGCGCTGAGGGGGAAAGCGCTCAGGTCAATGTGCAAGCCGACGCTGACGAAGAAAATCGGCACGAGGAAGGCGTAAGCGATGTTCGAGACGGCCACTTCGATCTGCCGGCGGGCCGCCTCGTGCGCCCGGCTGAGGCCCACCCCTGCGATGAACGCGCCGGTGATGGCCGCCACGCCGCCGAAATACTCAGCCGACCAGCCAAACAGCAGCGCGAAAATGAGCGCGAAGGCTGGGATGCCGTAGGATTGGGCCACGTCGGTCATGCGGCTCATGCGGTTAATCAGGCGGGGCAGGACAAACCAAGCCAGCGCCCACGCGCCGACCAGATAGGCTGTCATGGCCGCCGCGATCCCCAGCAGCGAGCCGGCGTCCACCGCCTGCGCGCCGGGGTTGGTGAAGGCCAGCACGAACGACACCAGCAGGATTGCCACCACGTCATCAATCAGCGCCGTGGCCAGCAGGGCGCTGCCCACCCGCGTCTGCAGCAGGTTCAGCTCTAGCAGCGCCTGGGCCGAGATGCTGACAGAGGTGGCGGCCAGCGTCACACCGGCGAACAGCGCCGCCGCCAGCGGATAGCCAGCGGCCAGCACGAGCGGCACAGTGAGCGCCACCGGCAGCAGCGCGCCGGTGACGCCGGCGATCACGCCCACCAGCCCCACCTTGAGCAGTTCGCTGATGTGCACGTCCAGCCCGACTTTGAACATCAGCAGCAGCACGCCCAGCTCGGCCAGCTCGCTGACCGTCTCCTCCAGATGGGCCTGTTCCAGCCCAAACAGCGAGGTGTGCAGCAGGTTAACCAGCGTCGGGCCGAGCAGCACACCGACGATCAGCTCGCCCAGCACGCGCGGCTGGTTGACACGCCGCGCCAGCGCGCCGCCAACGCGGGCGGCCAGGATGATCACGCCCAACGCCAAGTAGAGGGCGATGACAGGGGGTTGGGGCATTGAGTGTTCCCCGATGGCAGACAATCGCTGACTTTATTGTCGGCCATCCACGCCCGCGCTGCAAGATCAGCCTGCGCGCGTCTGGCGTGGGCGCGGTACAATGGCTGCCGAACACCGTTTGCTGTTGGCTCACGTTTGGCTGCTTCCGATGCGCGTTGACGTGCTGACCCTGTTCCCTGGCATGTTCCAGGGGCCGATGACCGAGAGCATGATGTGGAAGGCGCGCGACCGCGGCCTGCTTGACCTGCGCATCCACGACATCCGCGACTGGACAACAGACGCCCACCGCACGGCGGACGACGCGCCCTACGGCGGCGGCGGCGGCATGATCCTGCGCGCTGACGTGGTCGTGCCGGCGGTGGAGGCTGTCACGCCGCCGGGCACGCCGGTGATCCTGATGTCGGCGCAGGGGCGGGTGCTGACGCACCAGATCGCCCGCGCGCTGGCGGCCCTGCCGCGCCTGACGATCGTGTGCGGCCACTACGAAGGGGTTGACGACCGCGCGCGCGCGCTGGTGGTGACCGATGAGATCAGCATCGGCGACTACGTGCTGACCGGCGGCGAGCTGGCGGCGATGGTGGTGATTGACGCCGCCGTGCGCCACATCCCCGGCGTGCTGGGCGCCGAGGGCGCAGCGGACGCCGACAGCCACGCCGACGGCGTGCTGGAAGGCCCGCACTACACGCGCCCGCCGGTCTACCGCGGTCTGGAGGTTCCGGCAGTGCTGCGCGAGGGCAAGCACCAGCAGATCGCGGCCTGGCGGCGCGTCGAGGGGCTGCGCCGCACCTGGCGCGCCCGGCCTGACCTGCTGCTGCGCGCCAAGTTAAGCGAGGACGAGCGCTATCTGCTGGCGCGCTTCGCTGACGAGGACGCCCGCCGTGACTGAAACAAATTGCGCGCAGCGCGGCCCGCGTTATATACTTACCGCCAGCGTTTGCAGCCGCAGCGGAGTCCTGCTGTGCTCCTCGCCGTTGACATCGGCAACACCAACCTGCACATCGGCTTGTGGGACGGGCGGGCCTGGCGCTGCGCTTGGCGCGCGCGTACCGTCGCCGACAAAACGCCGGACGAGTACGCCATTCTGCTGCGCAGCTTCTTCCACAGCCGCGATTTCCGCTTCAGCGCCGTCAGCGGGGTGGCGCTGTGTTCGGTCGTCCCCCGGCTGACGCCGGTGTTTGCCGAGCTGGCGCAGCGCTATCTGCGCGCCGAGCCGCTGGTGGTTACCAGCGATATCCCGCTGGGCGTGAAGATCGCCATTGACCAGCCGCAGCAGGCCGGCGCGGACCGCATCGCCAACGCGGCGGCGGTGGTGGCGCTCTACGGCGGCGGCCCGGCTGTTGTGGTAGATTTCGGCACGGCCACCAACTTCGACGTCGTGTCGGCGGACAACGCCTATATCGGCGGCGCGCTGGCCCCCGGCATTGGCCTGGCGCACGACGCGCTGGTCAGCCGGGCGGCGCGCCTGCACAAGGTGGAGCTGGAGCCGCCGCCCAGCGCTATCGGCAGCAACACCATTCACGCGCTCCAGTCCGGCATCTTCTGGGGCTACGTCGGGCTGGTGGAGGGGCTGGTTGCGCGCATCCGGGCGGCGCTGAACGCGCCGCGCGCGCAGGTGATCGCCACCGGTGGCCTGGCGCCGCTGTTTGAGCGGCACACCAGCGTCATTGACCGCAGCGCCCCGGAACTGACGCTCGACGGAATGCGCGTCATCTACGAACTCAACCGAGGCAGAATTGGAGAACAGCGCGCATGACAACGCACGAACGAGACGACCTGCTGCAGCAGATTGCCGAAGGCTGGGGCCGGCTGCAGGTGTTTATCACAACGCTGAGCGAGGAACAGCTTACCGGCCCGACTGACGCCGCCGGCTGGACGGTCAAGGACCACCTGATACACCTGGCCGTATGGGAGACCGGCCTGTACGGGATGCTGCACCGGCAGCTCCGCTGGCAGGCGATGGAGGTGGATCAGGCGCTGTGGGAGGCGCGCGCTGTGGATCAGGTGAACGCGGCCATTCAGCAGCGGCACAGAGACCTGCCCCTGCGCGATGTGCTGCGGACGCTGCGCGCCGGGCACGAACGGCTGGTGGCCCACCTGCAAACGCTGACCGACGATGACCTGCAGCGGCCCTACAGCTACTATCAGCCGGGCTACGATGTGGACGCGCCGATCATCAACTGGGTGCGCGGCAACACGCACAATCACTACGCCGAGCACATCCCCTGGATGCAAGCGATTGTGGGGCAGGTGTAACGCTGCGCGCAGCCATCTCACTCGGCATGCGCCAGCGCGACAACCGCGCCGCTGGTTGAGACGGTGAGAATCAGGCCGTCGCCCACCACCGTAGCGCCGTAACCGCTCCAGTACGTGTCGTAGATGGCGCCCTGGTTGCAGAAGATGTGAAACCCGCCGCGTGGGCTGGGATACGGGCGCGTGGCGACCAGCGAACCGGTCACGAAGTGGGTGGTGTTGTTGCAGCCGCCCTCCTGCGACTCGATCATCGTCGGCAGGGTTTCGGCGCGGATGCGGTTGGTGTACGCGCCCCGGCTTTGGCCCCGGTCGGTGATGCGCAGGCTGTACATGCTGGCTTCCCAGTGGTTGGCAAACACGTAATCGCCGGCGGCCGACACGAACGGCTGCTCGTCGGTCAGGAACACGTCGCCGCTGCCGATGGTTGTGCCGGCGAAATCAATGTAGCGGAAGTAGCCGGGGAGGAAACCGTCGGCGGTGGTGTCGTCCAGCACCAGCTCGGCCAGGTGCGAGTCCCAGCGCGGATCGTAGCGGAGTTCGCCGCGCGCCAGCACGTAGGCGACCTCTGTGCCATCGTCGAACTGGCGGACGGCGGGCTGGAAGCCCATCGGCATGTAGCCGCCGTTGCCGAAGCCGCCGTGGCCGATGTTGGCGACAAACGGCTGAGAGCCGTCGTCGAGGTCAATGACCAGCAGCGCCTGGTGATCCGGGTTGGCCTCCAGGAACTGGCGGATGGCAGCGTTGTCCGGCGGGTACTCCTGCCACAGCGTTGTCCAGTTGAGCCGGAGCTTGACCAGAGCATAGCCGTGCGCCTCGGCCAGCGCTGGCCAGCCGTAGCTGACCTCGGCGTAAGGGTTTACGTCAGCGGGATCGCCGGGCGACAGCGGCGTGTGTTTGACGCGCCAGCGGCGCTGGCCGGTGGCGTTGTCTACGGCGTGCACGTACAGGTCCTGCGCGGCGACGATGACCAGATTGCGCGAGGGCGAATAAGCCGGCGGCGTGTGAACGGCAGAGCCGGCGCTATAGGCCCAGTCTGGCTGCATGCTGACCTTGTCCAGCGCGTAGACGGCGCTGCCCATCGAGAAGAAAACCTGACTGCCGTGGATCGCCGGCGGCAGCGGAAGCAAGCTGTCGCCATCGGCTGCAAACGCGCCGGTCACGGCGCCGCTGTCGGCGTCCAGCCGGTACAGCGTTCCACTAGACGAGACGGCGAAGAGCGCGTTGGTGTCCGGGTCGTAGGCGGCGGTGGAGTTGATTGCGCCGCCGGGGCTGGCCGTCCACACAACCGTGCCTGTGCTGCCGTCCAGCGCCACCAAGCCGTCAGCGCCGCGCGCGACGTAGACTTTGCCGCCGCCGGTTACAGGCTGGACGCCGCGCGGCAGCGCTGTCTTGCCCGCTGCCACGCCGCCGCTGCTGTCCGGGCCGTTCCAGGCCCATTTCCAGCGCCAGGGATAGGGCACGGCGTTCGGCGCGTAGCTGGTGCGCTGGGCGTTGTAGGCGTGCTGATGCCATCCGGCGGCTGTCTGCGCCTGGGCGCGGTCCGACGGAGTTGGGCCGACTGACGCGATCATCCCCATCAGGATCAGCGCTGCTAGCAGGGTTCTCGTTACTGGGTGCATAAGCTTACCTAGGGGCTGCTTCATCTGGCACGAGAAGGATGCCCTCATGACTGAACCGAGCAAAGGCAAGAACGTTCGCAGCGGCTGGAACGCCTCGTTTGCCGGTTCCCAGCATGCTGACTGGGCGCTATTATAGCACCGCTGCGCTGCTTGGGTCTTTACCCATCAAGTGCGCCGCCCCCTGCTGCAAGCACTGCGCCTTGTTCAGTATGCCGCTGCCGCGCCCTCTGTACGCCGCAGCACGTTAAGCGCCGAACTCGTGCCGATCAAGTCAGCGCCTGCATCCAAAACAGCGACGGCGCGTTCATACGTATTGATCTTGCCCGACGCTTTGACGCGGCAGCGCGGGCTGACCGTTTCGCGCAGCAGGCGGATGTTGTGCGGCGTTGCCGCAACTGAACCCGGCCCCACGCCGCTGGAGTTCTTGATCCAGGGCAAACCGCCCTCGTCCAGCAGCCGGGCTGCCTTACGCTGGTCTGCTTCCGACTCAATATATCCCAGTTCCAGCATGGCCTTGATGGGCATGCCTTCGGCGGCGCGGACAAGCTGCGCGGCTTCCTCGCGGAACTCGTCATACATGCCCGACAGAAAGAAAGCCATGTTCGGCTCGTAATCAACTTCGTCCGCGCCCAGCGCCCGGCATTCGCGGATCAGGCTGATCTTGGCATGAAGGCTTTCGTGACCCATGCTCAAGCCGATGAACGTGGCAACCTTAACACCGGTTCCCCGCAGGATATCACGCGCCAGCGGGACCCAGCACATCGGTATCATGGCGGCGTTGAACTTGTATCTGGCGGCAGTCTCAACATGGCGAACGATGTCCTCGCGGGTGGCGTTGGCGGCAACCAGCGTAAACTGAATGTGGGCGGCCAGCTCAGCATCTGTCCAGTCGCGGGCGCTGCGTCGGTCGGTGAGAGAAGCGGATGTGTTCATAGACCTTCTTGTCCTATTCAAATGCACGACCACACAAAGAAAGACGCAGACAAACAGCGCCTATATCAGAAAGTTTGCATTCTGACAAAGAAGGGTGAAGCAGCGAGACCGCTGGTTGCCGCCCGAAAGACTCGTGATGAGAGAGTCAACTGATGCGGTTTTGATGGCGAATTCCCGCACGGCTCTTCTGCCTGTTTCGTCAAACGGCGGCGCGAAATCCAGCCGAGAGCAGAGGCGGTAGCAGGCAGGGCGAGGATGGAAACGTTGTCGCGCACAGGATGCCGAACTCACGCGCGCGCACGAACCCCGCTGCTGAGCTGCGCATCTGATTCAGAACGCTGTTGGCGACGCTCGTCACCTGTCCGGTCTGTGCAG
>DAOTWC010000045.1:0-52041 GCA_034435995.1 Anaerolineae bacterium | reverse complement strand
ATCTTGCTTGAAATAGAAGCCAGGCTGCACAGATTATGGCAGGCGCATGAAAGCCTGCCGACAAGCGAAAACAAGTTTATGCTAGCTAACGGCGGACTACACACTGCAGAGCGCATTGCGTGCTTTATTGCCGATCACTATAACAACAGCGAGCTGCGCGTAAGGGAGATTGCTGAGGCGGTTGGTTTGCATCCTAGCTACGCCACACGGCTGTTCCGCCAGTCATTTGGGATGCCGATTGTCGCCTACCTGACTGAGTACCGCGTAGCAACTGCGCAGCGGCTCTTGGTCACCACTGACCAGCAAATTATCGACATTGCCTTCGAAGTTGGCTTTGGATCTATCAGCCGTTTTTACGCCGTTTTCAAACAGATATGTGGTATTTCACCGCGTGAGTACCGGATGTCACTAGCAATTCACCCAAAACATCGTCAGCACGAGTACAAGCTGGGCAGGGCTTGACCCTACCCGGATTTGACGGACAGAAAAGATGTCAGGGGCAAGCTCACGTTCCTGACTCGCAGCTTATGGGACATTTTCGCTGTCCACCAAACTGGGGTAAGGTCAGAAAACAAAACTGGCGGAAAAATTATTTCCACCAGTTCTGCAGATCAAAGTTCGACTTGGATCCAGCTTAGCTGGGGGACCTGGATTCGAACCAAGATTAACGGGGCCAGAACCCGTCGTTCTGCCGTTGAACTATCCCCCATTAACAAGACATATTTTAATTGAGCTGCGGGCTGTTTTCAAGGCTTAATCTGCCAGACTCGCTGCAGCTGCGTGCAGCCGTGTCAGCACCACGTCCCGCCCGAGTATCTCCATCGTCTCGAACAGCGGCGTCGCTACCTGCTGTCCCGTGACCGCCACGCGCAGCGTGCCGAACAGCTGGCTGGCGCTCAGGCCCAGCTCCTCGGCCAGCGCGCGCATCGCCGGCTCAAGGGCGGTGTGCGTGAAGTCCTCCACCCCAGCCAGACGCTCCGCAGCGCGCTCAAGAGCCGCCCGCGCCGCGGCGGCATCCATCTTCTTCTGGATAAGCTGCTCCGGCGGCGCTGGCTCGAACGGCTGGCGGAAGAAGAAACCGGCGATCTCCACCACGTCGTTAAGCGTCTTCAGGCGCGTTTGCACCAGCGGCGCAATCCTCAGCAGCCGGTCATCGTCCACTGTGAAACCGGCCCTTTCCAGCGGCTCGCGCAGGCGGCGCGCCAGCTCCTCAACCGGCAGCTCGCGGATGTAAACGCCGTTCAGCCAGTCCAGCTTCTCAATCGGGTAGATGCTGTCCGCTGGGTTAACGTGATCCAGGCTGAAGCGCGCCACCGCCTCATCCATCGTGAACACTTCCCGCTCGTCGCCGAAGTTCCAGCCGATATTGGTGAGGAAGTTCACCAGCGCCTCTGGCAGATAGCCCGCCTGGCGGAATTCCTCTGCCAACACCAGCACGCGCCGCCCGTCCTGAGTGAACCCCGCGTGCCGCTTGCTCAGCTTGCCTTTGCCATTTGGGTTGAGCAGCACCGGCAGGTGGGCGTACTGCGGCGGCTCCCAGCCGAAGGCCGCCCACAGCTGCGCGTGCAGCGGCAGGGAGGGCATCCACTCGTTGGCGCGCAGCACGTGCGAGATGGCCATAAAATGGTCATCTACCACATTCGCCAGGTGATATGTCGGAAAGCCGTCGGATTTCAGCAGCACCGCGTCCTGCTGCAGCGCGTTGTCGAACACGACCTCGCCGCGAATCAGATCGCGGACGACTGTCCGGCCATCCAGCGGCATCTTAATGCGAATCACACTGGGCAGGCCTTCAGCCTCACGCGCCGCGCGCTCGGCAGGAGTCAGGCTGCGGCAGTGCCGGTCGTAGCCGGGCTGTTCCTTGCGCGCTTCTCTCTCCTGGTTCACCCGTTCCAGCCGCTCAGGAGTGCAGTAGCATGGATAGGCCTTGTCGTGTTCGACCAGCCAACGCGCCCATTCCTGATACAGCGCCAGCCGCTGCGACTGCACATACGGCCCGTATGGGCCGCCCTTGTCCGGCCCCTCGTCCCAGTCCAGCCCAACCCACCGCAGCGCGTCCATCAGCATCTCGGTCGAGCCGGGCACATACCGTTTTTGGTCGGTGTCCTCAATGCGCAGAACGAACGCACCGCCGTGGTGGCGGGCAAACAGCCAGTTGAACAGCGCCGTACGCACGCCGCCGATGTGCAGCGGGCCAGTTGGGCTGGGCGCAAAACGAACACGCACCGGACGATCGCTTGATGGGGTCACAGTCACTCCTGCAGAGCAGCACCTACACGCGCCGGCGGCGGGCGATTACGCTCTGCGCCAAGCCAATTCCAGCCATTGTTGATAACAACGAAGTACCACCAGAGCTAATAAGCGGTAGCGTTAATCCGGTAACTGGCACTAGACCGATGTTCATGCCAACCGCCGTTACCGTCTGAAAAAAGATGAATGCGGCCACGCCGTAGCAGATCAGGCTGCCGAATGGGTCAACGGCGGTCCGCGCGCCGTTGAGGATGCGAGCGATAACAAGGCCCAGCAGGCCTAGCACAGCGATGCTGCCCACGAAACCGAACTCCTCGGCGATCACGCTGTAGATGAAATCCGTGTGCCGCACGCGCAGAAAGCGCCCCCGGTTCTGTGTGCCTGTCGTGTATCCCTTGCCCACTATACCGCCTGAACCAACGCTGATAAGCGACTGGCGAATGTTGTAGTAAGCGTCTCGGTCGCTCTCTGGGAACAGAAACGTTGTAATGCGCGACTGCTGGTAGGCTTCCATCTGACTCCACACTACCGGCGCGGCCAGCATTCCCACCAGAGCAAACACAGCGATATGGCGCAGCCGCAGCCCTGCCCCCCAGATCAACACCAGCCAAATAAAAACGAACACCGTCGTCATGCCCAGGTCCGGCTGGATAAAGATGAGCAGCGTCGGGATGCCTAGATGCACCAGCGATAGAAAGACAGTGCGCAGGCTGCCCAGCTGGTCAGCCCGGCGCGCTAGGAAATAGCCCAGCGTGATAATAATCAACACCTTGGCGATCTCCGCCGGCTGGATGCGAACGCCCAGGTTAATCCAGCTTCTGCCGCCGGCGTCGCCCTCCACGCCGAAGAAAATGACCATCACCAGCAGCGCAACCATCAGCAAATACAGCCACAGGCTCAGGCCGCCCAACAGGCGGTAATCCAGCAGCGCCAAACCTATCATGATGAAGAGACCCAGCACAGCGAACTGAATCTGGTCGGGCACACGGCTGATCAGCGCTGGGTCAATCGCGCCCTGAGTCGCGCTGCGGATCATGAGGATGCCAAAGACAATCAGCAGCCCTGTGATGCCGAACAGGAGATAGTCAAAGCGGCGCCAGATGCTTTCGGTCGAACTCATGCCACGGATGTTCTGCGATTAATCACCGCGCGGCATCATACAGAAGCCACAGCAGCAATACAAGGCCGGCCCAGCTCACCCACCGCCCGCGTCGTCTGCTGCCTTGCTGTCTGTGTCACTGTCACTGGGCTGCGGCGGACGAGCGACATCCTCGTCATCCTGCTCAATGCCCTCGGCCGGTTTGGAGAAGGGGATTTCAGCGACGATCAGGCTGTCGCGCTGGCGCTGCTGCAGGGCAATATCCACGTTATCGCGGTCTACCGCCACGTATTTGGAAATCACGTCTAGGATTTCCTGTTTCATAGCCTGCAGGCGCTCTGGCGACAGGTTGATCCTGTCGTGCACCAGAATGAACTGCAGGCGCTCTTTAGCAGTTGAGCCGCTGCCCTTCCCCGTCCCTTTGCCCATCATTCGTTCGAAGAATCCGGCCATCGCCTCTTACCCCCTCATCTGGCATCGCTGCCGCTGAACAGGCGCGCCAGCCGCTGCAGAAAGCTGCCGTTGTCACCCGTCGAAACAAGCGGGACGTCTTCGCCGTTGAGCCGCCGCGCAATGTCGCGAAAGGCCTGCCCCGCGCGCGAGTTCTCGTTGAGTGTTACCGGGATGCCGCTGTTAGAGGCCGGCACTACGCCCTCGTCCTCCGGGACAATGCCGATCAGCTTGATGGCCAGGATATCGGTCACGTCCTCCGCCGACAGCATTTCCCCTTTGCGCACCATATCTGACTTCATCCGGTTGAGGATCAGCTTGCCCGGCCCCTTGTTCTCTGCCTCCAGCAGGCCGATAATGCGGTCGGCATCGCGCACAGCCGACACCTCCGGGTTGGTGACGATCAGCACCTCGTCGGCGGGCGCAACCGCGTTGCGGAAACCTCGCTCGATCCCTGCAGGCGAGTCAATGAGGATAAAATCCATCTCCGGGCGCAGCTTGTCCACCAGTTGGATCATATCAGCCGGGCTGACGGCGGTTTTGTCGCGGGTCTGCGCGGCGGGAATCAGGTATAGATCGTTAAACAACTTGTGCTTGATCATCGCCTGGCGCAGCTTGCAGCGCCCCTCGACGACGTCCACCAGGTCGTATACGATGCGGTTCTCCAGCCCCATCACTACATCGAGATTGCGCAGGCCAATGTCCGCATCAATCACCGTAACCCGCTTGTTCATCCGGGCCAGGGCCACACCCAGGTTGGCCGTCGCCGTGGTCTTGCCCACGCCCCCTTTCCCAGACGTGATCGTAATGACTTTCGCCCCCATCTAACGTCCCTTTCGCGCTAGGTCCAGGCCTCGACAATGATCTGATTGTTCCGCACGACAGCCACTTCTGGCCGGGGTTTGCGCCGCTTGTCTGCCGGAGACGTGACGATGTAGCCGGCAATCCTAAGCTGCGTTGGCGTCATATCCAGCGCGCACACCACCGCGCTCTCGTCGCCGTTCGCGCCCGCGTGAACGTTCCCGCGCAGCCGCCCCCAAACGATGACATCGCCCACCGCCACGATCTCCGCGCCCGGGTTAACATCGCCAATCACCACCACATGCCCCATGCTGTGCACAGTGCGGCCAGAGCGCAGCGTGCGCCGTATCAGCACGCCGTTGGTGCCCGTTTCCTCAGCCGTGTTGGACGCTAACTGGTCAGTTTCTCCGCGTCCCGGAACCAGGCTGCCCACGCTGGTGCGCAGGTCGAGCGCGTTGCTAGCCTCGTTGGTTGTCTGGCTCTCGCTTAACACGGCCCACAGGTGCAGGTCGCGCCGCTCTAGCAGCGCTTTTAGTGAGCTGAGGTCGTGGCGGGGTACTGGCCGCTCGCCCAGGTCAACAATAATGCGCGCGCCGGCGAAAAAGTTAAGGCGCTGGTCAATGTGCGCCGCCAGGCTGGTTAGCACAGTGTTCCAATCCTCATTGGCGTTAAGCGCAATGAGAAGGCCATCTCTGGTGCCTTTTATAGCAAAGCTCTGTTCCTGCTGCATAAGACGAGTTGTCCACCGGGCCGGCCAGCCACACAACGGGCCGAAAGCGAAACATTAACAATCACTACTATACAAGTTTTTACAACTATTGCTACAGGCCGCCAGTAATGCGCAGCAGCATAGCCAGCGGCAGCAGCGTGTAGGCCGCTGGCGCCAGCCAGCCAACCACGCCGCCCACCCGTAGGCCGTGCTGCAGCCACTCGCCCAGCGCGTGCACAGCGTATGTCATCCAGAAAACTTGGATAACCAGCAGCGGCAGCAGCAGCACAGCGCCGTCGCGCCCGAAGTACACCAACCCGAACACCGTGAACGTGGCGTAAGCGGTCATCGTCACCGCGCCCAGCGGCGGATACCAGCGCGCCAGCCGCGCCAGGCCGATCACCCCCAGCGCCACGCCCGCCGCTGTGAACTGCCCGACGATCAACCCCAGCAGGTAAATCCAGCGGGAAGCCTGACGCCAACCGTCAGCCATGACATACGGCACGCGCAGTCCCACAGCTTCAGCTTGGGCTGACGGAAAGCTCCACCAGGTAGACGTTATGTAAGTCTCCGCAATGCCGTACAGACCAACCACAGAGACGATGCCCAACGCCAGCCAGTGCCAGCGGGCCAGCGGCGCGCGGCTCAGCGCCAGGCCCAGCACAACTGACGGAAGGATCAGCGTAAACAGCGGGTCGTTGATGACACCCAGCGTCAGCAGCAGCAGCAGTCCCAGCGTGTAGTGCGAACCTGGCGCTTCCGACGGCGCTTCGTCTGGTCGCGGATTCGTAATGTGCAGCAGATCGAGCAGCAAGTACAGCAGCCACACCGTCAGGAGTGTAGTCAGACGCAGACTGCGCGGGTTAGCCAGACCGCTCCAGAAAAAAACAGTAAAGACCAGCAGCGCCGCGCCAACAGCTGCGTAGGGGCGGCCGGCAAAGCGCGCCAGCGCCAGCCCAACCAGCCCGGTCAACCCAAGCGCTGCCAGCGTAAGCGGCAGGTTCAGGCTTTCGGCGCCGCCCGTTTGCGACCAGAACGCCGGGCTGAACGCCAGCGCCAGGCCGCCAATCACCGCCAGCGCAGCACCCCAACGGCGCAGCAGCATCGCCATGCCAGCCACCACCAACGCCAGGCCAGCGGCGCGCACCAGCGGCGTCTGGCCCAATGTCACGAAAGCCAGCCACGCCCCAGCCCCAGCCGCCGCGCTGGGCAGCCAATAAGCAAGGGTTTGCCGCTGCTGCTGCGTTATTGCTGGCATCCTCTGGTCGGCTCTCCACTGGTCTAAGATGACGCGCTCACGGGCGCTCTCGGCGACTCGCGCTCGTTCTTCAGGCGCAGGTATGCCTCCAGCGTTTCGACGACGATCGGCAGCGCTACCAGCGAACCCTCACCGCCGTTGTAGACAAACGCAATGATGATGATCTCCGGGTTCTCATACGGCGCGTAGGCCGTAAACCAAGCGTGCGCCGGCCAGTTTCCCGGCACGCACAGCCCCAGCGGCCACGCAATCTCGTCGCAGTATTCGGCGGTGCCGGTCTTGCCCGCCACGTTGATATACGGCAGGTTGGCGCTCTGCGCGGTCCCTACAGTCACGGTGGCGCGCATCCCCTGCTCCACCAGCAGGATGTTTTCGCTGCTCACGAACGGCGGCGTGTAGCGGCTGTTAAAGCGCAGCGGCGAACACACCCGGCCGTTGAAATTGTAGTTGTAAGGAATGTACACCGTGTACTGGCGCATGTCCTGGACGAACGGATCCGGATCAATGTCCACCGTGTTGCTGTAGTTCTGCGGGTCGCAGCGCAGCGGGTTGTAATAGTCGCTGGTTGGCTCGCACAGGCAGGCCAGGCTGGAGGGGCCTTTCATAATCATGTCCTCCAGCAGCAGCAGCCGTATCGGCTCGGCAGGATCGAGGTTGTCTATGTTGACGTGGCGCAGCACGTGCGGCTCAAACACCTGAACCACGTTGCCCTCGGCGTCCAGCAGGCTGTTGACCAGCGTAGGCTGGTACAGCACGCCGCCGTTAGCAATCGCAGCCGTGGAAGCAATGAGCTGCAGCGGCGTAGTTGTGACATACCCCTGGCCGAACGCGGCATTGTAAGTGTCGCCTGTGGACCAATTCTCTCCGTACACGCGCCGCTTCCAGTCAGGGTCAGGCATTCGACCCGCCTGCTCGCCCGGCAGTTCGATGCCCAGCTCAGAGCCGATGCCAAAAGCCGTTGCGTAGCGGAACAGGTCAATTGGCCCCAGGCCGTTCGGGCGCAGCACGTTCGGCGAGATTTCCGGGTTGCCGCCGCCCACCTGATAGAAGTAGACATCGCAGCTCTGCGCAATGCCCGCCAGCATGTCCACCAGCCCATGGCCGTTGCGATTCCAGCACACAAACGTCTGCGCCGCGGCGATGTCGTTGGGCGCGTAGCGGTTGGGCAGCACCAGCCGGCCTGGATCGCTCAGCGTTGTCTGCGGCGCGATCACCTTTTCTTCCAGCACCCCCGCAGCCGTAATCAGCTTCCACACCGATCCCGGCGGGTAGAGCGAGCTGATGGCGTGGTTGATCAGCGGCTTCTGTGAGTCGTTCAGCACCGTCAGGTAGTACTCGTAGTCAATCGAGCGTGCGAAGCGCGAGTTGTCATACGTGGGCCAGCTCACCAGCGCCAGCACCTCGCCGTTCTGCGGATTCATCGCAATAACCACACCGGACTGAGTCCGCAGACGCCCTTCAGCCGCGTTCACCAGCGCGATGCGGTTGCGCAGCGCTGTTTCGGCCGCCTCTTGCAGCTTTGTGTCCAGCGTCAGGCGCACGTTCTGACCTGGCGTGGGCGGCACCTGGCCGATCACTTTTATTACCTCGCCAGCAACGTCTACCTCGCGCAGCTCGCGCCCGCGCTCCCCGCTGAGAATATCCTCCAAAAAGAACTCCACACCGGCATAGCCGATACGGTCAAAGGCCGGGTTGTAGCCCAGCTCGCGCAGCGCCGCCGCTTCTGCTTCGGGGATCGGCCCCATGTACCCCACCACCTGCGTGGTCAGCGCGCCGGTCGGGTACTGACGCACGCCGATTGGCTCGATATCCACACCGGGCAGCGAGATGCGCTCCTCCAGGATTTGCATGGCCGCGCTCAGATCAACGTCAGTCGCCACCACCACAGGCCGGAACGGCGCGATGCGCGCCCCCTCGTCCACGATCTCCTCGATGCTGCGCACGCCGCGCCCAGCCGCCAGCGCCGCCGTTGGCGGCACGCCCACCAGCGCCGACAGCCGGTTATAGATGGCCAGCGCGGCGTCCACGCTGCTGGGCACTGCGGCCGGCACAACTGTCACATTGTAAGCCGGCACGTTGACTGCCAGCGGCACGCCGTAGCGGTCGAAGATCGCGCCGCGCGGCGCAGCCAGCAGCAGTTCGTTGAGGCGGTTGTCATCGGCGTAAAGCCGGTATTCGTCGGAGCGCACCACCTGCAGCTCGTAGAGACGTATCGAGAACACCAAAAACACGGCGATCACTACACCCTGAAAGAACGTCAGGCGCCAACCCTGGAAGGGCAGAAGCCGCTGCATACACTAAACCTCTCGCAACCGTATCACGTAAAGAAACGCCGCTCCGAGGCATAGCGCCGCTGCACCCGGCGCATCACCCAGTACACCGGCCAGAACATCGCCAAGTCGTAGAGCAGCGACGGGAAAACCACGTAGTTCAGATCGCGCACAATGTCTAGGCGCAGCCCGGTTAACACAATCAGCGCCAGCAGCGCCGCCTGGTGCACAACCGCCGCAGCCAGCAGCAGGCCAGCCAGCAGCGGAACGTTCACACTGTACACCTGCCGGCGCACAGCGTGTGCCATAAACACCACCAACACCAGCCCAACCACAGACATGCCCAGCGGCGCAACCGACAGTAAATCCTGCAAGACGCCGCCAACGAAAGCCCACAGCACCGCCTGCTCCAGCGGCGCATGCACCGACCACGCCAGCACAATCAGAAAAACCAAATCGGGGCTGCCGCCGAACACGCGCACATGCGGCACCACGCTCGCCTGCAGCACAGCCGCCAACGCCAGCACCGGTAGGCTCAGGAAGCTGCCCATCAGCCATCAGGTCCTGCTCAGCGGTCCAGTACCGACATATCCACCGGCTCGAAACTGGTAATCACCAGCACGAACTCCAGCGAGTCGAAGTCGTTCAGGCTGGCCACCTCCGCTTCCTGCGCCAGCTCAAACTCGAATTGGCGCGCGCTGGTCACCACGCCAATTACGATGTCCGGCGGGAAATTCCCGCCCAAGCCGGACGTGATCACCAAGTCGCCCACGCGCACCTGTTGGCCCAGCGGGATCATCTCCATGCGCAGGCTGCCGGAGGTCTGCCCGCGCACGCTGCCAACCGCCCGCGTGGATTGGAGCCGGGCGCTGACTGCGCTGTCGCGGTCCGTAATCAGCAGCACACGCGCCGACGTTGCGCCCACCGCAATCACGCGGCCCACCAGCCCTTTTCCCGTCACTACCGGCATACCCACTGCAATGCCGTCGCGCGTGCCTCGGTTGATCGTCAGCGTGCGCCGCAAGGCCATCTGGTCAATCCCGATCACGTCTGCCGCCAAGAACTGCTGGTTGGACGCCCGCGTCGTGTAGTCGAGCAGCTCGGCCAGCCGCTGATAGTCGCTGGCGATCTCGCGCAGCTCCACCAACTCGGTCTGGTAGCGAGCCAGCGCCTCCTCTAGGTCTGCGTTGCGCTGGCGCAGCGTCTGCAGCTCGACCAGGTCCTCCACGCCGCCGACGATCTGCAGCGTCACCCGGTTGAGCACTCCCGCCACCAAGTTCAGCGGAACCGCCGCCAAGTCCTCAAGCGGTCGCAGCAGCCCGATCTGGCTGGTCACGATCAAGACAGCCGCCGCCATCAGGCTGATCGTCAGGAACAGAAATCGGTTAGAACGCCACGTTCGCACGCGCAGCACACCTCAGTTGACCATTTAACGGGGGATTATAGCAGACGCCGGGCCAATAAATGAGCGTCAGTGCTGGGTGCTGCCGCGCTCCAGGCCCACCAGCAGGCGGCGCAGGTTGTTGTAGTCCTCCAGCACGCGGCCAGCGCCGCGCGCCACACACGTCATCGCGTCCTCTGCCAGCCACACGCGGATGTTCACCTCTTCTGCCATGCGCTCAGTCAAGCCCTTTAGCTGGCTGCCGCCGCCGGCCATGCAGATGCCGCTCTCCATCAGGTCAGCCACCAGCTCCGGCGGCGTGTCGTCCAGCGCATCCTTTACAGTGTCCACGATAATATCCACCGAGCCGGCCAGCGCCTCGCGGATTTCAATTGAGCTGACCTCCACCGAAGCCGGCAGGCCGGTCACCAGGTTGCGCCCCTTCACTGACATCACGCGTTCCTGTGGCAGGGGATAAGCTGATCCGATCTCGATCTTGACCTTTTCCGCCGTCGGCTCGCCGATGAGCAGGTTGTGTTTGGTGCGCATATACTGGACGATGTCCTCGTCCATCTCATCGCCTGCCACACGGATTGACCGGCTGATGACAATGCCGCCCAGCGAGAAAATGGCGACCTCAGTTGTGCCGCCGCCGATGTCAATCACCATGCTGCCGCGTGTCTCCTGCACGGGCAGCCCCGCCCCGATGGCGGCCGCTACCGGCTCCTCAATCAGGTAGGCCTCGCGCGCGCCGGCGCTGATCGTGGCGTCGAACACGGCGCGCTTCTCAACCTCCGTCACGCCGCTGGGGATGCCCACCACCACGCGCGGGCGCGGGATCGGCACCCAGGTTTGCTCGTGCACCTTGGCGATCAGGTGGTGCAGCATCGCCTCCGTCACTTCAAACTCGCTGATCACGCCGTCGCGCAGGGGGCGCACCACCAGGATATCCTTCGGATTCTTGCTCCACATCTCCTTGGCGCGCGCGCCCACCTCGATCGGGCGGCGTGTTTTCTTCTCAATCGCCACAAACGACGGCTCGTTGATCACAATCCCCTTGCCGCGCACGCTCACCAGCGTATTGGCGGTCCCCAGGTCTATGCCGATGTCGAGCGAAAACAGGCCAAGAAAATAATCCAGCGGGCTGAGCACAAGCGTCTCCCTAGCGGTGTTGACCAGCGCGGCATTATAACACGCCCCTTCTGCAGTCGGAAAGCGCCCGCGCAGGCCACCTACACAGCCGTTATAATACTAGCGTTAAGGCAGCAGGAACATGACGACCTTTCTCAACGCCGTCTACAGCGCGTGCGCGCGCCACCAGCTCATCCCACCAGACAGCGCGGTTGTGGTCGCCGTTTCCGGCGGCGCGGACTCGTTAGCGCTGCTGCACGCGCTGCACGCGCTGCGCGACCGGCTCGGCTGCCGCCTGCACGCCGCCACGTTCGACCACGGCCTGCGCGGGCCGGCCAGCGCCGCCGACGTGGACTTCGTGGTCAGCTTCTGCGCAGCGCTGAACGTGCCGGTTGTCACCGGCCGCGCTGAACAGCCTGCCACCGCCGAAGCGGAGCTGCGCGCCGCGCGCTATGCTTTCCTGGCGGCAGCAGCCCGCGCCGCCGGGGCGCAGCGCGTCGCCGCCGGCCATCACGCTGGCGACCAGGCGGAGACAGTGCTGCTGCGGCTGGTGCGCGGCGCAGGCAGCGCCGGCCTGGCTGCTATGTCCCCGGCGGCTCCGCTCCCAGGCAGCCCTGACCTGACGCTGATCCGCCCGCTGCTGGCCATCACCCGCGCCGAGATTGACGCCTACTGCGCCGCTTACGGCCTCACGCCGCGCCAGGACAGCACCAATCTAGACACCGCCTACGCCCGCAACCGCCTGCGCGCTGAAGTTATCCCGGCGCTGGAACGCATCAATCCGCAGGCCCAGCGCGCTTTGGCCCGCTTCGCTGCCCAGGCCGCCGCCGACCACGACTACCTGCAGCGCGCCCTAGCGCAAACTATTGCGCCGCACATCAGCCGTGAGCCAGGCCGCATCAGACTGGAGCGCGCTGCCTTTCGCGATCTTCACCCCGCGCTGCGCTGGCGCTTTGTCCACTGGGCCGCCCGCGAACTCAACAGCGCCGCCGAAGTCAGCTTCGATCAGGTTGAGGTAGCCTGCGCGCTGGCGCTCGCCAGGCACACCGGCGCTGCTGCTGCGCTGCCGGGCGGGCTGCGTCTGCGCCTGGATTACGCCCACGTCGTAATCGAGCTGGCCGCTGCCCCCCATCCAGCGCCGGCGTGCCCGCTGCTGGAACCAGGGGCAGCTGTCTCTGTGGCGATTCCCGGCAGCACGCCTCTGCCAGGTGGTTGGCTGCTGCGCGCGGAGCTTGGGCTGTGCGGCGATCACACGCTTCACCTGCCGGCTGGCGCGCACGCTGTAATCCGCACGCGCCTCCCTGGCGACCGTTTCGCGCCGCTCGGCTTAGGCGGCCACCGGCAGAAGCTTAAGCAGTGGCTGAACGACCGCCGCATCCCGCGCCGCCTGCGCGACTATCTGCCCCTGCTGGTAGTTGACGGCCAAATCGCCGCGGTCTGCGCGCCAGTGTGGGCCGCCAGCGCGCAGTTCGCCCAACCTGGCCCCGCCACGGAGCCTGTCAGCTTTGCGCTGGTCGCGCCGTCACACAAACCGTAACCCACAATGTAGGAATCCTGAAGGGCGCATTTGCAAAAAAATGTTACATTATGTATCCTGAAGAAAGGATTGAGCGCATTTTCAAAAAGATAGTGCACAATGGATGCGAACGAAAACGCGAACGTTCTAGTCGTTGATGACGAAGGCGCTATCCGCTATTCGGTTAGCAAGACGCTCCAGCGCGTGGGCTACAACGTCAGCGAGGCGGCCAGCGGCGAGGAGGCCCTCGACATCATGAAGAAGCAGCACTTCGACGTGGTGCTCACCGATATCCGCATGCCCGGCCTCACCGGAGTTGAGCTGCTGCGCCGCATCAAAGAGGTGGCCCCCGACGCCATCGTGATCCTGATGACCGGCTATGCCAGCCTGGGCACGGCTGTCGAAGCGCTGCGCCTGGGCGCGCACGATTACCTCATCAAGCCCAGCTCCAGCCAGGACATTCGCCAAAGTGTCGCTCGCGGGGTCGAGCGTTCGCGCAATCTAAAGCGCCGCCGTGCCCTGCTGGACGCGATTCGCAGCAACGTCAGCGAGCTGACCAGGGCCGACGTTGACGTGGTAAGCGCGGCTTTCGACGAACTGGATATCGTGCCGCCCAAAGCGGCGGAGCCGGTTGAAGAATCGGTGAGCACCAACATGATGCTCGGCCCGCTGACCATCTACCCCGGCCGCTACCAGATCGCCGTGGGCGACCGCCCGATTGACCTCACGCCCACCGAGTTCGACCTGCTGCTCTACCTGGCAGCCCACCGGGGGCGCGTGGTGTCGTGTCACGAGCTGGTGCGCGAAGTGCGCGGCTACACTGTGGATGAGGCCGAGGCCCGCGAGGTGATCCGCCCGCACGTCAGCAACCTGCGGCGCAAGCTCAAACAGGCCGGGCAGGACGCCGATCTGATCGTGAACGTGCGCGGCATCGGCTACCGCCTTAGCGAACAGGCGCAGTAGCGGCCTTGCGCGCGCCAACAGCCCGCTTTTCCAGCCTGGCTGCCCTGGCCGGCAGCGTGTGTTTGCTGCTGTCGCTCGCCGGGTTCGCGCCGCCCGCGCCCCTAAGCAGCATGACGCTGGAGCAGCGCGTGGCCCAGATGTTCCTCGTGACTCTGCACGGCGCGCAGATCACCGAAGTGGGGCGCGATTTTCTGCAGCGCTGGCAGCCGGGCGGCGTTGTCCTGTTCACGTCCAACACCGGCCCGCCCCGGTCTGTCGCCAACCTCACCAACGCCTACCAGCAGGCGATTACCGCAGCCGGTGGCCCGCCGCTGCTCATCGCCATTGACCAGGAAGGCGGCATCGTCCAGCGGCTGACCGACGGCTTCACCGTTTTCCCTGGCCCGATGATCGCTGCCGCTGCTGGGCCAGAGACGGCGCGCCGTTATGGCTACACGATTGCGGCTGAGCTGGCGGCAGTGGGCGTCAACATGAACCTGGCGCCGGTTGCCGATCTTGAAACCAACCTCGACAACCCGATCATCCGGCTGCGCGCCTTTGGCAGCAACCCGCAGATCGTGGGCGAGGCCATCGCTGGGGCTGTTCAGGGCATCCAGGATGCCGGTGTGCTGGCCACCCTCAAGCATTTCCCCGGCCACGGCGATACCAATCAGGACTCGCACGTCACGCTGCCGGTGCTCAATCTCAGCCGCGAGCGCCTGGACGCGGTCGAACTAGTCCCTTTCCGCGCCGGCATCGAAGCCGGGGCAGCCGCCGTGATGGTCGCGCACATCTGGTATCCGCAGGTCGAGCCGCAGCCAAACCTGCCGGCCAGTCTGTCGCCTGCCGTGATTACCGGTCTGCTGCGCGACGAACTCGGCTTCGACGGCCTGGTGCTCACCGACGCGCTCGACATGGACGCCATTGACACCAACTTCACCTATGAAGCCGCCGCTGCGCTGGCCGTCAAGGCCGGCGCAGATATGATCTCCTCCGGGCCGGGCGTGGGCCTGCCGCTGGCCGAGCGCATGATCCAGGCCGTGGTTGACGCCGTGCGCGCTGGCGACATTCCAGAGGCGCGCATTGACGAGTCGGCGCGGCGCATCCTCGAAACCAAGCGCCGCTTCGGCCTGCTGGACTGGCAGCCGGTGGACGCTGAAGCCGCGCCCCAGCGCGTCGGCACGCCGGAACACGCTGCGGTAATTGACGAGTTGTTCCGCGCTGGCGTGACGCTGGCTTACGACCGCAGCGGCCTCATCCCGCTGCGCCCAGAACAGCGAGTCGCTGTCGCCTTCCTCGCTACCCGCGCCCAGATACGGCACGAGTGCGGCCAGTACAGCGACGGCATCCGCTGGATCGGCATCAGCGACGCCCCCAGCGACGACGAAATCGGCTGGGCGCTGGACGCCGCCCGCTGGGCCGACGTCATCGTTGTTTTCACGCAGAACGCCGTCAGCAACCCACGCCAGCAGGCCCTGGTTAACGCCCTGCCGCCGGAGAAAACCGTGGTCGCTGCTATCTTCTCCCCTTATGATTGGCGCGCCTTCCCTGGCATCGCTGGCTACCTGCTGACGTTCAGCCCGGCGCGTCCCGCTGTGCCGGCGGTCTGCGCGGCCCTGTTCGGCGCGATCCCGCTCACTGGCCGCCTGCCCATCTACCTAGAGCCGGGACTGCCATAAAGCGCCGGCCTGCAGGCAGCGGCTCCACCTTGTATCGCGCCCTGTTTCGGGTTACCTTAAGAGGTGACTACGACTGGCACAGGACAAGCGCAGTATGGGAACGCTCAACCCCGACCTTCTGTCGAAAGACCTCGACGCGGTGCTAAATGACGCTGTCGCGCTTAAGGACGAATATCGCAAGCCGACTATCATGCCGGAGTTGATCCTCCTGGCTCTGCTGCGCCGGCCTGACACCGCCGCTGCCCGCCTGCTCGAGGTGTTCCGGAGCAGCCGCGGCGTGGACCTGCAGCGGCTGGAGCGCCAGGTGCACCTGGCTGTCGAGAGCCGCCGCGACCAGAACGGCAACCTCGACTTTATCGCCGCCGGCAACCGCGCCGTGCCGCTGTCGCGCCAAACAATTATCCTCATTGACGACGCCCTTAGCGTCGCCAACTCGCTCGACGAAGTGCGCGTGGACACCGACCACGTGCTGGCCGTCCTGGCCGAAGGCTCGATTAGCACCAGCGGCCTGCTGCGCCAGCACGGCATCACGCCCAAAGCCATTACCGATATTCTTGGCGACCGCCAGCAGTACGGCGGCAAGGCCAACTCTGGCACCACGCGCGATTATGTCGCCGCCGCCAGGTCCGGCGCGCTGCGCGCAGTGTACTTCCGCGAGGACTTGCTGCGCGACATGGTCAACATCCTCACGCAGGCCGTCAACCGCCACATCATCCTGATCGGCCCAGACGGCGTGGGCAAGCGCACGCTGGCCTACAGCCTGGGCCTGCTCATCTCCGAGGGCAAAGGCCCTAACAACCTCAAGAGCGTTGTCAGCGTGGACGAAACAGCCCTGCTCGACAACGACCAGAAAGCCGTTCGCGCCGGCCTGAACCAGGCGCGCGGCGGCATCCTGTTCATCCCCCACCTGCACCGCTTCTTTGGCGGCCCCATCAAAGCCGATTTCACCAAGTCCACGCCGCTTATCCAGAAAGCGTTCCTCGACGACGACCCGGTCATTATCGCCACCACCACCGAGGTCGAGTACAACGCGCGCTTGGCGTCCGTCATGGCGATCACTGAGAACAGCCAAATCCTGCGCGTGCCAGAGCCGTCGGTTGAGGAAACTATCGAAATCCTCAAAATCCAGAAACCGCATCTGGAAGCTGACTACCAGCTCGAAATCCTTGACGAAGCGCTCACCGTGGCTGCCCGGCTGGCGCGCCGCTACATGAGCGCCACGCCGCTGCCGCGCAGCGCCGAACACCTGCTGCACCGCACTGCCGCCATGGTCAACATGAGCAAACAGGCTCATCTGGCGTTCAAGCTCGATGTAGGCACAGACTCTGACCTGGACCCCGAAGACGTAACGCTGGCCGCCAGCCAGATGACCGGCATCCCAGTCAACAAGCTGGGCGAGGACGAGCGCCTGCGCTACGCTAGCATGGTTGAACACCTGAAGGAGCGCATCATTGGCCAAGATCAGGCGGTGCTTGCCGTCAGCCGCGCCATCAAGACCGCGCGCGTCGGCCTGAAGGACCCGCGCCGGCCCATCGGCGCGTTCCTGTTTCTGGGGCCGACCGGCGTGGGCAAGACCGAGCTGGCCAAGGCGCTGGCCGAATTCATGTTCGGCCGCGAGGACGACATCCTGCCGCTGGACATGAGCGAGTTCAAGGATGAGAGCAGCCTTAACCGGCTGATCGGCTCGCCCTCTGGCTACGTGGACAGCGAGGCCGGCGGCCAGCTCACCGAGCGCGTGCGCCAGCAGCCCTATATCATCGTGCTGTTCGACGAAGTGGAAAAGGCGCACCCGCGCGTTCTTGACATTCTCCTCCAGATGATCGAGGAGGGCCGCCTAACCGACGGCCGCGGCAACACGACCAACTTCAGCGAAACGGTGATTATCCTCACCAGTAACCTCGGCTCGCATGTGCTGGCCGTCCCGGTAATTGACGACGAAGTGCGCGAGGAAGCAATGGAGGAGGTGCGCACCTTCTTCCGGCCAGAATTCCTCAACCGCCTGGACGAAATCATCATGTTCAACGCGCTGTCGCCCGAAGACCTTTACAGCATCCTCAAGCTGATGCTGAAGAAAGAGAGCAAGATGGCCCAGGAGCGCGGCCTGGTGATGGAGTTCAGCGAAGCCGCCCTGCAGTGGATGTTGGCCCAGAACGACGAGCCGGAGTACGGCGCGCGTCCGCTGCGCCGCATTATCCGGCGCTTTGTGCGCGAGCCGCTGGCCGATTTCCTGCTTAAAGCCAATCCGCCAGCCGGCACGCATATCCGCGTGGACGCCAACGACACCGCGCTCCAGTTCGCCGCTGTCGTGGACGGCAAGGAAATCACCGTGGAGAATTAGCAGGCAGACCGGAGATGAGCGACGAAACGCTGCGCGCCCAACCCACCGCGCGCCGCCCGGATTACGGCTTCCAGGCATGGCAGGCCACTATCGGCTACATCAGCCAGGTCTACAGCCCGGATGCGATGCTCACGCTCAGCTTGTACCCGGCGGCGGGCGCTGTGCGCTGGCGCGCGGCAGCGTCCTGGGGACAAGTGCTCGAGGAGGTAGACGACCGGCCCTCGCTGCCCGCCGTCCTGCGCGACCTGTGGCGCGAGGTAGACGGCAACCACACTATCTTCAAGTCGCTGGAGGCCGCGGCGCGCCGCCCTGTAAAATACGACGACAGCCGCTGGCTGGACCCCGACACGCAGGCTGCGCTTGACCGCTTGGTGGCGCTGGCGGCGCGCCGCTGCGGCGCCGACTGGCGGCTGACGTTCGTCTACCAGCCTATCGAAAACCCCAGCCTGCGGGTGCAGGCCCGGCTGGCGGCGCGCGGCGGCGTTCATGTCGGCGGGCGCGGTGGCTCGCTGCGCGAGGCCTGCCACGACCTGTTTCGCAACGCCGCCGGCAGTCTCTAACGCATGTGCCAGTCAAAACGCTGGCAGCCGCTGACCAACAAACAACACAGGAGAACACTGTATGTCTCAGGTTGACAGGACGATCTTTCGCAAGTACGACATTCGCGGCGTGGTAAGCGGCCCCACCCCGCAGATCACGCCCGATCTAGCGCGGCTGGTAGGGCGCGCCTTGGGCACGTATCTGCCGCAGCAGTTCCAGACCGAGCGCCTGTTCATCGGCTGCGACAACCGGCCCTCCTCGCCTAGCATCAAAGAGGGCCTGATCGAGGGCGCGGTGTCGGCCGGCCTGAACGTGACCGACATCGGCGCAGTGCTCACGCCCACTGTCTACTTCGCCTCGTCCAGCTACGGCGAGCGCGGCGCTGGCGTGATGATCACTGGCAGCCACCTCGACACGCGCTACAACGGCATCAAGATGGCCTACGGGCGGCTGGCGCTGGCGGGCCAACAGATTCTCGATCTGCTCGACATCATCCTCAACGACGCCTTCGCCACCGGCAGCGGCAGCGTGGACCAGGATTTTGACATGATCCACCGCCACATGGACACCATCCAGAGCAAAGTGCGCATCGCCCGCCCCCTCACCATCGTGCTTGACGCCGGCAACGGCCTCAGCGGCACATACGTCCCGCCGATGCTGGAGCGGCTCGGCATCACCGTGCACTGCCTCTACTGCGAGTCCGACGGCACATACCCCAATCACCTGCCCAATCCTGAAGACCCCGAGATGACCAAAGACCTAGAGGCGAAAGTCATCGAGCTGGGCGCTGACCTGGGCCTGGCCTTCGACGGCGACGCCGACCGCTGCGGCTTCATTGACGATCACGGCCACCACATCGCTGCTGACCGACTGGTGGCGCTGCTGGCCCGCGACCTGCTCAGCCGTCACCCCGGCGCGCGCGTGGTGTTCGACGTGAAGGCCTCGATGGCCCTGCCTGACGAGATCAAGAAGTACGGCGGCATCCCGGAGATGTGGAAGACCGGTCACAGCCTGATGAAGCAGCGCATGGCCGAACTGGGCGCGCCTTTGGGCGGCGAGGTCAGCGGCCACATCTTCATCGGCGAGGACTATTACGGTTTCGACGACGCGCCGCTGGTGGCGCTGAAGGCGCTTCAGATCGTCGCCAGCTCCGACAAGTCTATTTCCCAACTGTTCGACGAAATCCCCAAGCTGCCCGCCACGCCGGAGATCATCCTCGACGCACCGGACAGCGTGAAGTTCCAGATTATTGAGGAAATTACCGCGGAGCTGTCGCGCGAGACCGAGGTCATCACGCTGGACGGCGTGCGCGCGCAGTTCGAGCACGGCTGGGGGCTGGTGCGCGCCAGCAACACACAGCCGGCGATTACGCTGCGTTTCGAGGCCTACACCCGCCCACAGGTGAGACAGTACATGCTGCGCTTCAAGGAGCTGCTCAACCGCCACCCAGAAGTCAACCAGGACAAGCTTGATAAGCAGATTGAAGCGTTCAGCGATTAGTCGCTGTAGCCTCGCCCCCTCCGGCTTACGCAGGACTCCCCCTTGCCAAACGGAGATAGGGGGTGAGGCAGCTGAAAGCTGACATTCTCATGCCCGACCGCTTCCGCGCCATCTACGCCCGCCACGCCGCGCAGTACGACGCGCTGGTGGCGGCAGAGGACTACCGGGGACTCCTGTTCCCCACGCTCAACGACATCCGGCCCCTCAGCGGGCTGGATGCCGTCGAATTCGGCGCGGGAACTGGGCGGCTGACGCGCCTGCTGGCGCTGGCCGTCCGGCGCGTGTGGGCTTTCGACGCATCGCTGCACATGCTCAGCGTCGCCGCGCAGCGCCTGGCCGAAACCGGCGCGGCTAACTGGGCGCTGGCCGCCGCTGACAACCGGCGCCTGCCGCTGCCCCCCGCCTGCGCCGACCTCGCCGTCGAAGGCTGGAGCTTCGCCCACGCCGTCGGCTGGTATCCCGACACATGGCGCGAGGAAGTCGGCGCGATGCTGGCCGAGATGCGGCGTGTGCTGCGTCCCGGCGGCACGGCAATGCTGCTGGAAACACTCGGCACAGGTCACAAGCGCCCCACCCCGCCCACCGAGGGACTCGCGGCGCTCTATCGCTGGCTGGAACAGGAACAGGGCTTCCAATCCACCTGGATTCGCACCGACTACTATTTCAATTCATCGGAGGAGGCCGAGCGCCTGACGCGCTTCTTCTTCGGCGATGCGCTGGCCGACCGCGTGTTAGCCGAGCAGCAGGTCATGCTGCCGGAATGCACCGGCATCTGGTGGCGCACTTACTGACGCAGTGCGTTCCGCCGCATCCACAGCGCCGCCAGCGCGCCCGCCTCAACCAGCGCCAGCGCCAGCGCCGCCCCCGCTGCACCGTGCAGCGGAATCAGCCACAGGCCAAGTGCCACCTGACCGGCCAGTATGGCCGCCAGCACGCCGTTGACGAACCGTTCGCCCGCCCGCGCATACCAGTACAGCGTGAGCGCCGCGCGCGGCAGCGCCGCCAGCAGCCCCCACGCGCCGATCACCAGCGCGGGCGCAGCCGCAGCGAAACCCTCACCGAAGGCCAGCCGCAGCGCCGGTTCGGCCAGCGCGGTGAACGACACCGCCAGCGCGCCCGCGTACACGCTCACACCGATCAGCACGCGCCGGAACAGCCGCGCCATCTCCCCCGGGCGCGCCATCAGTGCCGCCAGCGCGGGCAGCAGCGCCGTGAACAGCGCCAT
This sequence comes from Anaerolineae bacterium, assembly GCA_034435995.1. Classification (GTDB taxonomy): domain Bacteria; phylum Chloroflexota; class Anaerolineae; order Aggregatilineales; family Phototrophicaceae; genus DAOTWC01. Next base: position 30,952 of record DAOTWC010000045.1, on the reverse strand, counting down.
CGGGGCCAGCCGCCCGGCCTCGATAAAACGGCTGGCGGCAGCATAGTACCCTGTCTCACCGGTCCCGGCGATCTGTTCCAGCAGCAGCAGGCCCAGCCGCGCCTGAAGCGCCGCCAGCACCCCTGCCAGCGCGAACGGCCGTGCCCGCCGCAGCAGAGCGCGCGCTGGCGGCAGCGGCGCTGTGACCGGCAGCGCGAAGCGCCAGCGGTAGATCAGCCACGCCGCGCCAAGCTGACCGGCGGATGTAGCTGTGTTGATCGCCAGCGCCGCCCGCGCGTCGCCGCCCGCCGCCAGCGCGATCGCAGTTAGCGGAAGCTGCGCGCCCAGCATCCCCAAGTTGAGCAGCGCTACCGGCCACATGACCTGCCGCGCGCGGAACACCGCCGTCAGCGCCGCGAACAGCGGCGCGAACAGCACCAGCGGCGCGCTCAGGCGCAGGCCGTCCACGACAGCGGCCTCGCTGCTGAGCAGCGGCGCAGCCGCGAACAGCCCGCCGGACAGCCCGCCGCCCAGCAGCAGCCGGGCGCGCAGCGTCGCCTGCAGGTACAGCGGGCCGCTGTGCGCATCCTGCGCCGCGTCGCGTGTGATGAGCGTCCCCAGGCCGAATTCGGCCAGCAGCGCCAGCGGGAACACCCACGCCAGCGCCGCCGCGTATACGCCCAGTCCGGTCTGCCCTGTCCCCCTGCCGATGACCGCCGACAGCGCAAACAGCAGCAGCGCCCCGCCGCCGCTGCTGATCAGCAGCGTGAGCGCGCTGCGGCTCAATCGCCGCGCCGCGCTCACCCCATCTGACGCCGGATGTTGACGCGGATCGCCTTCGGAATCGGCTGTTCAGCCACCATAATCAGGTAGCCGCCGCCGCCTGCGCCAGACAGCTTCCAGCCCAGCGCGCGGCTCTCATAACGCCGGATCATTTCGAACACAGCGTCGTTTACCATGTCCGGGAACATGGCGATCTGCGCCTCGAATGCCAGCCGCATCTGTTCACCAAAACCGCGTATGTCATGCGCCAGGATCGCATCCCAACAGGCATTGGCGGCGTCGGCCAGCGCCCGCGCGCCCTCAATGGTGATATTGCGCCGCGCCAGCGGGTTATAGCCTTCCGCGCGTGGATCAAGCGGAATCAGGTTCAACGCTTGCTCGATAAATTGGAGCGTCGGCTCGTCCTGCACGCTTTCGATATGTTCCGGCCAGTATGCCCCGGTGTAATGGGACTTGTTCAGGCCGGGGAACACGATGCCGATGGCGTCCTGCGAACCGGAAATCTCGGTCGTGCCCGGCGGGTTGTCGTACGCGAACAGGATTCTCGCCAGCTTGTGCGGGTCGCCCGGCGGCAGGCGCGCCCCCCACAGGTCAATGGCGGCGTTGCGCGTGCTGGTCGCCATGCCGCTGCGCTCGTTGAAATCAATGTCCGGCTCAATCGAAACCGTCAGCACCGGGCCGGGGTGCAGTTTCGACACAAACGGCTGATCGAGCCAGCCGCCGGCCAGGTCAATGCGGTACGGCATCTGGTTGATCGTCCGCAGCGCTGTCGTCGAACGCGGCGGCAGGCCGGGGTGCGGCTCGCGCTCCAGCACGACATAGCGAATGCCCCGCTCGCGGCACAGTGCCTCTTTCTGCGGGATGTTGCCGTCGTTGTTGACGACAAACACTGTCGGCTGCACCTCGTCCATCACATCCAGAAAGTCGAGCATGCCTGTTCCGCCGGAGATAAACGCGGCCTTCACACAGCCCAGCGACTGCACCATGTACTGGCGTTCTTGTTCGCTGTTGACCGGCAGCCGCCCCTTCAGGCCGTACACCGTTGCGTCAGAGCCGATGGCAACGTACAGGTCGCCGTACTTGGCCGCTTCCTGCAGGAAAGCGATATGCCCGCTGTGGAGCATGTCAAAACACCCGCTGACCAGTACCTTTTCTGGCATGGCATACCTCTCGTCAACCGGATACGCATCGGCTATCATACACGCCTATGACCCGTTTAGGAATCCTCGGCGGCGGCCAGCTCGCCCAGATGATGACACAGGCTGCTGTGTCGCTCGGCATCGAGACCGCGATCTTTGAGCGCCGGCCGGACAGCCCAGCGGCCCGCCTCACACACTATCACTTCGCCGGCGACTGGTGTGATGAGGCGCTGCTAGCAGCCTTTGCGTCGGTCTGCGATGCTGTCACGCTCGAAAACGAATTCGTGGACGCCAGCGTGCTGCGCTGGCTGGAGGCGCGCGGCCTGCCAGTCTACCCGTCGTCGTCTACGCTGGCCGCTGTGCAGGATAAGCTGATACAGAAGGAAACGATGCGCGCCGCCGGGCTGCCGCTGCCTGCCTTCCGCGCCGTTGCGTCGCCCGATGATGCGCTGGCGGCTGCGGCTGAATTCGGCTGGCCGCTGCTGCTCAAGGCCCGGCGCGACAGCTACGACGGCTACGGCAACGCTGCGCTGCACAGCCCAGACGACATTCCCGCTGCCTGGGCCAAACTGGGCGCGGACCGCGGCCGGGCGCTGCTGGCGGAGGCTTTTGTCCGGTTCGCCCGCGAGCTGGCGGTGATGGTCGTGCGCGGGCGCGGCGGGCAGACAGTCTGCTACCCGGTGGTAGAAACGGTGCAGCAGAACCACATCTGCCATGTAGTGCGCGCCCCTGCCCCTGTGTCCGCCAGAACAGCGCAGCAGGCAGTGAACACAGCGCGGGCAGCAGTTGAGGCAGTTGGCGGCGTGGGCGTGTTCGGCGTGGAGCTGTTCGAACTGGCTGACGGCGGCTTGCTCTACAACGAGATTGCGCCGCGCCCGCACAATTCCGGCCACTACACCATCGAGGGCTGCGTAATATCGCAGTTTGAGAACCACATTCGCGCCGTGCTTGGCTGGCCGCTGGGCAGTGTCGAGATGGTCGCGCCGGCGGCGGTGATGGTCAACGTGCTGGGACGGCGCAGCGGCCCGGCCCGGCCCGATGGCGCGGCGGCGGCGCTGGCTGTCATTGGCGCGCATGTCCACATCTACGCCAAACGCGAGGTGCGGACCGGGCGCAAGATGGGCCATGTTACTGCGCTGGGCGACACAATCGAAGAGGCTGAGACAATCGCCCGCCGTGCCGCCGATCTGGTGGATTTATAACAGGAAACTAACGACCAATGGCTGACAGCCCCCTTATTGGCATCGTCATGGGCAGCGACAGCGACCTGTCCACCATGCAGGCGGCAGCCGACGTGCTGCGCGAGTTCGGCGTGCCGTTCGAGATGCGCGTGGTGTCGGCGCACCGCACACCTGACGACATGGCGGACTACGCGAAGACCGCCCACACACGCGGCCTGCGCGCCATCATCGCCGGGGCCGGCGGCGCGGCCCATCTGCCGGGCATGGTCGCCGCCTATACGCCCCTGCCCGTGATCGGCGTGCCGGTGCAAAGCAAGGCGCTCAGCGGCCTTGACTCGCTGCTGTCCATTGTGCAGATGCCGGGCGGCGTGCCGGTCGCCACCGTCGCCATCGGCCAGGCGAAGAACGCCGGCCTGCTGGCCGTGCAGATTCTCGCCACAGCTGACCCGGCGCTGCTGGAACAAGTCATTGCCTACAAGCGGCGCATGGCTGAGGAGTCGCGGGCAAAGAACGACAACCTCACCCGTTCGTCTTGGTCGTAGGGGGTTGATATATCAACCCACGCCTTTTCAGCCACCGCGAGAGGAAGGCGAGGATAAGGTCACACCCGCACCAGCTCAATCCAGTAGTGATCGGCCAAACGCGCCAGGGACGGCACGCCTACCGCTCGCGCCTCCAGCGCTGTGAGCAGGCGCAGCAGGCGTGGACGGCGTTCGATCACCCCGTACACGTCGCTCGGCGGCAGGAACAGCCCCATGCTCTCGACATGCGCCCGCGCGAACCAGGGCGCGAACACCTGCGTCAGCGTATTGACAGACGGGTAGCGCACGGTCATCGCGGGGGCATCCGGCGGCGTGAACTGGGCCTGACCGCCCAGCCTGCGTCCGGCTGTCTTAAAGTCGCCGTGCAGCGCGTGCCAAACGATCTCCCACAGGCACAGCGGCCCCATCACGCCCAGGCAGACCGCACCCCCAGGCCGCACTCGCCCCGCCAGCCACGCCGCCAGCGCGGATACATCCGCCGCTGCGTTAACCGGCCCAAAGCTGGCAAACGCGCCGTCATACCGTTGGTCGCGGAAACCGTCTGGCGGCAGCGCGTTGAGGTCAAGGCGCGCGAACGTTACCGGCAGGTCAGGGCCGATCCTGGCCTGCGCCGCGCTGAGCATGGCCGCGCTGGCGTCGGTCGCGGTGACGCTTACGCCGCGCTGCGCCAGAAACAGCGCGTCCAAGCCAGTGCCGCAGCCGATCTCTAGCACGCGATCGCCCGCGCCGAAGTGCGCCGCCAGCCGCGCCTGTGCTCGCGTCCGCAGCCAGCGCCCGATCAGCGTATCGCTGAATGTCCGATCATAATCCCCGGCGAGGGAGTCAAACGGGGCGAATGTGCTCATGCGCTGGCTGCGCCCCCTGCTCGCGTTCGCCCTGCGTCAGGGCCATACCGGCCCGCCCCACCGCGATATTGGCGGCCAGTTTCAGCCGGCGCGGCAAGCTGACTCCACCGTTGGTGCGCGCACGGTGCAGCGCAACCTCGTTCACCATCCAGCGCGTGGCGAAGCTGTAGAAGCGCCGCGAGTAGCGCCCGGCCACCGTCAGGTCGCGGTCGCTGCGCGCATGCCAGGGTTTATCCGTGACGATGCGGCTCTCCACTTGGGCGTAGTACGGCGTCCCCTTGATCGGATAGGCCACCGTCGTCAGGAACACGTCTGGGTTGGCAGCCTTCAGATGCTCGACCGTTTCGACAATATCCTGTACCGTTTCGCCTTCGTAGCCCAGCATAATGAACATGCCCGTTTCAATGCCCGCCGCGCGCAGCATATGCGTCTTTTCCTGCACGTCGCGCACCTGCACCCGCCGGTCCATCGCGTCCAGCACGCGCTGGCTGCCGCTCTCCGAGCCGTTCCACAGGCGGTAGCAGCCCATCTCCGCCAGCGTGGCGATCACCTCTGCGTTCAGCCGGTCAGCGCGCGAGATGCACTCGAACGGGATGCGCACGCCGCGTTCTTTCAGCGCCTGGGCATAGCGGAACAGCCAACGGTGGTTGATGGCGAACACGTCGTCGGCGTACCAGATCAGATCAGGGTTGTAGCGCTCCTTGATCCACAGCAGCTCGTCGGCAGCGTCCTCTGGCGTGCGGCGGCGGTGCGTGTTGCCATACACCGAGTGGCTGCACCACCGGCAGGTATATGGACAGCCGCGCGCGTGGATTACTGAGATCGAGCTGCTGCCGTGATGCTCTTTCCACACGCGCATGTAGGCCGGGATGTCAATTGCCTCGCGATCCGGCCAGGGGTTGGCGCTCAGATCAGCGATGAACGGGCGCGCCGGCGTTTCGACCAGTTGACCGTTGTCGTTCAAAAAAGCGATGCCTGCCACTGCGTCGAGGCCGGCCATGCCGCGCCGCGCCAGGTGCGGGATCAGCTCCGCCAGCGTGACTTCGCCCTCGCCTTTCACGATGATATCGGCTCCGGCCTCCAGGTATTCGCGGGCGTAGTACGGCGGCTCCGGCCCGCCCAGAATGACGCGCGCGCCCTGTTCGCGGCACAGGCGCGCCATCGTCAGCACGCTCTGTTTGGTCATCATGTTGGTGTAGATGCCCACCATGCCGGGCCGATCCGCCATGATACGGGCGCGGAAGCCATCCAGACTGTCGAACGTGGAGTCGTACACGCCCACGTCGAAACCCTGCGCCTTCAGATACGACGACAGGTACAGGATGCCCAGCGGCGGGTAGGGCCGCATGATCGCGCGCTCGTGCGGATCGTCGTAGAGGAAATAACCGTGTGCCAGTAGAATATCCATCCGCTGCTGCCATGCCATAATCACCGCCAACAGAGGGCAGTGTAGCGTCTGCAGACGGTTTTCGCTAACAGGACTGGTTTCTAACCGTTGCCCGCAACGCGGAACACCATGCGGATTTTCCCGCATAGGCCAGCCGGCATTACTGGCCGGCGTCACCATTCAGGCACGGTTTGAGCCGTGTGTCAACCTTCAGGATGTGGCCGACGATCCACGCTTCGAGATCGCTCAGCGTGTCTTTGACTGTGTGAGGATTTACATCAGACCGCTGATACTGCTCGTACAGCCAGTTGAAGCGCTGAACGAAGTACCGATGCGCCGCCTTGTTGGTCGCCGCCGCCGGACACCGATATTCGTCCATGCAGTGCTCTTCGCGCTCAAAGTGCCACTGGGCGTAGAACTGCAAGAAATCCAGCAGCGCGCCAGTTTCCTCGCGCCCCTTACCTCGCACGACGGCATCTGAAAGTTCGTTGAAATGCGCGATCAGTTCTTTGTGCTGGGCGTCAATATAAGGCATGCCGGTGGACAGCGCGTCGCTCCATTCAATCATCATCTAAACTCTCCAGTGCGTCATCGTGAGCGGTCGTGCGAGAGCTGGTTGTATTCAACCCCACTGAGCAGTTTAGCAGAGGGCGCAGCAGCACAGCCATAAGATTTATTAAGATTTATTGAGGCAGGCAGAGCTGTTTACAGCATCCGCTCAAACTCGATAAACTGGGCGATCTCGTCGGCGTCCAGCTCGCGGCCCGGCGTCAGCACCAGATAGCTGTCGGCCCACAGCGCGCGCGGATCAGGCGCTGTGCCCTGTGCGCGCAGGATGCTGGCAGCCCGGCGCTTCAGGTCTTCCGCCACAGCAAACGCAGCCTGCTCGCCCGGCACGTCAGCGTAAACGTAGACGTACTCGTCCTGCGCGCGCAGCGCCTGCACCCGCCAGCCCAGCTCAGTGAGCTGGGCGCGCAGCCCAGCTGTCAGCGCCTGGGCAGCCGCCTCGTCGAGCGCGATGTTCGGGTCGCGCAGCAGCCACATGTAGGTATACGGCGCCAGCGGCACGGCCTGCGCTGGTGCAGGCGGCGCGTTCACCACCGTCACAGGCGCGGCTGGCAGCGCAGCGCTAACGGGCGGCGGCGGTGTCTCTGGCACGGCTGCCAGCGCCTCAGACAGACGTTTGCCCTGGCGGCGGATGTCGCGCAGCGGCGTCGTGCCCGCGAAGATCATCGAGAGGGTGAAACCGCCCGCAGTCCTGCGCGAGTACACCATGAACTCGCGGCTGCCGCCGTCGAGCGCGAGGAAGCGGATGCGCGCGTTGTCCTCGCCCGCCGCCCACTCGTCGCTCACAGCCCCGCGCAGCGCGTCAATATCCTCTGAAGCCAATGTGCCCGCCACAGCCACAATCTCGCCATCGCGCGTGAGCAGCGTGGCCTCAGCCGTCAGCTCCAGCGATACCTGGGTCAGGCTGAGCGCGAGCTGGGCAATGTAGGGGTCATCCGCTTCAGAATGCCTTGCGTCGTCCAGCGCAGCAGCTGGCTCAAACGCCAGCGGGCCGCGGCGTGTCGGCGGCGCTTCCACCGGCGCGGGCATCGCCTCGGCTGCGACCTGTGCCATCTCTGCCCGCTCCCAGGCGTCGCTTGGAGCGGCTGGCTCAGTCTCAGCCGCTGTGGATGCCACAACTGGCTGACGTTCTGGCTCGGCTGGCGCTGGAGGCACCGTTTCAGCGGCGGGCGGCGCAGTTGGCAGCAGCCCTTCCAGCCAGCCAGCGTATTCTTCCACCGTCGGCGCAGTCAGGTCAGCCAGCGCATCGTCGCTGTACGGCGCTTCACCGTCGAAGGCTGGCAGGGCCTCTTCTGCCTCTTCGTCAGCGTACGGCGTGTGCTCTTGATAGGACTCCGCCGGGATGAACGACTCCCACATGCTCGAGATGTCCAGCTCTGCTTGCGGCCGGGTCGTCTCCGTCGGCACGGGCAGCGCTTCATCAGCGGCGCTGGCAGCTTGCTTGAACAGCGCCTCGGTCTCTTGATCATCCAGCCCGGCTTCGATCAGCTCGCGTTGAGCTTTAGACGCCAGCGTCGTTTCAAAGGCCTCGTCCGGCGCATCGTCCCAGGTGGGCAGCGTGGGCGCAGCCGCAGGCTCGTCGAACACTTCAGCTAGGAAATCCGGTTCCTGAGCGACGTCTTCAGCCGCCGGCGGTTGAGGAACGGCCCGGCGCGGCAGCTTGAAACTCTCGCCCCACGAGGGCAGCGGCTTAATCTCCGGCAGGTGCTGCTCAAGCTGGCGCTCAATATCGTCAATCAGCGTATCCAGCGAGAAGGAGTCGGCCGGCGTGCTCTCGTCCTGAGCGGTCTCCAGAATCAGGCGGGCGGGAATGCCTGCGCTGGAGGTCTCGCGCGGCGGCGGGGTGGGGGAAACGAACGGCGGCGTCTCGGCCTCTTCCAGCTCAGCGAAGAAGGCGTCAATCTCCTGCCCGGCGCTGTCGCGGACTGTTTCGCCCGCGTCGTAATCCTCGGCCTGGGCTGATTCAGCGGCCGATGGGACATAAAAGGCGTCGAAGTCCGCGTTGAATCGCTCTGCCTCTGCTCTTTCGCTGGGGACAACCTGCTCGCCGCGCATCAGCGCCAGCACATCGCGGAAGCTGCTGTCGCTCACGCCGATCATCAGATCGCCAATTGTGCCGCTTTCCTCTAAAGTGGGCAGGGGCGGCTCCTCGGCAGCCAGAGCGGTAAACGAGTCCGCTTGTGGCGCAGGCTCGCTGTCTTCGGCGCTCACCTGCTCAAACTCGCCGGTCTTAGCCTTTTCCAGCTCGGTGAGCAGGGTGTCCATCCCGCCTGTCAGGATAAATTCGATAAACTGCTGGTGGCGATCCGGCAGCGGAGTGTGCTGGCGGTCAGCCCGCATCGAGTTAACCAGATCGTCGAAACTGCCGGGGGCGTAAGTCTCACCCTCTGCGGCCGGCACTGCCGGATCAATAGCCTCCAGCACATCGCCAAATGTATCGCTCTCGCCAGTGGGGTGGTATGTGGCGAGGAATTGGCGCACCGCGTCGGAGTCAACAGCGGGAACCGACGGCGTGTCTTCATCGCCAACCGCTGGCTCGAACATCTCGCTCGGCGCTTCATCCATTAGGATGCTGCCCAAGCTGGAGAAGGGCAGCTGGCCGCCCTCATCAGGCACAGACCGTTCCCAGGGAAGCGGGCTGTCATCATCCACGTCGTCCAGGATGCGCGTTTCGGTGCCGTAAACCGGCGGCGCCGGCAGAAAATCAGCCGCGTCGTCCTCGAAAGACATGTCAAGCATGCGGGTATGCAGCGGCGTCGCGCCTGATCCTGCCTCGTCTGGCGCATCGTTTAACGGCCCGGTGTACAGCGGCGCGCTGCTCAGGTCTGGCGGCAGATCAGCCAGTTCGCGCTCAGGGTCAACCAGCACATCGGTAGCGCTGGAGTCGGGCGATGTGTCGTCAACCAAGCTGCGGGTGCGCGCCCAAAGCGGCTGCTCGATCAGCTCGACAGCGTGCTCGATCACCGGAATGATAGTGCGCGCGCTGAAAGGCGCGTCTACGATGCCCTGCAGGTCCAGCTCCTGCATCAGCGCGCGGGCGTTGGGCTGCGCCGGGCTGACGATGACCGCAATGCCAGGCTGGATAGCGCGCAAGCGGCGCACAAGCTGTGGGCCGTTGTAGTCCGGCAGCGTGAAATCAACAAGGGCGACGTCGTGCGGGTGATCGCGCAGGTACTCCAGAGCTGCATCAGCAGCCGTGAACGGGTGCACGGTAAACGCGCCCGTCTGTTCCAGGGCCTGCTTGATTGTCACGGCAAATACAAGCTGCCGGTTGATGAGAAGCACGCTCGTTGTCATACCACCCATTGTATAGCCAGCGCCGCTTCAGAGCAACACGCCTTAATGTCAGCGGCGGCCCTGTCATGAGCCGCCGCGCTGCAAGACGGGATACAGAACAGGCGGCGCTACGGCCCCGCCTGTACCACCACGTCCAGCGTGCCGATGTTGTTCACCTTGCTGACTTCGTTGACCTGCGCGTCACTGTCGGCCAACACGCGCAGCATGAACGCGCCCGGCGTATCGAACGTCAGCGTAATTGTCAGCGCAATGCTTTCGCCGGCGCCCAGGTTCGAGACCACACCCAGGTCCTGGGGCGTGCCGCCTGGCAGCACAGTGATCGTGTTGTTAAACACGCCGGTGTTGCCGCTGCCGGTGTTGGCGATAGTCACCGAGTAAGCGGCGGTCGTTGAAGGTTCGCCCGGCGGGATCGTCACCAGCGTCGGCCCGATGATGCTCGCCACCACCAGATCGGGCAGGCCGGGGGTCGGCGTGAGCGTGCGCGTCGGTGTAGGTGTGAACGTGGGGAACACCGTCCACGTGGGCGGTATAGTGGGAGGCGGGACCGGCGTGACAACGACCGGCACGCCGGTGCACACACCGTAAACAGTCACGAACTGCGCCGACACCCAACCGACAGTGGCGCCGAAACGCACCTGCCACCATTGGTTGCTGCCGATGCGCCCGATAATCGGCACGACCGTGCCGGCGGGCAGCACCGTGATCCGGTCGAACTGCGTGCCGGGGCCAGTGCGCAGGTTAAGCCCAGTGTTAACCAGCGCCCGGCACGTTGGGTCGGATGGGTTGATGTCCGGCACGCGCGTCTGCGGCGCGACTGTCGCCGTCACCTGGGCCTGCGAAGCGCGCACCGTGATATCAACCACAGCCGGGTCGCTGGAGATAGCGCCGCGGAAAGCGATCACCTGCAGCCGCACATCCCCCGGCGTGCCAGGCCGGAAATCCAGCAGCACGTTCATGGTGCGGTCGCCCGTCGGCGACTCCGACGTGATCGTGCGGACAATCTGGTTGTTGGCGATAAGCTGCATTCGCGTAACGCCGATCGGGTCCGTGCCGCTGGCGCTCACGAACACGTCGCTGCCCACGACGAACTCCTCGCCGCCTTTGGGCGCAGAGATAGTCACCGTGGGCTTGCCGCCGCCGCCGTCCGGCTGAGCCGTCGCCGGCTCGCGGCCTGGGGGCTGCCGGGTAAGGTTGCAAGCGCTCAAAACCAGCAGCGCCGCCAGGGGCAGCGCCAGTTTCCAGTTGCGCATGGGTAAGGCCCTCGCTTTGTTGAGGCACAGCCTTGCAGTCATTGTAACATCACGCACACATCAGAACAACGCGCGCGCTGTGCGCCTACCCCACTGCCAGCCGCCGCCAGCAGCGAACGACCTGCCTGCGCAGTCCGCGCCCCCCGCTTGCGCCGTTTTTCTTCAAAACATGACTGGGTATATAATAATAGTCTGCGACCGGCTGACGCCTGCGCCCACCACAAGAGGAGGACCTTTCATGAGCAACCGGTTCGACGACGACGATTTCAAGTTCGACGACGACGATTTTGGCGACGAGAACACGTTCGACATAGATACCGGGTTCGATAACGATCTAGAGGAAGACGACCTGCCGCCGCTGGACGATGAAGAAGATGTGTCTGCCAGCCGCGGCCCCAGCCGCACGTTTCTCGTCATCGCTGGCGTCATTATCCTGCTGTTTGTGGTGGCGTTGGTGGCCCTGGTCCTCATCGTCAGCAACCAGGGGCCGGCGCCGGTCGCCCTGACTGCCACCGCCGAAAGTGGCACAATTATCGCCGCAAACGCTACCACCTTCGCCAATGCAACCGAGACGGCTATTGCGCTGGAACAGTTCAACCTGCAGCAAACGCAGGTGGCCTTTAACCTCACGCAGACTGCCCTGGTGCCCACTGCAACCCCCTCGCCTACACCCACGCCCACCGAGACGCCCACACCCACCGAGGACCCAGCAGTGTTGGCCGCAATTGCTCAGCAGACGCAGGCCGCGCTGGATCAGACGGCGACAGCCCAGGCGCTGATCGGCGCGGCCTCGCCGACTCCGGAAGGCGTCCCTGCCGACGCCGTGGCGCAGACTGCAACCGCCCTGGCCAATCTGCTGCAGCAGCCTACACGAGAAATCAGCGTGCCTACGCAGGAAATCGCGGTGACAGTGGCGCCTACAGCCCTGCCTGACACTGGCCTGCTCGACGACATCGTTGGCGGCGGCGCAGGCAGCCTGGGCACGCTGGCGCTGGCAGGTCTGGCGCTGGTTGCGGTGATCGTCGCGTCGCGCCGGCTGCGGGCCAACAACCGCTGAACCAGCAGCCGCTGACCTCCTCTCCTACACTCGTCCGGCTCTCGGACGAGCGCTGTGCTGTGCACAGCGGCGTTGTTGTGCGGCGCTCTGTCTGTGCCTGCCTGAAGGCGCTCGCGCGTCTTGCACGTCGGGGGCATCCATCAGCCGCCTGGCGCGCCCAGGCCGCTGATACCGGTTTCTCGTCCTCTGTGTTCACCAGCGGCAGACTGCCGCGCGCACCAGTGGAGGCCCCGAAATGCTCGTCGTTGGCCTGATTTCCGGCACGTCAGCAGACGGCATTGACGCCGCGCTTTGCGAACTCACCGGCGCGCCGCCGCAGTTCGCCGTGCGGCTGGTGCACTCGCTGACCAATCCCTACGCGCCTGCCCTGCGCGAGCGCGTGCTGGCCGCCTCCAGCCCGCGGACCGGTCGAGTGGATGCGGTGTGCCAGCTCAACTTCGACCTCGGCGCGGCTTTTGCCGACGCTGCGCTGGCTGTGATCGGGGCCGCCGGGGTCAGCCCGGCCGACGTAGACTTGATTGGTTCGCACGGGCAGACAGTGTGGCACATGGTGCAGCCGGACGGGCGCGCCGCCGCCACGCTCCAGCTTGGCGAGCCGGCCCTGATTGCCGAACGCACTGGAATCACGACGGTGAGCGGCTTCCGCGCGCGCGACATGGCCGCTGGCGGGCAGGGCGCGCCGCTGGCCAGCTATCTTGACTGGGCGCTGTTGCGCCATCCAGACCGCTGGCGCGCTGCCCAGAACATCGGCGGCATCGGCAACGTGACGTTCCTGCCACCGCTCGGCGACTCCCACAGCGCGCCGCTGGCCTTTGACACCGGGCCGGGCAACGCGCTCCTCGACAGCGCCATCAGTCTGCTCACCGACGGCGCGCAGACCTACGACCACGACGGCGCGCTGGCCGCTGCCGGCCAGGTGGACACTTCCTGGCTCGGCCAGCTGCTGACAAATCCCTACTACGCTATGCAGCCGCCCAAATCCACCGGGCGGGAGCTGTTCAGCGCAGCGATGGCCGCTGAACTGGTGGCTGAAGGCTTCGCGCGCGGCCTGACGTCCGCGGACATTTTGGCAACGCTGACGGCGCTCACCGCTGCTACCATCGCAGACGCCTACGCGCGCTTCGCGCCGGCGCCGATTGCCGAAGTCGTTGTCAGCGGCGGCGGGCGCAGCAACCCGATCCTGATGGCGCATTTGCGCGAATACCTGCCGAACACCGCCGTGCTCACGCTTGAAGAACTCGGTCTGAGCGGCGACCACAAAGAGGCGCTCGTGTTCGCGCTGCTGGCCTATGAGACCTGGCACAACCGCCCCAGCACACACCCAGCGCTCACCGGCGCGCGGCACGCATCTGTTTTGGGCCACATCACGCCGGGAAACAACTACGCCGCGCTGCTGCGCCGCACTTGGTGTGCTTAACCCCTTGAACGAAGTGGCCGGCTTTCAGCGCAGTGTGTGAGACAAGCGATTCAGGACGGCGTCGGCCGAAGCGGGTTCAGCGCCTTCCAGCTGGACGCGCGTCAGCAGCAGCGCGCCGTCACCGGTGAGCACAACCGCGCCAGCGCCTGGTCGAACCTCCACAACGCGGCCTGGCACGCGGCCCACGTACCGCCGCGCCAGCGGCAGCCGTTCCGCCTGCCAGATTGTCAGGCGCTGGCCATCTAGCGTCGTGTGCGCCCCTGGATAGGGCGCAGTGACCGCGCGGATCAGGTTGTGCGTGCGCGCCGTTGGCCAGGCCCAGTCAATGCGCATATCGTCTGGCAGCAGTTTGCAGGTGTAGGTTGCGGCGCTGTGATCCTGCGGCGTGCGCGGCGCCTGGCCGGCCAGCAGCGCTGGCAAATGCGTTTCAAGCAGCGCTAGATACACTTCTGTGACGCGCTCGGTCACAGCGGCAATAGTGTCGTCCGGGCCTATCTCCACGCGCATCTGCCCGACGATGTCGCCTTCATCATAGCCATCGGCCATGGTCAGCAGCGTAGCCCCTGTGTGATCCTCGCCGTTGATCATGGCCCACACCGTCGGCGAGAAGCCGCGATAAGCCGGCAGCAGCGAGTCGTGAAACACAAACGCCCCCAGCCGAGCGCGCCTGTAAACAGGCGGCGGTACAAGATAGCGCCAGTTGACAGCCAACAGCAGGTCTAGCGACGCGGCGTCCCACACTGGCTGCCAGCGCTCCGCTCCCACCTGGCGCGCTTCGTGAAACTGCGCGCCCACTTCAGCGGCGCGGGCGCGTATGTCGTCGAAAAACGGCGGCTCCCAGGTCTCTTCGCGGAAGCTGAACACCAGCAGGCGCGCGTCCGGGACCAGCTCAGCCAGCCGGTTAAACACGCGCAGGCCGCGTGCCGTTGCGCACAGCAGGGCAATAGTAAACATAGCGGGCGTTACAGGGCTTTTTCAGAGATGATGTAGCTGGCGGTGGCAGCGTTGGTCGCCAGAGGAACGTTGTGCACATTGCAGATGCGCATCAGGCCCTGAATGTCGGGGTCGTGCGGGTGTTTGCCCAGCGGGTCTATAAAAAAGAACACCGCCTCGATGCGCCCTTCGGCCACCATCGCTGCGATCTGCGCATCGCCGCCCACCGGCCCAGAGAGCAGGTGCACGATAGGCAGGCCGGTTTGTTCGCTCAGAAGCTGGCCGGTGGTGCGGGTGGCCACCAGTTCGTAACGCGCCAGCACGTCTTTGTGCGACAGCACGAAGCCAAGCATGTCAGCCTTCTTGCCGTCGTGCGCAATCAACGCCAGGGTTTTGCGATCATCCACTATCGCCGCTCCTTGTGATTAGTGGCCTCGGTGCAGCAGCGCCGGCAGCCCCACTGGCGTGAACACCCGGCGCAGGCGGTCATTGAGCCGCACGGCTTCGGCGTAGTGCTGCTCAAGCTGGGCCATTATCGCTTCCCAGGGACGCTGGGCGGCGATCTCGCGTGCCCGTGCGGCCATTCGCGCCCGCAGGTCTGGGTCATCGCGCAGCCGGCGGGCCGCAGCGGCGAAAGCCGCCGGGTCTGGCGGGCAAATAAAGCCGGTCTCCCCCTCAAGCACCAGATCGGCCACGCCGCCCTGGTTGATCACAACCGAGGGCAGTCCGGAAGCCATCGCCTCCTGCACTACCTGGCCGAACGTCTCCGCCGCGCCGGTGAATACGAACACGTCGGCGCTGGCGTAGGCCTGGGGCAAGTCGTCACCAAAGAGATAACCGGTGAAGTGCGTGCCGGTTCCAGCGAAGCGCGCTTCTAGCTCCTCGCGCAGCGCCCCATCGCCCACAATCGTGAGCGCAACGCCTGGCGTGCGCGCCAGCTCCAGCAGCAAGTCTACCCGCTTCTCCACCGCCAACCGCCCTACGTAGATGCACAGCAGCGAGTCCGGGTCGCGCCCATTGAGCAGGCGCGCCCGCCACGCTGCCGAGCGCCGGCCGGGGTTGAAGCGGCGCCGGTTGACGCCCCGTCCCCAGATGCGCAGGCGGCGGTAGCCCCAGCCGCGAAGCTGGTTAAGCGTGTAACGCGACGGAACCAGCGTGAGATGGCAGCCGTTATGCACATAGCGCAGCCAGTCGCGCACAGCGCCGGCGAAGATAGGCAGGCCGTAGTGATGGCTGTAGGCCGGCAGGTCGGTCTGGTAGTTGGCAACCACTGGAATGTCGCGCAGGCGGCCGGTAATCATGCCGCTCACGGACAGCAGCGCGGGACTGAACATGTGGATCAGGTCTGGCTGGAAAACCTCGATGTGGTGCGCAACGGCCAGGCTGGGCAGCGCCATGCGCGTTTCCGGCGCTGCCGGCATCCCAAGCGACGGCAGCGCAATCACCTGGCTGGGACCGATTGCTGGCGGAGCGGTGTCAGGCGCGAAGATGAGCACTTCGCGGCCGGTCTGCTGAAGATAGCGCACTGTCAGAAAAGCCGTTTTCGAGACACCGTCTACTTTGGGCAGGAATGCTTCGGCGATGACGGCCACGCGCCGCACCGGCGCCAGCGTCACAGACGGGTCTGGCGGCTCAAGCGTGTATTCGTCGCCGAAAAGGCGCTCAATTTCCGCCGGGTTGAGCCGTGTAAGTGCCTCAAATAGTCGGTTATCGGCCATGCTTTCCCTTCGGCGCTGGTCTCCCCTGCCAGCAGCGCGGCGCGCAGATCCGCTGCAGAACGGCCCGGAAAGCGCGTGATGCCCGCGCCAATGCCCCCCAGCGTGTGCGCGTCGCTCCCGCCTGTCACCGCCAGCGATAGTGTAGCAGCGATGCGGCGGGCGAGCCAGTTGTTACCAGGCGTTGGCGTGCTGGCGTTGTGCACCTCCAGCGCGTCCACTCCCGCCTGTAGTAACACCGCCGGCTTGTGCAGGTAACGCAGCGAGGCGGCAGGGCTGATAAGCAGCTCGAAAGGATGCGCCAGCACTGCCAGGCCGCCCAGCTCGTGCACGGCAGCGGCAGTTTCAGCCAGCGACAGGCCGCGCGGCACTGGCTGCGTGATCCACAAGGCCAGCACATGGCCCTCGGCACTGCTCACCTCAACACCAGGGATGATGTCGAACGGGTAGCGCGCGCGGTTGGCATAAGCCCACAGGCTGGCGTCCAGCGTGTCGTGGTCGGTGATGGCGACCGCGTCAAGCGTGCCCAGCCGGGCGATGTGATCCAGCACCTGCTGCACACTGTAGAAGCCGTCGCTGGCGGTCGTGTGCATGTGAAGGTCAGCGCGGCCCAGGGGCGCGCCGCGGTCGTGATCCATAATCGCTCATCTCCAACGTGAAGATAGAGAATCCTGAATCATAACAGTACACTAGCAAGCTTAAACGCGTGTTGAGATGAGGTTATCTTTCCTTGAGGGAACACCTTGAGTCGCCCGCGTTCTACGGGCGCAGTGTGTTGGCAAGGCGGTTTGCTGTCCGCGTGAGGCCGCCGAAGCGGTGTTCAAGCATGTTGGGCACCAGCTTCCAGTAATCGGGCAGCGGCCAGCCGGCGCCTTCGACCACAGTCAGCCCAGCGCTGACTGCCTGGCGGAAATCGGCGGCGCTGCGGCCAGGGAAGTAGGTCGCGCCGCGCCCTATCGCCTTGAGCGAATGGGCATCGCTGTTGCCCACAGCCGGCATGTTGAGCTGGCGGGCCAACCGCCGCGCCAGCAGGTTATTCCCCGGCGTGAGCGCGCCGGCGTTGTGGATTTCGACTGCGTCAATGCCGGCGGCGCGCACGCGCTCCGGGTGGCGCAGGTGGCGCATCACAGCCGCAGTGCACACCACCAGCTCAAACGGATGCGCCAGGATGGCCATGCCGCCCTGCTCGTGAATCGCGGCCGCCGTCTCGGCCAGCGACAGACCGGCGGGAATAGGCCGCGTGACCCATAGGGCCAGCACATGGCCCTCGGCGCTGCTCACCTCCACGCCGGGGATGATGTCGAACGGGTAGCGCGCACGGTTGGCATAGGCCCACAGGCTGGCGTCCAGCGTGTCGTGGTCGGTGATGGCGATCACGTCAAGCGTGCCCAGCCGGGCGATGTGATCCAGCACCTGCTGCACACTGTAGAAGCCGTCGCTGGCGGTCGTGTGCATGTGAATATCGGCGCGGCCAATGCTCATAGCGGTTTAGCGCTCCCGCGTGCTTGATATCAGTTCTCAGCGTGTAGAGTACGACTAACGCCTAAAAATCGGCTATCACACCTGTTAAAAGGGTGTGAAAGGCGGCAGTGGGCCTAAAGAACTAAAGGCGTGCAAAACAAAAATGCGCGTATAATGTCTGAAACGTTCGTTTAAGCATTTTGGACTAACCGATGAAACCGGAAGAGGCGCGTTTTGTCTCGCTGCGCTGGCGCACCCTGATGCCGGTCTTTGGGGTGCTGCTGGTGAGCAGCATGGTCTGCGCGTATGTCCTAGGCGGGACACTCAGCGCAGGCGCGGGACTGGCTGGGAGAACCGAGGTGCAGCGGCAGATTGCCGGGGTGCTGCTGGCGACGCTGACAGCGGCCGCGGTGGTAGTCGTCTTTGTCGCGGTGAGCCGCACAGCGAACCGCGCCCTGTACGTGGCCGAGACCGCGGCAGCCCTTGCTTCCGGCGATCTAACCGCCCGCACCGGCCTGCGCGCTACCGACGAGATCGGCGCAGCAGGCGAGGCCCTCGATCGCTACGCCGATCACGTGCAGAAGCGTCACGACCTGCTGCGCGACGATCTGCGCCGGCAGCGGCGGCGCGTCGCGCACCTGACGGCGGTGCTGGAGGCGCTGCCGGAGGGCATTGTGGTGCAGGACCGGGACGGGACGGTCGTTCTGATGAACGAGCGCGCTCGCACGCTGCTGGGCGCGCACCGCGTGCGCGAGGACGACACCCAGGCGCTGACCGCCTTTGCAGCCGACGCGCTCGGTCCGGCGCTCGCGCCTGGCCTCTACGCCCTGGGCACGCCCCATCAGCTTGACTTAGACGGCCGTGTGCTGCGCGCTCAGGCGGCGGCCATCGTCTCAGCCGGCGACCGGCGTATCGGCACGGTGATCGCCCTGCAGGACATCACCGAGGACATCCGCCGCGACCAGCTGCGCGAGATGCTGCTCGAACAGGCCGAGCGCGACATTCAGGAACCACTGCAGAACCTCGCTGGTCGGGCGCGCCCGCTGCCCGATGCGGCTTTCACCCGCGAACTGCGCCGCTATGCGTCTGATCTGCAGAAGCTGGTGCTGGAGCTGCGCGAGCTGAACGCGCTGAGCATGCAGCAGTTGGCCGAGCGCGGCCAGCGGCCGATCAACGTTGACACCCTAGTGTGGAGCGTCGCCAACGAGTGGCGGCAGGTGGCCCAGGCCAACAACCTCACCCTGCAGGTGACAATCGGGCGCAGCGGCCTGCACGTCCTGGGCAACGAACACCGCCTGCGCTGGGCTATCGGCAACTTGGTGGATAACGCCATCAAGTACACCCCGCCGGGGGGCGATATCTCGCTGGAAGTGCGCGGCGAGACGCCTGACGGCAAGGCGCACCTGCGCGTCCGCGACAGCGGCGTGGGCATCGCGCCGGAAGAGCTGCCGCACGTGTTCGTGCGCTTCTACCGCGGCAACCCGACAGCGCCCTCCGGCAGGCCGCTGCGCGTGCCAGGCACCGGCCAGGGCTTGAGCACTGCCCGCCAGATCATCGAAGCGCACGGCGGCAAGATCGGCATCATGAGCAAGCTCAACGTTGGCACTGCTGTTGATTTCACGCTGCCGCTGACCGCCCCAGTCAGCCTGGAGCTGCCCATGAAGCACGTCGACATGGAGGGCGAGACGGTGCGCATCTACACCGTCCGGCCCGATCAACACAGTTAAGGCTCTCAGCGCGTCAGGACTTTTCACTTCGGCGACCAATGCAAACGGCCCCGGCAGATGCCAGGGCCGCTCTGTTCCCACGTGCAGTTGGCTTAGAGCGTGAGCAGATACGCCACCAGGTCCCAGATTTCCTGCTCGGTGAAAAGCTGTTCGTAAATGATGGGCATCAGGTTCTCCGGGTACGGCGGGTCGCCTGGCACCATGTAGGCGTTCGGATGCACAATCGACTCGTGCAGATAGTCAGCCGGGTCGCGGCCGGGAAACTTCTCGTCCACGCGGCCGCTCACGCCCAGCAGCCCCGGCCCGATCAGGCGGTCGGTTGAGTCCACGCGGTGGCAGGTAGAACAAGCAAAGCCAGCCTCCGGCTTCAGTTGATTAAACAGCGTCTGGCCGTTAGCCGGGTTGCCAACCGGCAGCGCGGCGGGGCCGCTCTCAGCCGGAGGCCGCGTCGGGATGGGGGTAGGCGTGGCGGTGGGCGGGAGAGGCGTGGCGGTTGGGGTATCGGTCGGCGTGCTGGTGGGCGTTGGCGTTGGTGTCGGCGTCGGTGTATCCGTCGGGGTGCTGGTGGGCGTGGCCGTGGGCGCAATCGCGGTCAGGTGCTGAACGGTGGCGGCCTGGGCCACGCGCGTTTCCTGCACCTCAGCGGCCCACTCCGGCGTAGCGACCGCGCCGCAGGCTGTCGCCAGCAGAGCGACGATCAACAAGGGAAACAGCTTGCGTGCCATGTAAACGATGTGCCTCTCTCTGGTTCGATTAACCGCTTGTGAAGTGACGAACAATGCGCAGGCAAGTATAGCGCCTGGAGCGGGCTGGTGGCAAGCCGCTCAAAACCCTGTCGTTTCCGGCCTGCGGTAGTGGATAAGACGCTGCAAGGCCTTAAGTTCGTATGGGCGCTGGTACACCTCCAGGCGGTAGCGCCACCCGCTGAGGCCGGTGAGAATCCGCCGCATGACGCCGCGCAGCCGGATGTCTGTCACGGTCGGATAGTAGGCGTTGACCACCGTCTCAAAGTCGCGGATGCGGCGGCGCAGCGGGTCTTTCGACCAGGGCGTGCCAGGATTGCGCCGCAGCGCTTTCTCCGCCCAGGCGTCGCCGGCCCATTCCTCGAGCGTTTCGGGGAAGCGAAAGCCGAGCCTCATCGCCTCGTCCAGCAGCAGGCTGCCCTCCTGCGGCGTGGGCGTGTACAGGTAGAGGATCAGCTCGGTAGCCGGGTTGACCTGTTTTACGCGGCGGATGAAGCGAATCGTTTTGTCGGCGTCGGCTTCGGGGTCGGGCGGGTTGCCCAACACGAACGACAGCTCCGGCACGATGCCGTAGCGCTTCATGCGCTCGACGATGGCCAGCGTCTGCGCCGTCCCGGACTTGCCGCCCTTGTTCATCAGCTTGAGCGTGTCGTCGTCGCCGCTCTCCGCGCCCATGAAGATCATCTTCACGCCGCTGCGCCGCAGCTTCTCGAACGTGGCGTCGCTGTAACTCAGAAGGGTGTCCACGCGGCCCAGTCCCCACCAGGCGATGTCATGGCCAGTCAGCCGCTCGGCGATCTCGGCGGCGCGGCCCTCGCTCACGAAGAAGTCCATATCGTGAAATTCCATGCCGTCAATGTTGTGCTGGCGCTTGAGGTACAGCGTGATGTCGGCTACGCGCTGCGCGCTCTCGGCCAGCCAGCGCTGTTTGGCCAGCGGCACGACCGCGCAGAAGTTGCAGGCAAACGGGCAGCCCCAGCTTGTGTGATGCGCCAGCACGCGCCGCCCCAGGTAGCTCCTGCCGACGTACCGCTCCACGTTGAGATGGTCATACGGATACCAGGGCAGGTTATCCAGCGGCACAAACGGCGCGCGCGGCGTAAGCCGAACGCCGCCGCCCTCGCGCCGCGCCAGTGAGGGCACGTCGTCTAGGCTGCCGCCGCTGTGCAACGTGTCCACCAGCTTGCGAAAAGCGGTCTCCCCCTGGCCGATAATTACATAGTCCACATAGCTGCTGCTCAGCACAACGTCGTGGTGATTGCTTGGGAAATAGCCGCCCCACACGATCGTCAGGTGCGGCAGGGCCTGTTTGACAGCGCGGCACACCGGAACCGCCTGCCGCAGCTGTGGGCCAGGCATTACGGTCACTCCCAGCAGCGCCGCTCCTGTGGCGCGGGCGCGCTCAACAATCTGAGCGGCCGGGTCCGCTGTCAGGTTGCCGTCTATGAATTCGACATCGTAGTCGTCCGCAATCACAGCAGCAATCGCCAGCAGCGACATCGGCAGGCGCTGTTTGCCAGGCGAGGTGCTGAGCGGGTTGTACAACAGTATCGTGCGGCGGCGCATAGCCGGATTAACGCTCACTCTCGTCTTGTTATTGGGCCTATTGTGACAGGCGCAGCCCGCTGGCGCAACCACACTCTAAGCTGGCGCACAGCCAATCAAGGGCCGAGCACCGCTATAATGCGAGAAATTGGCTGGTTTGCTGCGCCGCACCAGCGCCGCAAATCGCAAATGACAGTGACTATCGAGCTGCTAACGGGCGAAACTTGCTATGACGGCCAGCGCACCTGCACTCCTTCTTGAAACCGGCTGGAGCTGCGACTATTTCGAGCTTGAGCCAGACCTGTACGAATTTATGAACCCTGAGCCAGTCCCGGCGCTGTCAGCCTGGACATTCGACCGGCGGCGCGTGGACAACTGGGCCGCCTGGCTGCAGCGGTCGTTCACGCTGCGCCGGCTTGACTACTGCGTGAACTATTTCCTCTACGTGGACAGCGCGCCAGCCGGGGCCGAGATTCACGTTAACGGCCAGCACGCTGGGGTCTACTCCCCGCCTGGCCCAGATGATCCGCCGTTCGAGCTGGACATCACGCGGCTGCTGACCCTGGGCGAGAACCGCATCGCATTCCGCGTGGCCTGGGACATGCTGGGCGCGTTCAGCGGCGTGCGCCTGCAGCCGGTTCCGTGCGCCTGATGCGGCTGTTGCGGGCGGGCGGCTGTGTTACAATACACACAGACGTTTCGCAACAAGGAGTCGAAGCTCAATGCTGAAAAAGCAGTACTTGAAGAGCCGGCCCGTCTGTAAAGTCACCTTCTCGCTGCCGGCCGCCGTGAAAGCAGAAACTGTGCATCTGGTCGGCGATTTTAACAACTGGGACGAAAAAGCGACGCCCATGAGCCAGCTCAAAGACGGGCGCTTCTCCGTTACACTCGAACTGGAAACGGGCCGCGAGTACCAGTTCCGCTATCTGGTGGATCAGACCGAGTGGCATAACGACTGGGAAGCGGACAAATACGTGCCCAACCCCTTCAGCGGCGACAACTCGGTCGTCGTCACCTGACCCAGCCTTGCGCCAGGCCAGCCTGTCTCAAGCCGCTGGTCACAGCCACCGCCCCGGCCGTCGAGCCGGGGCGTTTTTACTGCGCCAGCTTCAGATCGAGATCGAGTTCTGCCACCACGCTGCGCAGGATGTCCGCGCCCGTAATCGAGCCGTCCGGCGTGGCCACCACCGTGAAATCAGCCAGCAGGCGGTCATCCAGATCGCGCCCGGTCGTTCGCTGCACAACTGCCAGGGCAGCGGCTGCGCAGGCGATGGCGTAGCGCGGCTGCGGGCTGTCCAGGCGGGTGGCCGTAAACGTGTAGCTGTTGTACATGCGCTGCGCCAGCTCCTGCGCGCTCAGCAGTTCTTTAAGCGCGCTGGCATCTGCGCCGGTCACGGCCGGGGCGTGCTCCTCGAGAAAGGCGTCGGCGCTCGTCGCCCCCAACAGCACCGGGGCAAAATGGCTGCGCAGCCGCCAGGGGTCCAGCCCATAGCGGCGCGCCAGGTCCTCGTAAGCGCGGTCAATTTCGCTGGCGGCGTTGTCGAGCGCGCGCCGCAGCGCGCCGCGCCAGGTGGTATCGCCGTGCGCCGTCACCTGGCCGGTGGCCCAGCTGGCCAGGCCGCGTTCGTCGCTCCAACTGCTCGGGTCTTCGATTGTCACCACCCCCACCGGTTCCTGCTCGGCGTGCAGGCCGTCCAGCGACGCTATCCGGAAGCCCACCGAAGCGGCCTCGTGGCTCACCAGCCAGTGCAAAAACTGCTCTTCTCCGGCGAAGTGGTGGCCAAAGGTCTCGCCGGCTGTTGCCAGCAGCAGCGTCTTAATCGTCTTGCGCGCCGGCACAAGCGCGTTGCGGCTCCAGAAGCCGGCCCCGCCCAGGTTGTGGATGTTGAACGACAGCTCGCTGGAAAGCCGATCATCGCGCACAAAAACGTCAATGTCGCGCCCCCCGCCCAGCTCCACCCGATACGGGCCAGCGCCAGGGTTGGGGGGAAGCCCGTGCACCTGCTGCTGCGCCAGCACCGTGTACTTAATGCCGGCCTCGGCCAGCAGCGCCAGCGTCTCGGTGTCTACGGCCATCTCCGGCAGCCAGAAGCCCACAGGCTTGCGCCCGTAGTGATGCTCAAAGGCGGCTATGCCCCACTGAATCTGGGTGCGCCGGTCGCGCTTGCGCGCCAGCGGTAAAATGATGTGGTTGTAGGCTGTTGCCACTGCATTGCCCGTGCCGCGCTCAGCCACCGCCAGCCGGTCAGCCTCGGTGATGGTGGCGTACACATCGGGCGCGCGCCGCTTCAGCCAGCTCATCAGCGCTTGGCCGAAGCTGAAGCTAATGTGCCGGAAGTTGCCGATCTGCGCGTTAGGCCGGTAGCAAGCCTCTAGCACACGCTCGTTCCAGTTGCGGTTTGGGGCGGCGTCAGCTTCGACACCCACCACCTGAGTCAGGGGATTGCCGCGCGGCGGCTGGCTGAAATGCCCGTAGACGCACAGAACACTGCTTTCGATTTTCGACACGCACAAACCTCCGTGACGGATTACTCCCGCTGGCTGACTTTAGGACGGTGAAGTTTCGTACCAGCCGGCACATAGCGGTCGCTGTACGGCGCAAAGTCCTCCAGGCGCAGGTCAGTCCCCAGCACACAGCTGTGGCCCACCACATAGCCGGCCGGCACGTGAGTGTTCTTCCCCACACAGGTGATGCCCAAGTCGCCCATCTCAGGAATTGCGCCAACCTGCGCCCCATGACCGATAACCGCGATTTTGTCCACAATGCAGCGCTCCACCAGCGCGCCAGCTTCGATGTAGGTATCGGTGAGAATCACTGACTCGCGCACAACAGCGTTCGGCCCTACGTAAACCCCTGGTGACAGCACCGAGTGCTCGATCACCGCGCCCTCGGCAATGGTCGAGCCGTCAGTAATCATGCTGTCGCGCACAACAGCCCCCGTGTGAATCATCACCGGTGGGCGCTCCTCGCTGCGAGTGTGAATGACCCATGTGCGGTCGTTCAGGTTGAGCGACGGCGGCTGCTTGAGCAGGTCCATGTGGGCTTCCCAGTAAGCGTCAATCGTCCCCACGTCAATCCAGTAGCCACCGTAGGGATAGGCGAAGACGTTCATCCCCTCAACGATCATGCGCGGCAGAATGTCCTTGCCGAAGTCATGTGACGAGGCCTTGCGCTTTGCGTCCGCCTCCAGCATGGCTTCCAGCACGGGGTAGTTGAAGATGTACACGCCCATGCTCGCCAGGTTGCCAGGCGGCTGCTCCGGCTTCTCGACGAACTCGCGCACGCGGTAATTCTCGTCCACATCCACAATGCCGTAGCGGCTGCCCTCGTCCAGCGGGACGCGAATGGTGCATACCGTAACGTCGGCCTTCTTCTCGCGGTGGAACTGGAGCATCACGTCGTAGTCCATCTGGTAGATGTGGTCGCCAGAGAGGATTAAGACGTAATCAGGCCGGCCGTGGCGGACGAAGTTCAGGTTCTGCATGACCGCGTCGGCAGTGCCGGCATACCAGTCGGTGTCGTAACGGCCCTTATACGGCTGCAGAATGTGCACACCGCCCGTAAACGACCGGTCGAGGTCCCAAGGGCGGCCGCGGCCGATGTGCTCGTTCAGGCTGTGCGGCCGGTACTGAGTTAGCACCAGCACGTCGAAGATGTTGGAGTTGACGCAGTTGCTTAAGGTGAAGTCAATAATCCGGTACTTGCCTGCGAAGGGCACGGCAGGCTTGGCCCGCTTTGCAGTGAGTATCTCCAGGCGCGTGCCTGCGCCGCCTGCGAGAATGACAGCCTTGATTTTCACAGCAGCTTCTCCCTGTTGTCAACGCTGTAAGCTACGGTTATACACTTCGATGTACTGCCGGGCGCTTTTATCCCAACTGAAATCGAGGCGCATGGCGCGCGCCTGCATGCGCTGCCAGGCAGCCCTACGCTCGTGGTAGGTGGCCAGCGCCCAGCGAATGGTGTTGAGCAGCGCGTCGGTTTCGGTCCAGTTGAACACAAAGCCAGTACCGCTGTCTGCCGGGCCGTCGTCGTAATTGGCCACAGTATCAGCCAGGCCGCCGGTTTCGCGCACCAGCGGCAGCGCGCCGTAGCGCATGGCGATCATCTGGCCCATGCCGCACGGCTCGTAATAACTGGGCATCAGGAACAGGTCGCACCCGGCGTAGATGCGCTGCGCCAGGTGCAGGTTAAGCTCGATGAACGTGCGCGCCCGCCAGTGGAAATCCCGCCCCAGCCGCCACATTTCGTAGTTGAGGTCGTTACTGCCGGTGCCCAGCCCCACGAACTGTATGTCTGTGCTCACCAGCAGCCGGCGCAGAGCCGGAATCAGCAGGCGGATGCCTTTCTGCTCGTCCAGCCGGCTCACCACGCCGAGCAGCGGCACGTCAGGACGCGCTTCCAGGCCAACATCCTGCTGGAGCTGGCGCTTGTTGGGCGGGCGCTTCTCAACAAACGTGTCCGCATCGTAGTGCGAGACGATGTGCGGGTCGGTGGCCGGGTTCCACCGCGCCATATCAATGCCGTTGAGGATGCCGTACAGGTCCGCCGCGCGCGTGCGGATCAGACCGTCCAGGCCGTAGCCCATATACGGGTATTGGATCTCGACGGCGTAGCGCGGGCTGACAGTGGTCAGCACATCGGCATAGGCGATGCCAATCGCCAGCAGGTTGTCGGTCAGGTCCTGGTACACCAGATCGGGCTGGTGACGGCCTGGTATGCCCTGCTCCCACAGCCAGCCGCCAGCGTTGTTACCCTGGTAAGCCATGTTGTGCAGCGTCAGCACCGAACGCGCCTGCCCCCAAACCGGGTCAGCCCTGTTCTCAGCCAGCAGAAACGGCAGCAGGCCAGTGTGCCAGTCGTTGGCGTGGAACACGTCCGGGAACCAGCCGAAGCGCTGGCGCAGCTCCCAGGCCGCCCCCATCGCCGCCTGGCAGAAGAAGATGAAGCGCGGCACGTCCAGCGCCCAGCCGTCGTACACGCCTGCTTCCTGGCCGAAATAGGGCCAGCCTTGCAAGAAGTATACCGGCACGCCGTCGCGCAGCGTGGTGTGAATGTGCACCTCCACGCTGCCGGTGCGGCGCGGCAGCCAGAACGAAAACAGGCGGCGCAGCCCAAACTTATGGTAATCCATGAAGCCGTAGAACGGCATCAGCACACGGGCATCCACGCCCTGCGCTCGCAGCGCCGCCGGCAGTGATCCCACTACGTCGGCCAGCCCGCCGGTCTTGGCGAAGGGCGCGGCCTCGGCGCTGACGAACAGAACGTTCATGGCCGGTTCACCTTGTTAATTATTCCTGCGGCCCGAACCAGCGGTAATCAATCTCAGGGAACACCTTGTCCAGCTCCCAGTACTCCTCAGCCAGCGCGGTGTCGGGCCGGCGCGCCTCCAGCGACGCGGCCAGCCGTTCAAACCGCTCGACGTGCTGGCTGAAGCGCTGTATAGCGTACTCGCGCGCCTGCCCGGTAGTCACCAGAAACGGCCAATCTGAGCTTTGCAGCAGCAAGTTCTCGCGGGCGGCCTGGCTGAGCACCAGCCGCGCGGCCTCGTCGGGGTCGGGGTAGGCTTCGACCAGCGCTTCCATGCGCGCCTCAGCTTCGTGAATTGGCTCCCACATCCAGTGGGTTTCGCTGTTATCCCAAGTGAAGTGCGTGCCGCCCGCGCCCCACGAGCCTTCTGGGATGCTCAAGACCTCGGTGGGCGGGCGTTCGGCGATGAACTGGCTGGCCGTCGTCAGGTCTACTGCTGGGTCGGCGGCTAAATGGCGCAGCACTTTGCCCAGCCACGCCACCCCTTCAAACCACCAATGACCGAACAGCTCGGTGTCGTAGTTGGACGACACCAGCCCGTACTGGCCGGTGTGGTGGTGATGTTCGCGCAGCAGGTCGCCGATCAGGTGGGCAAAGTGCTCGGCGTGCTGATCCACCTTGTAGGCCGCCCAGTCCGGATGATAGTAATCCTTGTCGCCCAGCTCAACGCGCGGCCCGGTCACGCGCCAGTACTGCAGGCCGCTGGTTCCGGCTTTCTTGTGGAACTCGCGGTAGTCCATGTCGCCGGGGTAGCCCCACTCTGCGCTCCACACCTGCATCCCGCTGCGGTTGTTGCGCCCGATCACCGCCACGCCAGAGTGCTGCTCGGCGTGCACCCCGGCGGTTGTGTCGGCCACGTAGTAGGCGCTGAAGGTCGTCGCTGGGCGCTCTGGCGCGGTCAGCGCTGCCGGGATCACATAGCGCCGCTTGATTGCCCCGTAGGGGCCGATCACGTCGCCGGCAGCCACACCCACCGGCTGGCCGCCGGTGATGGTGTGCGTCTCAACGAAGAACACTTTCAGCCCGCTGCGCGCCAAGTAATACTCAATGCCGGGGCGTATCCGACCGCTGTCAGTCACGTAAGCCGGACGGTAAGCGCACTCCGGCAGCCAGATGCCGGTGGGCTGCCGCCCGAACAGGCGCTGATAGCTGCTGATGCCCGCCCTGATTTGCGCGCTCACCGAGCTGTCGCGCGCCAACAGCGGCAGGTAACCGTGTGTGGCAGCGCTGGTGATGATCTCGATGTACCCTTCCCGCTGCAAGCGGCGAAACGCGCCGATCAAATCGCGGTTGAAGCGCTGGTCGAACGTCCGCTTTACGTCCTCATACCAGCCGCGATACCACTCAGCCAGGTAGCGCAGGTGGGGATCGGCGGTGGACTCGGCGTGTTTGTGCGTCTCGCCCGCCTCCGTCTCCTCCTCTACTTCGATCTCCTCGCGCTCAGAGAAGTAAACGATGTCGCGTTTGGCCGCCTCGATCTTGTCGTCGAGGTACTGATCAAGATGATCCAGCACGTCCGGGTCAATTAACTGTTCAGCCAGTATCGGGGTGATGCCTATCGTCAGGCGATAGCGCACACCCTCTTCCATCAGGTTATACAGCGTCTGGAGCAGCGGAATGTAAGTCTCGGTGGCAGCTTCGTGAATCCATTCCTCACCGTGCGGCCAGCGGCCCGCCAGCCGGGCATAGGGGAGGTGGCTGTGCAGCACAAACGTAAAAGCTCCAATCGCGCTCACGAAATATCAACTCCTGAGGGCTGTAAAAACGCAATTTTCCGGATTGTAACGAGTCGCGGCGCAGGGGCGCAAATTTAGTCAGTTGGGCTGTGGGCCAGGCGCTGCCGGCAGCGTCATGGTGAAGATGCTGCCCTGGCCGGGCGCACTGCGGACGCTTAGATACCCCTGATGAGCCTCTGCCACCTTGCGGGCAATGAACAGCCCCTGCCCCAGGCCGCGCGGGTCCAGCAGCTTGCCGCTGCTGGTGCGCGCTTCGCCGCGGTAGAAGCGCTCAAAGATATGCGGCAGGTCCTTCTCGGAGATGCCTACGCCGGTGTCTACCACCTGGATGGCCACGCGGCCGGCGCTCTCCAGCCGCGCGGTAATCAGGATGTGGCCGCCTGGCTCGGTGTAGCGGATGCTGTTCTGCAGCAGGTGGCCCAGCGCCCAGCGCAGGCGCTGGTCGTCGCCCAGGATGTAGAGCGACGCCGCGTCGCGCACCATCAGCGTCACCTCCAACTGCGCGCGCAGCACCTCTGGCGCCATGCCCTGGGCGACGTGCGACAGCAGCTCGTTGACGTTCAGCAGGTTCTGGTGGACGCTGAAAGCGTCCGCGCTCATTTCCGAGATATCGAGCAGCTCGACGATCATGCGGTCGAGGATATCTACGTTGCGGCTGATCGTCTCCAGAAAGCGCCGGTTGATCGGCTTGCCCTCTGGCTGGTTGGCCACCACCTCGCTCATCCCTTTGATAGCAGCCATCGGTGTGCGCAGCTCGTGCGAGATGGCGGTGATGAACTGCTCTTTCAAACGGTCGGACAAGGCGGCGCGCGTGACATCGCGCAGCACGATCATCGTGCCCAGCCGCTTGCCTTCTGGGTCGGCAACGGCGGCAAGCTGCGCCCCGATGATGCGGTTGTTGATCTGCACGCGGGTTGGCTCGCCTACCGGGGCCAGCTCGGTGTCAAGCTCCGTGACGTGGCGGTAGGCTTCGAACAGCCTGCCCAAGTCGCTCTCCCAGAAAGCCTTCTGGCTGCCCAGCAGGCGGCGGGCAGCGGCGTTTACCAACACCAAGCGCCCCTCGGTGTCCTGCATGATGATGCCCTCGTCAATGCTGCTCAAGATCGCGCCCAAACGCTCGATTTCGGCGTCGCGTCTGCGCACTGCCTGGGCAAGCTGGCGGTTGCGCCGTTCCAGCGCCTGCGCCCGCTCGATCTCGGCCCGCAGGCGCGCACGCCGGTTGAGCGTGTTGTACAACCGGCTGAACAGCTGCTCGGTCGCTGTGCCCAGGTGGTTAACTCGGTTGAGCACGCCGCTCACCTGGGCGGCATCCGTCTGTGGAGGCGGGGTGGACATACCGCTGGGCCGCTTTCTTCAACATTCACTTCCGTCTACTGTACACCACATCCTGCAAAACCGCATGGAGGCGGTCGAAATCTGGCAGGGGTTTGTGGATGATGAGATCGGCGCCGTGCGCCAGCATCTCGGCTTCCTGCTCTTCGCTGAGCGCATAAGCCGTCATCAGCACCACCGGCATCTGACCGAGCGCCGGCGTGGTGCGCATCCGCCGCGCCAGCTCATCGCCGCGCTTGCCAGGCATGCGAATGTCAAGCAGAGCCAGCTCTGGCAGCGGGTCAGTGTGGCTGCCGGCATCTACTGCGTCCAACCAGTTCCAAACTTTCTGCCCGTTCTCAAACGCCAGCGGCTGATGCCCCCAGGTCATGAACAGCATCTGCATCAGATTGCGAATATCGGTTTCATCTTCAGCAACCAGCCACACTGCCAACGGCTCTGTGCCTTTCCGCGCACCTGAGTCAAAACCATCTACAAATAGTATACAATTGCGAAAGGTCTGGAGTCAGTGTCGTTTGCTTATTCTTGGTGGGAAAACTATTATTGTAGCGTTTGACACAGGCAGCCAACGTAGCACGCAAATGAGGTGAGCGCATTGTCAACCTGGATGGTGGTTGAGGACGAGCCGGACATCTACGAGGTGCTGCTGGCGATGTTCGAAATGTGGGGCATTGAGGGCGTAGCCTTTGTGGAAGGTGAGGAGGCAGCCGCCTGGATTGACGACGTGGACAGCGGCCGCTTCCTCGGCGAGCTGCCGGAGATGGCCCTGATCGACATCCGCTTGCCCGGTCCCATCAAAGGGCACATGGTCGCCCAGCGCCTGCGCCAGAGTCCGGCACTGGGCCACATCGCGATTGTGCTGATCACGGCCTTCAAGCTCACACCGGATGAGTACGCTGAGATCATGGCGTTCTCCGGCGCTGACGACCTGATCTACAAACCGCTGCCCAAATTCGACGATTTCAAGCAGCGGCTGGAAACTGTGCTAGCGCAGCGGCGGACAGCCGC
>DAOTWC010000044.1:0-5878 GCA_034435995.1 Anaerolineae bacterium | reverse complement strand
TTCAGCAGATCATCAATCATCACATAAACCGTTACAATATAGTGGTCGTTCATGGCCTACGCTCGTTTGATGAAAGTGGGTGGTACTTCCATTCTAACGAACGTGGCCTGAACGACTTCAACTAGCAATCAAGGTATCTGTTAGCCTTTGTGTATAATGCGCTCCCGGCACTGTAAGATGGGACGAACAGCCTTCGTGCAGCAATCTAACGCATTTTCGCCGTATCTTGGGCGCTTCGCTGTTTCTAGCAAACACGTAGAACCGCCAACAGAAGAACAACTGCCGCCCGTTTACACACCCTCGAATCGCCTCTTTCGCCAGCAATTCAAGCCGGCTCCAATGATTGAACCGGCTTACTGGTCGTTCATGCTCGGCGGTCTGGTGAATAGACCAGTCGTGCTGTCATACGACGATCTGCTGTCCAGCCCATCGTTTGATCAGGCCAGCGTGCTGACGTGCACTGGCAGCCAATTAGGAGAGCCGCTCATGGCTAGCGTCCGCTGGATCGGTGTGCCGCTGCGCGATCTCCTGGCTGAGGCTGAAGTCAGCAGTAAAGCTGCTCATGCCCACCTCTACGCCGCAGACGGATACGCAACCAGCATCGAGCTGGATTGGGCGCGCAGCGCGCTGCTCGCCTACCGCATGAACGGCGAACTGCTGGCGCGCGAGCACGGCGGCCCTGTTCGGCTGATCGTTCCTGGACTCTACGGCTACAAAATGCCCAAGTGGATACAGCGTATTCTTCTGGCAGATGCCCCGCTGCAGGGCGTGTGGGAGCGGCGCGGCTGGTCGCAGGTGGGCGTTGTGCAGACCACGACAGCCATCACCAGGCCGCGCCATTTGGAACAGATGCCGTGCGAGCCTATCTACTTCGCCGGCGCTGCGTATGCCGGCGTCCGCGCCGTGGCGCGCGTGGAGATCAGCGTCGAGAACGGCCCGTGGGCGCCGGTGAACCTCCTGTACGGACCGCCAGGGACGTGGACGCGCTGGTATGCGCTGTGGACACCACCCGCTCCCGGCGACTACCGCGTCAGCGCCCGTGCCACTGGCGAGACAGTAGTTTCACAGCCGGACTCTGGCCAGTTTTCTCCAAACGAGGCAGGCGCACCTCACACTATTGTCGTGCGCGTAGTTGGCTGAACACACAGGAGCAGCGCAGCCATTGGCAGAGTTTTCACGCCGCCGTTTCTTGCAGCTTGTCGGTATTACCCTGCTGGCCCCGCAGCTGCCGGCTTTCGAGGCTTTCACCCTAGAAGGCGTTGATATGCGCGAACTCAAAGCCCAGCACGGGCGCGCGCTGCTGGCCGCCCTGGTGCACACACGGCCGGCATATGAGTCCCCGATTGCCGGCCGGCTGTGGCCTGACAGCGTCGTTCCGATAACCGATGGGCCTGCAGGCTGGTATCGCGTACGCGCCGGATATGCGCCGCGCGCCGCGCTTCAACCGATGGCGCCAGTCAATCTCGTGCGCGGCTCAGCGCCGCGGCCTGTGCCGTTCTGGGCAGAAGTGGTCGGGCCGGCAGCCGCGGTCAGACGCTGGTGCGCCGCCGATGCGCCCCTAGTCACACGCATCGGTCACGGCGGAACTGCTCGCGTCATCAGCGTACTTGGCCCAGGCGAACAAGGTGGGCCGCATTGGTATGCTCTGGCGGCTGGCAATAACGAACTAATCGGCTGGTCACAGGCGGCGCTGTGGCAGCCGGTAGATGTGCCAGATGATGCCGCGCCCCTGCGCCTAGAGGTTGAGCGTCGCCGGCATCAGCTTGTCGTGCTGGCGGGTGGGCGTCCTGCTCTGCGGGCAGCTGTCGCCGTTGACGCCGCACTGCAACCAGGGGAGTATGCACTTCGCCGCGGACCGATTGCCGGGCCGCCGCTGGCGCTGGAGAACTGTGACACTGTGCTGTTCGGCGTGCCGTGGCAGCTTGAGCTAGGCGAACAGCACAGCCTGACTGGCGCTTATTGGCACAACCGCTTCGGTGATTGCGCTCCCGGCCCTGCGGTGCAGGTTCCGCCCTTTCTGGCGCGCTGGTTGTACGCGCAGGCGGGCGAAGGCAGCGCAGTCCAAATCCGCTGATGGGACTGGCTGCGTATATTAAGATTACAGTGGGGGAGACCTGGAAAGATCGTAAATGGACGTGCCGTCAAGAAATAGGCATCATTGTGCCGCAGCAAAGACGGATTGCGGGTGAGGCTGTGGAGTAGAATGGAACTAAGCATCGGGTTGGTGTTTATCGCAGGACTGGTGTCGTTCATTTCGCCGTGTGTGCTGCCTCTGGTTCCAGCTTACATCGGCTACATGGGCGGGCGCATCACACACAGCATCGCTGTCACCAGCGCCGCAGGCGGCCCTGCTGTGGCGGCCCAAACCGCTGTCAACCGTGCGGCAATTCTCATGCACGGCCTGTTCTTCGTGGGCGGCTTCACATTCGTTTTCGTGACAATCGGTCTGCTGACCACCGCCTTCATCAGTGTGATTGGCGGCCAGCACATCAACACCGTGACGGCGATTATTGGACGTCTGGGCGGCCTTGTCATTGTTTTCTTCGGACTTCAGTTCATGGGCATCATGCCGGCCTTGTTCGCTCGGCTGCGCGCTAGTGACAGGGTGCTTAGCAGCCCGTTCACGAGCGTGGCTGCCACCGTGATAGGCAGCGCTGTGATCCTGTGGGGTTTCACTGGCACGGTTGCAGTCTGGGAACCGGATGTGTGGGAATTTGCCCCCTGGGCGCCGACAGCAGCCCTCGCGCTGACGGCTGGCTTCGTGCTGTGGCTGGTGCTCGGCGGCGCGTTCAGCAGCCCGCGTGCCTTCTGGACACGGCTGATCAACAGCGTTCAGCGCGCCATCTATATGGACACGCGGCGCGAAATGGCGCGGCCAGGGCAGCAGGGACTGGCCGGCTCGGCGCTCATGGGAGTGATCTTTTCGGCTGGCTGGACGCCGTGTATAGGGCCGGTGTACGGTGCGGTCCTAACAATGGCGCAGAGCGGCGGCGGTATCGCCCAAGCGGGGCTGCTAATGGTGGTCTATTCGCTGGGGCTGGGCATCCCCTTTTTGCTCACAGCGCTTATGCTGGACAGCGCGCAGGGCATCCTGCGGCGGCTGCGCAGCAACATGCGCCGCATCGAGGTTGTCAGCGGCGCTTTTCTCGTGCTGATCGGCGTGCTGGTGGCTTCGGGATCGCTGCAGCAGCTGAGCCTCCAGTTCAGTGTTGGCCAGTTCGCCGATTTCGCGTTCAGCGTTGAGGAGTCTGTGATTGAGCTGTTCGGCAGCCGTGACACCGAGGAACGTGTACCGCTGGACAGCGAGACTGGCCCAGAGAACGGCAGCGCCGGCGCGCTGCCCAGCATTGCTGCGCTGGCAAGCGCCAGTGTGCCGCTAACTGGCGTGGATGTTGGCCAGCTCGCGCCTGTCTTTGAAACCGTAACCGAGTCTGGCCAGCCGCTGCGCCTGGCCGATCTGCGCGGTCAGGTTGTGCTGCTCAACTTCTGGGCGACATGGTGCAGCCCATGCCGGCTTGAGATGCCGGCGTTTGAGTCAGCGTTTCAGACGCACAGCGAGAACGGCCTCGCCATAGTTGCCATCAATAACGCCGAGCCAGCCGCCGCTGTTCAGGGCTTCCGCCAGGAACTGGGGCTGTCGTTCCCGCTCGCCCTTGATCCAAGCGGCGCAATCCAGAATCTGTACGGTGTCCGAATGTATCCGAGCACATTTGTGCTGGATCGCAGCGGCACGATCGTCGCGCGTCACTTCGGCGTGCTAACCGAGAATCAGCTCGCCGATCTGCTTGACAGTCTGTTGGGATCCTAGCGCATCGTGATGAACGCACTGTCAAGGCGTCTGCTGCTGTTGGGCAGCGCCGCGCTCTCGGCTGCGATCGCTGTTGTCGTGATCTACACCGCAGGGCTTCCGCTGCGCTTGGATTATGCCAGCTACCTCACTTATTCAGGTGATCTGTTGGCCGCGCCAGAGATCGGCGCGCACGCGCCTCAGTTCGATCTACCCCGTCTCGATGGCCCGCGCCTGCGGCTGGCCGATCTAAGCGGTTCACCTGTTGTGCTCAACTTCTGGGCAACATGGTGCGCGCCCTGCCGGGTTGAGATGCCGGCGCTCCAGCAGCTTCACGAGGATTACCACGAGGCTGGCCTGCGCGTGTTGGGAATCAACACCGGCGAGACCGCGCGCGCCGTGCAGAGGTGGCGCGACGCGCTCAAGCTGGAGTTCGACCTGCTGCTCGACACAAGTCAGGTCACAGCCGCCCTCTATCGCCTGCGAGGTTACCCGACGACTTACGTTGTGTCGCCTGCTGGTGTGATCACGCATGTGTTTCACGGCCCAGTCAGCGCCGACAGCCTGCGGGCTGCCCTTGCGCCATTTCTGACGTCATCCAGCGAAGACGCATCATGACACACAAACCCCACACAGGGCGTCTGCAGAAGCTGACACTTAGTCTGTCGCTGCGCTGGTTAAGCGTGGTCATCGCGGCCCTGGCCCTGTACGTTGCTACGTCGTTTGTAGCTCCCACGCTGGTTCACCTGGGCTTCACGGGTCTTGGCGAGTTTGTCTATCGGCTTTACGGGCCGTTCTGTCATCAGTTCGCCTTCCGTTCGTTTTTCATGTACGGCGCACAGGCAGCATATCCGCGCGCGGTCAGCGATGTTCAGGCGGCGCCCTTTGAGACTTATGCTGCTGCTGCGCCCGCTTTTCAGGAACGTTACGCTTACTGGTACAGCGTCTTCAACAACGGTGCTGTGCCCGATGCCATCTCCCCGTCTGATCTCACGAAGATGACACCCTGGCTGGAATTCGCCTCCAGGGACTTTTACGGCACACCGGAAATGGGTTACAAGACAGCGCTGTGCCAGCGCGATATTGCTATCTACAGCGCAATGCTGCTGGGCGCTCTGATCTACAGCGTGCCTTACATGCGCCAGCGGCTGCGCCCGGCTCCGCTGTGGCTGTTCGTTTTTCTCGGCCTCAGCCCGATCGCTCTTGACGGCATGAGCCAGCTCATCAGCTATCCGCCGTTTGAGTGGTGGCCCACGCGCGAAACGCAGCCTGTTTTCCGACTGGTTACAGGCGCGTTGTTCGGGTTGATGTTCGCCTGGTTTTTTCTTCCGCGCCTTGAGCGCTCGTTTAGTGAAACGGCGCGCCAGATTGCCCGAAAGATGGCCAGCACGGAAGCGCAGCAGCTGCCAGCATCGAGGAAATCGCCATGACAGAAAAAACGCCATCTGGCCGTCGGGCTGCGGTTCGCCTGAACAGGATGGTGCTCCGCCTAGCGCGCAACTGGCTGCGCATCGTCACTTTCATCCTTGCGATTTATGTCACACTGCCTGTAGCAGCCCCAACACTGATGAACATAGGTCTTGGCGGCCCGGCCAGCCTGATTTACACTGTTTACAGCCCGTTCTGCCACCAATTCGCTTTTCGATCCTTCTTCCTGTACGGCAGCCAGCCAGCCTATCCCCGCGCTGTTTCGGGGACTAACTTAGTCCCATTTGAGACTTATGCCGCTCGTTCGCCGGACTTCCGCGCCGCGTTCTCTTACTATTCCGGGATTCCGGCCGAACAGGTAACCCCTGCAGATCTGCTCGCGTTTTCCCCTGCGCTGCAGTTCGCGGCCCGCGATTTTCGCGGCGACTCAGTGATGGGCTATAAAATGACGCTGTGCGAACGCGACATCACGATCTACGCTGCGCTGCTTGTCGGCGCGTTGATCTTTGCCAAGGTGCGCACACGGCTGCGTCCGATACCGCTGTGGCTGTATGTGATTCTGGGGCTGGCGCCCATCGGCCTCGATGGCCTTAGCCAGATGCTCGGCTACCCACCGTTCAATTTCTGGCCTCCACGCGAGACCCTGCCGGCTTTCCGCGTTGT
>DAOTWC010000043.1:0-42302 GCA_034435995.1 Anaerolineae bacterium | reverse complement strand
TGCACAGCCGTCTTATGTTCGTACAGAGTGCGAGAAACAAAAAACGACGTTTGTGTGAGCGCCGGCTCTTTTGAACGAGATCGCCAACCAGTACGCCGTTATCATCATTTTGACACCCGTCCGTCATTCTCACTGTTGACTGAGATGGGGCTGCTAGCTGCAACCGATGCCACTGTCCCGGTCGAGCCGCGTTATCTGGAGACGGTCGACCTGACCAGCGTCATCCAAAAGATCAACGACATCCGCGACGGCTGGCGGCATCCGAACCTGCGCGTCAATCGAAACCCACGCCGTCTGAATGAGGCGCGCCGGCTGCTGCTGGAGACAAACCTGACCGTGCAGGCTATCGCCTATGAGGTTGGCTTTAGCAGCGCGCAGGAGCTGAACCAGTTGTTTCTGCGCGAGGATCATGTCACGCCTACACAGTTCCGCCAGCGTTTTGGGGAAGACATCAGAAAATCAGTTCAGGGTTGACGACAATCGCTGCCCAAGATCAGGGGGCAGACGCGCTAAGCTAATAGCAAGGCACGTGTGGACCCTGTAGGTGGAAGGAGGGTGTGTGTATCCCCATAAATACCGGACGCCATGGTTTATCCACATTCTTGACCGATAATGCATGTAAGAGGGTATACCCGTGAAGAAAACGCTTCTTCTGTTCTCGCTGTTATTCCTGATTGCGCTGCCGGCCGGCGCGCAGTCCTTTGACCTGCCCCTGGACCTGCCTGATACGATTGCTGAAGGCCGTCCGGTGGAGATTACGGTGGCGGCCTGCATCGGCGAAGACCAGCAGGAGGTGCGCGAAAACTTCGACGCGCAGCTCGCCCGCTTCAACAAAGTGTATCCGAACGTGACCGTGACCCGCACACAGTACTGCTTCTCGCCCGAATCGCTGGCGGCACTGGTGGCCGGCGGCAACCTCTCAACAGTGTTCGGCGTGCCCGCCACCGAGTACCGCCGCCTGATCGCTGACGGCACGGCGGTCAACCTGGCGCCGTACTTCGAGGCGTTTGGCCTAGAGGGCGTGTTCAACCCCACGCTGATGGCGCTGCTATCCGACGAGCAGGGCAACCCGCACGGCTTCCCAGAGTTCTCATATGCCCAGGGCATCGGCTGGGACATCGAGGCGCTGACGGAGGCCGGTTTCGACGGCCCGCCGCAGACCTGGGATGAGCTGCGCGAGATGGCGCCGGCCCTGGTTGATCCCGCCACTGGTCGGGCGGCTTTCGCTATGTTCCTGCAGGGCGGGGCTGGCGGCTGGCACTTCACCAACATGGCTTACGGTTTCGGCGCGACCGAGCTGATCCGCGACAACGGCGACGGCACCTTCACGGCCGTCTACGGCGAAGGCCCAGCGGTGGAAGCCATGCAGTTCCTGCGCGACATGAAGTGGGAACTTAACGCACTGCCGCTTGACCTGAGCAGCAACCCCACGTTCGAGGTGGTGGACGGCCGCGCCGTGATCTTCATGAGTCCGGCGGACGGCAGTCTTGGCTGGCTGCGTGTCAACATGCCCGACGTTGACCTGAAGCGCTTTGGCTACACCGCTATGCCTGCCGCGCCCGATGGCAAGCGCTACACGCTGACGGGCGGCAGCGCGCAGATGATCTTCAGCGGCGCTACGCCCGACCAGCAGGAAGCCGCTGTGGTGTTCCAGGTATGGCGCACGCTGAGCGCGGAGGAGTTCGCGCCGTCGCGCACCATTTTCCAGGGCACGCAGGCCGGCGGCGGCACACCCGTCCTGCCGGTGTATGCCGGCGCAGTGCAGGAAGCGGTTGAAGCGTTCGACGCCCAGTTCATCACCATGCCGGTTGAGAACTACCAGGGCTTCTACGACGCGCTCAACGCCGGCGAGATCGTGCTCGTGCCAGAACCGCCGTTCGCGCAGGACTGGTATGTGGCAATCGCCGAGGTGATGACGACCGTTCTCACCGACCAGAACGCCGACGTGGCAGCGCTGATGGCTGAGAGCGCTGCGCGCTTCCAGAGCGGCATCCTCGACCAGGCCGGATAAACGCTGCCGGCTGCGCGCAAACTGAAGTCTCTTGTGCGACGGGGGCGGCATCAAACCGGTGCCGTCCCCGTCTCTCGTAGAGGTGCAAACCATGGAAATTGGCCTCACAAATTCCGCCGCGAAACCGGCGCGCCGCCAGCGCCTGCGCATAGATTGGTCGCAGCAGATACCCGCGTACCTGTTTCTGCTGCCGGCGCTGGTCTCGTTCACGATCTTCGCCTGGTTCCCGATCCTCAACAGCGTAGTGATGAGCTTCCAGAGCGTCAACCTGGTGGATGCCAGCCGCTCGACATGGGTGGGGCTGCGCAACTACGAGCGGATGTTCGCTGACCCAACGTTCGCCGCGTCGTGGATCAACAGCCTAGAGTTCACCATTCTAAGCATCATCATCGGGTTTTTCGTGCCGGTGGTGGTGGCCGTGCTGGTCAACGAGATGCGCTACGCGCGCGGGTTCTTCCGCGTGGTCTACTTCCTGCCCAGCGTGATCCCGCCGTTGATTGGCCTGCTGGTGTGGCGGCTGATTTACAGCCCGAACCCTGGCGGCCTGCTCAACAGCTTGGTGGCCGCGCTGGGGATCGCCCCGCAGCAGTGGCTGCAGAACCCGGCCCTGGTTAAGCCGTCCATCCTGGTCATCATGACGTGGGGCGGCTTTGGCGGTACGATGCTGATCTACTTGGCAACGCTTCAGGACCTGCCGGTGGAGCTGTACGAGGCAGCCGAAATTGATGGCGCGTCCATCTGGCAACGAGGGGTGCACATCGTCCTGCCGCACCTGCGTTCCACTATGCTGGTGCTGTTGATTGTTCAGGTGCTGGGGCTGGTGCAAATATTCATCGAGCCGCTGGTGCTGACACAGGGCGGCCCTGGCCAAGCCACGATGACGCCGGTGTTCACGCTGTACCGCAAGGGCTTCCTCAACGGCGATTACGGCCTGGCGGCCGCGTGGAGTGTGCTACTGATGATCGTGCTGGGGGTTATCTCGTTCATCTACCTGCGCGTGGCGCGGATTGCAGATTAGGGGGTGCGAGATGGCTGATAGCGTGTCGTGGAACCGCGCGATTATCTCCAACCTTGAGCTGCGCTCAACCAAGGCGCGGGTGGTTTATGCGTTGATGGTGATTGCGCTGGTGCTGCTGTCGGTGGTTGTGATTGTGCCGTTTGCCTACGCCTTCACCAGCGGCCTCAAGACCGGCCGGGAGATCTTCAGCCCAAACTTCAACCTGCTGCCGGCCGAGGCCAACTGGAGCAACTACGCGCAGGCGTGGAACTATTTCCAGCTGCCGCGCCTGTTTCTCAACACCACCGTGCTGGTGCTGGGCGGGTTGGTGTCGCAGATTAGCGTCTCGATGCTGGCAGCTTACAGCCTGTCGCGTCTGAAGCCGATCGGCGGGCGTTATATCATGCTGGCGTTTCTGATCACGCTGATGATCCCCAGCATTGCCTATATTATCCCGCTGTACGTGACGGCGGCGCGGCTGGGCCTGCTGGGGAGCTACTGGGGCCTGTGGTTTTCGTACGGCGTCAACGCCTTCATGATTTTCATCCTAAAGAACTTCTTTGACGGCCTGCCGTCGGAGCTGTTCGACGCGGCGCGCGTGGACGGCGCCAGCGCGCTGCAGGTTTTTGTGTTCATCGCGCTGCCGCTCACGCGCTCGATGCTGATCGTGCTGTCTATTCTGACGTTTGTTAACCTGTGGAAGGATTTCCTGTGGCCATACCTGGTGCTGCTGCAGTCGCCAGAACTGCAGCCGATCAGCGTGTTCTTGTTCACAGTTGAGCAGCGGTCAACGACGCCGGTGAACATCCAAATGGCGGGCTACTTCATGGCGATGCTGCCGCCGCTGTTGATCGCCATCGTGCTCCAGCGCTACATGCAGCGCGGCCTGTCGCTGGGCGCGGTGAAAGGGTAGCAACCAATGCCGGCTGACCGTCCGATTGTTCACTTGTTCTGCAACGCGCACATTGACCCAGTGTGGATGTGGGGCTGGGAGGAAGGGCTGCGCGAGGCGGTCTCGACGTTTCGCACTGCCGCCGATCTGCTGGACGAATTCCCGGAGTTCGTCTTTAACCACAACGAGAGCCTGCTCTACGAATGGGTTGAGCACCACGATCCAACGCTGTTTGCGCGCATCCGCCAGCACGTGCGCGGCGGGCGTTGGAACATCACCGGCGGGTGGTATCTGCAGCCGGACTGCAACCTGCCCGGCGGCGAGACGCTGGTGCGCGTCATTCTGGAAGGGCGGCGCTATTTTGCTGACCGTTTTGGCGTGCGGCCGCCAGTGGCTTACAATTTCGACTCGTTTGGCCACCCGGCCAGCCTGCCGCAGCTGCTGGTTGGCAGCGGCTTTGAGATGTACATCCACTGCCGGCCGGTGGCCGCGCAGCTGGCGCTGCCCGGCCCGTTCTACCGCTGGCGCGGCGTGGACGGCAGCGAGGTGCTGGCCGTGCGCCCCGACACCGGTTGGTACGGCACGCCGAACCCTGGCCAGGCCCAGGAACAGGCGCGCAAGGGGGTTGAGGTCGCCCGCGCGACCGGCTTAGATACGATCGTCACCTGGGGCTTGGGCGATCACGGCGGCGGGCCGACGCGCCAGGATTTGCTGCTGTTCCGCGAGATGATCGCCGAGCATGCGGAGAGCGACGTCGAGCTGCGGCACAGCACGCCTGAGGCTTTCCTGCGCCGCATCGCCCCGCACCGCAGCAAGCTGCCGGTCTACACTGGCGAGCTGCAGCGCACGCTGGCCGGCACGTACACATCAGTGGCCACCATCAAACGAAATATGCGTCGGACCGAGGCGCTGCTGAACGCCGCTGAACGCTGGTCGGCGCTGGCCTGGTGGCGGCACGGACGGGCCTATCCGGGCGACGAACTGCGCGAAGCGTGGAAGCGGGCGCTGTTCAACACGTTCCACGATGTGCTGTGCGGCTCGCTGCTGGAATCGGCGATTGACGGCGTAGAGGACATGTTTGGCTATGCCAACGATGTAGCGCGGCGCGTTGTTGTGCGGGCGCAGTACGCGCTGCTGCCCGCCGCCAAGCCGACACCCGACACCATCCCAATCTACGTGTTCAACCCCCACGCCGCGGCGCTCAAAGCGCCGGTGGGCATCAACTTCTTGAGCGCCTACGCGCCGCCGCCGCGGCCGCCGGCCTACACGCTCTACGATGACAGCGGGCGCGCCGTGCCGTCGCAGACGCAAGGGGGCGAGTCTGTCATTCTTGATGAGGGGACCTGGCAGCCGTTCTGCGGGTTTGTGGCGGAGATGCCGCCGCTGAGCGTGCGCCGCTACGAGGTGCGCTTCCAGCGGCCGCCCCGCCGCCGCAGCCGCATCGCTGTGCATGAGGACGAGGCGGGCGTTCGCGTCGAGACTCCTCACTGGCGCGCCCGCTTTGACCGAACTCAGGCGGCGCTTGTCGAGCTGGTGGAGCTGAAGACCGGCCGCTCGCTGCTCAAGGGGCCGCTGCGCTTTGCTGCCATGCGCGACCACGCTCACGCCTGGGGCGGCGAGAACAACGCTGTTTTCAACGAGCTGTTCAGCCCGCTAACAGCGCTGACGCCGGAGGAAGTGGGCGCGTTTGCCGGCATGGAGGGGCATACCGGCCCGGCGCTGCGCGTTATCGCGCAGGGAGCGGTGTGGGTGACGGTGGAGTGCCTGACGGGCTGGCAGCACACGCGCGCCAGCCTGCGCCACACCTTCTACGCTGACCTGCCGTACATTGACGTTGCCACGCAGCTTTACATGCAGGCGCGGCGCAAGATGCTCAAGCTGCAAATTCCGTTTGATTTGTTTGGCGTGCGGACGATTTGTGAAGTGCCCTACGGCGTGGCGGAGCGTCCAGCAGACGCCACCGAGCACCCGTACGGGCGCTGGCTGCGGCTGGAAACGCCGGGGATCATCGTAGGTGTTGCCAACGATGGCCAGAACGGTTTCGACGTGTCAGCCGACGGTGTCTTGAACCTGAGCGTCTCGCGCGGGGGCACGCACTGTTCGTGGAGTGAAACAGATGTGCCAACGGACAAGAGCTACACGTTCATGGATCAAACGCGCATAGACACGCGCTTCCGCCTGCTGGCCGGCCCTCACGCTGCGCAAACGACGGCGGCGCTGACGCTGGCCGCGGCTGAACTCAACCAACCGCTGGGGCGCTTTTTTGCCTATCACACAGCAACGCTGCCGGAAGGCGCGCCTGAACAGCCGGGCAGCGCGCTAAGCGTTACGCCGTCTACTGTGATGCTAACAGCGCTGAAAAAGGCCGAGGCTCGGGAAGCGCTGGTTGTGCGCCTGCAGGAGACGGCCGGCAAAACGACCCGCGCGCGCATCCTGCTGGAAGGCGCGCCGACCCTAGAGACCCGGTTCAGGCCGTATGAGATCAAGACGTTCGTGATTGAGCGGGGCGGCTGCTGGACAGCCGCGAACCTGCTGGAAGAGACTCAGAGCCACTAGCCCCATGGACGATATCGCAACGACGCTGGCCAAACTTCCTGACACGGTGCGCGATCACACCCGGCCGATGCCGGACCGCGCTCGCGCGCTGATTGCCCACCTCACGTTGGAGGAGAAGATCGCGCAGCTGCTGCACGACGCGCCTGCCATCGAGCGCTTCGGCATCCCGCCGTACAACTGGTGGAACGAATGCTCGCACGGCGTGGCGCGCGCCGGGCGCGCGACCGTGTTTCCCCACGCAATCGCCCAAGCAGCAACGTTCAACCTCGACTTGATCGCGCGCATCGGCAGGGCTGTCAGCGATGAAGCCCGCGCCAAGCACCACCAGGCGGCGCGCGCCGGCAGCTACAGGGATTACTACGGCCTGACCTTCTGGACGCCGAACATCAACATCTTTCGCGATCCGCGCTGGGGACGAGGCCAGGAAACCTACGGCGAGGACCCGTATTTGACAGCGCGTATGGCGGTGGCGTACATCAAAGCGCTGCAGGGCGACCACCCGACGTATTACAAGCTCGCTGCCTGCTCCAAGCATTTTGCCGCGCACAGCGGGCCGGAGCGGCTGCGCCATGAGTTCGACGCGCGCGTGAGCGAGTACGACTTGTGGGACACGTACCTGCCGGCTTTCGAGGCAACGGTGCGCGAGGCAAAAGTCGAAGCGGTCATGGGCGCTTACACGCGCCTAAACGGCGAGCCGTGCTGCGCCAGCCCGACGCTGCTGCAGCGCACCCTGCGCGAGCGCTGGGGCTTTGCGGGTCATGTGGTGTCGGACTGCGGCGCGATTGAGGACCTGTACACCGGCCACAAAGTGGTTGCGACACCCGCCGAAGCCGCTGCTTTGGCGATCAACAACGGCTGCGATCTGTGCTGCGGCTGCGCCTACGACGCCCTGGCCGAGGCGGTGGCGCTGGGCCTAGTGAGCGAGGCGACGATTGACCAGGCGCTGCAGCGGGTGTTGCTGGCGCGCTTCCGCCTGGGCATGTTCGACCCGCCTGACCAAGTGCCCTACACGGCCATACCGCCGGAAGTAGTAGACTGCGCGGCCCATCGCGCGCTGGCCGTTGAAGC
Source organism: Anaerolineae bacterium (assembly GCA_034435995.1). Lineage (GTDB taxonomy): Bacteria > Chloroflexota > Anaerolineae > Aggregatilineales > Phototrophicaceae > DAOTWC01. Next base: position 34,778 of record DAOTWC010000043.1, on the reverse strand, counting down.
GGCCTGCGAGTCGCTGGTGCTGCTCAAAAACGACGGTCTGCTGCCGCTGTCCAAAAACCTGCGGGCGCTGGCCGTGATCGGCCCTAACGCTAATGAAGTTGAGGTCATGTTAGGCAACTATTACGGCCAGCCGACCGAGCCGGTAACCATGCTTGAGGGCATCCGTCGGGCTGTCTCGTCGGAAACGACGGTGTACGCGGCACAGGGCTGCCACTTGGCGGCGGACGACGAAAGCGGTTTTGCAGAGGCGGAACGCCTGGCGCGCCTGGCCGACGTGGTGGTGTTCGTGGGCGGCCTGTCGCAGGTGCTGGAAGGCGAGGACCTGCAGGACGAGGGCGTGCCGCCCGGCACGACTAGCCAGGGCGACCGCGCGGCGCTTGACCTGCCGGCAGTGCAGCAGCGGCTGCTGCGCCGGCTGCACGCGACCGGCACGCCGATCGTGCTGGTGATCTTGAGCGGCAGCGCGGTCAGTGTGGTGTGGGAGGACGAACATCTCTCTGCCATTGTGCAGGCGTGGTATCCAGGGCAGGCAGGCGGCGAGGCTGTGGCGCGCGTCCTCTTTGGCGACTACAACCCGGCTGGCCGGCTGCCGGTCACCGTGTACCGCTCGGTGGATGACCTGCCGCCGTTTGAGGACTACAACATGCGCGGCCGAACATACCGCTACTGTGACAAGCCGCCGCTGTACGCCTTCGGCCACGGCCTGAGCTACACCCGCTTCGCCTACAGCGACCTGCGCCTGAGCGCGGCGCGGCTGACGCCGGATGCGGCGCTGACCGTCAGCGTCACCGTGGCAAACATCGGCGCGCGCGCCGGCGACGAGGTGGCGCAGCTTTACGTCAGCGGGCCGCCGGTTGGTGCGCCGCGGCCGCTGCGCGCGCTGCGCGGCTTCCAGCGCGTTCACCTGCTGCCGGGCCAAGCGCAGACGGTGACGTTCACGCTGACGTCTGCCGACTTCGCCCGCGTTGACTTGGCCGGCCAGCGCGTAGTTGACGCTGGCCACTACGAGGTGGCCGTCGGCGGCTGTCAGCCTGGTTTCGAGCCGTATCCGGGCGCAGCGGTCAGCGCGACGGTTGAACTGATCCCGTAGACTGTTAACTTGTCTATACCAGTTGTCAGCGCTGGTCGGGAAGTATACAGCGGCTGGCCGATAGTTCGCGCGCTTCTTCTTGACACGCGCGGTTTATGAGCTAAACTCTGCGCAGTCTACGAAAACTGAGCTGGGGTATGTCCCTCAAGCAGAAAGGAGCCTGCCTATACAACTTGCTCGGTTTTCGCGCTTTCAAATTAGACCTGTCATGCAGAAAGGAAAGGGTTAAGATGCTGCGCCGTTCCGCTTTGCTTGTTTTACTGCTCGTTTTGTTCACTGCCCTGCTGTCCACCGCCGTTGTGGCGCAGGACGGTGAAATCACGCTCAACGTGATCGGTTTCGTTGTGCCCCTCGAAGAGCAGGGCACGCCGCTCGACCAGGCCTACCAGCAGTTCATCGCCGATTTCGAGGCGGCACACCCTGGCGTGAAGATCAACGCGCTGCAGACCCCGCCAGAGTTCGACACGCAGCTTCTGGTTGACCTGGCCGCCGGCACTGCCCCGGACGTGTGGAGCCAGGATGCCTCGACACTGGCGCGCCTGATTGACAGCGGCTATGTGCTTGACATGAACGAGTGCCTGGCGCTGGTGCCCGAATTTGACACGGATCGCTTTTTCGACTCGGTGCTGGCCATTCACCAGCGCGAGGAAGGCGGCCCGATCTACGGCGTGCCGAACGACTTCACACCGATGGTGATCTACTACAGCACCAAAGCGCTGGAGCGCGCCGGTGTTGAGCCGCCCCAGGCCGGCTGGACGTGGGATGAGTTTGTCGAGTACGCCAAGCTGGTCACGCTCGACGCCAACGGCAACAACGCCGCCAGCCCCGATTTCGACCCGAACAACGTGGTGCAGTGGGGCTTCCGCGTGCGCAAGTGGACGTTCGAGTGGATTTACCGCCTGTGGCAGAACGGCGGCGACGTGATCGCGCCGGACGGCTCAACCGCCAGCGGCTACCTGGACTCGCCGGAGAGCATCGAGGCGATCACCTGGCTGCGCGACCTGGTGACCGTGCACAAGGTCGCCCCGCCGCCCGACACACTGTCGCAGATGCTCCAGCAGCTCGGCTTCTTGGATCGTTTTCTGCTGGGCGACTTCGCCATGTTCGACCGCGGCCATTGGGAGCTGGTGGGCCTGCGCGCCAACCAGAACTACGAGCCAGGCGCGTTTGGCGTGGTAGGCCAGCCGCAGAATGTCGCGCGCGCTACGGTGCTGTACGAGTCCAGCTTTGTGATCCGCGCCGACATCCCCGAAGAGAAGAAGCTGGCCGCCTGCCAGTTTGTCGCTGCGGCGACGGATCGCGGCTATCAGGACACCAAAGTGCTGACCGGCATCGCCATCTCTGGCAACCGCGCGGCAGCCGAAGCGGCCATCGAGCAGAGCTTTGACCCGGTTCTTGAGCAGGCTTTCTTCGACGAGGTTGAGTTCGGCCGCCCGCCCTACGGTTCGATATACGCCAACTGGCCGACCATCGAGGAGCTGCTGGACAGCATGATGGAGCGCATTCTGGCCGGCGGCGATGTGGAAACTGAAGTGGCAACCGCTGTGCGCGAGATCAACCGCGAACTGTCGCGCCGCTAAACCGCTGTAAAGCCCCTCAGGCCGCCCTTCGGGGCGGCCTTTTCCTATGTACGACCGTGTGGAGAACCAAACCATGCTACAGGACTCTGCTGCAACCGCGCCGCCCGCGCCCAGTCCAAGCGCAAGCCAGCCGTTGTTTGTGCCGCGCAAGAACCTTTGGCAGCGCTTCTGGAGCCGCTCTAACGAGCGCATCGGCTACCTGTTCATTCTGCCGTCGCTGGTGCACATCATCGCCTTTCTGTTTATCCCGCTGGTGTTCAGCTTCTTTCTGTCCTTCCGCGACTGGACGCGGCCCAGCTTTCAGGACGCGCCGTACATCGGCCTGGGCAACTACGAATTCCTGATGGGCGACAACCGCTTCTGGCAGGCGATAAGCAACTCAATCTACTACACGGTGCTGGCCGTGCCCATGGGCATGGCCTTCAGCCTGGTGATTGCGCTGGTGATGAACCAGAAGCTGAAGGGCGTGAACCTGTTCCGCACGCTGTTCTTCATGCCGGTGGTGTCGTCGTGGGTGGCCGTTTCAATCATCTGGCTGACGCTGCTCGATCCGAACGTGGGCATCGTCAACTACGTGTTGGGGCTGTTCGGCATCAGCGGGCCGAACTGGCTGGGCGACCCGCGCTCGGCGATGCCCTCGATCGCGCTGATCGCCATCTGGAAGGGCGCTGGCTTCAACATGGTGATTTGGCTGGCAGGTCTGCAGAGCATTCCCCAGGAGCTGTACGAGGCTGCGGCCATTGACGGAGCGAACCGCTGGCAGTCTTTCTGGCGCATCACGCTGCCGCTGCTGGCCCCGACAACCTTCTTCTTGGCGGTAACGGGCATCATCGGCTCGCTGCAGGTGTTCACGCCGGTGTATGTGCTCACGCGGGGCGGCCCGCTTGATTCGACCAACACCGCTGTGTTTCACATTTACCGGCGCGCCTTCCAGGAGTTCGATTTCGGCTACGCCTCGGCGCAGTCGTGGGTGCTTTTCGCCATCATTTTCGCCGTGACCGTTATCCAGGTGGGGCTGCGCCGCCGCCGCGAGGAAATCCAGTACTGAGGGGAGAATTATCATGGTTGTGCATAACACGCCGATGGTGATCGTCACACGCCTGTTTGGTTATCTGGTGCTGCTGGTGGTTGCAGGCATGATGGTCGTCCCGTTCATGTGGATGGTTTCGACCTCGCTCAAAGCGCCGGGGACGGAGTTTTCCTATCCACCTCAGATTTTGCCCACGCAGTTTAACCTGACTAACTACCAGACGCTGTTCAACAACCTGCCGTTCGGGCGTTACTTTCTTAACACCCTGTTCATCACCGCAATGACAGTGGCAGGGCAGCTTGTTATCTGTTCGCTGGCGGCTTACGGCTTCGCCCGCCTGAACTTCATGGGCCGCGACACGATCTTCGTGCTGTACCTGACGACGATGATGATTCCGTTCCAGATCACGCTGATTCCGCTGTACCTGATCGTGTCGCAGTTGGGCTGGGTGAACACCTATCAGGGGTTGATCGTGCCGGGCATCTCCAGCGCGTTCGGCATCTTCTTGCTGCGCCAGTCATTTCTCAACATCCCGCGCGACTACCAGGACGCGGCGCGCATTGACGGCGCCAGCGAGTGGGGCATCTTCTGGCGCATCTTTCTGCCGCTCAACGGCCCCACGCTGGCCACGCTGGGCGTGTTCGCCTTTATGGGCACGTGGACCGATCTCATCTGGCCGCTGCTGATCGCGCGCTCTGAGGAGATGCGCACGCTGGAACTGGGCCTGGCCTATTTCAACGCGCGCCCGAACGCCTTCCTCCAGCCCAACTGGCCGCTGCTGATGGCCGGCTCGGTGGTGGTGATGCTGCCTGTGCTGATCATCTACATCATTGCGCAGCGCTATTTCGTGCAGGGTATCGCCCTCAGCGGCGTGAAGGGGTGACATGCATTTCTACAGCTTCGACACGGGCGACCCGGTCTTTGAGGTGGGCGGTTGGGCGCTGAGCTTCCAGGTTATCACGCTGGAGAACATCTACGGGCTTGCTTCAGACGCCGTGACAGTCAGCGCTGACGGCGGCGGTTGGCGGCTGGCCTGCACGGCATTGGCGTGGGGCGGCGGCCAGCGGCGCGCGCCGGGGGCGGTCTCGGTGGAGGCGCAGCTCGAAGACGAGCGCCTGCGGCTCAGGGTGACGGCGGAGGCCGAGCACAAGATCAGCGCGGTGAAGGTGCTGGCGCGCGGCCTGCCGCCGGTGCGCCCGCTTGACATGCTGGACACAGCGCGCGACGTGCCGCCTGACGGCCTGCTCGACCGCTACCCGAATCTGCTGCGGCTGCCGCTGTGGCTGGCCGCACTGCCCGACGACACGCTGCTGGGCTTTCGCTGCGAGGACAGCGCCTACCGCGCCAAGCGTTTCTGCGCTTACCGCGAGCGCATGGGACGGCTGGCGGGGCAGTACACGGTTGAGTGCATTCACGAGGATGACGCGCGCTTGTTCGACACCCGCACCACGACGCCGGAATGGGTGCTGGCGCGCGGCGTCCAGCCGGAAGCCTTCCGCCACGAGCAGCTCGCCTTCGCTGAAGCGCACGGCGGGTTAGTGCCCTGGGAGCAGCGAACAGATGTCCCGAACTGGGCACGGGAAGTGCGGCTGGTGCTGACGCTGCACGGCATGCACTGGTCCGGCTACACGTTCAACACCTACGCCGACATGCTGGACATTATCCGCTTTGTCGTGGAGCGGATTGACGGGCAGCATGTGCTGGCTTATCTGCCGGGTTGGGAAGGGCGCTACTACTGGCAGTATGGCGACTTCCGACCAGAGCCGCTGTTGGGCGGCGCAGACGGTTTCGCGCGGCTGTGCGACGGCGCGCGGGCGCACGGCGCGCACGTAATGCCGATGTTCGGCGGCAACTGTGCCAACGCTTGGCTGCCCAACTTCCACACGTTCGGCCCGTCGTCGTACATGAAGAGCGCCACACGCAATCCATTTTTGGGCAACCAGCCGGATTGGAACACCAGCCGCGCCCACGATACCGGCTGGCAGGCGTGGCTCAACCCTGGCGCTCCCGCCTGGCAGAATGAGCTGACGCGCCAGGTCCTGGGGCTGGTTGACCGCTACGGCTTCGACGCTGTGTTCTTGGACACAGTCGAGGTATGGACGAACGACCCAGACTTCAACATGCTGGCCGGCTACCAGCAGCTCGTTGATCGGCTGCGCAGCGGCAGGCCGGAGCTGCTGGTAACAGGCGAGGACTGGTTCGATGGCCTGCTGCCGATCTTCCCGCTGTACCAGCAGTCCAGCAAGTGGCGGCAAGTGCCGCAGTGGGTGCGGCGCTACGCCCGCCTCATAGGGCATATCTGCGATGGCGAGGCCAGCCGGGGCAGCACAGGCGTGTTCGAGGCGGGCTATGCGCCTTACGAGCGCCTGCCGGATGATCCGCTGTACATTCCGACGCTGGCGTTTGTGGACGGCACACTGACGGGCGCACGCGACGAAATTGAAGCGGTGATCGCGCTGGCAGCGCGGCGCAGCTAGCAGCGCTCCACGTCTGCAGCGTTGGCCTCGAAGCGGTTGTCGTCCAAAGTGACGCCTGGCTCGCCGATCAAGCGCACGGCTGCCTCGACGTTGCCTTTGAACGTGTTGCCGCTGAGCGTGCAGTCGCGCACGCGGCTAAAGCGCGCGCCCACCCGGTTGTCGTGGAACGTGTTGTCGCGCAGATGAAAGCCGTAGCAGTCGGCGTCGGGCACGGTGTCGTCGGTGTAGCCGCTGAAACCGACCGTGTTTGACTCGAACAGGTTGTCGGTGAAGGTGAAGTTGTGCGTTACTTCATGGCCCGGCCAGTACTGGAGGACTGGCCCGCCGCGCGTCCACAAGCGCACGCCGTCGCCGTTGAGACGGATGCGATTGCTGCGCACCTGGAAATCGAAGGCGTGTTCGGCGGCAATGCCGGCCCAGCGGTTGAACTCGATTGTGTTGTCCTCCAGCACGTTCTCCCACGAGTAGCCCAGCCAGAAGCCGTAGTTGGAGCGGCTGCAATCGTTGCGGCGGAAGACGTTGCCTCTGGAGAAAGTGGACTCGATGGCGTTGTTGGGGCTAAGGCGGCAGTCGTTGTCCTCGAACAAGTTGTCGTTGCACGGGTCAATCTGGCCGGGGTGTTCGTAGCCGGCAACGAAGATTCCGTCACCGCCGCCAATGCAGGTGTTGCGCAGGAAGCGGTTGCGCGACGACGCCTTGACCAGCACGATGCCGGCGCTGTCCGCCTCGGCGCGAATGCTGCCGTCTTCCGGGCGGCGGTAGAGCCGGTTGCAGAAGTCGAACTGGTTATCCTGAACCAGGCTGTCGTTGGTGCGCGACAGATAGACGCCCCAGCCGCTGTTGAACGAGGCGTTGTTTCTCTCCACTGTCAGATTCTGGCAGTCGTAGAGCAGGATACCGTTCATTTGGTGCTGCACATCGCAGCCGCGCACTGTGCCGCCGTTTACGCGGTGCAGCAGGATCGCGCCGCCGTAAGCCTTCTCGATGGGCAGCCACAGGTAGAGAAAGGTGTCAATGCCTTCGATTTCGTGCGTGTCGCGCACGCGCAGGCCCTCAATCGTCACGTCGCGGCAGTCGTCGCAGCGCACGCCGTAGTAGAAGCCGGAAATGGCCAGGCTGCGGATTGTGATGCCGCTGCGCCCCTGGGCAGCGATGGCCGTGCCTTCTTGGGCGGCCTTCACGATGAGCGTGTCACGGCCTTGCACAGTGATGTTGTCCGCGCCAATGTGGATGCCGTTGGGCAGCGCGTAGACGCCGGGCGCAAACTCGGTGTCTTCGGTAATAACCATGCCGTCGGTTGGGATAACATTGGTTTGCATGCGTGATGTCCTTTCGTTGTTACAGACGGGGCAGGCGCTGCTCCACCGGCAGCAGCGGCGGGAACGGCTTGTGCGGCTCGGTCTGATACCAGTAGGCTGTTGATGAGTAATCGTTGGTCAGCTTGTTAGCGTGGCCGTGCTCGATTGTCACGCGAATAGACCGCTCAAAGAAAATCGGGTCTTCGATGTGGTAGCGGTAGACGGTGTTCTTGCCGCGCCAGGGCCAATCGGCTGTGCCCTGATAGAGGATCACGCCGTGGTACGGGGCGCTGTACTCTTGTGTAGGGCAAAAAGCCGTGTTGAAGTAGTCCTCTGTTCCAGTGCCGTGCAGGCCTGGCCAGGGTTCGCCGTCAACGAAGATCATGTCGTCACCCTCGCCATACCAGTCGTTGGCCTGGCGCGAGAAGCAGTCAATGTCGAGGTGACAGCCCACATAGTGCCCGCGCCCTTCAGCTTCGAGGATGACGTAGTTGCCGTCGCCGGTCAGATTGGGCGTTTTCCAGGCCTCGCGCATGGCATCGGGGCTGCTCTCCCAGCGCACCGCCGGATCGGCCCATCCGGGTGTCGGGTTAACGCGCCGCCACTGCGCGTGGAAGCGCCCGTAGTCGGCCAGCGACGTGCCAGGCGGATAAGCTTCGTAATCAACGTAAAAGTAGAAGTTGAGCGGCGCGCTGGCCTCGTTGAACACCTCGATGCGCGCCCCGCGTTCGAACGGCATGGGGAACCAGCAGTTGAACGCGCGCCCGTTCTCAGGACTCATCTGCAATGGCAGCGACACGAAATTGCGCGTCAGGTTGTGGCCCATGCCGAAGAAATCGCCGATGGGCGTTTCAACACTGGGGCGCTCCTCGCCGTCCCAGTACATGCGCAGCACGACTTTGCGGTACTGGTACTTGTCGTGGCTCCACATCGTTGTCCAGATGTGCTTCACACAGCCTGGGCCTTCGATCTCTGCGATGGCCCGCGTCTGGCCCGTCGCGAACTCCCACCAGTCGCTGTTGCCGCCAGTAGGGTCGTAGCTTGATAGGCGGCGGCGCTTCACGCCTGGCCGCAGCCGGGCCAGTTCAGCCAGCGTACTTACACCCAGCACCACTGTGTTCTCTCCCTTGTGTCCTTGCCAGTCTAGACCTATCCCGGCGCTAATAAGATCGCGCCGCAAAAACCATTGTATCTCTCAGCCCGCAAACGCGCCACAGTGTCCACAGAGGTCTATACAATTCGAGGCGCTTGCGGTTACAATCGGGCCGGTGTCGCGCATCGCAGAGGGAGAGGGTTCTATGTTTGAAAACGCGCTTGCGCCCCGGCTGTCGCTGGCAGGGCTGTGGTCGTTCGAACTGGGGGCGCATCGGGGTCAGATAGCTGTCCCCGGCGTGTGGGAGATGCAGGGCTGCCCGGCGGACGCAGCCGGCCCAGCAGTGTACCGGCGCGCGGTCGAGATTCCGGCGGCGTGGGATGGCGCGCGGGTGCATCTGTGCTTTGGCGCGGTGAGTTATCACACCGAAGCGCTTGTCAACGGGCAGCCTGTCGGAACGCATGAAGGGCTGTGGACACCGTTCGCATTCGATATCACCGCCGCGGCGCGCCCCGGAGAGCTGAACGACATCGAGCTGCGGGTGACCAAACCGGGGCGCGACGGCGACGCCTATCCGTACCGCGATGTGCTGGTCGGCTTCATTCCGTATGTGGCCACGACGTTCGGCGGCCCCTGGCAGGATGTGTACCTGACGGCCCACCGCGCGCCGGCCCTGTCGGACGTTCACCTGCTGTCCGACTGGCAGACCGGCGCGGTGCACGTCAGCGCGACAGCCGCGGGCGACAGCGGCGGCCTGATGGCTCGCGCTGAAATTCGCGACGCCAGCGGGCAAATCGTCGCCCACGCTGAGCAGATTCTGCCCGCTGGAGGACAGACGCTGTCACTGGCGCTGACTGTGCCCGATCACAGGCTGTGGTCGCCGCAGACGCCGGCGCTGTACGGTCTGCGGCTGACGCTGGAGCGGGGCGGCGCGCCCGTAACTGAGGTAGCGCGGCGCTTTGGCTTTCGTCAACTGGCGGCGCAGGGCGACCAGCTTTTACTGAACGGCCAGCCGGTTCATCTGCGCGGGGTGCTGAGCTGGGGTTGGAATCCGGCTGCGCTTGCGCCAGTGTTCAGCGATGACGACATTCGGGCGGAATTTCGGCGCGTGCGCGAGCACGGTTTCAACCTGTACAAGCTGTGCCTGTACGTGCCGCCGCCGCGCCTGTACGAGATCGCAGACGAGGAGGGGATGCTGCTGTGGCTGGAGCTGCCGATGTGGTGGCAGCGCCTGAGCGACCATCTGCGCCGGCAGGCGCGCAGCGAGTACAGAGACATCCTGGCGCGCGACCACTATCACCCCTCGATTGTGATCTACAGCCTGGGCTGCGAGCTGGGGGCAGACATGGCCGACGCTGACCTGCTGGCCGATCTCGATGCGATCGTGCGCGGCGCAGCCACCGGCGTGCTCGTGTGCGACAACAGCGGCTCTGGCGAGGCGTATGCCGGCCTCTCGTTTGATTTCGCGGATTTCAGCGACTATCACTTCTACTGCGACCTGCATTACTTCAATCCGCTGCTCGACCACTTTCACCGCGACTGGCGGCCAGCGCGCCCCTGGATTTTCGGCGAGTTCTGCGACAGCGACGACTACCGCGCTGCCGACTGTCTCATGGACAGCGGCGCTCGCCCCTGGTGGCGCGATGTCTACGGCGTCGAGGGCAGCCCGCAGCGCTGGGCCTACGCGGAACAGGAAACGCGCATGGCCGCCAACGAGCTGCCGTTCAGCGATGCGCAGCTTGTGGAGATTTCGCGCCGCCAATCTTTTATCGCGCGCAAGTATATTCTGGAGCAGACGCGGCTGCGGCGGCGCATCGGCGGCTATGTCGTGACCGGCCTGCGCGACACGCCCATCAGCACATCGGGCATATTCGACGATCGCGGCCAGCCCAAGTTCGACCCGGCAGCGTTTCGCCGCTTCAACGACGACGCGGCGCTCCTGCTGGAGCGCGGGCGCACGCGCGCCTGGCGCAGCGGCGGCGATCGCCCCGCGCCGATTGATCTGCACAATTACTGGGCGGGCAGCAGCGCTGACCTGCGCGTGGTGCTGGCTCATACTGGTTTGTCTCAGTCAAGCGGCGTTCTGCGCTGGCAGTTATCGGCGGCGGGCGATCAGCCCGCGCTGCGCGGCGAACAGCGTGTCAGCCTGCCGGACAGCTCACCGGCGGAAATCGCCCGTCTGACGTTCGAGCTGCCGCAGACCGCAACAGCGCACCGGTGGACTCTGTTCTTAGAACTCGACGGGGTCTGCGAGAACCAGTGGCCGCTGTGGGCTTATCCCGCTGCGCCAGACTGGCCGGCTGACCTGATGTTATACGATCCGACCGGCACACTGACGGGCCTTCAGGCGCAGCCGTTCGATCCGCGCCGGGCAGAGGTGCTCGTCGCAACAGTGTTCAGCGCTGAGGTGCAGGCTTTTGTGCGCAGCGGCGGGCGGGCTGTGGTGCTGGCGCAGCCTGACGCTGGCCTGCCGACGCGGGCAGTTCCCTTCTGGCGCGAGTCAATTAAGCTGCTGTATCCGCATCCACTGCTGGCGCGCTTCCCGCATGAGGGCTGCGCCGATCTGCAGTTCTATCACCTAGCGACCGATTACGCTTTCGACACGCCGCGCTTCGACCAGCATGTCAACGGATTGGCAGCCGTGCAGCCGGTCATGCAGCGGCTGGATGCGCGCCTGTTCACGCTGCTCGATTACATCGTCGAACTGCGTGTGGGCGCGGGCCACGCCTTGGCAACAACACTGCGGCTGGCCGGCAGCGCGGGCGACCAGGTCTGCGGCCTGCAGGCCAGCCCAGCCGGGCGCTATCTGCTGGCGGAGATGCTCGCGCAGCTTGAGCGTTCGGGGTAGGCGAGAATGCTACATCGTCTGCGCCAGCAGCGGCGCGACTGCGACCGGCTGGCCGCCGCTCAGCGCGGAGCAGCGCACGGCCTCCATCACGCAGAAGGTGGCCAGCCCTTCGTCTAGGTTGGGCGAGTAGTCGCGGCCTTCCAGCAGCGCCAGCGCAAAGTACTCGGCGTAGTTGGCGAACTCGCCGTAGTGCATGCCGTGCACCTCGTTGTTGAAGTAGTAAGAGCGCTTGGCGTAGAGGAAGTCCTCTTTGATCTCAGCGCCGTCGGGGCCGGTGTGCAGATAGCGCATGTCGTGATACTGGGCCAAGCTGGTGCCGTCCGTGCCGTACAACACCAGCTCGACACAGTTGCGCGCCGATGGCAGCTCGTGCAGGCCGTAGTGTCCCATTACGCGGCCAATGCGCCCGTTGGCAGCGCGCAGGTTGACGATGTACATATCATATGAGCGCACGTTGTAGCGCTGCGCCAGCGCTGAGCGCGCCCCGTAAGCGCTCACCTCTGCGATCTCGCCCAGATACCAGCAGGCCAGGTCTATCGGGTGGCTCAGGCCCAGGAAGGCCCAGTCAGTTTCGCTGGCCGCCCAGGGACTCTTGTCGTAGTACCAGTCCATGCGGTGATTGTAATGCGCGTCGAGCAGTTCCAGCGCGCCAATCTCACCGGCTTCGTAGGCGGCGCGCTGGCGGCGGAAGGACTCGAAAAAGCGGGTGCTCTGGCCAACCAGCAGCTTGCAGCCGGTGCGCCGCGCAGCCTCGCGCAGGCACGGCGCTTCTTCAAGTGTGTTGAGCAGCGGCTTGGTGCAGATCACGTGCTTGCCAGCCTCGAAAGCGCGGACGATGTGCTCAGCGTGGTATCGGTCAGGCGTGTAGATGGCTACAATATCCACATCGGAGCGGCTCAGCATGGCGTCGTAGTCAGTGGTGTAAAATAGATCGGGCAGGTCGCGGCGGGCGGCGTCCAGCTTGTCGGGGTTCAGATCGCAGCCGGCAACGGCGCGGACGTGTGGCGCGCGGTAAACGATCTCCGTCGCTTCACCGACCGCCGCAGGGACAGGCAGGTTGAGCGCTTTAAGCAGCGTACGGCCTTCATGCAAGCCCAGCACGCCAATGCCGAGCGGCGTTCGTGTGGTCATCGTTCAAGCGCACTTTCTGTTTCGTGTTTGCCAAGTTGTCTATATAATATACTGTATAAACGATACAATAGGTATACTGCTTATGTCTGCTATGACGCCTCGCCAGCGGCTGCTCACGGCGCTTAACCGCGGCGTCCCCGACCGCCTGCCTGCGACCACTCACCACGTGATGCTGTCGTTTCTCGACAAATACATGGGCGGGATTTCTTACCACGAGTTTTTCGACCGGTTCGGCCTAGACGCCATCGTCTGGACTGTGCCCTACAAGCCAGACACCAGCAAGGGGGAGTATTTCGACCCCAACCAGACGTACATCCACCCGCTGGATAACACGCACCGCGTCGTCTCCGACAGCTGGCGAATCGAAACAGAAGCGCTGCCGCACCCTGAGTACCGCACCACGCGCTACAAATTCGTGACGCCCAGGGGCACGCTTTCGATGGTGCTGCAGGGCAACGCGTACACCGACTGGGTGGTGGAGCCGCTGGTCAAGGACAAGCGCGACATTGACCTGATCGCCGATTTCGTCACCCACCCCAAAGTGGACGTGGAGGCTGTCAACCAAACAGCGGAGACGTTCGGAGAGCGCGGGCTGGTGCGCGGCCACATCTGCTACTTCGATGTCTACGGCCAGCCGGGGTGCTGGCAGGACGCTGTCGAACTGGTGGGAACTGAGCGCCTGATTTACGAGACTTACGACGACCCCGAATGGGTGCACGAACTCATCCGCATCCTGCAGGCGCGCAAGAAGACGTTCATCGAGTCGCTGGCGGGCGCGCGCTATGACCTGCTGGAGCTGGGCGGCGGCGCGGCATCTTCCACTGTGATTTCACCGCGCATCTTCGACGAGTTTGTTGCGCCCTACGACAGCGAGCTGATTGACCTGGCGCACCGCGTTGGGCAGCGCATCGTTTACCACACCTGCGGCGGCATGATGCCGCTTCTGGAGCGCATCGCGGATATGCGGCCCGACGCGATGGAGACGTTTACGCCGAAGGATATGGGCGGCGATGTGCGGCTGGCCGAGGCCAAGCGGCGTATCGGCGACCGCGTGTGCATGATCGGCGGCTTTGACCAATTCCATTTCTTTGTCGGCTGCACGCCGGACCAGACGCGCGCCGAGGTGCGGCGCTGCTTTGAAGAAGCTGGGCCGGGCGGGGGTTACATTCTCAGTCCATCCGATCACTTTTTCGACGCCGACATCGCGCTGTTAGAGGCTTTTGCGGACGAGGCTAAACGCTGTGCTTATTCATAAGCCCGAAGTCATTGAAATTGCTGTGCCGATAGAGGAAATCGAAGCGCGGCGCGAGCGCGTGACGAAAGCCAAGCGCTTTGAAACACCAGACCGCGTGCCGGTGATTCCGGCCATTGCGCACCGGCTGCTTGTGCCGCAGGTGGGCGTTCGCTTTCGCGATTACTACAGCGACCCCGAAACGATGCTGCGCACGCAGATTCTGGCGCAGAAGTGGCTGATGGAGAACATCGCCACCGACGCCCATTCGATCACGGGGGCGTGGGTTGGCGCGTGGACGGATTTCCAGAACACATTTGAGGCGGGCAGCCTGGGCTGCGAAGTCTTCTTTCCCGACGACGACATCCCCTGGGTTGGGCCGGGCTGGGTGAAAACCGAGGATGACCTGCGCCGCTTAGAAGCAATGGATTTCGTGCACAGCGGCATCAACGCCCGCCAGATCGCCTACCGCCGCGCCATGATGGCTGTTGCCGAGAAGTACCCGGTGCGCTTTCAGGGCGGGCCGGTGTTCTACCCTGGCGAGAACCCGGCGCTCACACACACATCTGACGGGCCGTTCGGCGTGGCCGGTGACCTAATGGGCCAAACCGAGCTGTTCACTGCCGTGTACGACAATCCGGATTTCGTGCGCGAACTGCTGCGCATCGTGACCGACAAGCTCATCGAGTGGCTGGATTTCTGTTGGGAGGAAGAACGGCTTCCAGCGCGCGATTTCGCCTGGACGGATGACTTAGCCGTGTCGCTGTCGGCCAAGTCGTACCGCGAGCTGGTGCTGCCGGAGGAAAAGCGGCTGCGCTTCCACTTTGACGGCTGGTTGAGCCTGCACATGTGCGGCAAGACCGACCACTTGCTGGAGATATTTGTCAATGACCTGCAGATCCACGAGTTCCAGGGCTTTGGCTATCAGGTGGATTTGGATCGCGTGGCCGAGGTGATGGGCGGGCGCGTGGTGCTGGTGGGCAACGTCAGCCCGATGCTGATCCACACTGGCACGCCGGAACAGGTGCGCGAGGCGACGCGCGTCGTAATCGAGAAGTTGGGGCCGTATCGCGGCCTGATCGTGCAGGACGGCAGCAACATCCCGCCTGGCTCGCCGTTGGAGAACATCAACGCAATGATGGAGGCGGCTAAGCTGTACGGACGGTATACGGCTTAACGCAGCCAAGCCGGCGGTGTGCAGGGGTCTGGCACGTCAAACCCCTGCACGGACTCGGTAAGAAGCGAGCGGTTTTAATCGCTCTTGTGCGCCTCAAGCGCCATCTTCTGCTGCATCTTCACCGGCGTGTTTTCCATCAGCCACGCTTCTGTGCGCGCGGCGATCTCCTCAGGCGTCTCGGTGTAGCCGTAGGTTTCCAGCAGCACCGGCGTCCACTTCTTGCCCCAGCGGATGTGGAAGTTCTCGTCGCTCCAGTCGTAGCTGACGGCTGCCGCTGAGATTTCGTCCTCGATCTCCTCCCAGTGTTCGCGGTTGGCGCTCTTTTCCGGCATCCCGTTCGGCTCGATGACCGTAGTGAGCAGCGCGTACTGATCCACCGCCGGCAGCGTCATCATGACGTTGTAAATCTGCACAACCTGCGGCACTTCTTCAACTTTCAGGCCCAACTGCTGGATGCGCACCTGCCCAAGCTGGCTGTGGCGCACCTCGTCCCATAGGTGGCGCGACACGTTGTACTGGTATTCCCAGGGCATTTCCGGCGTCATCCACAGGATCGAGCCGAGGGTCTCGGCGGCGGTCATCTCGTTGAGGTAGTGCTTGAAGCGCCACAGGCGATGCGCCTCCGGTTCTGTCTTGCGGTCTGGCTCAATGTCCACCGACGGGTCGAAGATCGGCCAGTCTGGCATCCGCTGGCACTCCTTCCAGGGCAGCAGCAGCGGGTGGTTGTCTGGGCGCTGCGGTTCAGCGGCCCGCGCTTCCGTGCCAGTTACGCCGCCATCTGCCGCCAGCAGGCCGGCAATGTAATCGCGCCAGGCTTCCCAGCCGGGGTAATTCGCGGCGATGGTGGCGAAGAACCCCTCAGCCCACTCAACCTGCCGCTCGATGGCGGGCAGCACCTTCTCGGTAACCTTTACTGTTGGCTTGTCGAACTCGCTCCAGGTTACTTCCGGATGCGTGCGGTAGGCTTTCAGCAGCGCTTTCTTGATCACCAGATAAACGGCAGCGATCACCTCTGCCGTGTTCTGGGCGTGATCCAGCTCGTGGGCCAGCTTCTTCAGCAAGGGGCTGATGCCGCGCTCTGGCTGGTAGGTGCGCAGCTCGCGCAGCCGCTGGTAGATCAGCTCAACTGAATCGCCGCTTTCCCAAATGTGCAGGCCGATCTGATTCTTGGCTTCCCATTCTGGCACACCAGGCAGCCAGCCGGCCAGCGTGCGCATACACGCCTTCTCGAGAAAGGCATAGCGCTTGAGGTACTCAGTGTTCTGTTCAATCGTGATATGACTCTTCTCTGCCGCCATTGTTCTCATTTCTCCCGTACACACTGCGCGTTAATCGCGCGATAACAGCGAGTCACAGCCGAGCTGACTCTATCCTTTCAGCGCACCGCGCGCCAGGCCAGAAATGATCATGCGCTGGCCGAACAAGATGATAAACAGCACCGGCAGGATCATCGTAACGCTCATAGCGCTCATCAAATCCCACGGCTTGGTGTAAGTTGAGCCGGGGTCTGTCAGCTCGGTGAGGCCGACGCTCAGCGTCTTGGTGTCCACATTGTGCGCGAACACCAGCGGATAAAGCAGCTCGTTCCAGCTGATAATAAAGTTAATTAAGAACATAGTAAACAGCGCCGGGCGCAGCAGGGGCAGCACCACGCGGATAATAATCTGAGCGGTGTTTGCGCCGTCTATATAGGCCGCTTCTTCAATCTCGGCTGGAATTTGCTTGATGAACGACACCAGTGTCATGATGGTGAACGGCAGCATCAAGCTGCTCATCATGATGATGAGGCCGTGGTGGGTGTTGACCAGCCGGAAGGTGTTGAACGTCTGGAACATGGGGACGAGCACCGCGATCTGCGGCAGCGCCACCGACAGGATCAGCGCCAGATAGATGATGTTGCTGCCGCGGAACTTGATGCGCGCCAGCGCATAGCCGGCCATGCCCGCCGCGATGACCGACAGCAGCGACGAGCCAACCGCGAAGATCAGCGAGTTGCGAAAGTAGGTGAAGAACGGCACAGACTGCGCCATGTTGCGATAGCTGTCGAAGGTGGGCACGCTGGGCCAGTAATTGGGCGGCACGCCGAACAGCTCGTTTTTGGGCATGATGGACGACACGAAAATGAAGTAGAACGGCAGGCCGATGATGATGAAGAAGATGGCGAAGCTGGCGTAAACTATCACCGCCTGGAGCGTGCGTTGGGCGTCAGACAGGCGCAGGGGCTGGCTGTCGCTTGCGTCCTGGGGGCGGGGAACTGCGCGGACTGACATGACGATCTGAGCCTTTCACTCCGACACGTCGAAGCGGCGGAACAGGTACAGTCCCACTACGCCGACGACTGCCACCAGCGCAACCAGCACCATGCCGATGGCAGCGGCATAGCCGTAGTTGAGCGAGTTGCTTTCTAGATAGATTTTCTGCGCGATGACCGTTGTCGAGAAACCCGGCCCGCCGCCGGTCATCAGGAATGGCAGGTCGAACACCGCCAGCTGCCAGACGATCATAAACATGCCGGTTGTGATAAGAATCGGCATCAGCATGGGAATGGTGATGAAGCGCAGCGAGGTGAGCCAGTTGGCCCCATCCACCCGGGCAGCCTCGTACAGATCGCGGGAGATGCCCTGCAAGCCGGCCAGCAGCACCAGCGCCACGAACGGCGTGCTCTTCCAGATGGCCACAGCGATAATGGCAGCCCTGGCGTTGTGCGGGTTGATGAGCCACTGGGTTTGCAGGCCTAGGCCGCGCCGCAGCAGGTCCGGGATCATGCCGAACTGGTCATCGAACATCCAGCGGAAGCCGAGCGCTGCCACCACCATTGGGATGGCCCAGGGGATGAGCACCATCGTGCGCGAGAGCGCGCGCAGCCGAAAAGGCGCGTTGAGCAGGTGCGCCACCGCCAGCCCCATTACGAGCTGGAAGAACGTGGCCATCATCACAAACAGCACCGTGAAGCCGACGCTGGCCTGCACCACCGGGTCGTTTGCCATGCGCTCGAAGTTGCGCAGGCCGATGAACACCGGGCCGCTGTGGTCGAAAGCCGGGTTATAGCGGTGCAGGCTGAGGTAAGCCGTTTGCACAAAAGGGTAAAACGCGGTGAACGTGCGCAGGGCCACTGCCGGCAGCAGCAGCACGATCGCCACGACGTAGAAGCGCTGGCGCAGCGTTAAGCCGCCTAACAAACCGCCGCCTACGCGGTGCTGAGTACGTGTAAGTGAAGCCATGGGCCAGAACTCGCTTTCAGATGCTGAAAGAAGTGGGGCGGGGACGCCTGGCTGCGCGCCCCCGCCGCGGAAACGTTCGCCAGCTGGTTTTATTCGTCCAACGCTTTGATAAGCGCCTTGCCCTGCTCCAGCACCTCGGACAGAGAGGCCTGCTTGGTCAGGAACAGCGAGGCCATGTCGTCAACGACGGTTTGCGCCTCGGCCACGCGCGGGTGGAAGGGACGCGGCGCGAACACATCGTTTTCAGCGTACAGGCTCATTGCGGCGATCAGTTCATCGTCGCTGTCGGCCAGCGCCTCCAGGATCGAGTAGCGCGGCGTGAGCAGGAAGCCCTGCTGCTTGGCCAGCTCTGGCGCCACTTCTTTAGAGGTGAGGTAGCGGATCAGCTCTTTCGCGCCGTCAGGGTTGGGCGCAAATGTGGGGATGGAGAAGCCCCAGCCGCCGATCCAGCTCTTGCTGCCAGCTGGGCCGGCCGGCGGCAGGGTGATGACCATCTTCTCCGGCGCGTACCAATCGGTGTTGCCCTCGGCTACGCCCTGGAAGAACGGCCACTGGCGCATGAAGTAAATCTTGTCCTGCATGTACAGCTCGTTCTGAGCCGTGTAATCCTGGTTGAGCGCGGTTTCTGGGAAAATGCCGTGCGTGTGGATCATGTCGTAGAGGAACTGGAGCGCCTCGGCAGTGCCCTCGTCGAACTCGAACACTTTGCCGCCAGCCTGCGCGGTGAGATACGTCACGTAGACGTACATCAGCGCCGGCTTGATCAGCGCGTCGGTGGTGGCGTAGATGCCGTTGGCGGCGTCGGTTACCTCTTTGCCGATTTCAACCATCTCATCCCACGTGGTGGGCGCGCTCAGGCCTTTGGCCTCAAGCATGTCCTGGCGTGTGAAGAAGTAACCCACAGCGAACTCATGCGGGATGCGGTACGGCACATCGTCAATGCTCAGGAAGCCCTTAATGTGATCCTGCATGCTGGGCGGGAAGTCGTCCCAGACTTCTTGGGGGATGATTTCGTCCAGCGGCATCACCCAGCCGGCGCGCATGAAGGTAGGCGAGCTGTCGTCGGCGTCGCTGAACAGGTCAACTGGGCTGGTGCCGGAGGCAAACGCCGGGCTGTAGCGGGTGAGCATGTCGTTGCCGCTGACCGGGCCGCCCTCCAGCCGCACAGTCAGACCGGTATCAGCCTCGAACTTGGGCAGCACACTCCGGATAACTGGGTGCGCGAATTCCTGAATGGCGAATACGACCGTGTTGTTCTGGCGCACCAGCGCCGGCGCGTAGATGCCCTGCGTGAGGAACTTGCCGGGCACGTTGGCCGCCAGCGCCGCCGCGATGCTGCCCGCCGTGCCTTTGAGGAACGTGCGGCGGGTGATGCCGCGCGCGGGCTGAGGCTGATCTTTTTGTGTTTTTTGTTCAGACATGTTTGCAATCCTTATCACTAAGAAGGTCAATTAGGTATCATCTGCTTGCGAAAACGCCGCAATGTTGTATAAACGACTATACTGTCTATCAAGACGTTTTGTCAACATTACTGAGGAGCGCCACATGACCCGCTATCAGGCTACTCTAGTTAGCCACACCCACTGGGATCGGGCATGGTACTGCACTTTCCAGGAATACCGCATCCGGCTGGTGAAACTTATTGATGAACTGCTAAACATTCTGGACGAAAGACCTGATTTTCGCGTGTTTATGCTCGACGGCCAAATGAGCGTGCTGGAGGACTACCTGGAAGCGCGGCCCGGGCAGGCGGCGGCGCTCAAGGCGCTGTGCCGCTCAGGCCGGATACAAGTCGGCCCGTGGTTTGTATTGGCCGATGAATTTCTGGTCAGCCCGGAGTCGTTGATTCGCAACCTGCAGCTAGGCCGCCGCATGGGTGAGGAATTCGGTGGGGTCATGCGCATCGGCTACGTGCCGGACGGTTTCGGCCACATCGCGCAGCTCCCGCAGATTCTGCGCGGCTTTGATATAGACAACGCCTTTTTCTGGCGCGGCATGGGCGAGGAGGGCGACCGGCTGGGCACAGAGTTCGAGTGGCGCGCGCCGGACGGCTCGACCGTGACGACGATCCTGATGCCCTGGGGCTATCACAACGTCACCAACCTGGGCTACGGTATTCACTGGGGCGACGTGTCGCAGATGGTGTTCAACCCGGACCTGGCGCAGGCCAAGATCGAACGGGCTGTCGAGAAGCTCAAGCCGATGGCTAATACCACCGCGCTGCTGCTGATGAACGGCATTGACCACGCCGAAGCCGAGCCGCGCATTCCCGATATCATCGCCCGCGCCAATGCCGCACTGCCCGATGTAACGATCACCCAGGGCACGCTGGCCGATCACCTGGCGCGGGTGCGCGCCGCTGGCGTGGCGCTGGAGACGTTCGAGGGCGAGTTCCGTTGGGGGCGCTACTCTGAGATACTGCAGGGCGTCTACTCCACGCGCATTCACCTCAAGCAGCTTAACCACGCCGGTGAGACTCTGCTGGAGCGCTATGTCGAACCGCTGACTGCGCTGGCCTGGGCGGCTGGCGCGCAGGTGCTGGCGGGAACGGCAGACCTGGTTGGCTTGGCGTGGCACTGGCTGCTGCTCAACCACCCCCACGACGACATCTACGGCAGCGGCATTGACGAGGTGCATCACGAGATGCTCCATCGTTACAGTCAGTCGCGGCAGATCGGCGAGGCGCTGGTGCGCGATCACCTGCGGCTGCTGGCGCGCGAGACCGACTACACAGGCCAGACCGGAACGCCAGTGATCGTGTTCAATCCGTTGGGCTGGGAGCGGCGCGAGGTGGTAGAGGCGGAGGTTGACTTCGAGTTCGACGAC
This sequence comes from Anaerolineae bacterium, assembly GCA_034435995.1. Lineage (GTDB taxonomy): Bacteria > Chloroflexota > Anaerolineae > Aggregatilineales > Phototrophicaceae > DAOTWC01. The sequence goes on along the minus strand of DAOTWC010000043.1, from coordinate 13,776 downwards.
CCGCACGCGGGCGCTTTTCAACTGGTGGACACGACCGGCGCGGTCATTCCGCACCAGGTTATCAGCGACGAGCAGTTGTTCTGGATGGAGGTGCTGAAGCCCAACCGCAAGCGCCGGGTGCGGGTGTTGTTCCCGGCCAGCGTGCCGGCCTGCGGCTTCACTACAGTTTATGCCCAACCTGCCGCGCAAACGCCCGCCGATGCAGACCTGGAAGTGAGCGAACGCGGCGCGCAGAACAGCTTCGCAGCGTTCAGCATCGCCGATGACGGCGGCTTGATCGTGACGGACAAAACGACTGGGGCAGTCTACACAGACCTGGGCCACCTATACGACGCTGAGGACTGCGGCGACGAGTACACATACTGCCCATTTCCCGACGGCAGCCATGTCGTCAGCACGAAAGGCGCCCCAGCGCAGGTCGAATTGGCCGAGGCTGGGCCGTGCCGCGCCCGCTTCCGCATCCGCTGGGAGCTGGCGCTGCCGGTCGGGCTGACTGCTGACCGCACCCGGCGCAGCGCCGAGACCGTTCCTATGCCGGTCGAGTCCGACGTGTGTTTATATGCAGGCCAGCCGGGCCTATACATCACCACACGAATTGTCAACCGCGCGAACGATCACAAGCTGACAGTGCGCTTTCCCACCGGCATTCAGGCGCAGCAGGCGCACGTGGACGAGTCGTTCATGATAGCTGAGCGCAGCCTGCGCCTGCCGGACTCGACGGGGTGGGTGGAGGACCCGACACCGCTGATGCATCAGCGGGCGTTCACCGATCTGAGCGATGGCGCGCACGGGCTGGCAGTGCTCAACCGCGGCCTGCCGTCTGTTGAGGTGTACGAGGACGGCGTGATCGCGCTGACGCTGCTGCGCGCAGTGGGGTGGCTGTCGCGCGATGATCTGTGGGTGCGGCGGATTGCCGCCGGCCCGCTTGTGCCGACGCCGGGCGCGCAGTGTCACGGCGAGCACACCTACGAATACGCCGTTCTGCCGCACGCCGGCGATTGGCGCGCTGTCTATCGCGCCGCCTATGCGTACAATGTTCCTGTGGTGGCCCGGCGCGCAGATACCCATCCTGGCCTCGAGCTGCGCGAGATGAACATCACGCGCGATGACCCAGCGCTGGTCACGAAAGCCGAGTGGCCGCGCGGCGGCCGGCTGGCGGACACCTTCTCGTTCATCGCAGTGGACGCGCCGGAGCTGGTCTTGAGCGCGGTGTACCGCAGCGGCCGCAGCCTGATCGTGCGCTGCTACAACATCGCGCGCCAGCCAATAGAGGGGCGGCTTCGCTTCGGGGTTGCGCTCCGCGCCGCCTACAAAGTGAACATGGCCGAGGTGTACCAAGAAACGCTTCCGCTGGTTGGCGACGACACCGTAGCGATAAGCGTGCGCGGCGGTGAGGCGTATACGTTGAAAGTCCTGCCGCGCCTGCCCGCCTGATCCCGTTTGACAGACACAGCCCGTTTCAGATATAGTGACAGGTATAGACTTTATCGCTCACTTGTACACGTTAAGGGCGTTCTGCTATGCCCACTTTGCTTGACCGCAGTAAGAACCCCGACGCGCCGCATTTGCACACGCAGGTGGCCGCGATCCTGAAAGCGCGCATCGAAAGCGGCGTGTGGCCGAATGGGACCAGCCTGCCGTCAGAGAAAGAGCTGTGCGCCGAATTCGACGTCGCACGGGGGACTATCCGCCAAGCCCTGCAAACCCTGGAGCGCGATGGTTATCTGCGCCGCGAGCAGGGGCGGGGCACGTTTGTGCAGCTCAACGCGCCCGCCAGCGGGTCAGACCGCGCGCAGTCGCGGCGGCTGGCGTTTGTTGTTCCTTATGTGCGGGATTCGTCGGTTCCCTCCATTCTTATCGGGTTTCAGCAGGTAGCGGAGCAGGCCAATTTCTCCGTTATCTTTAACCACGTCAACAACGACCTGAAACAGCAGGAGCGGGTGATCCGCAAGCTGGCCGCTGAGCGTGTGGCGGGTATCGCGCTGTATCCAGTGGACTCCGAGAACCTGCCGCTCAGCCTGCTGGCCAGCCTAGCTCAGGCTGGTATCCCGCTGGTGCTGATTGACCGCTACCTGCGCGGCGCAGCCACCGATTACGTGATGACTGACCATTTTGGCGGGGCTGTTCGCGGCGTGCATTATCTGTTCGAGCAGGGTCACCGCCGCGTCGGGTTCGTTTCGTGGCTGTCGCCCGCAGTGAGCATGGAACACCGCTATTTGGGCTACGCCCAGGCGCTGGCCGAGCGCGATGTCCCGCTCGATGACCGGCTGTTGTGCCGCGTCGAGGGCTATCCCGTGTTTGACTACACGCGGCTGGCTGACTATCTCTCCGGCCCAGACCGGCCTACGGCCGTTTTCGCTGGCAACGACCAGATCGCCATTGCGCTCTACCGGGCTGCGGGCAGCGTTGGCCTATCAATTCCTGACGATCTGTCGGTTTTGGGCTTTGACAATTTGGACGTGTCGGCTCACCTGGAACCGCCGCTGACGACGCTGGCGCAGTCGTTCACACAGATCGGTCAGACAGCGGCGGACCTGCTGCTGCGGCGCTTGCGCGGCGAGGCCAGTGACTACTTCGAACAGATCACGCTGCCGGCGCAGCTCATTGTGCGCGGCTCGTGCCGGCGGCTGGAGCTGGCCCTCACCGCACAACAGATGAGCGCGCCCGGCGATGCTGTAGGCATTTGACTCTTTCTTTGAGAAGCGAAAGGGCGCGGAGCAGAGCAGGCTGTGATATTCGTCACGCCATCGCGTGATACCCCCCCCCTTTAGCCCTTGTATGGGATGCACTATCATCAAAAGAAGGGGCAATCTAACTCAAGCCCCTGCAGACAACTAAATACACTGTTCCCTCTTGCTTAAAGGAGGTGTCTTTTGGACGACGCGAGTCTGTCTGTTCGAGAGACATCCCCGAAATCGCCCCCCTACACCGCACATCGCAGTTTCTTAGAAGAGGTCATCGAAGCCACGCCGGGAGACTCTCGTCTGGGGATGTGCATTCAGTGTGGGACATGCGGCGGCTCGTGCCCCTCAGCTGCCGACATGGACCACACCCCGCGCCAAATCTTCGCCATGATACGGGCAGACATGCGAGAGCAGGTTCTGCGCAGCAATACGCCCTGGTACTGCGTGTCGTGCTACTACTGCACGGTGCGCTGCCCCCAGGAAGTCCACATTACCGATGTGATGTACACCCTCAAACGGATGGCTATCCGCGAGAAGTTGTACGACGACTCGACGGCCCCCGATTTCTCGCAGACGTTTATCGGCTACATCGAGAACTACGGCCGCAGTTTCGAGTTCGGGTTGGCGACGCGCCACAACCTGCGCCACCGTCCGTTCCAGCTTCCGGCGATGGTGCCTATGGGCCTGGGGATGCTGACCAAGGGCCGCATGGACTTGACGCCGCACCGCATCGAGAATATCGAGCAGCTCCAGAAAATCCTCGCCCGCGCGATTGAACTGGAGGTGAGCTGATGCCCAAGTACCTGTTCTATCCGGGCTGCTCGCTGCAGCGCAGCGCGCGGCCCTACCAGGATTCGATCAACGCTGTCAAAGAGCTTATCGGGCTGGAACTGGAGGATGTGCGCGACTGGAACTGCTGCGGCGCGACCGAGTACGTGGCGATTCATCACTTGGCGGCTCACGCGCTCGTGGGCCGTAACCTAGCCCTTGCTGCCCAGCAGGTGGATGGCACGCGCACCGTCATGGCGGCCTGCAGCGCCTGCTACTTGAACCTCGCCAAGACCGACAGCTATCTCCGCGCCGATGCAGACCTGGCCGAACAAGTCAACACAGCGCTGGCCGCCGGAGGGCTGCACTACACGCCGGGAACGGTGCGCGTGCGGCATCTGCTGGATATTGTCGTCAACGACATCGGCCTGGACACGATCAAATCCCGCGTGGTTCGCCCGCTGAAAGGGCTGCGCGTGGCGCCGTATTACGGCTGCATGATCGCCCGGCCTGACCGCGACAACCGCTGGGATAACGTCGAGCATCCGGTGGCGATGGACCGGCTGATGAAAGCGCTGGGCGCAGAAGTCATTGATTTTCCGATGAAGACTCACTGCTGCGGCGGCCATATGACGCAGATCAACCTACCGGTGGCGTTTGAGCTGATCCGCCGGCTGATTCATGGCGCTGACCAATATCAGGCTGATCTGATCGTCACGCTGTGCCCGATGTGCCAGCTCAATTTGGACGCCTATCAGGCAGATGTCAACCGCTATTTCAACACCGATTACCGTTTGCCAGTGGTCTATTTCACCCAGTTAGTGGGCTTGGCCTTTGGTCTGGAGCCAGATCGGCTGGGGCTGGGCAAGGAGTTCGTGGACGCGCGGCCTGCCCTCAGCCGCATCGGCATTGAGCTGCCGCCAGCGGAGGCCGCGGAAGCGGAAGCGGCGGTGGCCCGCCGCGCGCGCAAGCAGAAAGCGCCAGCGGGACTGCCTATGCCCCGGATGCCCAACGACCACGAGGAGGGGCAGTGATGTCAGCACAGACGAACGGACAGCCGCACGAGCGCATTGGCGTCTACGTGTGCCATTGCGGCAGCAACATCGCTGGCGTGATTGACGTTGAGGAAGTGGCCCAGTGGGCCGCTGACAAGCTGGGACATCGCGGTGTCGTCATTGCTCGCGACTATAAGTTCATGTGTTCCAGCCTGGGGCAGGAGCTGATCGAGAGGGACATCGTTGAGCTGGGGCTGACGCGAGTAGTCGTTGCCGCCTGCTCGCCCCACCTGCACGAGCAGACGTTCCGCACGGCCTGCGCGCGCGCGGGCCTCAACCGGTACCTGTGCGAGCTGGTGTCTATCCGCGAGCACGCTTCGTGGGTGCACACCGACAAGCGCGCCGCTACGGAAAAGGCGAAAGCCCTGCTCGCCGGCGGCGTCGAGCGCGTGGCGCAGCACGCGCCGCTGGAGCCGCTGCGCGTGCCCATCCACCCAGCCACGCTTGTGGTGGGCGGCGGCATTGCCGGTATTCAGGCAGCGCTGGAGATTGCCGACGCCGGCTACCCCGTCTATCTGGTGGAGCGCGAGCCGTCCATCGGCGGCCACATGGCCCAGTTTGACAAGACTTTCCCCACGATGGACTGCGCCGCCTGCATCCTCACGCCGCGCATGGTGTCTGTGGGCACACACCCCAATATCACGCTGCTGACGTGGAGCGAAGTCACGGACGTAAAGGGCTACGTAGGCAACTTCACTGTCACGGTGAAGCGGAAAGCCCGCTATATCAAGACAGACCTGTGCACCGGCTGCGGCATCTGCCAGGACAAGTGCCCTAAGAAAGTCATTGACGACGTATTCGAGGCCGGGCTGGGCTACCGCAAGGCGGTTTACACCCCCTTCCCACAGGCAGTGCCTAAATACCCGGTGATTGACTACGACAACTGCATCTACTTCCAGAAAGGAACCTGCCGCGCCTGCGAGAAGCTGTGCCCCACTGAGGCGATTGATTTCGAGCAGCAGGATGAGTACCTCACGCTCGACGTGGGCAACATCGTCCTGGCGACCGGCTTCGACGTGATGGACGCGCGGCGCATCGCTCAGTACGGCTATGGGCGGCTGGCCAACGTGTTCACGAGCCTGGAGTTCGAGCGGCTGAGCAACGCCGCCGGGCCGACGAACGGCCGGATTGTGCTGCGCGACGGCGTCACCACACCACAGACAGTGGGCATCATTCACTGCGTGGGCAGCCGTGACCGCAACTTTAACAATTACTGCTCCGCCATCTGCTGCATGCAAAGCCTCAAGTTCGCGCATCTCATCAAGGAGCGAACTGGGGCGACAGTCTACAACTTCTATATTGACATCCGCACGACGGCCAAGGCCTACGACGAGTTCTACCAGCACGTGCTAGAAGAGGGCACGATCTTCGTGCGCGGGCGCGTGGCCGAGGTGACCGACGCCGCCCGTTTGCCGGGCGAGGAGGGCAAGCTCATCATCCAGGTGGAGGATACGCTGGTTGGACGCCAGCGCCGCATCCCAGTAGATATGGTTGTGCTCTCAGTTGGGCTGGAGCCGCGCCGCGACTCGCAGGAGGTGGCCAAGCTGTTTGGCATCTCGTGCAGTGCCAACGGCTGGATCATCGAGAAGCACCCCAAGCTCGACCCGGTGGCAACCATGACCGAAGGCGTGTTTGTGGCGGGCTGCGCCCAAGGGCCGAAAGACATTCCGTCTACGGTAGCCCAGGGGGCGGCGGCGGCAGCGCGCGTGCTGGCGCACATTCAGCAGAAAGAAATCGCGCTGGAGCCGATCCGCGCCAGCGTAGACGAAACGAAGTGTTCTGGCTGCCGCATCTGCAACAACCTGTGTCCGTTCAACGCCATCACGTTCCACGAGGATCGCATGGTCACAGAGATCAATCCCGCGCTGTGCCAAGGCTGCGGCACGTGTGTCGCGGCTTGCCCAGCAGGGGCCATCAGCGGGACGGTGTTCAGCAATGACCAGGTGCTGGCGCAGCTCGAGGGCCTGCTGCTGCGCACGGTGAAGGGGATGCAGCTTGAGGAAGGAGTGCCCGCATGACCGGCTCGTTCGAACCCGTCATCATCGGTTTCACCTGCAACTGGTGCAGCTATCGCGCTGCTGACCTGGCCGGGACTGCGCGCGAGAAATACCCGCCTAATATCCGGCTTATCCGACTAATGTGTTCCGGGCGGCTTGATCCGTCGTTTGTGCTCAAGGCGCTGGCCTCCGGGGCGGACGGTGTGCTGATCACCGGCTGCCACCCTGGCGAGTGCCACTACCTGGAGCAAAACTACAAGGCGCTGCGCCGCTTCCTGCTGCTGCGCCGCACGCTGACGCAGCTCGGCATTGAGCCGGGGCGCGTCAAACTGGTGTGGGCCAGCGCCGCCGAAGGCCACCGGCTGGCGCAGGAGATCACAACGATGGTTGAGGAGGTGCGCGCGCTGGGGCCGCTAAACTGGGCGCAGGCTGCCAACGGCTTTGGCCCAGAGCCGGTGAGCGCGCCGGCCGCGGCGGAAGGAGGAGCGGCATGAGCGCCAACGGCAAGCCGAAGTTCGCCATGTACTGGGCCGCCTCATGCGGCGGCTGCGAGATCGCCGTCCTGAACATCCACGAGAAGATTCTGGATGTGGACGCCAACTTCGAGATCGTGTTCTGGCCGGTGGCCATGGACACCAAGTACAAAGATGTGGAGGCCATGCCCGACGGCGCGATCACCCTGACGCTGTTCAACGGCAGCATCCGCAATACCGAAAACGCCGAGATGGCCCACCTGCTGCGCCGCAAGTCGCAGATTTTGGTGGCGTTCGGCTCGTGCGCCTGCGAGGGCTGCATCCCCGGCCTGGCTAATCTGAGCGCACCGGAGTCGCTGTTCGAGGCTGTCTACGACAGCATAAGCACCGAGAACCCAGAAGGCATCCGGCCCCAGGCGACGTGGGACGTGCCAGAGGGCGAGCTGCACATCCCAGAGTACTACCCGGTCCTCAGGACGCTTGACCAGATCGTGCCCGTGGATTACTACATGCCCGGCTGCCCGCCGGAGTCGCACCAGATTGCTGCTGTGGTGGACCTGGTGATCGCGGCGCTGCAGGGCAAGGCCGAGCTGCCGCCGCGTGGCAGTGTGATCGGCGCAGGCAGCTCAACGGTGTGCGACGAGTGCCCACGCGCGCGCAACTGTAAGACGATCAAGCGCTTCGAACGCATTCAGCTTGTGAAGCACATTGATCCCAATCTGTGCCTGCTGGAGCAGGGCATCCCGTGCAACGGCTTGGCGACCAGCAGCGGCTGTGGCGCGCTGTGCCCACGCGCTGGCGCCCCCTGCATTGGCTGCTATGGGCCAGCACAGGGCGTGATGGAATATGGGGCACGCCTGCTGACAGCCTATGCTTCAGTCATTGACGCCAACACGCCGGAAGAGATCGAACGCATCCTCGACACGCTGCCTGATCCGGTGGGGCAGTTCTACCGTTTCAGCCTGGCGAAATCGCTCCTGCGCGCCAGCAAAGCCGCCTGGGAGGAGGAAGAACGCTATGCAGCAGCGCATCACCATTGACCCGATCACACGGCTGGAAGGCCACGGCAAGATCGAAATCTTTCTGGACGAAGAAGGCAATGTTGCGAACACTTACTTTCAGATTCCTGAGCTGCGCGGTTTTGAGCGCTTCTGCGTTGGCCGTCCTGTAGAGGAGATGCCGCTGCTGACCAACCGCATCTGCGGCGTGTGCCCAGAGGCGCATCACATGGCGGCAGCCAAAGCTGCCGACGCCGTTTACCACGTTGACCCGCCGCCCGCTGCTAAGAAGCTGCGCGAACTGCTCTACAGCGCGTTCTACGTCACTGACCACACGACGCACTTCTACGCGCTGGGCGGCCCCGATTTCGTGATGGGGCCGGACGCCCCGCCCGCCGAGCGCAACATCCTGGGCGTGATTCACAAGTTGGGCCTGGAAATCGGCGGCAAGGTGATCCAGGCGCGCAAGTACGGCCACGCTGTGGTCGAGATCATCGGCGGCCGCAAGGTGCACCCCTGTACCTCTATCCCTGGCGGCCTGACCAAAGGCATTACCGAGGACCAGCGCCGCGATATCGAAGAGATGGGGCGCTGGGCAATCGAGTTCGCCCTGTTCAGCCTGGAGCTGTTCGACCAGCTTGTGCTGCAGAACAGCGCCTACCTAGAGATGATCATCGGCGATACCTACACCCACCGCACCTACTACATAGGCATGGTGGACGAGCGCAACCGCGTCAACTTCTACGATGGCCGGATTCGCATTGTCGCGCCAGATGGCGAGGTGCTGGGCAGCTACCCGCCGCACCACTACACCGACTGGATCGCCGAGCGCGTCGAGCCGTGGACCTATCTCAAGTTCCCATATCTGAAGAAAGTGGGCTGGAAGGGGTTTGTTGACGGCAAGGACTCTGGCATTTACTGCGCTACGCCGCTGTCACGGCTGAACGTGGCCGATGGCATGGCGACGCCGCGCGCCCAGGAGGCTTACGAGAAATTCTATGACACGCTCGTCCTAGAGGAGGGCAAGCGCTACAGCAGCACGTACCCGACCAAGGTCGTGCATCACCGGCTGGCGACGCACTGGGCGCGCCTGATCGAGCTGCTGTACGCCGCCGAGCGCTGGGTGGAGCTGGCGACCGACCCGGAGATCACGTCGGACAACGTCCACACTGTGCCGGCCGAGAAGCCAACGGAGGGTGTGGGCTGCGTTGAAGCGCCGCGCGGCACGCTCACCCATCACTACTGGACCGACGAACGCGGCATTCTGACGCGCGTCAACCTGATCGTTGGCACGACCAACAACTACGCGCCGATCAGTCTGTCGGTCAACAAGGCGGCGCGCAGCCTGATACAGCGGGGCACGATCGTTACCGAAGGGCTGCTCAACCAGATCGAGATGGCGTTCCGGGCGTATGACCCATGCTTCGGCTGCGCCACGCACTCGCTGCCAGGACAGATGCCGCTGGAGGTGACGATCCGCGACGCTGACGGCAACCCGGTTGAAGTGCTGCGCCAGCACTGTTAGTTGTAAGGAGGCGGCAGTGCGCCTTACGATTGACCTCACTCTCCAACCCCCTCTCCCAACAGCGCGGGGGCTAACAGGCACGCAGTCCGCGCCTATCGAACGGGGGAAAAAGAGTTACGCCCCCGGGATGGACTTCGTTCAGTTGCGGCGTGACAGGGGTGAAGTGCTGGTCATTGGGCTGGGCAACCCGCTGCTGGGCGACGACGGCGTGGGCTGGCACATCGCGCAGCAGGTGGAGCGCGAATTAGTCGGCGCCAGCGCGCCCGTCGAAGTGGATTACCTGGCGGTGGGCGGGCTGGCGCTGATGGAGCGGCTGGCCGGCTGCCGGCGAGCGATCATCGCGGACGCGATTGTCACCGGCCAGACGCCGCCGGGAACATTGTACCGGCTGGCGCTGGACGACCTGCCAGCGGCGTTTGCCGGCCATCTGCACTCGGCGCACGATGCTTCGCTGGCGGTGGCGCTCAAGGCGGGCGCTGCGCTGGGCATCCCGCTGCCAGAGCAGGTGTACATCTTTGGCGTTGAGGCAGCCAGCGTCTGCGATTTCGCCGAAACCCTCAGCCCGCCGGTTGCCGCGTGTGTGCCACAGGCCGCGCGCGCTGTGTTGGAGGTGCTGCGCCAATTTGAACTGGAGGATAGTGGCAGTGATTTCTCCTGAGCTTTTGCGACGGTATCCGTTTTTTGGGCTTCTGAGCGACAGCCAGTTAAAGAGCATTGCGATGCTGTCCGATGAAGTGCTGTTACAGCCAGGCGAAACCCTGTTCAAATCGGATGAGCCGGCCGATGCACTGTATTTCCTGGTGGAAGGGAGTGTGGACCTGCACTATATCGTAACTGACAGGGACGATCCACGCGTGTACAAAGATTTCTTTGTGGGGCCGGTGAACGCCGGGGAGCCGCTGGGCATCTCGGCGCTGGTTGAGCCATACCGCTACACGGCCACGGCAGTTGCCGGCGCAGCCTGCCGGCTGGTGCGCATTGACGCCGCCGGCCTGCGGACGATGTGCGCTGCCAGCGCCGAGCTGGCGGCGGTTCTCATGAAGCACACGGCACAGGCGGCTATGTCACGCCTGCACGAAGCGCGCGTGCAGCTGGCCGCAGCACGATTGTGACCACAGCCGTGATATTCTCAGGAGCAGATTTTCATGGACACACTTGAACCAATCCTGAAAAAACATCCGTTCTTTGAGGGCCTCCATCCGCGTTACATTGAGCTGCTCACCGGATGCGCGACAAACGAACGCTATGAGGCTGGCGAGTTTCTTTTCCGCGAAGGCGACGAAGCCGTTAAATTCTTCATCATCCGGCACGGCCGTCTGGCGGTTGAGATTGGCACGCCGGCCGGTCCGATCCTGCTCTACACGCACGACGAGGGCGATGTCGTAGGGTGGTCGTGGCTGTTTTCGCCGTATCACTGGCATTTTAGCGGGCGCGCCCTGGAGCTGACGCGCGTGATCGCCCTGGACGGTGTGTGCCTGCGCACTAAATGCGAGCAGGACCCGGCGCTGGGCTACGAGTTCATGAAGCGTTTCTCGTACAAGATGATGCACTCGCTGGACTCGACACGACTGCAGCTGCTCGACATGTACGGCGCGCGCGCCGAGGAACCGCGCCAGTCCGGGTGACGGCCTGCCAAGCGTTAGCAGCTATCGTACAGACCAGGAGCAAGGCGCGGTTAACCTGCTCCGCGCTTTTGCGGGCAGCGCTGGTGGTCTTGACCCGTTTTGGTGGAGGGTGGATAAGAGACACCTTCACGATAAATGGTCAGTTTCAAGCGCCATTGGGCTGCGCTAGCCCAGCGACAAATGTAAGCGCTGCCGATTGTAAAACACCTCGACGAACTCGAACACAGCAGTTCGAGCCGCCTGTCGCGTGGCAAAACGCTCCAGGTCGGTCAATTCCGCCGGCAGCGTGCTGAAGAAACTCTCCATCACGGCGTTGTCATAGGGAATCTGGTCGGCTGCGCCGCCTGAGCAGTTGTTACTCCCAAAAACTGCGGGTAGACCACTCTCTGTCCGGCAGCAACCTACGGGAAATCGACCTGACGGAAGCTCACGGAGCCGCCCAGACAGCGCCGACGCCGTACTCGTAATCGCGCAGGCTCTCAGGTTTCATCTCAATACTGTAGCCTGGGCGCTGCGGCGGCAGATAGTGGCCGTCGCGCACGGTAACGGGGTCGAGGAAGTGTTCATGCAGGTGGTCGACAAACTCGATAACGCGGTCCTCCATTGACCCGCTAACGCTGATGTAGTCGAACATTTGTAGGTGCTGCACGTACTCGCATAGGCCCACGCCACCGGCATGGGGACAAACCGGCACACCAAACCTGGCCGCCAGCAGGTAGACGGCGATCACTTCGTTGACGCCGCCTAACCGGCAACTATCCAACTGGCAGAAACGGAGGGCATTGGCCTGCATAAACTGTTTGAACATGACGCGGTTGTGACAGTGCTCACCAGTCGCCACGGCGATTGGGGCAATGGCGCGCGCGATAGCAGCATGGCCGAGGATGTCGTCAGGGCTGGTCGGCTCTTCAACCCAGTAGAGGTTGTATGGGGCAAGCGCCCGCACCCACTCAATCGCCTTGTTCACATCCCAAACCTGGTTGGCATCGACCATCAGGTAGTTGTCCGGGCCGATTATTTCGCGGATAAGCGCGCAGCGGCGCACGTCATCAGCTAGGTCTCGCCCAACCTTTATCTTGAAGTGGCGCCAGCCTTCGGCCAGGCTAGCGCGGCACAGGTCGCGAATCTTATTGTCGGTGTAGCCGAGCCAGCCCGCCGACGTGGTGTAGGCTGGGTAACCAGCAGCCAGTAGTTCCGCCTCGCGCTCGGCTTTTGTCGGCGCAAGCGCCCGCAGTAGGTCCAGCGCCTCCTGCGGTGTCAGCGCATCAGTGATATGGCGGAAGTCAACACAGCGCACGATCTCTTCAGGTGACATGTCGGCCAGCAGCTTCCATAGCGGCTTGCCTTCCACCTTCGCCCACAGGTCCCACACCGCGTTGACCAGCGCCGCCGCGGCGAGATGTATCACACCTTTTTCCGGCCCCAGCCAGCGCAACTGACTGTCGCCGGTGACTGCGCGCCAGAACGCGCCCATGTCGACGGTGATCGACTCAAGCTGCCTGCCGACGACGAAGGGGACCAGCAACCTGATTGCCTGGACACAGAGGTCGTTGCCGCGGCCAATCGTGAATGTCAGACCGTGGCCCTCATCCTCAGCATCCGTGTGCAGGATGACATAAGCTGCTGAGTAGTCGGGGTCGGGGTTCATCGCGTCCGAGCCGTCGAGCAGGCGCGATGTGGGGAAGCGGATGTCCTTGACGGTAGCAGACCGAATGGTAACGGAACGTGTCATTATTTCGCTCGTTGTTGTGAATACAAACTACTTGATAGCTCCACGCGCCAGACCCGAAATAATCATTCGCTGCCCAAACAAAACAAGCAGCAGAATGGGGATAATCATCACCACACTCATAGCGCTCATCATATCCCAAGGACGGATAACCACGCCACCTGTCATCACGTCATTGAGTTCAAGCAGGCCGACGCTGAGTGGTCGTGTTCGTTCAAGCGGCGCAAACACTAACTGGTAGAGCAGTTCATTCCAGCTAATGATAAAGTTGATCAGGAACATCGTCACCATAGCGGGACGGATGAGTGGAAAGACGATTCGTATCAAAACCTGTAGCGACGATGCACCGTCAATGAAGGCTGCCTCTTCAATTTCCTCCGGTATCTGCCGCACAAAAGATACCAGGGATAGGATCGTAAATGGCAGCATCAGGCTGCTCATCAAGATAATCAAACCATGATGCGTGTTGGTGAGCCGGAAGGTTTGAAAGGCCTGGAACATGGGCACGAGAACAGCCATCTGCGGTAGTGCGATTGACAGCACAAGCGCAAGATAGACAACATTGCGCCCGGGGAATCGAATACGGGCCAAGGCATATGCCGCCAATGCGCTCAGCGATACAGATAACCCAGCCGAACCAACAGCGAAAATCAGCGAGTTGCGAAAGTATGTTAGCAGCGGCACAGCGTTACTTAGGTTGACGTAATTCTGGAGAGTCGGGTTTTCAGGAAAGTAGGTTGGCGGCATTGTAAACAGACGGTCACGGGGGGTAATAGACGAGACGAATATGTAATAGAATGGAAACAGAACGATCAGGGCAAACACAGCAAACGCCAGGTAAAGTGTCAGCCGTTGGCTGATAAAGCGACGCCGGGCCTGACGCGATGCTATGCGCGCTTCAAGAATCATTGACTGAGTATTC
>DAOTWC010000042.1:0-7027 GCA_034435995.1 Anaerolineae bacterium | reverse complement strand
GCCAGGCGACGCCCACCGCCGGCACAATCGAAGCGCCGCACGCCTCCGGCGCGGGGGATTAGCGCCTGATTGCCCGCACCTATGGCATAATGACAGCATGAGTGCATCGCTGCCATTCTATTTTGATACACACATATCCCGCGCTGTTGCGACTCAACTGCGCCAGCGGGGGGTAACAGTGGTGCGCTGTGAAGAAGTTGGTCTGGCAGAAGCTGACGATGTGGAGCATCTGGAGTACACAGCTTCCAATCGTCTGACACTGGTCTCTCATGATCGTGATTAGGGTGCGACTGTCGAAGAAGTGATGGCGCAGTACAATCTGACACGGGCAGAGGTTCATGCGGTCATAGCTTACTACTTTGACCACAAGCCCTTAATTGACCGCTACTTCGAAGAAGAAGATCGCTTCGCCAGCGAAAACATCCCTTCGCTTGACTCTCTGAAGGCGCGGCTGCGCGGCCCGCGCGAGGATTAGAACTCTACGCGGACGACCGGCGCAGACGTGGGGCCAGGGCTGCCGCCCGCCGGCTCAGCGGTGACGCCCACTCGGTTGAACGACTCGATTGGCTCGGCGATCTCGAACACCAGCGCGCCGCTGCCTGCCTCGTCTACCGTAAACAGGCCGGCGCTGCGCGGCGCTTCGCCTGCGCGCGTCAGCCACACCTGATAGACCTGGCCCTCCGCCAGCGGGGGGAACTGGCGCGCCGCTCTACTTCTGGGTGCGCGATGGCCAGCCGGGCGACACCACCGGCCACAACTTCCGCGACGTGTGGTCTGTAGCCGTGCCCTGAAACACTGCCTGCGGCAGAACTGCGTCGGTCGGGGGCTGTGGCAGCTCCCGGCCGACGGGCGCGCCTGGCCCACAAATGAGCAGACGCCCTGGGGATAGGGCGTCTGAGGGTTTCAATGTGGAGCCGTTAAAGAAGGTTTTCTTTAATAACAGTTTTTTTGTGGCTCCACACAACTATCTACTTAACAGTATATGAGATTCTGGCGGCGAGTCAATGTTTCTTAAAGCGGCGCGCGCGCCCGCGCCGGCAAATTATCGATAATTATGTGAAGAACAAGTTAAATTCCGTTCGAAAAAGCCCCGCTGCCGGCCGGCTGGAAACCTTTTCAGCCGAACAAAGAATTGATGAAAACTTCATAATTGACGTTTTGTGTGCGCGCTGGCAAGCCGCACCGCCTTCCCGTGCGCTGCTAAGTTCATACAAGCTGCACAAGGCGCGCTGCCTCAGCCGAACGCCATTCGCGCCAGCTCGCTCTGCGGCGGGAACTCGTTGGAGATAATCTCGACGATTGTGCCCTCGTCGGCCCACTCGTAAAGCAGGCGGGCGTTGTCGTCCTGCGACATAACGCAGCCGAACGTGTACGGCACGCCCACGTTACCGCCGCCCAGGTAAGCTCCGTTGGGCAGCAGCACCGCCCCGTGGAAGCCGTTCATCAGCCCCGGCACCACTTCGTAGATGCCCATGAACCAATACATCTTCCACTGGCCGCAGCCCTGGGCGTTGCACAGCGTGTAGCTGCTGCCAGAGGCCACCTCGTTGTGCGACAAAATCTGGTAGATGCCCGGCGAGGTGGGCGCTTCGGATTTGCCGCTGGAGATCAGCCAACTGAACACGCGCTGCCCGTTCTCGTAGGCCGCCAGCGACTGCGTGCGCAGGTCCACGATGATGCGCTTGTGCGGCACAGGGGGCAGCGGCAGCGCGAGATCGCGCGACGGCAGGTTCAGGCGGTCGCCGATGGCCAGCACGTTGAGGTCGCGGCCGGGGTTCGACTGCTCGATGAGGTAGAACGGGATGCCGGTCTTACGGGCGATGCGCGTGGCGGTGTCGCCCGCCACCACCGTGTACTGAGTGGGCCGGTAGCGGATGCGCAGGTCTACGCTGTCGCTCTGGCGGGCGATGGCCTGGCGCATCTGCTCCGTCGTTTCGAGCGTGTCGAGGTAGCGCACCCCCTGGCCGCTGGCGGCCAGCGAGCTGTTCTGCGCCTCCAGGAACGGCAGAAAGGCCTGCTCGCGCAGCGTCAGGCTGCTGGGGCCGGCCTCCAGCCACGACACGACCACCTCCGGCGTCGTGCCCCAGGCGATTGTCTGGTCGAGATACGGGTCATAGCCGCGCAGTTGGAACGGCCGGGCGGCAAAGGCGCGCGCGTCCTCCAGATAGGGCGCGGCGTCCACCACGTCCGGTGGGATGGGCGTCATGCGCAGGCGCAGCCCGTCGCGCAGCGCTCGGAGCGGGTCGGCCGTGAGCGTCTCCATCGTCTGGCCCACGTCCATGATGCGCCCTGGGCGGCCCTCAACGGCCACCACCTGGCCGTCGCGCAGCGCGTAGCCGGCGTTGAACGGCTCCACCTGCACCTGCTGCGCCAGGTCGAGCAGGTAGTTCTGCGCCGTGATGTAATCGAGCGTGATCTCCGGCTGCACCGTCCAGCCCAGCGGGATGCCGGCCATGCCCACCGCGAAGGCGTCGGCCACGACCGCGCGCGCGTCGAACGCCATGCCCAGCTCCGCCGGCGCGGCCGACCAAGCGCGCTCGTCGTCGGTCAAGCGGACGCGCAGGCGGTTGTTCCAGGCGTCGCGCAGGGCGGCCTCGGCTTCGTCAGCGGTCATGTCGCCCAGGTTGACGCCCAGCGCCCACACGTTGGGGAACACGCGGCCGTTCACCAGGTGCGAAACAATGAACGCCAGCAGCAGCACGCCAGCGAGCAGCGCCGCGCCCAGCGGGATCAGCGGCGTGGCGCGCACGTACCACCAAGCGTCGCGCAGATACAGCGCGGCCTGCTCGCGCCAGGGCGCGGTGCGGTGATACGTCCGGCTCATGCGCGCGCTGACCGGCGTGCGCAGCGACGCCATCGCCTCGCGGCGGCGCTGGCGCAGGTCGTAGCGTTCGCGCGCCCGGTTAGGGCGCTTGCGGCGGGCACTGCTGAATGACTCGTCCATCGTTCTACAGCTCGCTGCTTGAACACACTCATCTAGCGCTGACTGTATTGTAGCACCAGCGGCGCTGCTGGCTCAACGCGCTTCGGTGCGGTAATCGTTGCGCGGCGGCGAGAACACGTCCAGCGCCAGCGTATCCACCAGCGCCCGCGCGCTGTGCACCACCCCGCCCGGCACGGCGTAGCTGTCGCCGCGCCGCACCACCTGTGTCTGATCGCCGATGGTCAGCTCCAGCGCACCGTAGACGATGTAGCCCACCTGGTCGTTCATGTGGCTGTGCGGCGGCACAACCGCGCCGCGCTCCAGAAAGAACTCGCACAGCATCGCCTCGTCGGTGGTCGCCATCGTGCGCCGGTGGATGCCAGCCGCCATCTCGACCTGCGCCGCTTCGGCGGCGGTGATGAAATAGCCGTCTGCCATGGCCTGCTCTGCCGCAACTGCGCTGCGTCCCCAATTATGACGTATATTATGCGGGCTTTGCGCTCCGCTGTCGAACAGGGGTAAGGTCAAAACCGCGAAGGAACCCCAACAAACCACTGCTTCTGAACAACGGCTTTCTTCATACTGCCAAAGTCAGGGCGCGGCGCGCGCCGCGCTAGATCGTGATATACTACAAAATTAGCACGGCAAACGCGGAGGTGAAATTCGGATTGATGACTCTGCCTGACCGCCCACTGAGCCTGGCGAAGATCACGTGGACCGACCCGCGCACCGCCAACCGGCGCGAGTACGTGCTCACGGAGGGCGCAACGGCAACTATCGGGCGCATGGAGAACAACGATATCTGCATCCCAGAGCAGCACGTATCGCGCCAGCACGCGGTGATCAACTACCGCGACGGCGTGTTCGTGCTCACCGACCTGGGCAGCGCCAACGGCACGTTTGTCAACGACCGGCGGCTGGATGCGCCGTTCCCGCTGGCCTCTGGCGACGAGATCCGGCTGTATGTGCCGGTGCTCAATTTCTCGGCCGCCGTCACGGCAGAGGACGAGCGCCTCGCCCGCGAACACGGCACGTTCATCACACCGACCAGGCGCACCGGCCGGGGGCAGCTCATCATCACCACCGGCGCGCAGGAAGGGCAGACGATCCCGCTGCTGATCAACAAGGTGACAGTGGGCCGCGCCACCAGCAAGGCCAACTGGGAGATCGCGCTGCAGGACCCGGCGGTGTCGCGCCCGCACGCTCAACTGGAGTTTGTGGACGGCGCGTGGGTGGTGACCGACCTGGGCAGCGCCAACGGCACGATCGTCAACGGCACGCCTGTGAGCGGAAAAGGGCGCGTCCTGCGCGACGGCGACATCATCTCGTTCGGCGCCACGCTGGTGCTGTTCCGCGAGGGCTAGGCGCGCCCGGCCAGCGCCGCCAGCAGCTCGGCGTGGATGCGCCCGTTGCTGGTGACCACCCGGCCGCGCTGCAGGCCGTCCGTCCCGCCCTCAAAATCGGTCGCTGTGCCGCCGGCTTCGGCCACCATCAGCAGGCCTGCCGCTGTGTCCCACGGGCGCAGATAGGCTTCCCACTGGCCGTCAATCCGCCCGGCGGCGACGTAGGCCAGTTCGAGCGCTGCCGCCCCGAAACAGCGCAGCGCGCGCACGCGCGGCGCGACTGCGTTCCAGCGCGCCTGGTTGTTGTCGGGGTTGTCTGCGTAGTCGTAGGGGAAACCGGTGCACACCAAGGCGCGCCGCAGCGGCGCCGTGCCCGAGACGCGCAGCGGCTGGCCGTTGAGCGCTGCCCCCAGGCCGCGCGCCGCCGTGAACAGTTCGCCCCTCACCGGGTCGTAGACCACGCCCACCAGCGGGCTGCCGTCGCGATCCGCCAGCCCGATGCTGACGCAGAAGAACGGAAAGCCGGCGGCAAAGTTGGACGTGCCGTCCAACGGGTCCACGTACCAGGTGCGGGCTGCGCCGCCAGCCGGCGCGCCTACGCCGCCGCTCTCCTCGGTGACGATGTGATCGGCCGGAAAAGCGGCCTGCAGCGCCGCCACGATTACGGCGTCGGCGGCGGTGTCGGCCTCAGTGACAATGTCGGCGGCGCTGCTTTTGGTGTTTTCGGTGTGCGGCTGGGCATAGCGGCGCAGCAGCTCAGCGCCGGCCTGCCGGGCGATCGCCGCTGCCGTCCCGCGGATGGACTGAAGGTTCATGAGGTGTCTGCGCTTTCCGGTGCTGTGTCAGGGGCGAAAAACAAGGGCCTATCCTAAAACGATAGGCCCGCAGCGGTCAATTCAGTTCAAAACCGGCAGCGTTTACAGCGGAATAACCTGGCTTGCCTGTTTGCCTTTTGGCCCCTCGGTGATCTCGAACTCAACCTTTGCGCCTTCCTCCAGCTTGCGGTAGCCTGAAGCCTGTATTGCCGTGTAATGCACGAAAACGTCGGGGCCTTCTTCCGGCGTGATGAACCCGTACCCCTTTTCCGGGCTGAACCACTTGACCACGCCTCTCATACGCTGTGCCACTGCCTGACTGCTCCTACTAAAGTGTGATGCGAACCGCCCCCCACAGCCCACAACGCCGAGGCGCTGCGCAGCCGGTTTGTGGTAGACGTGCTAAGTGTAGTCGAATCTGCGATTCGTTGTCAAGCAGTCAAACTGCACAAGGTTGTAAGAGCAGTTCTTACAGGGCGCAGCGGGCTGGCCCTTCCGGGCGATAGCGTGTTTGTGGCGGCAGATATATACTACCCAGCAGACGCAAACACCCAGGGAGGCCGGTCCATCATGCGCAAACAGGGGTTCTGGCTGCTGACGCTGGCAGCGGCGCTGGTACTGACTTCAAGCCTGGCCGCCGCTCAGGCCGACCCAATCAATTCCCCCACTGGCGTCAGCATCCTTGTCAACCGCGACGGCGTCAACGTGCGCCTGTTTCCGGAAATCGGGGCCGAGGTGATCGGGTTCGTCAGCGCAGGGTGGCGCGCCCCGGCCACTGGCCGCAGCCCGGACAACCAGTGGGTGCGCATTGATTTCAACGGCGAGGAAGGCTGGCTCGGCTTCCCGGTCATCAACGTGTTTGGCGACCTCAACAGCCTGCCAGTGGCCGACCCGCGCACTATTCCCTACGGCGGCTTCGAAAGCCCGCGCGCCGGCCTCACCAGCGCCACCAGCCCCATCGCCGGCCGTTTGGCCGACAGCGGCATGCGCGTGCGCGCCGGCCCGTCGCGGGCTTATCCGGTGCTGGCCAACGCACCGCGTTACACAGTTTTCCCGCTGCTGGGGCGCACCATCAGCAACGGCTGGGTGCAGGTCAACTTCGAGGGCACGCTGGGCTGGGTGGCTGTGCGCTATGTTGAGATTCTGGGCAACGCCAGCATCGCCGAGCTGCCGGTGGACGGCATTGTGGCCGACTCGCTGCCTATATCCGGCCCAACTGCCACCGATTACGAGGCCACGCTGCGCCTGCTGCTCGCCCGCGTCGAGCTGGCCCAGCCGTCGCTGGACGCCATCCGCGCTGTCTGGACCAACATCGCCCTGGGCGGGGAATCGGCCTGCGGCGGCTTCCCAGCACGGCCCTCCAATTACAACATCCCCAACCCGCTGCTGGCGGCGTTCTACGGCACGCTGGACCCGCTGCAGACGCTGTTCAACGACGCCATGACCAACGTGCGCGATGCGATTGACCTGTGGATTGACGTGTGCCAGCGGCCGCAGCCGCAGCGCGGCGTGGTAGGACGGGCCACCGTGCAGGGCGCGCTGCTGACGATCAACACCGCCGACGCCCAGTTCCTGGAGCTGCGCCGCCGCCTCAACGAGCTGCTGCCGGCGGTGGGCGAGGTAGGGCCGGATCAGTGCCTGTTCACGTTCCAGGGCGCGAGCGACATCCTGCCGGTGATACCGATTGGCCAAATCGTGCGCGGCGCGCTCGATCCGTCGCAGCGCACGGTCGGCTTCTGCTTCGACGTGGACGCCGGCAAGTCGCTGCGCTTCGAGTTCCTGCAGGTGAAGGGCAACGCGCTGCCGCTGGTGGCGGTGACGCCGTTCAACAACCCCACCGCCTTCCTGGCCACCGGGCGCGCCCTCGACGCCACGACCACGCTGGTCGTGGGGCCGGTGCTGATCAGCACGCCGGGGCGCTACCTGTTCATCATCAGCGACACAAA
>DAOTWC010000041.1:0-6033 GCA_034435995.1 Anaerolineae bacterium | reverse complement strand
GGCTGGAGGGCCTGCCTTCGCAGACAGGCCTGCATGTAGTCGAGGAACTCGGCGCGCACCCAGGGGAAGAGTTCGAACAACACATCGAGGCTGCCGCGGCGCAGGTCGCAGATGAGGCGGATGCCATCGCGAATGGTGGCCGTGAAAGCGCGTTTCTTGCGAAGCTGGACCGTGAGGTCGTTCAGGGAAGCCTCATCAGGATTGTCAAGATCGAGCCAGAAGCGATGCTGTACTCTGTAAGCCATAATTAGCCTCTGCGTGATGCAGCTTGCATAACGCAAATATAGCATAGGTTGCGGATATTCCGCAAGAAAATCAAATAAAGATCGCGTCAGTACTACCTTATCAGTCGAAGGCTTGATCAACCCTGATCAAGGTTGCTATATTATGAAGATGAACAGATTCCAGACACGCCACGTTTCACAGCTTTTCGATGTAAGCCACCAAACCGTGAAGGATTGGTGCGACGCATTCGCGGATTTCCTCAGCCCTACAGCGACCCCTGGCAAAGGGCGTGCGCGCCACTTCACCGACGAAGATATGCGGGTTTTTGCGCTGATTTCTGAAATTAAGCGCAGCGGGGGCACATATGAGGACGTCCGCATTGCTTTGGGGGCAGGACAGCGCGGTTTTGTGCCCGATCAACTCGATCAAGCGATCATGATGCCCCAGAATATTTCAATTACGCGGCTGCGTCATGCGCTCGAAGAGGCGCGACGAGAGGCGCAGCAACTCCGCGATGAGCTGATGCAGGTTAGGGGGGAAAACAGGCTGCTGCGCGAACAGCTTGAGGCCCGGGACAGGCAAATCCGCCAGCTTTATCGTGACTTGGCGAAGCTGGAAGCCGAAGACGACACGTAGCGCACATAGGTTGCGGACAGGTTGCGGGTGTTTGCGCGCAGCGTTTAAAGCTGTCGCATAGTGCCGGTTTCGACCTACAACTGATACAGCTGCACCCTGAATAGGCTCACACGATCTGCGCAAAACGGGATCAAGTATAAGGCCAGCATGAGCGCTGTGTGATGCTGCCGCGCCAACACCTTGAACAAATCCGCAGTATGTGGATGTATGAGGTTAATGCCGGTCAGCGCAAATCGTGGTGACAGCAATCGGCGCTGTTATCCCAACTGCACGCTCATCTCGATGCGGCGAAACGTCTCTAGATAACCGACATTGACAAAGGCCGGCAGGTACGGGCTGTCAGCGGGCATGTTCTCCACTTTTGCGTCCTGGTGCGGATTTAGGCGGTGAAGCTGGCACAGCAGAGCAGTAGCCACCGGCTCTCGCACAGGGGATGACGTGCCGCACACGATGTGCGTGAGCTGGAACGGCGTTTGTTGGTAGACGATCCAACCGCTGTCACCGCTCGTCAGCGTCACCCACAGCCCTTTGAGGCTGCCTGCGCGGTAGAGCGAGCGTGTTTCCTCCAGCCACGATGGGCCTGGGGGGCGTATGGCCAGACAGGCGGCGATGCCAGCCTCATCCATTTCGACTACGCGGCACACTTCCGGCGGCGGGATAAGCGGCGCTGTCCCAGGCGGGCGGCGGATAATGAGCAGTTCGCGGGTCTCGCGAAACCCCAGCTTGCGGAACAGAGTATGAGCGGGCACGTTGCCTTTAACAACTTCGAGCAGCGCCGACCGCGCGCCGTTCAGCCGCGCCTGGTGCAGCAGATGCTCCATGATGAACAAACCGGTGCGGCGGCCGCGCTTCTCTGGCAGCACGCCCAGGCGGCTGATCCAAGCGCGATCGTCGCGCAGGCCCAGCATACCCAGGCCGGTTACTTCGCCCTCAGCGTTAAGTGCGACAACAGATAGGTCTAAGATAATGTCGTAGGTGTGGACGTATTCCTGCAGACGGCGGGCGTTCATCGGCATAGGGACGATGTAATCCACCCGCGTTTGGTTATACAAATCGGCCAGCTCGTCAAAACCGTAGCGGCTGGCCGGGACAGCAGTTTGACCGGCAAACTGCTCGAGATCTGAGCCGGGAACCTGCTCGAAAGGCGCGGGCAGGCGATGGCTGTGCGCGGTGATCATGGCTGCACCCGCTGTCGTTTGATGTGCACCTCCACTTGGCTGGCGAATGTGCGCGTGTCAATTGGCTTGGTGATGACGCCGTCACAGCCGTAGGCGAGTGCCATTTTGTGGGCGGTATCCTGCGGCCAAGCAGTGAACGCGATAATCGGCACTGTATCCAGGCCGCGCTGCTGGCGCAGCAGCGCTACAACTGTCTGCCCGTCCAGATCAGGCAGACCCAGGTCAACCAGCACCAAGTCAGGAGGCGGGCCGTCCATGACGGCGGCAAGCCCCATTTCGCCGTCTTGGGCCACAATTACTTCATGCCCAGCCAGCCGCAGCAGCCGCGCTGCAAGGCGGGCACTCTGTGGCGTGTCCTCGATTAGTACGATAGCGCTCATGATCCGTCTCCTGTGCCTAGGAGCGGTAGATTTGGTGCACTGTGCGCCCTAGGAAGTGGGTAAGCATATTAAGCAGCTCGATCCTGGTGACAGGCTTGGCGAGATAGCCATCGCACCCAGCAGCGATAAAACGCTCGCGGTCGCCGTGCATTGCGTTGGCTGTGAGCGCGATTACTGGAACGTGCGCCATTTCCGGCATGGCCTTGATGCGTTTGGTAGCTTCTAGGCCGTCAATGTCAGGCAAGTTAATGTCCATCAGGATCAGATCGGGCAGTTCCTGCGCTGCTAGTGCCACACCGGTCAACCCATCAACAGCTTCAATCATTTCATAACCGCTGTGCTGGAGTATCTTGCGCACCAGGCGCATGTTCTGCGGGTTGTCCTCGATGTACAGAACTTTGGCCAACATGGCAGGCATTCCTTGTTGTGTTAATTGTTTGCGCCGCTTAATTTAATATATCATTAATTATACTGAGGAATTGCGTCCGTTCAAATGAAGATTTTCCTAACAGCGCGTGAATTCCGCTGGCTAGTTTCTGCTGCTCATCGGGCGAAAGCGTTTTGGCGGAAATGACGATAATTGGAATGTCGCGCAGTTCGGCGTTGCTGCGCAGCGATTCCAGAACGGCGAAGCCGTCCATGTCAGGCATCATCAGGTCGAGCACAATCAGCTCGGGGTGGTGTTCGTAGATGGCTTTCAGCCCAGCGCGCCCGGAGTCAGCCGCAATCACGCGGTACTTGCGCGTGGACTCCAGATAGCGGCGCATTAAGCGCAGGTCGTCAGGGTTGTCGTCAATTACCACAACTGGACGCCGCAAGGCATCGAGGCTGCTGCTGACTTTGGTCTGCGCCCCCGGCTCATCCAGTTCTTCCAGGCGGCGCATCTGGCCGGCGGACAGGTTAAGCGGGGTGTCGCCCAGTGTGCGCACCACATGGTCAATCAGCGCGCGTGTATCGTAGTTGCCTTTAGTCCACACCGATTCAGAATGGGTAGCCAGCACCTGGCGGTCATGGTCAGTCAGGTTCTTGGCTGAGACGACTATCACGGGAATTGCAGCGGTTTCGGGGTCGCTTTTGAGGCGTTCCAGCAGACTAAAGCCGTCCATTTCTGGCATGGTGAGGTCGGCTACCACCAAGTCGGGACGGTGTTCGCGCACCATTTTGAGGGCTTCGACCCCGTTTTGGGCCTCAAAGACTCGGTACTGCTTGTAGCGTTGGAGCAGGCGGCGGATCAGGCGGCGGTCATTGAGTGTGTCGTCTACAACCAGAATGGTAGTGATTTGCTCATCCAGCCGTTCCAACGCTGCGCCCAGCCCCTCCTCTTGGCGGCTGGAGGTTGTACGGCTGCCGCGCTGGTCAAGTTCCAGGTTTAGGATGTACTGGTCGCCCAGGATGTGGCTTTCGGCTGGGAAGGTGTGGCCGGAGCAGTTGACGACCACTGTCTCGCCTGGGGCGATTGTGCCGTCGCGGAGCAGCTTTTCCAAACCTGCAAAGGCGACCGCTGTCGCTGGTTCAACAGAGAAACCCGCCCGGCTGGCGACAGTTCGCATGGCCTGGAATGTTATGCCGTCCTCAACAGCAATCATTGCGCCGCCGTAGGCAGTGATGGCGCGGTGCAGTAGGGTATAGCTGTAACCGGGGTCTCCGGTTGCCAGCACTGTGATGAGCGTTTTGGGAACGACCGCTTGAGCTTTGTCTAATCCAGCAGCGTGAGCCTGCACCATCGGCGCGCAGCCGGCCGCCTGAATAATTCCCAGCTTCGGCACTTTGTTAATCAAACCCATGCGGCGCAGCTCTTCGAACCCTTTTACCACCCCCAGCGGGCCGATGCCGCCGCTGACGGCCTGGATGTACCAATCTGGCGCGGCAAGGTGGCCCGGCTCAGCCGGGTGCAGGGCCAGCCCAAGCTGTTCAGCAATCTCATAGCTGAGCGTCTTCATGCTCTCTTTGCCAGGGATAGCCTTCGCCCCTCGGTCGAAATGGATGCCCTTGCGCGCAGCGAATTCAGCCGCAACGTGCTTGGTTTCGTCATATGTGCCCGATACTTTGACGACTTCTGCACCGTAAAGCGCTGCCTCACGCATTTTCTCGGCGGGAACCAGGCTGGTAAGGAACAACCACAGCTTGATGCCCGCGCGCGCAGCATAGGCGGCGTAAGCGGCGGCGGCGTTGCCGGTGGAGGCCAGCACACATTCGGTGATCCCAGCGCGGCGCATGGCTGTCACAGCCAGCGCGGCCTGCCGATCTTTAAAACTGCTGGTTGGCCCCTGACGTTCGTCCTTGGTGTAGATGTGCGGGTGATCGTAAAGCTGTTCGAGCTGATAGAGCCGGATAAGCGAGGTAAAGCCCTCGCCCATCGAGATTTCCGGGTCAGGCTCACCAAGGGGCAGAAGCTCGGCGTAGCGCCACAGGCTGCGCTCACGGCCTGCCAGCGCAGCGGGCCACAGTTTGGCTACCGCATCGTAATCGTAGCGGGCGTCCAGCCAGCCTGACCCACACACTGGACATGCCTTGAGCATGGGGTTGGCGGGCATCTCATGCTGGCATTCCAGGCAAACCACTTTAGTGAAGTACGATACGGGCATGGTGTCAACCGAACCTCTCGTCGCTGCTTTGCAAGTCATCCGCACAGGCAAGGTCTGCGCTGTCCGTTTTTTACAGGCTGTTCTGCTGCGCTTGTCAGTGCAGCCTCAGCCGTCACCTTCGTACTCCCAAGTCGCTTCTCCCCGCACAGCAGAGGCCAAGCTCGTTTCCGCGCGGGGAGAAGTCGAGGCAGGCGACGGTGAATTATCAGCCGCGCACGGTTTCTTCAACGTACAGCGGCAGCGTGAACCAGAAAGTTGAACCCTGTCCCTCTTCGCTCTCTACGTAGATGCTGCCGCCGTGCAGCTGCACCAAATGGCGCGTGATCGCCAGCCCCAGGCCTGTGCCGCCTGCCCGCCGCGTGGATGAACCGTCTACCTGGCGGAAGCGTTCGAACACCACTGGCAGCAGTTCTTTCTTGATGCCAATGCCGGTGTCGGTTATGCTGACAACGGCCTGGCTTGGGTTGTCGCTGCTGCGCCCATACCGGATGGTGACACTGCCCTGCTCAGTGAACTTGACGGCGTTGCTCATGATGTTCCATACAATCTGGCGCAGGCGCACTGGGTCAGCCTCGATGTGCGGCAGGTCATCTTCCGCTTCGACGCGCAGCTCCACCGGCTTATCCTTCACCAGGATGTGTCCGGCATGCACAATGTCTTTGATGAACGCTCCCAGATCAACCGGCTGCAGGTCAATTCGCATCTGCCCAGCTTCGATCTTAGCTAGGTCGAGAATGTCGTTGATGATGGTTAGCAGGTGCTGGCCGCTGCCGTGGATGGCGCGGATGTCTTCGATCGCATCGTCACTCAGGTCGCCATCCACACCATCCAGCAGCACCTCCGAGTAGCCGATAATCGAGTTGAGCGGCGTGCGCAGTTCGTGGCTCATATTGGCAATGAATTCGGACTTGAGGCGGTCAATTTCGCGCAGGCGCTCGGCGACGCTGTGCTCACGCTCGAAGGCCATCGCGTTGCGGACGGCTACTGCCACCTGTGATGCCAGCGTTGTCATAACGCGCACGTCTTCTT
>DAOTWC010000040.1:0-17883 GCA_034435995.1 Anaerolineae bacterium | reverse complement strand
GACGCAACCAAACTCAAGCGTTCTATAACCATTTGGCGTGTATGGTTGTTCCCTATTCCCATAATTAAGCCATCTGGCTGATACCGATTGTAGTCTTCAATGTAGCCCATTACAGGCAGGCCTAGAACCCGTGCACCATGTATGGTTGGGTTGTCGTCCAGAAATCCGAGGACGTTCTTTCCCGTTGCGAAGAGTATATCTGCGATAACTTTGCCGTGCCCGCCTGCTCCCAGGATAAGAACACTGCCCATGTCCTGATTTACTGGAGTTTAGGGTATGTGCCGTTGAAATGGGCTGCCGTTGCCTGCCCAGGCTGGTTGATGCCCTCGCGCTGCAGCACTTTGAGCAGCGTCAGGCCCAGAATGCGCAGGTCAAGCAGCAGGTTGTGGCGGTCTACGTAGGCCACGTCGAGATCGAACTTCTGCTCCCAAGTGAGGCTGTTGCGGCCCTGCACCTGCGCCCAGCCAGTGATGCCGGGGCGGACTTCGTGGCGGCGCGCCTGGCGCGGGCTGTACAGCGGCAGGTACTCCATCAGCAGCGGGCGCGGGCCAACCAGGCTCATCTCGCCGCGCAGCACGTTGACGAGCTGCGGCAGCTCATCCAGGCTGGTGCGGCGCAGAAAGCGGCCTAAGGGGGTCAGGCGGTCGGCGTCGGGCAGGAGCGCGCCGTCAGGGCCGCGCCGGTCGGTCATGGTGCGGAACTTGAGCAGCGTAAACGGCCGCCCGTGCAGGCCGGGACGCTGCTGCCGGAACAGGATCGGGCCGCCCATCGTCAGGCGGATGGCCAGCGCGACGGCCAGCATCACCGGCGCGCAGACGACCAGCGCCGCCGCCGCCGCCAGCACGTCCAGCGGGCGCTTGAGCGCGTAGCCGTGCCGCGCTTTCCGCGCGGCGGTCTGTGCTGGCGCGCGGGCGACAGGCGGCGTGTAGATGACGCGCAGCAAATAAACGGCGGAAAAGGCTGTCAGGGTGAAGGCCAGCGCCGCGCGCAGCGTGCGTGAGGACATGCGAGCGCTCTCCAAGGGCTGCAATGCTGAAACAATCTCTACTCACATTGTAGGTTGGAGAACGTCGCACAGCCTCAACGCTCGGCAAATTCGTACCTAAAGCAAACGCAGAACCAGCTGGAATGTAACCGCAGTAGGGCAATCGTTAGGTGTCCGCTCACTGCTGAGCGAACAGCAGGAACGCTGCCGTGTAGACGAAGCCGGTAACGCCCGCCAGCAGCGCCGGCAGGCGCGATTTAGGCGCTTTGGTGAAGGCCGCCACCATGATCGGGAAAATGGCCATCACAGCGTTGAGCAGCATCGTGATGATGTGGCGCGGCGGGATCACCTGGAGCTTGGAGATCACGGCGATAAAGACGACGACGGCCATCATCAAAGTTGGAAGCAGCGTCTTGTCGCTCTGCATGAACATGGCGATCAGCCCGAAGATGAAGATTGTGTAGAGCATGATGTCCCAGATGAGTTCCGTCCCCGAACGCGGACTCAACAGCCGGATGATTTCCTGAAGATCGAGCTGCGGCATGGTTCGGCCCTCCTGCCTGCGAACATAAACACATTGCTTAATACTAGCATGATTCGGCTGCACAGGGCGTTAATGCGCCCCGCCGGTGAGCAGCGGCGCCAGCGCCGCGCGCAAGTCCATGCCGGCCGTGTACTGCACAGCGTGAATGCCCAGCGCCTGCGCGCCAGCCACATTGGCGGGCAGGTCGTCTACGAAAATGACTTCATCAGGCGGGCGGCCTAGCGCAGCGAGCAGGGCGCGGTAGGCGGCTGGGTCAGGCTTCATCGCGCCCAGCCTGGCAGAGATGAGCAGCGGGTCGAACAGGGCGGCGATCCCCAGGGCGCGCAGCCGCTCGCGCAGGTCGAGCGTGTCGTTGCTCAGCAGCCCAACGGCGTGCCCGCTGGTGCGCAGCGCCTCGATGAGCGCGACGAGGTCGGCGTCGAGCTGGTCGCGGCTGAAGTAGTCGCGCCTGAACTGCGCCAGAAGGGGCGCGTCCAGGCCCAGCTCGGCGGCCACCTGCGCCCAGTACTGTTCCGGCGTGAGGCGGCCAAGCTGCGCCTCGCGCCAGGCGTCGCTGCCGTGCACGATGCGCTCGACGCTGCCGCGCGGCAGCCCCAGCCGGTCATCCCAAGCGTGGCGTGGGGTGTAATCCATTGTGCGCACGAGCACGCCGCCAAAGTCGAACACGACTGCGCGTTTGACGCCGGATGTGTTATGCTCGCTCATATGAAGCGCTATCCTCTAAACACCCTACGCGCTGCGATCGCCCGGTGGCAGCAGCGAGCGACCCGCTGGTGGGAGAGCAGGGACGCGCCAACGCGCGCGCTGCCGGGCTATCTTCAGCGCGCTGTACAGCGCTCTTTCCGCTACGACACGCAGCGGGCGGCAGCGCTGGCCTATTATACGGTGTTCTCGATTTTCCCACTCCTGCTGCTGCTGGCGGTGGGCATCGGCCGGGTGCTGGGGGCGGTGAGCGTGCAGGCGCAGATCGCCAGCGCGCTGCGGCTGTTCCTTCCAGATGCAGCCCAGCCGATCACCGACCTGCTGCTGGAGAGCGTCAGCCAGGGCCTCACACAAGACTCGTCGTTCACGCTGCTGGCGTTGGGCGGCTTGGTGTGGTCCGGGCTGGGGCTGTTCACCAACGTCAGCACTGCGCTTGACTTGATCTTTGGCGCGCAGCGCCGCCGCAGCATGTGGCAGCAGCGGCTGGTTGCCGTCACCATGACGATTACGCTGATTGTACTGGTTGTGCTATCTTTCCTGGTTACGGGGGTGCTGCTGCTGGCGCGGACGGTGTTCTTCAACCAGGCCAGCACCTGGATCAACCTGGCGTTTCTGCTAGTCCCGCTGGGCTTCAACATCACCGTGTTCGTGCTGGCTTTTCGGTTTGTGCCGGCGCGTCCGGTGCACTGGGACAGCGTATGGCCCGCGGCGGTGTTTGGGGCGGTTGGCTGGGAGCTGGCGAAGGCCGGGTTCGGCTGGTATCTGGCCAATTTCGCCAATTATCAGTTGGTGTACGGCAGCATCGCCACGGTCATTGTGCTGCTGTTCTGGGCCTTTCTGCTGGCCTCGATCTTCCTGTTCAGCGCCGAGCTGTGCGCCCAGCTCAACAACTGGTGGGAGGCGGAGCTGCGCGAGCAGATCGCCGCGCTGCCAGAGCCGCAGACGCCGCGCTTGCCCGGCCCGCGCTAGAAAACAACAGACCCCTTGCGGGGTCTGACTGCGTTCACAGAGCGCTGGTTCACCTGGCAGTGCGGGCCAGCTCGCCTACGATGCTCGGCCGGTCACCGGCGCGAGAGCCGGCTGTGCCGAGCGGCATTCGACCTGAGAGCCGGCGCGCAGCGCTGAGAGCGATCTGCAGCGCGTGCTGCAGGCCGCCCGGCCGGGACGACAGCCGCCGCGCTGCCTGCTGCTCCAGGGCCTTGCGGCGCAGGTCGCGCAGATGCTGGTTGTGCAGTTCAAATCTGGTGCTGGTAAACTGCTCGTTCACGGTAGACCTCCTTTAACGCTGTTTCGCCGGTGCGTATACGCGCGGCGCGGTAGTGTCGGTTTTAGGACGCAGCCAGAGGCGCCGCGCTGCTGTCAGCAGGCGCGCCGCCAGATGGCGCAGGGTTGTCGTGCGTGCTTCGCTGGTCGGGTGGCGCTGGATGCTCCGCGCCAAGCGCTCGCGCTCGGCCTGCCGCAGCAGTTCCTGCTGATGCTGCTGGTTAATGAGCGCCGTTTTCCAGTCCATGGTTGTTTCTCCGTCGTGCGTGTTTTGCTCAAGGTCTGAGAGCGACAGCGAAGCCCTTTTGAGCCTGCCCCAATCATCGCACACATCGGAACCGGTGTCGTCGTTCGCCCGGCGCAAAACCAACCTAGTCGCCTGGCGGGTTTTTGCTCGCTGGCGAGGGGGTGGCGCGTGGCCTCTGTCTGATGGCCAGGCAAACCGGCACGCCAGACGTCAGCGGCTGCGTCCGCGGCGCTCCTGTAACTGGTTGTCAGCAAAAAGTCAGCGGGGGTCGGACGCGCACCGACCGGCGGTCATGGCCAGAACTACGCCGGCGCTGTGGCGATCGCGCTGCATGCTGTTAATTCTATTGCACACCATCGGCACGCATCTCCTTTCCTCAAAGATTTAGCAGCGGTGCGGTTTGAAAACCGCGTCGGCTTAACGAGAACACATTATCACAGTGTGAGGCTTTCTGTCAAGATAGAGGTCTTAAAAGACGATAAAGAATTTTTAAGGGTTATAACAGACATCTCGCTTGCGGCCGCGAAAGAGCTGCGGCGCGAGAGTCAGCCGCTGTTTGCCTCCCGGTTGCGTGATACGCTGCCTCACGCAGTGAGCAAGACGCGCTTTTCCTGACTGGTTAACATGCCGCCCCTTCAGGTACAATCGCATCGAAGCCGTGACAGCGGGCTGGCAATATCTTTAAAGACAAAAGGCAGTTGGCGCTGCACGACAGGCCATTGTGCACTAGCCAAGGATATAAGCGATCATGACCAACACAAAGGACAGTTTTGGCGCACGCAGCGTTTTCGACACCGGCAGCGGCCAAGCGGTGATTTTTCGCTTGAGCGCTCTGGCGCGCAGCGGTGTAGGGCATGTGGATCGGCTGCCGTTCAGCATCAGGATTTTGCTGGAGAACGCGCTGCGCAATCTCGACGGACGAGCTGTGCGCGCCGAAGACGTGGAGAACCTGGCCAATTGGGACCCAGCCAACTACAAACCCGTCGAAGTGCCGTTTATGCCAGCGCGCGTCATTCTACAGGATTTTACGGGCGTGCCCTGTGTTGTGGACCTGGCTGCCCTGCGCAGTGCCATGCTGCGCATGGGCGGCGATCCCAAGCGCATCAATCCAATTATTCCGGTAGACCTGGTTATTGATCACTCTGTGCAAGTGGACGTGTTTGCCCGTGAGGACGCCCTGCTGCTCAACTCGCAGTTCGAGTTCGAGCGCAATCGCGAGCGCTACGAGTTTCTGCATTGGGGACAGAAGGCTTTCAGCAACTTTCGCGTTGTGCCGCCGGCCACCGGCATTGTGCATCAGGTCAATCTGGAGTACCTGGCGCGTGTCGTCCAGCTTTACAACGCACCGTCGGGTGAGGTTGTCGCTTTGCCAGACACACTGGTTGGGACGGACAGCCACACCACAATGATCAACGGGTTGGGCGTGCTGGGCTGGGGCGTGGGCGGCATCGAGGCCGAGGCCGCCATGCTGGGCCAGCCGATCTACATGCGAATGCCAGAGGTGATCGGGTTCAAGCTCAGCGGAAGCCTGCCGGAGGGCGCAACCGCTACTGATCTGGTGCTGGTGGTCACGCAGATGCTGCGCAAAAAAGGCGTGGTGGACAAGTTTGTGGAGTTCTACGGGCCAGGCCTGAGCAGCATGTCTCTGCCCGACCGCGCCACAATCGCCAACATGGCGCCAGAATACGGCGCGACGATGGGCTTTTTCCCAGTGGATGAGGAGACTCTTAGCTACCTAGCGCGCACTGGCCGCGATCCGCAGTTAATCGAGCTGGTGCGGCGCTACTGCCAGGAGCAGGGCCTCTTCCGGACAGATGCCACGCCAGACCCGCTGTTCACCGACACACTTGAACTTGACTTAAGCACAGTTGAGCCGAGCATGGCCGGGCCGCAGCGCCCGCAGGATCGTGTGCTGCTGCGCGATATGAAGCAGGCGTTTAACCAGGCGCTGCGCGCGCCGCTTGGCCCAGCAGGCTACGCGCTGAGTGAACAGCAGACCAGCGCGACGGCTGCCTACCGCGATAACGGTCACAGCTACGAGCTGAAGCATGGCGCAGTCGTGATCGCTGCTATCACGAGCTGCACCAACACCAGCAACCCTTCGGTGATGATCGGCGCTGGGCTGCTGGCGAAAAAAGCTGTTGAACGCGGCTTGAAGCGCAAGCCCTACGTCAAGACCAGCCTGGCTCCTGGCTCGAAAGTTGTAACGGAGTACCTGAACAAGGCTGGCCTGACACCGTATCTTGAACGGCTCGGTTTTCACACGGTTGGTTACGGCTGCACCACCTGCATCGGCAACAGCGGCCCGCTGCCTGAGGATGTGGTGCAGACCGTGAAAGAAGCCGATCTGATAGCGGCGGCTGTTCTCAGCGGCAACCGCAACTTTTCCGGCCGCATCAACCCGCATGTGCGCGCCAACTACTTGGCGTCGCCGCCGCTGGTGGTGGCCTATGCCCTGGCCGGCACGGTTGACATTGACCTCACGAGTGAACCGCTAGGCTATGACCAAGCTGGCGAACCCGTGTTCCTGCGCGATATCTGGCCCACGCAGCAGGAGATTATTGAGGCTATCCAGCAAAACGTCACTGCTGAGATGTTCCGTGAACAATACGGCAATGTGTACGACGGTAATGAAACCTGGAATGCTATCCCCAGCCCAGAGGGTGATATCTACGAGTGGGATCCGAACAGCACGTATATCCAGGAGCCGCCTTTCTTTGTAAACCTCTCCGCTGACCCTGAACCCATCAGGCCGATTGTCGGCGCGCGCGTGCTGGGCCTGTTTGGGGATTCCGTCACCACAGATCACATTTCGCCGGCTGGCAGCATTGCAAAGGACAGTCCAGCCGGGCAGTACTTGATCGCTCAGGGCGTTGAACCAAAAGACTTCAACAGCTACGGGGCGCGACGGGGCAACGATCGTGTGATGACACGAGGCACATTTGCCAACAACCGTTTGCGCAATTTGCTCGTTCCGGGCAGCGAAGGGGGCGTTACGTATTACCTGCCGACCGGAGAGGTCATGTCCATCTACGATGCAGCCATGCGGTACAAAGGGGATGGAACGCCTCTGATCATTCTGGCCGGCAGCGACTACGGCATGGGATCCAGCCGTGACTGGGCTGCCAAAGGTGTGTTCCTGCTGGGCGTGCGCGCGGTTATTGCGGCCAGCTTCGAGCGCATCCACCGCAGCAATCTGGTGATGATGGGGGTGCTGCCGCTGCAGTTTCAGGATGGCCAAACGTGGCAGTCGCTGGGGCTAACGGGCCGTGAGATTTATGACATCGCTGATTTGAGCGACGACCTACAGCCAGGGAAGGATATACGCGTGAGAGTGACGGGGGCGGATGGTAGCGAGCGCTGGTTCACTGCGCGCGCGCGCGTTGATACGCCGATTGAAGTCGAGTACTATCGCAACGGCGGCATTTTGCAAACGGTGCTGCGCAGCTTCATGAAGCAGGCATAGCACACAGACACTTACCGGAAAAGGCCGCCCAACTCACAGCTGGGCGGCCGTAATAACTGAGGGCTGCTAGCCAGCTGGTTTCTGGCGCCGCTGCCGGTCATAATCGCTGACAGCATCCAGGATGGTGCGCATCATGTCTGAAGCATCGCGTACCAGACTGTTTACTTCGGCGATTTTTTCTAGATCACGCGCGTCGTCAGCCTCCGCCAGCAGCGTGTCAATCAGCCGGCTGGCAGAAATAATCCCTGTCAAAGGGCCGCGCATGTCGTGGACGATTCTGTCTAGCAGCGCGTCTTCGCCGGCTGCTTGATAAGCCTGCAGCAGTTCTTGTCTGGTTCGACCGCCCATCTGCACACTCCCGTCTTATTTGAGCAGCTTCATCAAGCGCCGCACTGCCTCGCGCAGCGTGTCGTCGTTTTTGCAGAACGCGAACCGGACGTAGCGGTCTCCAAGCGAACGATGTTCCGGACTATAAAAAGACCCAGGCGGTATGCAGGCCACGCCGATGTTTTCGATCATGTGGCGTGCAAACGTATCGGCATTGCCAGAAAAAATAGCTGAGAAATCCGCCATCACGAAATACGTCCCTTGGGGCGGCGTCACTTTGAAACCAGCAGCCGTCAAGCCTTCCAGGAGCAGCGCTCGTTTGCGCTGGTAGAGGTCCTGGTAGTCCTCATAGTAAGTGCCGTCAAGCGTGAAGGCGTGGGCGACAGCGTGCTGGGCCGGGTGGTTGGTAGCGAAAGTCACGAATTGGTGTGCACGCCACACACCGCCAATCAGCTCTGGCGGGCCGTAAGCCCAACCGACTTTCCAGCCTGTCATGCCGAACGTCTTGCCCGCGCTGCCAATCGTCACCGTGCGGCTGAACATCCCTGGCAGCGTGGCAATGGGAATGTGACGCGCATCGTCGTAGACCAGGTGCTCGTACACCTCGTCCGAGATCACAGTGACGTCGAACTCTTGACACAGATCGGCGATAAGCGCCAGCTCGGCGTAGGTGAAAACGCGGCCCGTAGGGTTGTGCGGCGTGTTGACGATGACGGCGCGGGTGCGCGCCGAAAAAGCCGCGCGCAGCTCAGCGGGGTCGAAAGTCCAGTCTGGGGGATGCAGCGGCACATAGACAGGCTGCGCGCCCGCCATCAACACGCCTGGCGCATAGCTGTCAAAAAACGGCTCGATGATGATCACCTCATCGCCGGGGTCAACCAGTCCCATGATTGCGCAGAAAACCGCTTCAGTTGCGCCTGGCGTTACCAGCACACCATCTGTAGGGTCTACGCGCAGGTTGTAAAAACGCAGCGCGTGGCTGGCCACACCCTGCCGCAGGGCTTCAATGCCCGGCCCTGGCGGGTACTGGTTCGCGCCAGAGCGCAGCGCCGTGACAGCGGCCTCGATAGCCGCTGCCGGGCCGTCAAAGTCGGGCATGCCCTGGCCGAGGTTTACAGCGTTGTGCTGGCGCGCCAGCGCGTTGATCTCACTGAAGACAGTATTACCGAAGGGCGCTACGCGCCGGGCAGGGGCAGGCATTGACGACTCAGCTCCAGTTCAAACAGCAGGGAACAGTTTACTGATCAACAGGACGGCCGCCCTTGGCGGCGTTCTCGCGGGCGACGGTAGCTAGTTGATGGGCGCGTTCGTTCTCTAGGTTGCCGTCGTGGCCGCGCATCCAGCGCCAGTCAATGTCGTGGCGCGCGGTGGCAGCGTGCAGACGTTCCCACAATTCGCGGTTTTTTACAGGTTGGCCGTTAGCAGTTTTCCACCCTCGGCGCACCCAGCCAGGCAGCCACCCCGTGATACCTTTCTGAAGGTACTCGCTGTCGGTGTAGAGCGTCACGGCGCAGGGCTGATTGAGCGCTTCAAGCGCCTGAATAGCAGCGGTCAGCTCCATGCGGTTGTTCGTCGTGGCTGGCTCGCCGCCGCTCATCTCCTTGCGTGCGCTGCCGTAGATCAGGATCGCAGCCCAGCCGCCCGGCCCGCCGGGGTTTGGCTTGGCGCCGCCATCAGTGTAAATTACAACGTGAGGTTTAGGCATGGTGGTCGCAGCGTTTTCGTCCAGGTTGTGACAGAGTTTCAAGTATAGCAGCCATTGCCGCGAAAGTGCCCCTTGCGAGGGCCGATGACGGTTCAGATAATACCGCTTAACTGCCTGCCTCATCTATACGGAAAAAACCGAATGCGATGGTTCGCTCTAGCTCTGCTGCTGACCGCGTGCGCTTCTCCTGGCCCAACCGCTTCAGCGCCTGCAGAGGCAGCGAATGACGTATCTACAGGCGGGGAAGTGCGCATCATTCATCCTCAGGCCGGGGCCAATCTCTACGCCGAAGTGATGCATGTTTCGGGCACAGCGCTGGCCGTGTCCAATGAGCGCTTTGTTCTGCGTTTGGTTGGGCCGGACAGCGCGGTTATCTCAAGCCATATTGTCGAGGCGCAGCAGGATGGCAGATGGCAGGTTGAGCTGCTTCACGGCTACAGCGGCGAGCCGATTGAGGTTGTCATTGAGGCGCTGCCAGTGGGCGCAGCTAATCAGCAGCTTTACGATGTAGTGACCGTGATGATGGCCGGCATTCAGCACCGACCAGCCTCGCCAACGGGCGGCATTCACTACCCCGTGCCTGAAGAACCTGTTGGTGGAGAGGCGATCGTTGTAAACGGCGCGTTTTCCGCCCTTCCGGACAGTGTGTTCTGGCTGGCGCTGATCGCTGCGGATGGTCGCCTGCTCGACGAGCGCCAGGTGAAACTCCACAACCCGTATCACGTTGATTTGATGCCGTGGTCGGCTGAGCTTGCGACTAGCGGCTATGCTGGGCCGGCGGAAGTGCGCGCATTCGTCCGTGCTGCCGATGGCACGGCGTGGCGCGCGCTTGACTCGGTCGCCATTGTTATAGCCCAGGAAGCAGGGTAGGATGCCGCAAAAACACTTCGTTGCTATCGCGGGCAACATTGGCGCAGGCAAGAGCACGCTTACAGGTATGCTGGCCGAGGCGCTTGGCTGGCAGCCGTTCTACGAAGCCAACACCGAGAACCCATATCTGGCCGATTTCTACATGGATATGCGCCGCTGGAGTTTCCACTCGCAGGTGTTTTTCCTGGGCAAACGGCTGGAACACCACCGCCAGCTGCTGGACCACCCGATCAGCGCCGTTCAGGACCGCACCGTTTACGAAGACGCTGAGATCTTCGCGCGCAATCTTTATGAGCAGGGCTATATGAGCGACCGCGACTACGATGCTTACCGCCGGCTGTATCAGGCGATAAGCGCGTTTCTGCCGCCACCAGACCTGATCGTTTACCTGCGGGCCAGCGTTGACACGCTGATACAGCATATCCGGCAGCGGGGACGGGCCTTCGAGCGGGACATGGACCCCGGCTATGTGGCACAGCTCAATGCGCTGTACGAGAGCTGGATCGCTTCGTGGACGCTGTGTCCCGTGCTGACGGTTTCGATGGACGAGCTTGATTTCTTCCACAACCACGACCATTTCGTGTCCATCGCGAACGAGGTAGCGCATCGTCTGCAGGTGCGCGCGTGTTAGAGATTGCTCAGTCACACTGGACAATTGGGCAAGTGCGTGCTAAACTATTATCACTTCGATCTGATTAATCTGATGATTTGTGCGGCTGCATGGCTTCGATAGACCTCGACTCCGACCTGCTCAACTTTCTGGCGCGCAGCGCTTACGAGCCTGGTGACCGCCTGCCGACAATCAACGAGCTGCAGCGCGACGACCTGCTGGGGATCAGCGCCAGCAAGGTGCGCGAGCAGCTTGAGGTGGCGCGCGCGCTGGGCCTGGTGGATGTGCGGTCGCGCACGGGCATGCGCCTCAAAACCTATTCGTTTGCGCCAGCAGTGCGGCTCAGCCTGTTCTACGCGCTGGCCCGAGATTTGCGGAATTTCGAGCAGTTCAGCGAGCTGCGCACGCACTTGGAGCTGGCGTATTGGCATGAAGGGTGTGCGCTGTTGACGCCAGACGACACAGCGATGATGCGGGAGTGTGTCGAGCAGGCGCGGGCCAAACTCAACGATCACTGGATTCAGATACCGAACCGCGAGCACAGGGTCTTCCACCTAACGATGTTTCAACGTCTGGATAATCCCTTTGTTCTCGGCATCCTGGAGGCGTACTGGGACGCATACGAAGCTGTTGAGCCATACCGCTACGCTGAATACGACTACCTGACGCTGGTTTGGGATTATCACGAGCGCATTCTGAATCATCTATGCGCCGGGGAATACGAAGCTGCGCGCGCGGCGTTTCTGGAACACACGCGCTTGCTTCGTTACCCAACGCGAGTAGAAAACGGCAGCGCTGCTGCGCCTATCAGCGAATAGGGTTATTGATCTGAAAAGGAGTTATGCGGCCACAAAAGAATGAATTCGTTGCCTGACCTGATGATTATTGGCTTGCAGCAGCCTCGAAAGAACGAAAGGAGAGCCGCGCCGCTGGCGCAGAACTGACCATGGAACTCCAGCTCCAAAGCGACCGCCAGGCCCTTGACCAGGGCCGTATTGTCAATGAATTTGCCTTCACTGTTGCCACGAAAAACGGTTCTGGCAGCCAGACATCGAACAACGTGCTCGTGCGCGCGCTGTTCAAGATGGGCATCCCGGTAAACGGCAAGAACCTGTTTCCGTCGAACATTAAAGGGCTGCCCACCTGGTACACGATCCGCGTGAGCGCCCAAGGCTACACGGCCCGCCGCGCCACGACCGAGATCGCCGTAGCGATGAACGAGACCACGGCCGCTGAGGACATCAGCAGCCTGCCGGCTGGCGGTGTGTGCATCCTGCCCCAGGAGTGGAACTGGGGCAAGAGCCGCGCTGACATCACGTACTACGAAGTGCCAGTGCGCGATATCGTCAAGCAGTTCGATATCCCCGCCGAGCGGCGCGAGCAGGTGAGCAACATGGTGTATGTCGGCGTGGTAGCCCAGTTGTTTGGCATACCGCTGAGCCTGATCCGCGAGGCGCTGTCGGATAATTTTGGCGGCAAGGAAAAGCCGATTGTGATGAACTTCCAGGTGGTTGAGGCCGCCTACCGCTGGACAGCGGACAACCTGGAGAAGAGCGATCCGTTCTATTTCGAGCCAATGAACGCCACAGCAGGCAAGATTATCATCACCGGCAACGAAGCGGCAGCGCTGGGCGCGCTCTTCGGCGGCATGACAGTCACCGCGTGGTATCCGATTACGCCGTCCACCAGTCTAGTGGACGCTATTCTGCAGTTTCAGCACATCCGCCAGGAGCCGGAAACGGGGCGTAACACGGTGGCAGTGGTGCAGGCTGAGGACGAGATCGCAGCCGCTGGGATCATCGTAGGGGCAGGGTGGGCAGGCGCGCGCGCCATGACAGCCACCAGCGGCCCGGGCATCAGCTTAATGGCGGAGTTCGCGGGCCTAGCCTACTTCGCTGAGGTGCCGATTGTCATTTGGGATGTTACGCGCATGGGGCCGAGCACCGGCCTGCCCACCCGCACCAGCCAGGGCGACCTGATATTCACGTATTTCCTGGGGCATGGCGACACACGGCACGTTGTGCTGCTGCCGGGAAGTGTGGAGGAATGTTTCGAGTACGGCTGGCGCGCCTTTGATCTAGCCGATCAGCTTCAGACACCGGTGTTCGTCCTCAGCGATCTAGACCTCGGCATGAACAACTGGATGGCTGAACCGTTCACCTATCCTGACG
Organism: Anaerolineae bacterium; assembly: GCA_034435995.1. Taxonomy (GTDB): domain Bacteria; phylum Chloroflexota; class Anaerolineae; order Aggregatilineales; family Phototrophicaceae; genus DAOTWC01. The sequence goes on along the minus strand of DAOTWC010000040.1, from coordinate 4,993 downwards.
AGCCGATCAAACGCGGCAAGGTGCTGGATAAAGAAGCCCTGGAAGCAATGCTGGCCCAGAGGGGCGAGTGGTATCGGTTCCGCGATTACGACGGCGACGGCATTGGCTACCGCACTCTGCCTGGCACGGATCATCCGCGCGCGGCCTACTTCACGCGCGGCACGGGCCACAACGATCAGGCGCTCTACAGCGAGCGCAGCGATGATTGGGTGCAGAACATGGCCCGCCTGCACCGCAAATTCGAAACAGCACGCACGCTGGTGCCGCGCCCAGTGGTGGATTACGACCCTGCCAAGAAGATCGGCATTGTGTCGTTTGGCTCGAATGACCCTGCTGTGAGGGAGGCGCGGGATGTGCTGGCCGCCGCCGGCATCGAGACCAACTACCTGCGGGTGCGGGCGCTTCCCCTCACCTCGGAGGTAAGGGAGTTCGTGCACAGCCACGAACATGTCTATGTCGTAGAGAACAACTTCGACGGTCAGCTCGCGCTGCTTATCCGCATGGAGCTGCCCGAGGATACGACTCACACCCATTCGCTGGCGCTGGGAGACAGCCTGCCGATGACTTCTCAGTGGATTGTTGACAACATTATGCAGCGGGAGCGCAAGTAACGATGGCTACTGCAAACCGGGCTAATGCCCGCACCAACATTCTCGGCCTGACGCGCGAGGACTACAAAGCAGGCAAGAGTACGCTGTGTCCTGGCTGCGGACACGACTCGATTTCGAACCAGATCATCAGCATCGCCTATGAACTGGGCCTGGACCAGCATAGGGTGATCAAGCTGAGCGGCATCGGCTGCTCCAGCAAGACGCCGGCCTATTTTCTGGGCCGTTCCCACGCCTTCAACGCCATTCACGGGCGGATGCCGTCAGTGGCAACTGGGGCGACACTGGCCAATCATGAACTGATCGCCATCGGCGTGAGCGGCGACGGCGACAGCGGCAGCATAGGCCTGGGGCAGTTCAAGCACCTGCTGCGTCGCAACGTGCCGATGGTTTACATCATCGAGAATAACGGCGTGTACGGCCTTACCAAAGGCCAGTTCTCCGCTACGGCGGACGAGGGCCAGTTTCTGAAATACTACGGCCGTAACGAGCTGCCGCCAATTGATCTATGCCTCGAGGCCGTGATCGGTGGCGCAACATTTGTCGCCCGCAGCTTCTCAGGCGACTCTAAACAGGTGCAGACGCTGCTCAAAGCCGGGCTGGCCCACAAGGGCACAGCGGTGATTGACATCATCAGCCCGTGCGTGACGTTTAACAACTCGCCGGACTCGACCAAGAGCTATGTCTACGGCAAAGAGCACCAGATTCTGCTGCACGAGCTGGAGTATTTCACGCCCGATTTCATTGAGGGACGCACAGAGATCACCATCGGCGATTACGAACCTGGCAAGACCATTCAGGTGCGCATGCACGATGGTTCGTACATCAAGCTGCAGAAGGTGGGTGAGGACTACGATCCGCGTAATCGCAGCCAAGCTGTCGAACTGCTCGATCGAGCACACCGCGATCAGTTGTTTATCACCGGTCTGCTGTACTACGAGGAGCCGCGCCCGACGCTGCACGAGACATTGAAGCTGAGCGAGACTCCGCTGACACGTCTGCCAGACGAGCTGCTGCGCCCTGCGCCTGAAGTTCTTGATCGCCTGATGCGGGACCTGCAGTAAGCCTGCGCTAACGGACAGACAAATCGGCGACGGTGCTCCTGATAGCCCGTCGCTGTTTGTTTGATCCTGCGCATTTACCCTCATTAGATGGGGGTTGGACTGCCAGTAAATGTGTGTACAATATGACCAAAAGTAACTTTCTGGTCAAAGCGATTTTTGCTTCATTAGAAGAATTGGCGCCAGCCTGCCCCCTCATATCAGGGGGTTTTGACTGCCTAACGCCTGCGCTCAATTGAGACACTGCTATCATGAGAAGTGCCACTTAACGCTGTCCCAAATGCCTGATGCTTTCTTTATGCTTTGTTACTCACAATAAGCAAACCTGCGGTGCTGGATAAGGAGCACATCATGCCTGAGTTCTATACTCTCGATGCCGACGAGGCGCTGGCAGCTCTGCAGACGGACGGCGACACCGGCCTTTCAGAGGAAGAAGTGCACCGACGACAAGCGCTGTACGGCAAGAACAGCCTGCCCGCTGAGAGTGGAACGAACTGGTTCCGCCTGCTCCTGGGGCAGTTCAGCGACTTAATGATTATCATCCTGTTGGCTGCAGCCGTGCTCTCCTTCTTCCTTGGCGACACCAAGGATGTCATCATTATCCTGGCAATCGTGTTCATCAACGCCATCATCGGTGTGTATCAAGAATACCGCGCTGAAAAGGCGCTGGCGGCGCTCAGCGCGCTGCAGGTCCCCCTTGTGCGCGTTCGCCGTGCTGGCGTGGTGCGCGAAATCAGCGCAGAGGACCTCGTGCCGGGCGATATCGTGCTGCTGCAGGAGGGCGACCGTGTGCCGGCAGATGGCCGGCTCGTCCTAAGTGTCAACCTGCAGGCAGACGAATCGGCGCTAACGGGCGAGGCGCTGCCCGTTGAGAAAACAGCGGCGACGCTCCACAGCAACGGCGATGTTGCCCTGGGCGACCGCAGCAACATGCTGTTCATGGGAACGGCCATCAACTACGGGCGCGGTGAAATGGTTGTTACAAAGACAGGCTTGCAGACCGAGCTGGGCAACATCGCCGCGATGCTGATGCAGGTAGAGCAGGGCATCACGCCTTTGCAGCGGCGGCTCAACCACTTAAGCCAGATTCTGGCGGTCGGCGCGGGCATCGTGGTGTTGGTTGTCTTTGTCGCGGGCGTGCTGCGCGGTGTTCCGCTGCAGCAGATGTTTCTCACATCTATCAGCCTGGCGGTGGCCGCGGTTCCTGAGGGCCTGCCTGCCCTCATCACCATCAGCCTGTCGCTGGGCGCTGCCCGGATGATCCGACGCAACGCGCTGATTCGCCGCCTGCCGGCTGTCGAAACCCTTGGATCGGTCACCACGATCTGCTCGGACAAGACCGGCACGCTGACCAAAAACGAGATGACGGCCACCGAGATCGCTTTGCCCGGCCACAACGCCGTGGATATTACAGGCATTGGTTACACGGCGAAAGGCGAGTTTCAGGATCACGACACGCACAAACCGCTCAACACCGATACTGACCCCTCGCTTGCGCGGTTTGTGAAAGCCAGCGCGCTTTCGACGAATGCTTTCCTTGAGCCAGACAGCGCCAACGGCGGGCTGCACGTGGTTGGCGATACGACAGAAGGCGCGCTGCTGGTGGCGGCTGGCAAAGCTGGTTGGACGCGCGAGTACTTGGAACGCGAGCTGCCGCGCGTCGCTGAACTGCCCTTCAGCAGCGACCGTAAGGCCATGACGACAGTGCATCGCCTGGTGGGAGTGGAGGCGCGCGCGCTGTTCATGAACGCCGATTACATCGCGATTACAAAAGGCGCGCCAGATCAGCTGATCGAGTGGGCTACCCATGAGATGCTGGTTGACAAACCGGTTCCGATGACAGAGCAGCGCAGAGAGGAGTGGCTGGCCCGCATTGACGCTATGGCCGACCGAGGGCTGCGCGTGTTGGGCTTGGCTTTCCGGCCGCTTGAGGCTGAGCCGGACGAAGTCACACCCGAAATAGAGCGCAACCTGTATTTCCTGGGATTGGTGGGCATTCTTGACCCAGCCCGCCCAGAAGCGAGCCTGGCTGTTGAACGGGCGCGCCGGGCCGGTATTCGCTCGATCATGATTACGGGCGATCACGCCCTCACCGCAGAAGCGATCTCCCGCCAACTGGGAATTCTCAAGCCAGGCCAACGGGCGATAACTGGCAGAGAGCTTGACCGGATGAGCGACGCGGAACTGCTGGAAGCGCTTGAGCACACGTCCACGTTTGCGCGCGTATCTCCAGAGCACAAGCTGCGGCTGGTGCGTTTGCTGCAATCGCAGAACCAGATCGTGGCGATGACGGGCGACGGCGTGAACGACGCGCCAGCGCTCAAGCAGGCGGACATTGGCGTGGCGATGGGCATCACCGGCACTGACGTGAGCAAGGGCGCGGCAGCCATGGTCCTGACCGACGACAACTTCGCCTCGATCGTCAGCGCCGTTGAAGAAGGCCGCATCATCTACGACAACATCCGCAAGTTCATCAAGTACCTGCTCAGCTCGAACGTCGGCGAGATTCTCGTGATGTTCGTCGCGCTGCTGGTCGGGCTGAAGCTGCCGCTTTTAGCAATCCAGATTCTGTGGATCAACCTGGTGACCGACGGTCTGCCGGCTATCGCGCTGGGGTTCGAACCGGCAGAGCCGGACGTCATGCAGCGCAAACCGCGCCCGCGCAGCGAAAGTATTTTGGCCGGCGGAACAGGCCGCCACATTGTCTGGGTCGGCATCCTGATTGCGGCGCTGACGTTGGGCGGGTATGTCTGGGGCTACACGTCGCGGGGCATGGAACCGCTCAGCCCGACGCTGGGCCTGGAGAAGCTCTCGCAAGTTCAACTAGCAGGGATTGTTGGCCAAAGCAGTGTACCAGCGGATTGGGACGCCCTAACGCCGGAGCAGCGGATCGAGCGTTATCTCACCAACAGCCGCAGCAGCGACCCACTCGACGAAGAGCGGGGCGAGGGGCTGCTGGCAGAGGCCGAAAAACTGCCGCGCACGATTGCGTTTACGGTGCTGGCCATCACACAGATGTTCGAGGTTATGGCGATCCGCGCCGGTGACAAAACCTCGTTCTTCCAGGTTTGGTTCCGTCGCAACCGCTTGCTGCTGTTTGCCGTCGCCCTGACAGCCGTGCTGCAGCTCGCCGTGATCTACGTGCCATTTATGCAGGCCGCATTCGATACGGCCCCGCTCAGCCCGCTGGAGCTGGCTGTCTCCGTCGCGCTGGCTTCACTGGTTTTGCTCTGTGTTGAGATTGAGAAGCTGCTGACGCGCAGACAGGCGGCAGCCGGAGCGTAACGGTAGCAGTTTGCGCGCGCTCAACTGAGCGCGCGCCCC
>DAOTWC010000039.1:0-75633 GCA_034435995.1 Anaerolineae bacterium | reverse complement strand
GTCGAAGGTTCTGGCCTAGCCGACGCGGTGACGCACATCTCGACCGGGGGTGGTGCTAGCCTTGAAATGTTAGAAGGCAAAGTCCTTCCGGGTGTTGCGGCGCTGAAAGATCGCTGACCTTCAGGCGGCGCGGTATTCCGGCGTGCCGCACACTTTCGCATCACCTGTTTAAGTCCCTGTGGGCAGCGCACACAGAAAACTGCGCTGCCCACCCAACTGATTGGATTGACTATGCGAAAACCCGTCATTGCTGGCAATTGGAAAATGTACAAGACTCTTGCCGAGTCCGTTGGCTTTGTGCAAGAGCTAGCGCCCCGGTTGGCGCCTTTTACAGGCGTCGAGCGGGTGGTTTGTCCTACCTTTGTCGCTTTGTCTGCCGTCGCAGATGCGCTCCGGAACACAGATATCAAGGTAGGAGCCCAGAATGTGCACTGGGAAGCTCAGGGAGCGTTCACCTCTCAGATCTCCCCGCCCATGCTCCAGGGCTTGGCTGAATATGTCATTATCGGCCACTCCGAGTGCCGCGCATATCTAGGTGATACCGACGAGATTGTGAATAAGAAAGTGAAGGCCGCTTTGGCCTACGGTCTGAAACCGATTGTTGCGGTCGGCGAAAGCTTGGAGCAGAATGAAGCTGGTGAAACCGCCAGCTTTGTTGGACAGCAGGTGCGCGCTGCCCTCCAGGGCATCCCGGCAGAAAGCATGGACAACGTTGTCCTAGCTTACGAGCCGATCTGGGCTATCGGCACTGGTAAGAACGCCAGCGGCGACATCGCCCAGACCATCATCGGCGGCACTATCCGTGCCGCGCTGCGTCAGCTTTACGGGCTGGCTGTTGCCGACCGTGTGCGCATCCAGTACGGCGGGAGTGTCAAGCCAAGCAACATGGCTGAGTATATGTCTCAGCCGGACATTGACGGCGCGTTGGTAGGCGGGGCTTCACTGCAGGTTGAGGACTTCGTGCGCTTGGTTGAAGTAGCGCAAAGCGAGAAAGGTATTTGATCTGTCGGGTCTGGAAGCGCTAGTCCCGTGGCTTCTGGCCGCGCTGTTGTTCGGGGTGCTGCGCCAGCTCGAACGCTGGCTGCATCAGCACATCTTCAAGGTCGGCTGGCTGCTGACAAAGAACTTCCAGACCACGACAATCCTGTACTACACTTTTTTTCTGCCTGGCGTAGCGCTCAATCAGTTCGTTGTTTGGTTAACGGCTGGTATAGTCAATGTGCGGGCAGAACGCGCAATTCAGTGGCCCGAACCCCAAGAGGTTGCTGAGCTTCGCCTTGACTTCATCCGCCTAGCTAAAGGCGCAGGCCGCTTCAGGCTGGCCGTCATAGCCATTTCGCCACTAGTGGCTGGCATTGTCGTCATCTGGCTCATCGCCAGTCAGGTTCTTGGCGCAGCCAGCGTTATGCATGCTGTCAGCAGCGACTCGATTTCTGTTATCGAAGCGATCAGGCAGTTGTCAACCGCGCCCGATTTCTGGCTCTGGGCATACCTCGTGTTCACCATAGGCAATACGATGATGCCCGATCCGCGGAACCTGCGCGGTTTCCGTGTCATCCTATGGCCGACAGCTGCCGCGATCGCTGTTGTCGTTGTCTTGGGCGTCGGCAGCGAGGTATTGGGAGCGTTGCTCGTTGGGCCGCTTGCTGAAGCGCTCAATCTGCTTTCGAGTACATTCGCCGTTATCATCGCCGTTGATCTGCTTGCTGTCGCCTGTCTCGGAACTCTTGAAGCGCTCATCGAACGGGTCACAGGGGACAGTGCAACCTTTGAAAAAGGTAAACTGGTAGCGGTAACGCGCAGGGAACTGCTTGAGCAGAAAAGGAAGCAAGCGGCGCGTGCTGCACAGGCGCGCAGCCGCCCAGCGCTTGAAGCCGGACCGCCCTCTATTTATCGTCTGCCGCTGCCTATCCCTGGTCCTCCTGGACGCGAAACTGTGTCGCAGTCAGCGTCAGCAGTCATCTCGCCTTTCCCTCCACAAGTTGAGACGTCACCATCGTCATTCGCGGCACCACGCGATGATCGCGCGGAGCCGGCTGTCGTCGAAAGCAAAGCACAGCCCCGACCGCTAACAGAGCCTGTTCCGCAGCAGCCATCCCCCTTCTCACCAATATCGTCTCCGCCGGATAAAGCAGATGACGACAATGACGGCTCTGACGATTCAGACAACATCACTTATGTGGATATCGAGGAGTTGGCCTGACCCAACCGCGCAACCACGCGAAACCCGAGGCTGATCAGCGCCAGCATTGCTCCCAGCGCGACGAACTTGAACAGCTGACTTGTCGTCACGAGAGTCAGCACACCGAAAAACGCACAGAATGCGTAGTAGACAAGCACGATCTGGCGCTGGCTGATGCCCATATCCAGCAGACGGTAATGGATGTGTCCTCGATCGCCGGAAAACGGATTGCGCCCCTGCCGCAAGCGGTTCGCAAACTGCCACGCCACGTCCATCATCGGCAGCCCCATAACGAGCAGGATGGTCGCCATTTTGGCCCCGCCTATGATACTGAGTGTGCCCAGCAAAAACCCTAAGAAGTAGGCCCCGCCGCCCATAACAATCTGTGCCGGAAAGAAATTGTGCAGCACAAAAGCCAGCGCCGCTCCCATCAGCGCCAAGGGCAGCAGACTTACGCTGGTCTGGGCCGGGTCGAGCACAAACGCGCTGTTTACAAACAGCATTGCTCCAGCAATGAACGCCACGCCGCCTGCCAGTCCGTCCAAACCGTCCAGGAAATTGGACGTATTCATCATAGCCACCAACCAGAAGAAAGTGAGCGCTACGGTCACGATGTGCGGCCAGGGTTCGGTTTGTGAACCGGTAAACGGGTTGTTAACGTATTCGATAAATATTTGGAAGGCTATCGCCACCGCCGCCGCTGCAAACTGACCGAGAAACAGCCAGAAGGCCGACAGCTCAATGACATCGTCTATTACACCGACGATGAAGATCAGCGTTCCGCCCAAAATCAGCCCAGTCAGGCGAATGATCTCGTTCGGGTCAAATCGCGGCACAAGAAGAAACTGCGCCGCAATTGCCGCCGCCATGAATCCCCCGTACAGAGCGACGCCGCCCAACTTCGAGACACGTCGCTTGTCTGCGTCGGTTGTGCGCCGGCCGCCAAACGCTGTCGTGATACCAAATCGGCGTCCCAGCCAGTTCGCCACTGGCACTAAGGCGAGCGTGGTTCCCAACGCCAGGGAAAAGACGATCACAAACGGAACACCATCGGCTGTCATGGCTGCGTGTTCACCCCGTGCCGAACTGACGGTCGCCAGCGTCACCCAAACCGGGCACAATGAAACCTCGCTCGTTGAGGCGTTCGTCCACTGCAGCAACGTGGATCGGCACATCAGGGTGCTGGCTAGAGAAGTGGCTGATCCCCTCTGGTGCGGCAATCAGACCCAGAAACTTGATGCGTTCCACGCCCCACTTCTTAAGAATGTCAACGGTCGCCGATGCTGATCCCCCAGTGGCCAGCATCGGATCCAGCACAAAACACATCTGCACTGTCGGCTCCACAGGGAGCTTGTTGTAGTACTCCACCGGGCGCAGCGTGTGCTCATCGCGGTACAGCCCAATATGCCACACCTGCGCGTTCGGCAGCAGTTCCATCACGCCTTCGACCAGGCCCAGCCCAGCGCGCAGAATTGGCACTAAGCCGATCACTTCCTTAGTCTTGTAACCACCCGCGTTTCCCATAGGCGTTTCTACCCGCACCTCAGTCAGGGTCAGGTCACGTGTGGCCTCGTAACACAGCAGCAGGGCCAGCTCGCGCACCAGACCGCGAAAGGCCCTGTGGTCTGTGGCCGCATCCCGCAGAACGGTGAGTTTGTGCAGCACCAGCGGATGTTGTGACACATATACCTGGCTCATAGAACGGCAGCCCTTGCGCATGCGCCTGCAAGATTGTATGCGTAAACCTACCGGCCGTCAAAGCGGTCTTTGCGCCGCCGCTGGCCGCTTGTATACTAGCTATAGAACAGATTAGCAACTGCGGGAGCAAACCGCATTATGCCCGATACTGGACGGTTGGTGGGCGGTACACGTCGCCACGACGACCGCGAAAACATCGCGCTGCGTCCCAAGCTGCTCAGCGATATCATCGGCCAGGACCGTGTGCGCGAAAATCTTAAGATCATCATTGAGGCCGCTAAAGCGCGCCAAGAACCCGTGGATCACATTCTCTTCTATGGCCCGCCTGGTCTTGGCAAAACGTCGCTGGCACACGTCATTGCGAACGAGATGAACTGCAATATTCGGGTAACAGCCGGCCCTTCAATTGAACGCGCCGGCGACCTAGCCGCTATCCTCACTCATCTCAAGCAGTATGACATCCTGTTTATTGACGAGGTGCACCGCCTGGGACGCGCGATCGAGGAAGTCCTCTACCCGGCAATGGAGGACTTCGCGCTTGATATCGTCATCGGCAAAGGCCCGGCTGCCAAGAACGTCCGCCTCAATCTGCCGCGTTTCACCGTGATCGGTGCCACCACGCGCCTCGCGCTTCTGGCCGGGCCGCTGCGCGATCGGTTCGGTGCGCGTTTTCGTCTCGACTTCTACGATGTTGACGCCATGATCCACATCATCAACCGCGCCGCTGCCATGCTCGGCGTTGAAATTGCGCCAGAGGGCACAGCAGAAATAGCGCAGCGGGCGCGCGGCACACCGCGTGTCGCGCTGCGGCTGCTGCGGCGGGTGCGCGATTACGCGCAGGTGCGCGCGAACGGCGTCATCACCAGCGAAATTGCGGAAGAAGCGCTGACCCTGATGGAAATTGACCATCTAGGCTTAGACGACATTGACCGGCGCATTTTGCACACCATCATTGAGAAGTTCGGCGGTGGCCCAGTCGGCCTGGACACTATCGCTGCTTCAATCAGCGAGGACAGCGCTACCATCACTGACGTTTATGAGCCTTATCTGCTCCAGCTCGGCTTTCTAGAGCGCACGCCTCGCGGCCGTACAGCCACACGCCGCGCCTACCAGCACATGGGCATACCGTATGAGGATCGCGGCGGAACTCAGCCGTCGCTGTTGTAGTTGCCATATGGATTACCAGGCACTAGGTCGTATTTTGCTGTTTATCGGCGTTCTTCTGGCCATAACCGGAGGCCTGCTTGTGCTGTTTGGCGGCCGTCTGCCACAGTGGGGCAGCTTGCCCGGCGATATTCGCATCGAAGGACAGGGATTCTCATGCATCATACCAGTCGTCAGCATGATCTTGCTCAGTGTTGTTCTCACGATCATACTCAACATTATCATACGTATACTTAACCGGCCATGAAGCTATCTGACTTCGATTACGATCTGCCCCCAGCGTTCATCGCCCAATCCCCAGTCGAGCCGCGCGACTCATCGCGACTCTTGGTGCTCAACCGCGAAAACGGAACAGTGTCACACCACATCTTCCGCGACATCGTCAGCATGATTGCGCCTGGTGATGTGCTTGTCCTGAACACAACGCGCGTGATTCCAGCGCGTTTGCGCGGCATCAAGGCGAAGACTGGCGGCGCTGTCGAAATCCTGCTGCTACATCATGAAGGCAAACCAACACACTGGCGTGCGCTTATTGGCGGAAAGAGAATCGGCGCGGGCACAACTGTTGTTTTTCCGCCCACTTCCTTCACAGCCACCATCGTTGAGGAACACGAAGGCGCAGAGCGCACCATCGTGTTTGATCGTCCTGTACACGAACTACTTGAGACACTCGGTGAAACACCTTTGCCGCCCTACATCCACACGCCGCTGGCCGACTCAGAGCGCTACCAGACGGTCTACAGCCGCGATGAGGGTTCTGCAGCTGCGCCTACTGCCGGACTTCATTTCACGGGCGATCTGCTGCTTCAACTGAGGGATAAGGGGGTGCACCTGGCTTACTGTGTTCTTCACATTGGACTCGACACATTCCAGCCGGTACAGGTCGAACATATAGAACAACATCGCATTCACAGCGAGCGCGCCCTCCTCACCGCCGAAAACGCCCGCATCATTAACGACGCTAAGCTGGCAGGCGGCCGTGTGATCGCCGTTGGCACGACCACCGCGCGCACCTTGGAGACTGCCGCCGTTCTCAGCGCCGGCGGTGATCCAGCGAACCCATACAACATGCCTGATACCTGTCCTTGGCGGCCTGTCATCGCTTTCGAGCGCAGCACAGAGCTGTATATCTATCCCGGTTACCGCTGGCGCGTTGTGGACGCCCTTATCACCAATTTCCACCTCCCCCGCTCTACGCTGCTCATGCTGGTTAGTTCATTCGCAGGGCGTGAACGCGTGCTGGCAGCTTACGAAGAAGCCAAACAGCACGGCTATCGTTTTTATTCGTTTGGCGATGCGATGTTCATTTGCTGAGTACACAGCGGTTGCCCCAATGGTTCAGCAAATACTCATCACCTTTGCGTCAAAATTCACCAGCCTGATAGTTTTTGAGAGCCTGCGCCTGATAAAGTTCAACTATGGTTGACACAAAATCCTCTCGCCTCTCAGGTTTCTATCGCCTTACCTTAGCTGAGCGCGCTGAAACATTAGCCAAGTGGGCAGCGCTGTCTGACGAAGAACGAGCCGCACTGACAGGTGGCGGACTCGACGCTGCTCAGGCAGACAATATGGTCGAGAACGCCGTTGGCGTCTTTGCTCTCCCACTCGGCGTCGCCACTAATTTCCGTGTTAACGACCGGGACTATCTGATCCCGATGGCGATTGAGGAGCCGTCGGTGATTGCCGCTCTAAGCAATGCAGCCAGGCTGTTTCGGGCCGGCGGCGGCTTCACCGCAGACAGCGACGAACCTGTCATGATAGGTCAGATTCAGGTTCTGGACCTGGAAGATCCTTACACCGCCGGTCAGGCTGTGCTGGCGCATCGCGATCAGCTTCTGGCTGAGGCAGACAGCATAAGCGCCAGCATTGTGCGCTATGGCGGTGGAGCACGCGATATTGAAGTGCGTGTGATCGTAGGCCCGCCGTCAATGTTGATCGTCCATCTCCTCTATGACTGCCGCGACGCAATGGGCGCTAACACCGTCAACACGGCTGTGGAACACCTCGGACCACACGTCGAGGCCATCACAGGCGGCCGGGTAAACCTGCGCATTCTCAGCAACCTCGCTGATCAACGCAAGGCACGAGCGCACGGCGTGATACCCGCCGGCGAGCTGACAACAGAAACCCTGCAAGGGCATGATGTGGTTCACGCTATTGTTGAGGCGGGCATGTTTGCCGCGCTCGATCCCTACCGCGCGGCCACGCACAACAAAGGCATTATGAACGGCATTGACGCTGTTGTCATCGCTACAGGCAATGACTGGCGGGCCATTGAAGCTGGCGCGCATGCTTACGCAGCGCGAAATGGTGTGTACACCAGTCTTACACACTGGTGGTCAGACGAAGAAGGCAACCTGCACGGCCGCATCGAACTTCCGATGGCCGTTGGTATCGTCGGCGGGGCAACCCGTGTCCACCCGGCCGCACGCGCTGCGCTCAAGCTGCTCGGCGTTCAAACAGCGCGTGAGCTGGCCGAAGTCATCGCAGCGGTGGGCTTGGCGCAGAACTTAGCGGCCATGCGTGCGCTGGCGACGGAAGGCATCCAGCGCGGACATATGAGCCTGCACGCTCGGCAGCTTGCCATTGCTGCTGGCGCGTCTGGCGAGCTGATCCGCCGTGTCGTTCAAACGATGATCGCCGAAAACAACATTCGCCTGGAACGCGCAGTCGAACTTGTACAGCAGCTGCAGAGGAGTTAAGCGTATGTTACTGAACGGACCGAGTCCGATACCAAATACCAGCCTGCTCATGCGCCCCAATCGCCAGGTAGGCATTGTCGGCTACGGCGCTTATATACCCCGTTACCGTTTGCCTGGGGCTGAAATTGCGCGTGTATGGACCGGCGGCTTGGGCAGCAGCCCCGTCAAGGAGAAAGCTGTAGCAGGCTTGGATGAAGACGTGGCCACCATGTCCATCGAGGCTGCCCGTAACGCTGTGGCGCGCGCTAACATTGACCCTAAGCTGATTCGCGCTGTGTGGGTGGGCAGCGAAAGCCATCCCTACGCGGTAAAACCCACCAGCACTATCGTTGCTGAGAGCATCGGCACAACGCCCAGCATTCAGGCTGCTGACTGGGAATTTGCCTGCAAAGCGGGCACTGAAGCGGTGCAGGCAGCTATCGGGATTATCGGCAGCGGCATGGCCGCCTATGCTCTCAGTATCGGCATGGACACTGCCCAGGGACGTCCGGGCGATGCACTGGAGTACACAGCCGCATCCGGTGGCGCGGCTTTTCTGCTGGGACCAGCTGAGGAAGCCTGTGCAGTCTATCAGGGCAGTTACAGCTACGTGACCGATACGCCCGACTTCTGGCGGCGGCCCGAACAGGCTTACCCCAGCCACGGTGACCGTTTCACGGGTGAACCCGCTTATTTCTCACACACGCTCTCCGCAGCGCAGGCGTTGATGGAGCAGATGGGAACAACAGCCGCCGACTATACCCACGCGGTCTTCCACCAGCCTAACGTCAAGTTCCCGTCGCGCGCAGCCGAAATGCTGGGCTTCACGCCTGAACAGTACAAGACTGGTCTGCTCTCAGGCGAGGTCGGTAACACCTATTCCGGCTCATCCATGCTTGGCCTGACGGCTATTCTTGACGTCGCCCGCCCGGGCGATCGCGTGTTAATGGTGAGCTACGGCAGCGGAGCTGGCTCAGATGCGTTTGATCTGCTGGTTACCGAGCGTATCCTTGAGGTGCAGCACCGCGCTCCCACTACGCGCGATTACATCAACCGCCGCACTGTAATTGATTACGCCACCTACTGCCGCTATCGCGGCAAGCTGAAGGACTGAGCACACCATGCGCGATGTAGCTATCATCGGCGTTGGCCTTACGCCAGTCGGAGAACACTGGGACACCAGCCTGCGGCAGATGGCCGCCGATGCTGCCGCCAAAGCGCTCCAGGATGCTGGCAACCTGCGGCCGGAGGCGCTTTACCTGGGCAATGCTTACGGCAGCACTATGAGCAGCCAGACACAGCTTGCCGCGCTGGTGGCGGATAACTTGGGGTTGGACGGCATTGAAGCGCTCAGCGTCGAAGCAGCAGAGGCATCTGGCGCGGCCGCGCTGCGCGCGGGTTATCTTGCTGTCGCATCCGGCGCGGTTGACATCGCGCTTGTGGTTGGCGCAGAGAAAATGACAGACAGCATTGCTGCCACCCGCATTGCCGCGCGTGGTGTAAGCCTGGATGCAGATTATGAGGCGGCTCACGGGGCCACCCTCACAGCATTAGCGGCTATGCTCATGCGCCGATATATGTACGAGTACAACCTCGGTTTGGATGCCTTCGAGGGTTTCGCCATCAATGCCCACGCCAACGGCGCGCGCAGCCAGCATGCGATGTTTCGCAGCCCAATCAAACCTGGCCGCTATGCCCAAGCGCCAATGGTTGCTGATCCGATTAACCTATTCGACAGCGCGCCCGATGCCGACGGCGCCGCCGCTCTGGTCCTGACTGCAGGTGATCGCGCCGCTGATCTGGTGCCCGTTCCGGTTTACATCGCCGGCAGCGCTGTGGCTACCGACACGCTGGCCCTGCATGATCGCGCTGATCTGCTTTACCTGAAGGCGGCCGCTTATTCAGCCCAGCGTGCCTATGCCCAGGCGGGCATTACCCCGACAGAAGTTGACCTGTTCGAACTTCACGACGCATTCACAGTCATCAGTGCGCTGTCGCTTGAGGCTAGCGGTTTCGCCGAGCGCGGTGAGGGTTGGAAGCTGGCACGCGACGGGGATATTCTGCTCAATGGACGCCTGCCTATCAGCACATTCGGCGGCCTCAAGAGCCGCGGTAACCCAGCAGGCGCTGCTGGTGTCTATCAGGCTGGCGAAGCTTGTTTACAGCTGCGCGGTGCAGCCGGCGATAACCAGGTTGCGGGTGCAAAAGTGGCGCTTGTTCAGAACCTGGGCGGCCTCGGCAGCACCGCCATCACCCATGTGCTGCGGGGTTAGTCGTTCATAAGCTTCACATCAGTCAGCCGTGAGAAAGCTGCTCTTCTGAGAGGCTTTGACAGTTATCACACCGCTTCTGATAGGTTTTGATAGCCAATCACCCGTACAATGAGGCCAGTTAGTTCCAGATAGCACAATTAGTTCGGGTGCAGCCGAAACGCAGTATGTAGGAGATGTTTAGATGCAGATTTCACGGCACTGGCGCTTGAACCCACAGCGTTATCGCTTGGAAGGCTACCGTACCAGTGATGGCCGCGTTAGTATTCAGGCTCGACAGCCAATTGTCGTCCAGCTCAAGGCTGAGCGAACCGATGAAGCCAGCGTCGCCCGCGAGAACGGCACGCACATGCTTTCCTCAGTTGCCTAAGCAGCTTGACCAGATATGACGCTGCCAATCGAGAGAACCCGGTCAACAGGTGAGCGCTTCGTCTTCGCTGGCACGGGCGAGATCTACAGCTTTACCACTTTGCAGGAACCGCCGGAGGGTTTTGAGGAGCAGGCCCCCTACACGCTCGCGCTCATCAAGCTGGACGAAGGGCCGCTGATCACAGCGCAGCTAACAGATCTCGACGGGCCTGTGGCGATCGGCGACCGTGTAGAGATGGTCACGCGCAAGCTTTCAACAGAAGGCAGCAAAGGGATGATCATCTACGGTTACAAGTTCCGCAAAGTGCTTGAGCGATCATAGCCTGGAGAAAACGCCCCTTCCGTAACGAAACGGCGGAGAGACCGGTGTAGTCTGCTCCGCCGTTTTCATTTTCATTGCAGCTTTGGCTACACGATAGGCGTGGCCGCCAGCAGCGGCGCAAGCACCAGCGAGACGATCGCCAGCAGCTTGAGCAGAATGTTCAACGATGGCCCGGCCGTGTCTTTGAATGGGTCACCCACTGTGTCCCCCACAACCGCGGCCTTGTGAGCGTCCGACCCCTTGCCGCCGTGGTTCCCAGCCTCAATATACTTCTTTGCGTTATCCCACGCGCCGCCAGAGTTCGCCATCATGACGGCCAGCATAAAAGCTGACACCAACGATCCGACAAGCATCCCGATGAGTGTTTCACGGCTCACAAACACCGCAACTACTGGGTTCTCTAGGCCAATTAGATCGAGAATGGTAATTGCTACCGGAACCGCCACCGCAATAACTCCCGGAAGGACCATCTGCCGTATCGCGCTGTCCGTGCTGATGCCCACGCAGCGCTCGTAATCTGGCTCGTTCTTGCCTTCCATAATCCCCGGAATCTCGCGAAACTGGCGGCGCACCTCTTGCACAATTTCCTGGGCTGCGCTGCCCACAGCGAGCATCGTCAGGGCGCTGAACAGGAAGGGCAGCAGCGCGCCAATAAACAGCCCGGTAATCAGGCGTGGGTCAAGCACATCAACCGTGAAGACCAAGCTCTCGGGAGACGCGCCTTGCAGTGCAGTTATGAACGCCGCGTTCAGCGCCAGCGCTGTCATGGCTGCACTGCCGATGGCAAATCCTTTGCCGGTGGCCGCGGTCGTGTTGCCCAGGCTGTCGAGGGCATCGGTCCGCTGGCGCACTTCCCGCGGCAGTTCCGACATCTCGGCGATGCCGCCGGCGTTGTCAGCAACCGGCCCGTAAGCGTCGGTAGCCAGCGTAATCCCCAGGGTTGCCAGCATCCCCACAGCCGCGATCGCCACACCATACAAACCAGTAGACGCTGTTGCAATGAGCGTTACGACGGCCACAATCACCACCGGCGCGAGTGTGCTGAACATACCCAGTGCAAGGCCGCGAATGACTACAATGCCTGCGCCGCCCTGGGCGCTGTCAGCCAGCGCCTTGGTGGGGCGATAAGTGTCGGCCGTAAAGTACTCGGTGAAAAAACCAATCAGCACGCCGCCTACCAGACCGGCAAGCGCCGCGACAATCACACCGGTGCCCAAATCCAGAAGCAGACCCAGCACAATAATCGCAATTCCCACTAGCACGCTGGCGCTGTAAACGCCCCGCCTGAGGCTGCCCAGCAGCATTTCCTGCGTAGCGCCCTCTTTAGTCGAAACCAAAAATGTTGCGAGGATGGCAAGCACCAGGCCAGAGGCCGAGATCAGCAGTGGGTAAATCTGCCCGGCGAGGGTCTTTTCGGGCGCCAGGCCAGCGCCCAGCGTTGCTAGAGCAATTGCCGCAATAATAGAGCTGGCATAGCTCTCGAACAGATCTGATCCCATGCCGGCCACGTCTCCAACGTTATCGCCCACATTGTCAGCAATAGTTGCTGGGTTGCGCGGGTCGTCCTCTGGGATGCCAGCCTCGGTCTTGCCCACCAAGTCCGCGCCCACGTCAGCAGCCTTTGTGTAGATGCCACCGCCGACGCGCGCGAAGATCGCAATGGACGTGCCTCCAAAACCGAATCCTGCCAGAGCGCTGACAGCCGCAACCTGGCTCTCCATCGCGTTGACAAACAGGAGAAACAACACGCTGACGCCCAGCAGCGCCAACGATACAACCACAGTGCCCATCACCGTGCCGCTGGCAAAGGCGACGCGCAGCCCCTTGTTGAGGCTCTCAGAGGCGGCCTGCGTCGTGCGAACGTTGGCGCGCACTGCAATGTACATGCCCGCATAGCCTGCTGTGCCAGAAGCAAGCGCGCCTGCCACAAACGCGACAGCCGTCCAGATGCTCATGCCAGAGTTTGGCACAAAGCTCAAAGCCACCAACACGATGACAACGACTACAACCAGCACAGCGACAGCTCGGTACTCACGTCGCAGAAAAGCCTGCGCGCCGCGCTGGATTGCCCGTGAAATCTGCTGCATCTTCTCGCTGCCGCTGTTTTGGGCTAGAACCCAGCTTCGCTGATACCAGGCGAATGCCAGCCCAATCAGGCTGGCGATCACGCTGATGACCACCACCAGCTCGATGGTTATTTCCATTATGTGCTCCTGATATGGTGACAAAACAAATACGCAGAGATGTGCTCCGCTGTAATGCCAGAAATATTAGCCGATACCGGCGCGTTTTCAAAGGCAGCGCCCTCGCGCACAAGTTAGCATTAATGTATCATTAACGTAAAACTGGACGAAGGTTAGCGCATATGGTGTCGTATCGAACCGGCCTCGGACATCTGGGTGAGCAGATTGCAGCGCAGTATCTGATAAAGCGCGGCTATACCCTGCTCGCTTCAAACTGGCGCTGTAAAGGCGGCGAAATTGATCTGGTAGCCCGGCACGGCAGCAGCATCGTGTTTGTCGAAGTGCGCACACGCCGCGCTGCGTCGGTTGATACCGCATTTGAAAGCATAACACCGCGCAAGCGCCAGCGCCTGTTAGCGGCCATCCACACCTACCTCGCAGAGACAAGACTTGAAAGCGAGGACTGGCGGGTTGACATCATCGCCGTCGCCGTTCGCCGCAGCAGCTCGCCGATTGTTGAGCATTTGGAAAACGGCCTTGACTGGTGAGACACCTCTGGTTGTCGTTCTAGGCCCCACGGCTGTAGGCAAAACAAGTCTGGCGCTGGAACTGGCACAGGCGCTGAACGGCGAGATCGTCAACGCTGACAGCCGCCAGGTCTATCGCTATATGAACATTGGCACAGCCAAACCGACGCCGGCTCAACAGACGCAGGTCACACACCATCTGATTGACATCAGAAATCCCGATGAAACAATAAGCCTGGTAGAGTATCAGGTACTGGCTCGCGCCGCCATAGACAACATTTTCCGCCGCGGACGTGTTCCGCTGCTGGTTGGCGGAACAGGGCAGTACATTACCGGTCTAATTGAGGGCTGGTCAGCGCCGCCGGTTGTGCCCAACCCGGCATTGCGCTCTCAGTTAGAGGCATTCACCGCTCAATATGGCGCTGCTGCGCTGCACGATATGCTGCGGCAGCGTGATCCTGAGGCCGCAGACAGTATTGACTATCGCAATGTACGCCGTGTGGTGCGCGCGCTGGAAGTGTGTATTGAGTCTGGGATGCCTTTTAGCCAACAGCAGGTCAGGAACCCCCCACCCTATCGGCTGCGCCAGTACGGCCTAACCATGAACCGCGAACGCCTGTATCTGCGGGCCGATCAGCGGTTAGCGAGCATGATGTCTCAGGGTTTTCTCGATGAGGTGAGAGGGCTGCTGGAAATGGGCTATAATCACACTCTGCCAGCGATGAGCGCGCTTGGGTACGCGCAGCTTGCCCAGCACCTGACCGCCGGAGTCCCGTTGGAAGCCGCATTGACCGAGATCAAGCGCGCCACTCGTGCGTTTATTCGACGCCAGTACACCTGGTTCCGGCAGCACGACGCTGGCATCATCTGGCACGATATTGAAAGCTTGGACATCGGCGCGCTGATCCGGTCCACAACTGAATGGCTGCGCGCTGCAGCGGAGTAAGAAAAGGCTTATGGCCGGGCGCGGAGATAATCCAAACACGATTGTAGGCATTTTCCTGCTGGTTCTACTGGCGATATTCGCCGGCCCAGACACACTGCCCCGGCTGATCTCGGCGTTCGTTCCCAACGCCGACGAGGGCATCCCGTGTGACTGGCTGCATCGCGCGCGCGACATCGCTAACCACCAGTCACTGCTCGGCCGCGCAGCGAACAATCCGCTTGTGCTGCGCGTCCGGGCCAGCCCGATTCGCCCAGACAGCCCGCTTGTCATCAGCATTATCGTGCAGAACAACTCACTGGGCACAGTGCCGATTATTTACAGCCCGGATCAAGTAATCGTGGGCGACAACAACACCAGCGGTCTGGGTATCGTCTTTAACCCGCCGAATTCGCTCACCACGGGTAACACACGCCAGGACTACACCACCTTTCCGGATGGGAGCATTCGCCTGTTAGGCCCCCGGCAGCGCTGTGTCCACCGTCTAGAGTTTCCGCCCAGCCAGGTGCAGGCAAACCCGACGCTGCTCAGCGGCGGCACGCAGGTGCTGGCTTTCTATCGCATCACCTCTGCGGGGCAGGTCATTACAGCGCCCGGGGCTGTCGCCACACCGATCTTCCCCGATCAGGGATTGCTAACAGTTCGCGGCGGCTTTGTGCAATCCGAACCTGTAAGAATTGAACTGCAAGCTGTGGCGCAGTAGTGTTGGGGTTGCGCGATGTGATGGCAACAAAAAAGCCAAGTAGCGCATTACACTACGTGCGGTCAGCGGGCTGCCGCGGTATGATTAGCGCGCTTTCTTGGCTTCTATTATGGTAACACGTATGATTAACATGGAAAGCAGGTTGTATTCCGAACCGCTGCTGCATTGTGTGTGTTTGAAACCCGACCGGAGAACGGTACCGCAATGGCTGAGAGACCACAAGAACGCCCTGTACTGATCGTGAAAGGCGCAGACGATGCACCGGACCAGCATCTAAGCGTTGACAAAGACAGCGTCATACTGGGCCGCGGTGAAGAGTGTGACATTCACCTGAATGTGCGCCAGGTCTCGCGCCAGCACGTTCGCATTTTCCGCCAGGGGAACCGGTACTTCATCGAAGACCTGGAAAGCAAGAACGGCACGTGGATCAACGGCCAGCAGCTCAAAGGCTCGCGTGAGCTGACGGACGGTGACGAAATCCAGCTTGCGCTGGCCGTGCGCCTGATCTTTATCGGTTCCGGTGCCACCACACCCCTCCCCTACGCGCCGCCTGAGCTGCTCACCGGCCGTCTGCGTCTGGATCGCGAGAGCCGCCGCGTGTTCATCAACAACGTAGAGCTGGACCCCCCGCTCAGTCTGCCGCAGTACCGGCTTCTCGAACTGCTGTACAACCACCTGGGCCGCGTTTGCACCCGCGACAGCGTGGTAGAAACAGTGTGGCCAGAAGCTGTTGGCGAGGGTGTAAGCGAACAGGCGATTGACGCTTTGGTACGCCGGCTGCGCGACCGACTGGCTGAACTCGACCCAGACCACCAATACATTGTCACTGTCCGCGGTCACGGCTTCAGGCTTGAGAATCCAACGTGAGAACAGCGGGCGCAGAAGCTAAAGCTGGCCGCTTGCCAGCAAAAAGATGTCGCGCGCCACTCTGTCAACTGCACCGGCAACTTCTAGCGTTAGCGGCGCGCCCAACGTATTATCGCCCATCTGTATGCCGAGCAGCATTACATCACAGCTCAGCTCTGCGCTGACGTAATGGGCGACCAAATTGAGCGACCCAGTATGTGTAGAGGTGGCGCTCTTTGCCGCAGCGCGCCAATCCAGCCAGCGCACCGTGCCAGGAGATGCGCCAAACTGCGCGGCATCAATCATCAAGACAAGTTCCGGGCGAAAGCGGCGCAGCGCCCCCGTAATGTTTTCGGGCACTGGGCCGCCTTCTAGAACCAGCCAGTTTTCAAAAGGCAGCAGCAGCGCCCTCAGCGCGCGCGCAGCGTGAAGCCCGGCGGCGTCGTCGCCGCGCAGATCATGCCCCACACCGACGATGGCTGAGCGTGTGCTTACTTCAGTTTTCTTCGACCTTCTCAGGTTCGCCTTCAGGGCATCCTGCCAGCAGACGTTCAATATCTGCTTCGTCCCCATAATAGACTTCGAACGGTTCACAGCTGACCGCCGCCAGCTCCCATTCCTCTGCTGACATGCTCAGACAGTCGAAACGGCAGTTTACTACGCACTGAGCGCAGTAGGTGCATCGGTCAATGTGGTAGCGCATCACAAAGCGCTTGTTCTTGCGGTCAATGTCAATCAACTCAATGGCGTTGGCCGGGCAGTCTTTTATGCACAGCCGACAACCCGAGCAGCGCGACGGATCCCAATAGAGCCGACCGCGCAGGCGTTCCGGCGCAGTCGGACGAGTAGCCGGATAGCCGTCGGTGGCCGGTTTCTTCAGGATTGATTGCAGTGTGTCTCGAAGCATTGAACCCATGCGCATTAGTCTCTAACTCCTTGTCACCATCATCACGGCCCACTGCGCCAGTACCAGCAGAGAACCATAGCGCCACCAAAGCCCAACCGTCTGGTCAATTCGCAGCCGCGCCAGCAGCGACTGCAGGAACGCCAGCCCCAACAGCAGACCCACTGTCTTAATCGCGTAGTCGAGCGGGTTGTGAATGCCGCCCAAATAGAATGCCGCGACCAACGTCAGGCCGCACACCAGCTCAACGCTGCGTCCAAGCTGGAACAAAGCCAGGCCGCGCCCGCTGTACTCTGTGAGCGCCCCAGCGACGATTTCGGTTTCTGCTTCCGGCGCATCAAACGGCGGCATTTCCAGCTTGCCCATCAACCCAATCAGAGCGATTACAAAACCAACTGGCTGCACCAAGATCAGCAGGTTGCTGCCGGCGTAATCCATGACTTCGGCAATCTGCCACGTGCCAGCAGCTACCGCTGGTCCAAGCATTGCCAGCAGAAACGGCGCTTCATACGAGAATAACTGCGTCAGCGTGCGCGTCGCGCCCACCAGAGCGAACCGGCTGCGCGTACCAGCCCCAGCCAAACCGGTGCACAGTGTTAACAAACTGAGCATGTACACTGTCACGATCAGATCGCCAGGGAAGCTGTAGGCGGGCGCCAGTCCAGCAATGGGCAGATACAGAGCTGCTGTCAGCGCCCCGGCCAATGCTACAATCGGCAGCCCCATGAACAACCGTGGATCAGTGCCTTCCGGAACCACTTCCTCCTTTGCCAGCAGTTTGAGCGAATCGGCGAACGGCTGGAACCAGCGTGGGCCGACACGATTCTGCAGCCGCGCGATCACCTTGCGATCCGCCCATTGGTACAGCAGACCGTTTACCAGCACAAACAACCCCGCCGGAAACACGGCTATGACAAATAGGTTGCGGAGAATGTCTGCAGCTTCCATTACCAGGCCGGCCTCCCGTAGCGCGCGATGCCAAGCTGACGCAGCCGCTCCCAAGTCCAGTCGTCGTCTCCACTGATCGTTACTGCGCGATCGTTACAAGAAAAACACGGGTCAATTCCTGCCAGCAGCATTGGGATATCCGCCAGTTGGTGACCCACAGCCAGGCTGATAACCGATGCCATATTCGCCAGGGTTGGGGTGCGCACTTTTACGCGGTCCGGGTTCTCGCCGCCGCTGCTGCGAATGAAATAGAACAGCTCACCACGCGGCGCTTCTACCCGGCTAACTACCTCGCCAGCCTTTATGCGACGCGGGAAGCGCGTTGTGATGTCACCAGGCGGCAGGTTGTCCACAACAGCGCGACACAGGCGATATGACTCGAACAGCTCCTTCAGACGCACGACAAAGCGCGCTTCTAGATCGCCCGCGTATTCGACCACAGGCGTCACAGGAAACACCTTGTAAGCGGAATAGGGCGCGATGACGCGAATGTCGCGGTTAACGCCTGAGGCCCGCGCTGTAGGCCCAACCACACCCAAGAGTTCAGCCTGCTCATTAGTCATCGTGCCGACACCGCGAGTCCGCCTGAGAAACAGCTCATCGCTCGTAACCACGTCAAGGTAGTGTTGGGTTCGTTCCTCAAGAAATGCCAGCCCGCGCTTGATTTCGGCTGCTAATTCAGCAGTCAGGTCAAATTTGACACCGCCCAACAGATTAGCGGAGTAGTTGACGCGGTTGCCAGTTAACCCTTCGAGCATATCCATGACTGTTTCGCGGTCCCGCCAGCTGTACATAAAGAGTGTATCAAAGCCAGCTTCGTGAGCCGCAACGCCCAGCCACAGCAGATGGCTGTGAATGCGCTCCAGCTCCGCTACCAGAACGCGTATCGCCTGTGCCCGCGGCGGAACCTCCACTTCAGCCAGCGCCTCTACACCCAAGCAGTACGCCATTGCGTGGATGTGTGAACAAATGCCACAGATGCGCTCCAGCAGATACATATTCTGGGTCCAGTTGCGCGTCTCTACTGCTTTCTCGATGCCCCGATGCGCATAGCCCAGGCGCACTGTCGCGCTGGTCACCACTTCGCCATCTACGCCAAACTCAAAGTGGCCTGGTTCCTTCAGCGCCGGGTGCTGAGGGCCAATCGGAACAGTGAACTTCGAACCGCCGTGCTCGTTGTCGCTCATTGGTCCTCCTCGGGCGCTGGCGCAGCGCGTTCCAAAGCAGCATCCTTACGCAGTGGATAGACACCATCTGGCCAGTCATCGGGCAGGAACAACCGGCTTGAGTCCGGCGTGCCAACAACCATTACACCAAACATTTCGGCCAGCTCGCGCTCGTACACCGTCGCCATCGGAACAGCGCCGCACACGCTGGGCACCGCCGCGTGGTCGCGCGGCAGAGACGCGCGCAGTGTGAGGATACTCGCCCCTCGGCAGTAGTGGTAAAGCACTTCCAACTGCCCGTCCTCCGCTGACCCATCCAACCCTGTGATGGCCGTCAAATAGCCCCAGCGCGCATCTATCAGCGCGCGCGCCGCCGCGGCTGTGTGTTCAGGTTTAATCCGAACATCGAGACGATCCGCCGCAGGCGCATTGTGTTCCAGCGCCCACTCGCCCACAATTTCCAGTGCCCACTCTAGATCGGAGTTCACAGTTGTGCTTCCTCTGGCGCAGCGCCGTTCAGTTTATCCAGCAGCTTCACTATGCCGTCAATGATAGCTTCCGGCTTGG
Source organism: Anaerolineae bacterium (assembly GCA_034435995.1). Classification (GTDB taxonomy): domain Bacteria; phylum Chloroflexota; class Anaerolineae; order Aggregatilineales; family Phototrophicaceae; genus DAOTWC01. The sequence goes on along the minus strand of DAOTWC010000039.1, from coordinate 56,160 downwards.
GCGGACAGCCTGGCACATAAACATCTACTGGAATAACTGCGTCAACCCGACCAACAACGTTGTAGCACCCTTGAAACGCCCCGCCAGACAGCGCGCACGACCCCACCGCGATGACAAACTTGGGGTAAGGCATTTGCTCGTACACGCGCAGCAGGCGATCACGCGCCTGCCGAGTAACTGGTCCAGTGCAAATCAGCACATCGGCGTGGCGTGGGCTGCCCTGCAGCTTGATACCAAAACGCTCAGCATCGTAGCGCGGAGTCAGCGTAGCCAGAATCTCGATGTCGCAGCCGTTGCACGAACCGCTGTTGAAATGAATAACCCAAGGCGAGTTGGTGCGCGCCCAGGTCTTAACCTGCTCTAACGCATCCTGCCACAGCCTGTCAATGTGCACCGACACAGTCACCACTCCTTCTCAACCCAACACAAGGGCCACCAACGCAGCGGCTAACCCCAATAAGTAGACCCCAGCAGACGCCGAAAGGTCGCTGCTGCCGAGCACCAGCACTCCCAGGTGCAGCACAGCGAAAAACAGGGCAATTGCGAAGAAAGGCCGGTAGCCCGGGGCCGCCTGACCTTCTGGTGCTGCCTCCCCGCTGGCATAAGTCTCTAGGGCTGTCGCTGTGCCACCCGGCGTGCGAGACAGCTGTCTGCCAATCCATGACAGCAGCGCCACCAACCCCAGGTAAATGCCAAACGCTGCTGGTGGCACAAACAGAATTTCAGCGCCCATTTGAAGACTCCTTTAACCACCAAACAACGCCGCTAACTGCGCACTGGCTGGCTCTGTTAAAGCCGTCAAAACCGCCGGCCACACGCCGACCACCACCACAAATACTGCCAGAAAAGCCATCGGTGCCCGCAAAGCTAACGGCAGAGAGACAGTCGCACCCGTGAACTCTACGGCCGCTGGCTTGTACATAGCGTTGATGACCGGGAGATAGTACGCCAGGGACAGCACACTGTTCAGCGCGGCAAAGACCACTAGAGCATCCACAAGGCCAGAATGGACATCCAGCCCTGCCGCGAGAATCTGCCACTTTGACATGAACCCGGCCAGCGGCGGCATACCCGCCAGGCTCAGGAGCGCAATCGTCAGGGCCGCAGCTACCAATGGAAAACGGCGGCCCGTTCCTGCCAAGTCGTCTATGCGCAGCGGCACACGATCGCCCTGCCGCGAAAACAGATTGTACACAAGCGCCCCTGCCGCCAGAAAAGCTAGTCCCTTCATAATCCCGTGATTGATCAAGTGCAGCAGCCCTGCCTGCAGCCCTGCGGCCCGCCCTGCATACATGCCGATCCCTAGCCCTAACAGGATGAAGCCAATCTGGCTCACACTTGAATACGCCAGCAATCGCTTCACCTCTTTCTGGCGCAGCGCCAGCAAGTTGCCCACAAGAATGCTCAACACTCCTAGAGTCATCAGCACCAACCCCCAGGACAAGGCCTCGCCATGAAGCCCTGCCAGCGCCCGCAGCAGCGCAATTAACCCGGCTTTGCCCACAACAGCAGCCAGCAGCGCGCTAATCGGGCCTGGCGACCGCGTGTAGGCATCTGGCAGCCAGGTGTGCAGCGGGACTAAGCCCACTTTGATGCCAAACGCCACAACGAACAACGCGCCAGCAGCCAAGGTTGCCGCTGGATCAAGAGCGGACTCGCTGATCCCAGCTAGGTCAAGTGTGCCGGTTTGCGCCAGCACCAGCGCGATGCCAAGCAGCGCAAATCCGGTGCCAGCGGCGCTCTGCACCAGATACTTAACGCCTGCTTCCAGCGTAAGGCCATCGTCCAGGTAGAACATCACCAACAAGTACGACGAAACGACAACTGCTTCAAACCACACCCAGAGGTTGAAAAGATCCCTGGAACACGCAACGCCGATCAGCGCGCCGATCAGCGCCACAAGCAGCGCATAATATTTGTTGAGACCGGCCTCATGTACAACATAAGGCCCTGAGTAGATCACCGCCGCCGTCCCGGCGGCCAAGGCGAGCGCCACAAACAGCTGTCCTAAAGGATCGAGGTGCAGCACAACATTCCCGAGAGCTATTTCCATCGGCGCCGCAAACGTCAGCGCAACGAATATGACCCACATAACAGCCAGTGTGACCAGTGCCACTGCCCGCGGCGCCGCGGGCCAACCAGGCACAGTCCGCCCAATTAGGTAAATGAGGGGTGTCGCCACGAGCGGCAGCGCGACTAGCGCAAACAGCAGGTCGCCCATCATGCCCCCCTTCCAGCCAGAACAATAAGCAGGACCAAGATGAAGCCAAGGGCGATACCAGCCGCATTCCAGTTAAGCTGGCCGGTTTGCGTGCGCGCAGCGGCGCGCCCAAGACGCTGTAATGTGTGAGCCAATCCGCCTTCAACGCCGCCGCTAACGCTGCGGTCTGCTCGCGCCAGCCTGCTGCCGAGGCTGTCAAACACATTCACGATGTAGCGCTGGTAAAATGCGTCAATGCCCCAAGCATCTGCTAATACCGTATACAGCCGTCCCACACGCCGAGCAAGCGGGTCTGCTGTGCCTCGCGTCATGCCACCGTACAAAACATAGGCCGCTGCCAGACCGACCAGCGCCAGCGCCGTTGAAGCCAACGCCACTGGGATCAAAAATTCAGCGTGTTCTGTCTCGTCCAACGTGTAGGCCAGCCAATCGCTCAACAGGTGTGAACCAGGCAGGTTCAGTGCACCGGCTGTGGCCGCCAACAGCGCCAGTGCCGCCAGCGGCCATACCATCACCGGCGGATTTTCGCCGGCGTGTTCTGCCGCTTCGCTGCGTGGCGCAGCGAAGAAAACGAGCAGCACCTGCCGACCCATATAAAAGGCGGTCAGCAGGGCGGCCACCAGCAAACCTGCGAGCATCAATGAACTGTGGTGGGATGCCGCTGCCAGAATCTCGTCTTTCGAGAAGAAACCGGCCAGCGGCGGCAACCCGGCTAGCGCCAGCGCGCCAACTAAGAATGTCCAGAAGGTCACCGGCATTCGACGGCGCAGCCCGCCCATGTTGCGCATATCCTGCGCGTCGAATGGGTCAGCATTTCCAGGGCGGTGTTGGTGGGCATGAGCCAGCGCGTGTATAACTGACCCCGCTGCCAGAAAAAGCAGCGCCTTGAAAAAGGCATGTGTTACCAGATGGAACAGCGCGCCGGCATACGCGCCTAATCCGGCAGCCGCAACCATGAAACCAAGCTGACTGATTGTCGAGTACGCGAGCACCCGCTTGATGTCGAACTGGGCCGCGGCCGCGCTTCCCGCCAGCAGCGCCGTGATAACCCCCGCAGCAGCTGCAATCTCCTGAGCAGCAGGCGCTAGGTTGAAGATCGGGTGCGTGCGAATGATCAGATACACACCAGCAGTAACCATTGTGGCCGCGTGGATCAGCGCAGAGACTGGCGTAGGGCCAGCCATAGCATCGGGCAGCCATACGAACAGGGGCACCTGCGCGCTCTTGCCTACTACCCCCAGCAGCAGCAGCAGCGCGATGAGGGTCACTACTGCTCCGCCAGGGACAAAGACTGCTTCCGTTTCAGCAAATACGTCGGCGAAACGCAGGCTGCCAGCGGTCCAGAACAGCAGCGCGATTGCCAGCACCATGCCAAAGTCGCCGATGCGATTGACAATAAAAGCCTTGCGCGCTGCGCTGCTGTTGCGCCAGCCCGCGCCACCAGGCTTGTCGAACCAGAAGCCAATCAGCAGGAAGGAGCACAGCCCCACGCCCTCCCAGCCCACGAACAGCATCAGGAAGCTGTCGGCCATCACCAGAAGCAGCATGGCAGCCAGAAACAGGTTCATGTACACGAAAAAGCGCGTGTATCGTGGATCGCCACGCATGTAACCGATAGCATAAACGTGGATGAGCATGCCAACGCCGGAGACAACCAACGCCATCGTCACCGACAAGGTGTCCAGCTGGAAAGCCCAGGGCACGCGCAGCGTCCCAACCGCAATCCAATCCGCCAGCACGACCGTTTCGCCCGCTGGGCTGGAGAGCAAAGCGATGAACAGCAGGACGGCCACTCCGAACGTCAGTCCAGCCGCTGCGCTGGCCACGACACCCGCCGTTGGCTCACGCAGCCGCCTCGCGAAAATCAGGTTGATCGCAAGACCGCCTAAAGGCAGCAGCACGAGAAATGGAGCCAGTTCAAACAACACCGATCATCTTTCTCCGCTGAAAAACACTCCGCAGTCAGCCGCGCAGCGTTGAAATCTCTTTAAGGTCCAGCGTCCCCAACCGTTGGCGCACCCGGACAGCCAATCCCAACCCAACAACTGCAGCGATCGTATCAACCACGATCACAGTTACCGCCAGGCTTTGACCTAAATTAATCTGTCCGCTCAGACTGCCCGCAGCCACCAACGCCAGCAGTGTTCCCTTCACCAGTATTTGCAGCGCGACTATGACCTTGATCAGGTTGCGCACCACCAACAGGCCGTACATGCCTACGCCGACCAGCAGGAGCGCGCCAAAGGCGATGATTTCCAGTGGGCCACTGCTCACGCTGGCTCCTCCTCTGGCAGCGCATCGGCAGCCTGTTCAACTGGGACATGACCCTCATCGTACTCACGTGCAGTACCGCCCGTATTTCTCGTGTCAATCATTAGGCCGATTAGACACAGCACCCCTGTGAATATCAGAAGCACTTGGGCAAGAACATCGGCGCTGCGCGCATGCCAGAACACAGCAGAAAACGTGCTGCCGTCAGTCCCGCTCGACGCAGTCACCGTCAGCGGCACCACCAGCCACAACAGCAGCAGCGCCCCTCCCCCAATTAGCAGCAGCGCTAGGCGGCGTGGCACAACTGTCGTCGGACCTACTGGCTCGTCACCCGCCATTGTGATCGCAAACACGAGCAGCACCGTGACCAGTCCAGCGCCAACACTCAACTCGATTACGGCTGCTTCAACCGCTCCCATGAGATAAAGCGCCACCGATACAGCGGCGCTAGTGCCAGCCAACCACAGCGCGGCTGGCAGCAGGCGCGGCATCCGCAGTGCCTGAATCGCACACACAGTGGCGATCACGACGAGCACCGCGTAAATCATAAGCGTGAACCCTCTTGACAATCAGCAAACAGCTAATGTTTCAGAAAACCGCACTTTATACATTATAAGGCCTAGAACAGCACGCATGAGGCAGTAGTGCCGAATGACACCACAGCCTGTGTGATCTTTTTCCGCTGCAGCGGCTGCGAAGGTGCACTTGATGGTTATTCAGGGCAGCAGAGAGAACCAAGCCGATTCTCGATGATCTGCTCAAGGCTGAACGTATCGAGCTGAAGATACCACCGTGCGGCATTCAGCAGAACCTGCTGAGCCACCATGCCGACGATCTCACTGCTGGCCACTTCCACGCCGCAGCGATGAGCCTCGCCTCGAACCGCCTCGAACACACGGTGAAGCGGCGTCTCTGAGACATCTGTCAGGTTCATGGACACCTGTGCCTGCCCACCAACCAGCATCCCTAATGCGCGCACATGCGGCAGTCCACCGGAGGACTCGCGCACAGCGCGCGCAATCTGACGGGCGACCTCAACATCTGCAGTAGAAAGGTAAACGTTGAAAGCCACCAGCAGCGGCCTTGCACCTACTGCCACAGCGCCGGCTGGCCCAATTCGGGCCGGGCCATAATCGGGCAGCCGGCTGGGATCAGTAGTAATAGCAGCCTTCAGGCCCTCATACTCACCACGACGCACATCCGGCAGGGCGCGCCGTTCAGGGCGAAGCGCCGCAGCTTCGTACAGATACACGGGAATGCCCAACTCGTGCCCAACACGCTGGCCCAAACGCTGCGCCAGCGCGGCACAGTCGGCCAGCGTCACGCCGCGCACTGGCACGAAGGGAACAACATCGGCTGCCCCAATACGCGGGTGCTGGCCGCTGTGTTGATCCATATCAATCAGTTGGGCTGCGGCTGCAATACCTCGATACGCAGCCTCCAGTACAGCTTCCGGATGTCCGACAAACGTGATAACAGATCGGTTGTGATCGGGATCACTGTGCCGGTCAAGCACTTTGATACCGCTCACAGCCGCCATTGCGTCAACGATCTGATCAACCACATGGGCGCGCCGTCCCTCCGAAAAGTTCGGCACGCACTCAACCAGCAGCGTGTCTTCTTCCACTCAGCGCTCAACCCGGGTGACTGTGCATTTCCAAATAGTCAGCGCGCAGCACGTCCTCCGGCTGCAAGCCGAGTATTGCAAGCATCTCCTGGATGCGGTGGGCCTTGTTCTCAGCGTCAACCGCAGACCAGGTGCGGCTTTTCAATTCTATGAACGTGTTCGGCAGCGCCGGCTGAAGCACACGGTCAACATTCACGTAGAACAACACACCCTGGTAGTGGATGTGCCAGCGCTTCCGGTCCTTGTGCAGTTCGCGCTCGGAGGCGGGCTGAAAGTATTCTCGATAGAAGCGCAGCGGGCGATCTGCATCCGCAATAAAGCGTGAATGTGATAACAGCACCGAGGCGTTATATTCCTTCTCTTTAGTCGGCATCGTCAGCGTGAGCCGTGTTCGCACCGACTGCACGTTTCCGGCTGCATCTATGAAGTCGTCCTCACGGTAGCGCACCCGCCCTTGGTCGGGATCGTCAAACAGGAAGTACGTGTCATACTGGCGGTAGTGGTGCGCCTTCAGCACCTGCACATCCGGATGTTTAAGCAGCCGCTCAACCACTGTCGGATCACGCAAGACGGCTTTCGTCTGTACCTCAAAGCTTTCGCTGCGCTCCAAACCGCCAATCGCCAGAAGTTTGCGCAGCACATCCGCTTCATGCGCAGTCAAGAACGCATCAACCTGCCTGGCATAGGCCAGCGCCTCGGCCAGCAGCGCCTTCTCGTCGAGCGTGAGGAGACGGCGATTGCGCATTAACCATTGGCCGTTGCACATTACATCGGCAACGTCCGTGCTCTTGCCAGCGTAGACAATCTCCGCGTAAACGGCGTCCGGGTTGCGGCGAAAATGCGGCTGGTTGTGCACTGCCTCGGCATCCATGATTATAATGTCTGCCAGCTTGCCAGGCTCAAGGCTGCCAGTCACATTACCCAGGAAACAGGCCTCAGCCCCATAGCGGGTCGCCATCAAAAGCGCCTGCTGCGCTGGCAAAGCGGTTGGGTCATTCGCGGCTGTTTTTGCCAGAAGCGCTGCCAGCCGTATTTCCTCAAACATATCGAGGTCGTTGTTGCTGGCCGGCCCATCTGTGCCAATGCCAACAGTTAGCCCTGTGTCAAGCATCTGCTTGACAGGCGCAATCCCGCTGGCCAGTTTCAGGTTGCTGGTCGGATTGTGGGCAACTGTTGTCCCGTGTGAGCGCAGCGTGTGCATCTCCGCCGCGTTGATATGAACGCAGTGCGCTGCCAACACTTTGGCCTCTAACAAGCCGACACTTTCAATCCAGGGAACGACCGTCGTCTCGAACTGCGCCAAGTGATCTTCAATCTCCTGGCGCGTCTCGGCTATGTGGATCAACACCGGCACGTCGAACTCAAGCGCCAGTTCAGTCACGCGACGCAGCATCTCCGGCGTGCTGGAATACGGTGCGTGAGGCGCTACGGCAGGCGTGATTAGGGGATGGCCGCGCCATTCCTCAATAAACGCCCGTGCGTATGCCAGGCTTTCTTCGTACGACTCAGCATCAGGCGCCGGGAATTTCAGAATTGTCTGGCCCAGCACGCCGCGCATGCCCGCCTCAGCGGTTGCTCTGGCAACGTCCGCTTCATAGTAATACATATCGGCAAAAGTAGTGATGCCGCTGCGAATCTGCTCCGCGCAGGCCAGCTTGGTCCCTAACCGACAGAACTCAGGGCTGACAAACTCGCGCTCTGTGGGCATAACGTAACCGATCAGCCAGACATCAAGGCGCAGGTCGTCTGCCAGGCCGCGCAGCAGCGTCATAGGCACGTGGGTATGGGCGTTCACCAGACCGGGCAGCACATACTTGCCGCTGCAGGAGACTACTTCTGCTGCTTCATAAGCCGCGCTGATGGCCTCTGCTGTGGCCACAGCCACAATCTCAGTCCCGCGCACCGCTACGGCTCCGTCAAATATCACGTCCATCTGCGCGTTCATTGTCACGACGGTGCCGCCTGTCAGAATGACATCCACCTGCTCCACCGCTGCACCTCCCGCACGGTCGCTTGATTTGCGCAATTATAACCGCGTTGTAAACTTTGCGATATGACTGCAAAGGAGTTTTCATGCTGAGTCGCCTGCGGTTGGGGATGCGGTATCTCCCCGCTGTTGAAGCCGTTCTAATTGGCGTTTTTTTTGTTCAGGCCCTGCGTCTGCTGATTGGCTTGGTGTACAGCCATCTTGCCAGCGCGCTGCTGGTCTCTGCGCTCGGCCCGCAGACGATAGACCCAGCTCTGCCTGGCGTGGTTGATCCGTCAACGCTCCAGGGTGAGCTGGCGCTGCTAATGTTTGCCCTACTGCTGCCGCTGCTGACGCTAATCTTTGGTCGCGCGCGCTGGCTGCTGGTAATGGCTGCCCTTGTCACGGCCCTAGGGCGGTTATGGATTATTGATGGGCCGCTCGCGCCTCTCGCAGCAGCGTCTCTCACTGTAGGCGGCGCTTTGCTTTATACCGCGCTGATTATAAGACAGCGCGCCCGCATCCTGCCGCTGATGTTCATCCTTGCCTTCGGCCTGGATCAGGTGTTCAGAGCCGCTGGCAACACCCTTGATCCGTCCTGGTCAGCAGCCTTTTACACGCCGCAGCTTATCCTGTCGGCCGCAGCGATCTTGCTGGCAGTTTACAATATGTTTCGCAGCGCCGGCGTGGATCAGGCTCCTCAGGATCGAGGCCTGCTGCCTTTCTGGAGCGCAGTTGGGTTGGGCGGCCTGTTGTTCTTACAGCTCAGCCTGCTGGCGCTGCCAAACGCCGCAGCAGGGCGTGCCGGTGTTGATTACACCGCCTTTGTCCCTCTCGTGCTGGCAGCTACGCTGGTGCCGCTGATACCCTGGGTTCGCGCCCAGGCCCGCGCGTTTATTACAGCGTTCGATGGCAGCGTTCGCGGCTGGCTGTGGATGCTCGTGATAGTTCTGCTGCTGGTGCTCGGTCTGCGTGTGCGCGGACTCATTGGTGGTGCAGCGCTCGTTGCGGCGCAGGTGGCAGTGTCGCTGCTGTGGTGGTGGCTTGTTCGCCCTCAGGCCGAGAAAGAACGAAACCTCACTGGCTTGTGGTTGGTTGTCGCCGCGCTCGTGACGGCGCTGCTTGCGGCGGGCGACGTCTACACTTACGAATACGCTTTTGCCCATGACATCCGCACAGGCATTGCGGCGCTCGATGAATTTGTTTCACCGCTGCTCCGCGGATTCCGCGGCATGGGACTGGCTCTCGTTCTGCTGGCCGCTTTCCTAGCAGCGCTGCCCATGACACAAATGCGCCGGCGCGTTCCCTGGGCAGAAAGCCGCAGCGCGCCCTGGCAGTCTCTGCTGACAGCCGCTGCTGTGGCTGGGATCAGCATACTCGCCGCTTATCTGGCCCGCCCGCCGGTCGTGACACCGCTGCGTGACGTTGACATTGTGCGCATTGGCACGTACAACATTCACGCTGGTTTCAACGAATTCTTTCACTTCGATCTGGAGGCAATCGCCTCCACGCTCGACATCAGCGGCGCAAAAGTGATTTTGCTGCAGGAGGTTGAAGCAGGCCGTCTTACCAGTTTCGGCGTGGACCAGGCGCTGTGGTTAGCGCGCCGGCTGCAGATGGACAGGCGCTTTTACGCTACCAACGAGGGCCTGCATGGGCTGGCCGTGCTGTCACAGATTCCCATCGTCTATGACGACGGTCGGCTGCTAGCGAGCATCGGCTTGCAAACCGGCGTGCAGCGTGTCCAGGTGCAGCCAGACGTCAGTGTTGTGACGTTCTACAACACCTGGCTGGGGCTGCTTGTGGAATCGCCCGATGGCATCGCTGAACTGGAGCAGGATCAGCAGCAGCAGCTTGACCAGATGCTGAGCATCATTGCTGCTGACCATCCAGATGGCAATCTGGGGCGCATGGTTGTGGGGGGCACGTTCAACAACACGCCAACTTCGCCGCTGGCCGACAGAATGCGCGCTGCCGGGTTTGTGGACCCGTTTGCTGGCCTGCCGTTGGAGCTTTCCGCGACGCTCTGGCGCACTGGCATACGCGCCCGCGTTGATTTCCTGTGGGTTCGCCCGCCGCTGCTGGCCCTTAGCGCGGGCGTAATGGACACGCATCCATCTGATCACCGCATGGCGGTGATTGAGTTACAACTCAGCCGCCGCTGACGCGGTGCCAGCTTGAAGCTCGCCCGCCTCAATCCGCCGCAAGACCGCGCACGCGGCGGCCTGTGCTGCCAGCTGCTTACTCTTACCGGCGCCCCGCCCGACCGCCTGCTCGCCGATCATTACCTCTACTGTAAACGCTTTGTCATGATCCGGCCCTGCTGCCTCAACAACCCTGTAGACAGGCGTGATGTTGTACGCTGCCTGGCTCCATTCCTGCAGCGTGCTGCGCGCGTCGCGATGCAGGCCCTCCGCCAGAATATAATCTGCGCGCGGGGCCAGTAGCGGCAGCACAAAAGCCTCCACCGCTGCCAGGCCCTGGTCGAGAAACAGCGCACCCAACAGCGCCTCAAAAGCGTCGCACAGGATCGTGCGTCTGCGCCGGCCGCCGCTGCTGTCCTCTCCCTTGCCCATGCGCAGCGCCTCGCCAATGTGACAGGCTGCCGCCAGCTCGGCTAGCGTGTCGGTGCGAACCAGCGCCGCTCGCAGCCGGGTCATCTCTCCCTCTTGCATATCCGGGTAACGGTGGAAGAGCATATTGGTGATTATGAAATCTAGGATGGAGTCGCCCAGGAACTCTAACCGCTCGTTATCGCCTAGCGTCTCGTCGGGCTGCTCATTAAGAAACGAGCGATGCGTTAACGCCTGTGCCAATAGGTCAGGCTGCTGAAAACGCAGCCCTAGACGCGCTTGTAACTCTGCAAAATCCATAACTCAAGCGCGTCATTCAAAGGCTGAGAAGATCAGCGAGACATTGTGGCCGCCGAAACCAAAAGCGTTGGACATCACGTTTCGCATTTTGACACGCCGCGCCTCGTTTGGAACGTAATCTAGGTCGCATTCAGGGTCTGGCTCAGACAGATGGCATGTAGGCGGCACAACCTGGTCGCGCAGGGCCAGCACGGCAAAAGCGGCTTCCATCGCTCCCGTTGCGCCCATGCAGTGCCCTGTCATACTCTTGGTCGAACTCATTGGCACGTTATATGCGTGTTCCCCAAACACGCGCTTCACTGCTCTGGTCTCCATCGGATCGTTGAGGTCAGTGGCAGTGCCGTGCGCGTTGATGTAGTGGATGTCTTGTGGACTCAGGCGCGCATCGCGCAAGGCCTGCTCCAGCGCCAAACTCGCGCCCAGCCCGTCTGGATGTGGCGCAGTCATATGGAAAGCATCTGAAGTCACACCGTAGCCAACGATCTCCGCCAGGATGTTCGCCCCCCTTGCGCGCGCGTGCTCCAGCTCCTCCAACACAAGCACGCCTGCTCCTTCCCCAAAAACCAGTCCCGCGCGGTTTCGATCAAACGGACGCGAAGCTGTCGGCGGATCATCGTTCAACCGCGAGACAGCGCCGACACGGTCAAAAGCGGCCACGCCCATCGGGAAAATCGGCGCTTCGCCGGCCCCGGCCAGCGCCTGATCCACACGCCCCATTCGTATCAGATCAAAAGCATGGCCGATGCAGTCAGCGCCCGTCGCGCAGGCCGAAACCGGAACATATGAAGGCCCCATCGCGCCCGTGTCTATGCTCACAATATCGCTGCCGCCATTCACCATCAACATGGGAATGCCAAACGGCGTTATACGACGGATGTCGCCAGTCTCCAACAGCATGCTTACTTCGTTAAAATAGGACGTGACGCCGCCCACCGCTGAGCCAATAATCACGCTGCTGCGCTCTGGTCTGTCTTTGTCCACTGAGAATGTACTTTGAGCGATCGCCTCTTGGGCGGCCTTGACAATGAACTGCTGGTACCGATCGCGACGCCGCGCATCCTTGGCGGACATGTACGCTTCAGGCTTCCAATCTTTCACCTCAGCGGCAATTTGCACATTGTGTCCGGCCGCATCGTAGAGGGTAATGGGGCCAATACCACTTCGCCCAGCCTTAATCGCTTCCCAGGTATCGTGAGCGTTGTGTCCTAGCGGCGACACAATACCCAGACCAGTTACAACAACCCGTCTCATGGCTGCGAACACCCCCCCAGTGCAAAGGCCTTTAACATTTCATAAATATGATCCGCGCTCGCTGTGCCGATAACTTCACAGAGAAGATACGCGTTCTGTTAAGACGCGCCTTCGGTCGCTGGGCATAAGGTTTGTAGGCCAGCCCGCAGCGCCTGAGACAGCGCACCAAGCTTAAGCGTTGCGCATTATAGCGCAGTTCGAAGATATTTAAGCAGACTTGTACTGCTTTTATGGCACGAGTTGGGTCTGCGCGATGTTGTGGCAACAAAAACCAAGTGGCGCGTTGCACGTCGTGCAGTCGGCGCTGGTGGGCGCTGCTGCCGTATACTGGGCGCGCTCCCTTGGTTTTTATTATGGTATCACGTATACTAGCGGCACAAAAGACCCCCTGCGTTCACACTGGAGACACACGGTTTGAGCATCTTCAGCAAGGGCCTTTCCCGAACGCGCCAGTCGTTCTTCGGGCGCATTGCCCAATTGCTGGGCAACACCGAAATTGATGACGACACCTGGGAAGACATTGAAGCCATTCTGATACAAGCAGATATGGGCGTGGATACCACCGCCCGCGTGCTTTCAACCTTGAAGGGGCGCGTAGCACAGGAAGGCATCACACGCACCGACCAACTACAAAAGGCGCTGCGCGAAACACTCACCAGTCTGCTCAAACCTCCGCCACCTATGAACATCAGCGGCCGGCCGCTCTCCATTATTTTGGTCGTTGGTGTTAACGGCTCCGGCAAGACAACCTCAATCGCCAAGCTCGCCAACCGGCTGAGTCGGGCTGGTCGAAAAGTGATGCTGGCAGCCGGCGACACCTTTCGCGCTGCTGCCATTGAACAGCTCCAGAAATGGGGCGAGCGCATCAATGTGCCAGTAATTGCTGGCAAGCCGGGGTCTGATCCAGCAGCGCTGGTATACGACGCCACCTCGGCAGCACACGCGCGCGGCAGAGATATCTTGATTGTTGACACAGCTGGTCGCCTGCACACTAACTACAACCTCATGGAGGAACTAGCGAAAATTCGCGCTGTCTCCGGCCGTGTTGTGCCGGACGCGCCGCACGAAGTGTTGTTGGTATTAGACGGCACTACTGGCCAGAACGCCCTGCAGCAGGCAATCAAATTTCGCGAAATGGTAGACGTGACCGGTGTTATCGTCACCAAGCTGGACAGCACAGCTAAAGGCGGCATGGTATTTGCGGTGTTCAACGATCTCAATCTACCGGTTCACTACGTCGGCCTAGGCGAAGGCATCAACGATCTAGTCCTCTTTGATCCAGAGAATTTTGTGCGCAGCCTGTTTGATGAGAACTGAGTCGCGGCAAGCAAGCGGGAAGAGCACGGCGTGGAAACCTTAATCGACGCGCTGACTGAAATGAAGAACGAGCTGGAAGGCTTAATGGCGCGGCTGCGTATCGCAGACAAATCTCAGCGTATCGCTGAAATCGAGGCGCTTTCAGGCAGCAGCGGTTTCTGGGACAACCCCGAAAAAGCTCAGAAGACCATGCAAGAGCTGTCTGGTCTGAAGAGCGAAGTAGACCGCTGGCAGGGAGTGCTGAACCGCATCAACGACGCGCTCGAGTTGGCTGAACTGAACGACCCAGACCTGCTCGACGACCTGACAAGGGAAGTCGAAGCGCTCACAGCCGTGGTGGAACGGCTTTCCCTCCAAACGCTGCTCTCTGGCCCCTACGACCGCGAAGACGCTATTCTCGCTATTCACGCCGGCGCCGGCGGAACCGACTCGCAGGACTGGGCGCAGATGCTTGAGCGCATGTACCTGCGCTGGGCCGAAGACAACGGCTATAAGGTCGAAATCATTGAGCGCAGCGAGGGCGAAGAAGCGGGGATCAAGAGCGTGACGGCCAGTGTGCGCGGCGAGTACGCATTTGGCTACCTGCAAAGCGAGCGCGGCGTTCACAGGCTGGTTCGTCTCAGCCCGTTTGACTCAGCCAGCCGCCGCCACACGTCGTTTGCCAAAGTAGAGGTCTGGCCGGATATTCAAGGTTCAATTGACATCGAAATCAACGAGCGCGATCTCCGCATTGACACGTACCGCGCCGGTGGCGCTGGCGGGCAGCACATTCAGAAAAACGACACTGCTGTGCGCATCACACACATACCGACGGGTATTGTCGTGCAGTGCCAGAACCAGCGCAGCCAGATGCAGAACCGCGAGCGCGCCATGCAAATCCTCAAAGCGCGCCTGTTTGAAATGGAACGTCTCAAAAAAGAAGCGGAACTCTCTGCCCTTAAAGGCGAGAATGTGGATGCTGGCTGGGGCAACCAAATACGATCCTATGTGCTGCATCCATACCAGATGGTCAAAGATCATCGCACCGAACATGAAACTGGCAACACGGGGGCAGTCTTGGACGGCCGACTCAACGATTTCATGGAAGCGTACTTGCGTGCCAAAGTTCAAGGTGTTAGCCCAACCGCAGCGAAGTAAACGAGAAGCTGTCGTAAAGAGTCGCGATTAGATGAGCAGTTGACGCTGTTCAAGATGCTTACCGCTGCGCTGAAGGAAAAACTCTGATGCCACGCAGGCTGGTCGCCGGAACTGGCTGGAAAATGAACAAGACAGCGTCTGAAGCGCGCCAGTATATCACTGACCTGCTCCCGCTTTTAGATACCCACACCATGACGCTGGTTGAGGTCTTCGTGCTGCCGCCGTTTACATCTCTGACGGCAGCTGGGCCGCTGCTGCAAAACACGCAAATTGGCATGGGCGGCCAGAATATGCACTGGGAAAGTTCGGGCGCGTGGACCGGCGAAATCTCCCCGCCTATGCTGGTTGAAGCAGGCTGCCGCTATGTTGAGCTGGGTCACTCAGAACGCCGTTACTACTTCAATGAAACTGACGAATTTGTTAACCTCAAAGTGCTCGCTGCCCTTGCCCATAACCTCATCCCGATTATCTGCATCGGCGAAACTGCTGACGAAAAGGATGCCGGCCGCACAGAAGCGGTTCTTGAACATCAAGTTCGCACAGCTCTGCGGGATGTAGCGCCCCAGCGCGCGCCTGACGTGCTGCTGGCCTATGAGCCGCGCTGGGCTATCGGTCAGGCGAATGCCGCCGATCCCGACTATATCCAGAACGCGCATGCCTTTATTCGAGACGTTCTAGCCCATGCTTTTGGCAACAGCGCTGCAAAAAATACCCGCGTGATTTACGGGGGCAGCGTCAACCTCGACAACAGCGCGGCCATCATCCAGCAGCCGGATGTGGATGGGCTGTTCATCGGACGAGCCGCGCTTTACGCGCCAAATTTTGCCCAAATGGTTAGAATTGTGGCCGAAGCAGCCATCAGCAAAGCAAGTTGACAAGTTGAAAGGATATTACCATGCGAATCGCTATTGGTTGTGATGACGCCGGTGAACCGCTGCTGCGTGTTGTGAAGGAATTCCTGAGCCAGCATCCTGACATTGAGGTGGTGGATTTCAGCGCGCCCACCAGCGACCGCACCGAATACTACCCAGACGTAGCCGAGCGCGTTGCATTGGCAGTTGCCGAGCAGGGCTTCGACCGGGGCATCCTTGTGTGCGGCACAGGCATTGGTATGGCCATTACTGCTAACAAGGTGCCCGGCGTTCGCGCCGCGCTGGCGCATGACACATACTCTGCCGAGCGCGCGCGTAAGAGCAACAACGCGCAGGTGCTCACAATGGGATCGCGCGTGATCGGGCCAGAGCTAGGTAAGGCCATTGTTGACGTCTGGCTCAAGTCAGAGTTCGACGAACACAGCAGCTCTGCACCCAAAGTGCAGCGTATGATCGAAATTGACCACAAGTACCAACACAAACAGCGTTAGATACGCGCAAGCATGACACCTGCACCGAGTGCCTTTGCCCTGCCAGAGGCCGTCGATGGGGGAGACTATCTGCTAGCGACATACTATCTGGAGATGGAGGCAAACGAAAACCCGCTAAAAAAGGCGGAAGCCCTTGCAGTCGGGCAAACGATCGGTACGTGGACACCTGTTCCTGGTCTCACAGATGCCATCCTAAAGCGCCACATGGGACAGGTCGTGAGCGTCTGCGACGTGCCGCCAGTCGAGCTGCGCGCCGATCTGCCATCCGACAAGCGGCGTTTAGTCGTGCAGATCGCCTTTCCGGAAATCAACTTCGGGCCGCAGTTCCCGCTGCTGCTCACCGCCCTGCTGGGCAACGATGTATCTACCTCGGCGCAGATGAAACTGCTCGATGTGTATTTCTCGCCCGCCTTGGCTGCTGGTTTTGGCGGGCCGCGCTTCGGGATCATGGGCATTCGCGAGCGGCTGGGCGTAGCAGACCGCCCGCTGATCCTCAATATCATCAAGCCCAATATCGGCTTTACGCCAGAGGCAGGTGCGCAGCTCTTCGCTGAAGCGGCGCGCGGCGGGGCAGATATTATCAAAGACGATGAACTGCTGGGCAGCCCTCCCTTCAACACGGCTTGGGAACGCGCCGCAGCGTATCGCGCCGCTGCTGAGCGCGTGTTCCAGGAGACGGGACACCGGGCACTGGTGTGCATCAACGTCACAGACAGGCCTGACCGCATCCTTGAGAATGGCCGGCGCGCTGTTGAAGCTGGCGCCGATCTCATCATGATCAATGCTGTAGCTGCCGGCTTGGGCATGGTCCAGGCTGCTGCGGCCGATCCAGCAATAGACGCGCCGGTGCTAACCCACTACGCTGGCGCATCCTCTCTCACCGAAGGCCGCTGCTCTGGCTTGACATCGCCGCTCCTCCTGGGCAAGCTTATGCGCGTGTGCGGCTCTGACGCGACCTCGTTCAATTCACCCTACAGTGTCTACCCTCTGCTGCGAGAGAACTTCGTGCGCACAGCTCAGCTGATGCGGCTGCCGTTTTATCAGTTGAGGCCGTCGCTCCCTGTGCCGGGCGGCGGCATTCACCCGGCAACCGCCGTGCAAATCATCAAAGACCTAGGTCACGATGTTCTGTTGGCAGTGGGCGGTGCGATTCACGGTCACCCAGCTGGCGCTGAAGCAGGAGCAAGAGCCATGCGCCAGGCAGTCGACGCCGCGGTAGCTGGCATTCCATTGTCAGAGAAAGCACGCGAACACACCGAGCTGCGCCAGGCGATCGAACTCTGGGGCGAAGCGGCAGATTAAGGCGCGAGAGTTATGCGCGCACACCGGCCATCATCAGCCCCAGGTGCTCGATATCAGCCGCTTCGCGCTCAACCACGCCGACAACCTCGCCTTCGTACAAAACAGCAATGCGATCGGACAGCGCCATGATCTCGTCGAGATCTTCCGAGATCAGCAGAATAGCGACGCCAGCGCGGCGCTGAGCCAACAGCACACTGCGGATGTATTCCGTCGCGCCAATATCTACCCCTCTCGTTGGCTGAGAAGCTACCAGAACGCGTGGGCTGCGGGACAGCTCACGGGCGAGAATGAGCTTCTGCAGGTTGCCGCCAGATAGATTCTTGGCGCGTGTCTCGTGGCTTGGCGTCTTGATGTTGAACCGAGCAATCAGGCTGTTAGCGTGGCTTGCAATCGCCCCAAAATCGAAGAAGGGGCCGTTCACGAACTGCGCCTCTGCGTGATTCTGCAGAACCAGGTTTTCAGCAACGCTGAATTCTCCAATAGAGCCATGACGGTTGCGCTCTTCAGGAACAAACGACAGGCCAATCTTGAGGCGCTGGGTCACGGGCATTTTTAGAATAGGCACGCCATCAATGACAACCTCACCCCCATGAGCTGGTCGCAAGCCCGCAATCACTTCTGCCAGCTCACGTTGGCCGTTGCCAGAGACCCCGGCAACCCCTAGCACTTCGCCCGCGCGAACCTCCAGCGACACGCCGCGCAGCGCAGGAAGCCCCTGGTCGTTGTGCGCGCGCAGATTGTTGATTGACAGGCGCACCTCTCCAGCTTCGACGGCTTCTCGCTCCAGCTGAAACTGCACCTCGCGCCCGACCATCATCCGCGCCAGCGTCCGTTGATCAACGCCGTCATTAGGGATTGTGTCAACCACACGGCCATCGCGCATCACTGTAATGCGATCGCACAATGCCTGCACCTCGTACAGCTTGTGCGATATGAAGATCAAGGCGTGCCCCTGGTCGCGCATCTGGCGCAGCGTAATGAACAGCTCTTCAGCCTCTTGTGGCGTCAGAACGGCTGTCGGCTCGTCCAGAATGATGAGTGCGCCGCCGCGATATAGGGCCTTCACGATTTCAACACGCTGCTGCTCGCCGACCGACAGCTGCCACACGTAGGCGTCAGGATTCACTTTCAGTCCGTAAGCTTCCGACAGCTCGATCAACCTCCGGCGCACACGAGCTAAATCGAGGAGCGGGCCACGGCTGGACTTCATGCCCAGCGCCACGTTCTCAGCGACGGTCAGCGTGGGCACGAGCATAAAGTGCTGATGGATCATGCCTATTCCCTGGGCCAGTGCATCGGCTGGCGAATGAAAGCTGACCGCCCGCCCATTAAGCCTTATCTGGCCGGCATTTGGCTGATACAGACCATAGAGCACCTTCATCAGCGTGCTTTTACCGGCGCCGTTTTCACCAAGGAGCGCATGGATCTCGCCAGCGCGAACGTCGAAGTTCACGTGGTCGTTGGCCAGCACGCCGGGGAATCGCTTAGTGATTCCAATTAGTTCAGCGTGGTCAATGCGCGTGTGGCCGGATGGAAGCAGTTCAGATCGTTCCATAATCAGATTTCGCAGGGGGGGGTCTGCGTCGCTAACACACGCAGGCCCCCTTTCCCTCTTTCTACGTTGAAAACAACTACTCTGGCAGCTCGCGCGCGACAACGATCTCGCCAGACAGAATGGCCTCGGTTGCGTTGCCAGCAGCTACCAGCACCTGCGGCGCGATGCCCACAGAACCGAACTTGAACGTCAAACCGCCGTTCGCCAGCGTCAGGTTGTAGGCTATGCCGCCCAGAACACCGTTCGCTCGCTGCGCCAGCATATCCTCGATCACCGGCACCCAGTTGAACACCTGCGAGACAACAACTGTCGAAGGCCACTGAACGCTCTGGTCGCTCTGTGTGCCGAACCAATAGCCACCTGCCGCCTGGATTGCCTCAATCGCGCCTACTACCTGCTGCGCCGAACCAGTCAGCACATCAGCGCCAGCCGCGATCTGTGTCTTTGCAGTTTCTGCTGCTGCTGTTGTATCGCCAAAACTGCCAGTGTACGCTATCAGCACGCTGGCGTTCGGATTAGATGCAGCAACCCCCTGGCGGAACCCGTTGATATAAAGCAGCGCGTCTCCAGCCGGCACCGGCCCCACGACGCCTATTACGTTGCTGGTTGTCATCAGGCCGGCCATAACGCCGTTAACATATCCACCCTGCTCGGCCGACGCCTCGTAGGCGAACACATTGGTAATGCCTCTATCTGCGCCGGTGTCAGTCGCAGTGCCCCAGGCAAACGACGTTTCCGGATAATCTGGCGCGAGGTCAAACAGCGACGTGCCGTACTGCGTGCCGTGCGCAATGACCAGATCGTATCCGTCATCTGCATAGTCGCGCAGCGCCTGTTCAGCCTCGTTCACGCGGAACATATTGTCCGAAACTGCGATTTCCATAGCGGATTCGCCGCCCATTTTGGCCTGCACAGCAACCAGAGCGCTATAGATAGACTGGCTCCAGGCCAGGTCGGTAGGCGAGCTGGGCATAACGACAGCCACACGTACTGGCCCCTGCGCCGAGACCAGCCCACCAAAGGCCAGCAGCGCCAGCAGCGCTGCCAGCAGTGCGATAGAGACAAACCGAGCTTTCATATAACCCCTCCTCACTATGCTGCCGATCAATCAACTGCTCATCGCACCGCTGCCTAACCGGTGCAGTGCGCTGCCGCACATATCCAAATGTCAGTTCTCACCGCGCTCAAACGGCTTCGTTAAGGCCGCAGGCTCAATGCGCTGTCGCTGCCGCGCAAACACCAGCACCAAAATCGTCAGCACGTACGGCACCATGATCAGCAGGTTTGGTGGAATTGGCGCGCCAGCAACACGCACGTCCAGTATCTGTGCCCAAATCTGCAAGTTGTTGGCTGCGCTGAACAACAGCGCGCCCAGCATTACGCGCCAAGGAGACCAAGCACCGAAATACACCAAAGCCACGGCAATGAAACCGCGCCCTTCAGTCATGTTTTCTTGAAAAACCGGCGTTAGGGCAATAGACAGCGACGCCCCAGCTACACCAGCTAGCATACCGCCCAGAATCACCGTTTGGTAGCGCACGCGCGCAACGTTTACACCCATGGCGTCTGCCGCTTTGGGATTCTGCCCTACCGCCCGCACCTTAAGCCCCCACCCTGTTCGGTTGAGCACCCAAACTGAAATTGGAACCAGAATGAATGCGCCGTACACTAGGGCATTCTGGCGGAAGAAAATCGGCCCAACAACTGGTAGATCGCTCAACAGAGGCACGTAGACCTGGCCGATCCCCTGAACAGTGATAACGCCGCCAACCAACGCTTTAAACAACACGGTTGACATCCCCAAGCCGAGCAGCGTGATGCCGATACCGCTGATGCCCTGCTGCGCTTGGAAGGTGACATTAATCACCGCGGCCAGCAGTCCCATTAAGGCGCCGACCCCGACTGCTATCAGTAGGCCAGCGACTGGCCCCGCGTTGAGACCTTTGTCAGACACTGCGTAGATGGCGCTGAATGCGCCCATCAGCATGATGCCTTCGACGCCTAGGTTCAGCACACCGCTGCGCTGCGCAAAAACCTCGCCCAGCGCTGCGTACAGATACGGCGTGGCCATGGCCAGCGTCAGCGCTGCCGCGGCTGCCAACACGTCAAACAGCGTCATCTCGCCGATCACAGAAGCCTCACTTCCCGGCCGGTGAGGGTTCAAACACAACAACTTCATCAGCGTGCTGTGTCGCGGCTGCCAGTTGCGCGGCCCGTCGTGCCGCGCGCCGCCGCACCCAGACCTCGCTGCTCACCACAAACAGCACCACCAGACCCTGCAGCACCGTCATTGTAGCTGAGGGAACCTGCAAAGCGCGCTGCATACGCTCCGCGCCGGTAAGCAGCGCTCCAAAAAGAAACGCTGAAGGGACAGCGCCGATCGGATGCAGCCGGCCGAACAGTGCGACAACGATGCCGCTGAAGCCCAACCCGACGCCAAAACCTTCAACCATACGGTGAGTCAAGCCGGTCACTTCCACCGCCCCAGCCAGGCCTGCCAGCGCGCCGCTCAATGCCAGCGCTAGTGTCACGTAAAACGGCACCGAAATACCTGCATAACGCGAGGCGTCCCGATTCTGCCCAACAGCCCGGATACGATAACCGACCGGGGTGCGCCACAGCAGCAGATAGACTACAACAGCCATCACAAGCGCAATGAAAACCCCCGTGTGCAAGCGCGAAGGTGGCAGCAGGCGCGCCAGCCAGGTGGCCTCCGGCAGCGGGGCAGACTGCGGAATGCGCGTGCCAAGCTCGATCTCGCGGGGGTCAATCATCGGGCCGCTGAGCAAGAAAAAGAGAAGCTGAACGGCGATTTCGTTCATCATCACTGTCGAGAGGATTTCGTTAACGGCGAAGCGCGCTTTCAGAAAGCCAGGAATAATGCCCCAGATTGTGCCGCCAGCCAGCCCCGCGAGCAGCGCTATCAGCGGTGCAATCAACGGCGGCAGCGTGTCGCCAAAAGCGACTGCAACAGCCGTGGCGCTGATCGCACCGACGAAGAGCTGCCCCTCTGCGCCAATGTTGATTACACCGCCCCGAAATGCTATACAGATACCTACCGCCACCAGCAGCAGCGGTATGGCGCGCGTAATTGTGTTAAGCAGCCGTGTATCGCTGCCAAAAGCGCCATCCACCATTGACGCGTACGCGTCAATGGGGTTCTTACCCAACACGAGCAGCAGCACTGCCCCTAGGGCCAGCGCCAGCAGCACTGCAGTGATCGGCGCAAATGCCGCCAGCGGGTCCCCACCTAGCCACTTTCGAGCCGTGTTCATGCGGTTTCGCTGCCCAACTGCTCTATGTCAATAAAGTTTTTCCAGCGGGGAATATTAGCGGGTCTTGCGCGGTTTACCAAATTGTGAGCAACCAGAAAAGCGCTTGTGTGTTTGTACAGCTTTCACAAGCGAAGGTAAAGGCGGCTCAAAGATTCACTTCTAGACGAAGCAGGTCTTCCCACGTTTCGCGCCGCCGAGCAACATGCCAGGTGTGGCCGTCTTCGTTCACAACTATTTCGGGCGGGCGAGGACGGGCATTGTAGTTGCTCGCCATCACCATGCCATACGCCCCCGCTGTTAGAATAGCCAGCGGCTCCCCAGGCGACATCTCTGGCAGCGGCACATCCCGCCCCAGCACGTCTGCGGTTTCGCACACTGGCCCAACGACGTTGGCTGGCTTAATGACAGTCTTACTTCCAGCGCGCATTACTGGCACAATGGCATGGCGCGCTTGATACAGCGCTGGCCGGATCAACTCAGCCATGCTGGCGTCCGTAATGTAGAATGTCTGCCCTGCCTGCTGTTTGACGTAGATCACGTTTGCAACCAATATGCCAGCATCAGCAATTACTGCTCTGCCTGGCTCCAGAAGAACATGATAGCCGCGCAGTAGGGGCGCTAACGCAGCGGCAAAATCATCGAGGGCCGGCACTATCTCGTCAGGCCCGTAAGCAACCGGCAGGCCGCCGCCAACGTTAACTGTGCGAATGTCTGGATAAGGCGCAATCAGCGCCAGCGCAAGAGCCACAGCTTTGCGGGTGGCTTCTGTATCGTGGAGCTGGCTGCCAATGTGGACGTGGATGCCAGCGATATGCACATGCGGATAATCTGCCTGATTCAGCAGTATGTCGTGTACTGTCTCCCCAGATAGACCGAATTTGGCCCCACCGTGGCCTGTAGCAATGTAAGGATGCGTGCTGGCTGGTATATCCGGGTTGAAGCGCAGCGCGACTCGCGCCGGCGCAAGCTGCATGTGACGGACGATGTTGTTTATAAGCGCACACTCGCCCGCATTTTCGACATTGAACCACCCGATTTTCTGTTCTAGAGCGTAGGCGATCTCGTAGGGAGTCTTGCCAACACCAGCAAACACGATTTCCTGCGGGCCTGCGCCTGCGATCAGCGCGCGGTGAATCTCGCCAGCGCTCACCGCGTCAATTCCTGCCCCCGCTCGAATCAGACCTTTCAGCACCGAGAGGTTGCCATTGGCCTTCACACTGTAGTGAATGTGCGGATTCAAAGCCGCGAAAGCGGCGCGGATGCGCTTGAGATTCTCGACTGCACGGCGCAGGCTGTAAATGTAGACTGGCGTGCCCACCTGCGCGATAATTTCGCCAATAGGCACGTGATCGCAGTGCAGCATGTCGTTGTGATAATGCAGCGAACTGTTAAGCATGAGCGCAGCGCAAAACCTCATCGGCACATGCACGAAAACAGTTTCAATTGTATCGCGCTGCGTGTTCGACGCGAGCCAGCAGCAAATAAAGCAAAAAGCGCGCTTGAAGGGCGCGCTGATACAGCGAAGGAACCCCGCCATGCCGTGTGCCGCGATGTTTTGAACCTGCTTTCGCAGGTTGGGCAACGTACCGCTGGTGTGGCCTTGGCTCTAGCCTATCGCCTTCCCAACGGACGCCGAAGCCCTTCAAATGGGTGTTGGCTCAAAACCATATGCGCCATCACAAGCAAGGCAGGTTAGAGGTTTTATACCAGACGGTCAAAGCAGTGTAAAGCCTGTCTTTTACGTGATCGGCTGTCAGCGCTATAATTTCTCTCGTTGTCAAACCTTAATCAGACAACAGGAGAAAATGTGGATAACAGGCTTTTGCGCGCTGCTCTGGCGGAGTTGATCGGCACTTTTACGCTTGTTTTCATAGGTGTACTTGCCGTAATCGTGGCAGTCACGCCTGGAACAAATTCCGATATCTTGGTTCCGGCTTTCGCTCATGGGCTTGCCTTGCTGGGAATGGTATATGTATTCGGACACATTTCCGGCGCACATGTTAACCCCGCTGTGACTGCAGGCCTGCTGGTGGGCGGCAAGATCAAACCGTTGACAGCGGTTGCCTATTGGATCGCCCAGTTCGCCGGCGCGATTATTGCATCCCTTCTGGCTGTGGCGCTCGTTCCCGACCCAGCCAACTACGGCCAGACCATCGGGATAATCACCTCAGATAACGTCTGGACAGCAGCAGTCTTTGAGGCCGTGCTTACCTTCATGCTTGTGAGCGCTGTGTATCAGGCTGCTGTGTATGGCAAGGCGGGCAATCTCGCTGGTGTGGCCATCGGCCTGACGCTGGCGTTCGCTATCATTGCCGGTGGCGTGTTCACAGGCGCTTCGCTCAACCCGGCTCGCACCCTTGGTCCGGCGCTGGTTGCTGGCGATCTGTCTTACGTGCTGCCTTATCTTGTGGGCATCTTTGCCGGCGGCGCAGCAGCTGGCCTTCTGCACAGCCGTGTGTTTAAGCCAGAAAGCTGAGCTTTAGCAGTTAAAGCACACCAGGGGCGCTGTTAGCTCCTGGTGTGCGGCGCATTCTGCTCATACCGATGCGCTCAGGCTTTTGGCGCTTCTTTCTCCGGCAGCACCACCCGGATATGCAGTTCTTCCAATTGGCCAGGCTCTGGCGCAGACGGCGCCTGTGCCATAACATCTGAGCCGGTCTGAGACTTGGGAAAAGCAATAACCTCACGGATATTCGGCTCGCCAGCGAGCAGGGCAACCACACGGTCAATGCCCCACGCAATCCCGCCGTGCGGCGGCACACCGTATTCGAATGCCTCCAGAATGTGCCCAAACTGCGCTGCGGCATGTTCCATAGTCTGGCCAATCAGCGGGAATATCTTCTCCTGCAGGCTGCGATCGTGGATACGTATACTGCCCCCTGCTATCTCAAACCCATTACAGACCATGTCATACTGCGAGCCGCGGGCCGCACCCGGATCAGTGTCCAGCAGTGGAATGTCTTCTGGCATTGGCATGGTAAACATATGCTGCGAAGGGTCCCACCGCTGGTTTTCCTCGTCCCACAAGAACATCGGGAAATCAATGACCCAGCAGAACGCCAGCATGTTGGGATCAGTCAGACCCAGCTCTCGGCTAAGATGCTGGCGCAGCGCATCGGTGACAGCGTATACAACCTCGCGTGTGTCTGACAGAAACAAGATCAGGTCGCCTGGCTGAGCATCCAGGCGTTCAAACAGCGCCAGCTTCTGCTCCACCGTGAAGAACTTGCTTACCGGCCCCTTGATCTCATCAGCTTCGTCTGTGGGCAGCGCCATCCACGCTAGGCCTTTTGCGCCCTCAGCCCGCGCCATGGCCTCCAGATCGGCTGTCACCTTGCGCAGCGCAGTGCCGCTGAGCTGGCCAGCGTAGCCGGGCACGCGCATCGCTTTAACCGGCTTGCCTGCTTCCACATTGGTCACAAAGACAGCAAAACCGCTCTTGCCAGCGATATCGCTGATATCCACCGCGCGCAGGTCGAACCGCAAATCTGGTTTATCCGTTCCATAGCATTCGAGAGCATCTTTGTACAGCAGCCGCGGGAATGGTTCCGCCAAGATCGTTTTGTCCGGCGCAACTGCCTTGACCAGAGCCAGCATCATCGCTTCGTTAAGTGCCATGACATCTTCACGCTCGACAAAACTCATTTCCAGATCGAGCTGCGTGAATTCCGGCTGGCGCTGGCCGCGCAGGTCTTCATCGCGAAAGCAGCGCGCGACTTGAAAATAGCGCTCATAACCCGCCACCATCAGCAACTGCTTGAGCTGCTGCGGGCTTTGCGGCAGCGCGTAGAATTTACCCGGCTGCAGCCGGCTGGGAACCAGAAAATCGCGCGCGCCTTCGGGTGTGGTCTTGAACAGAATCGGCGTCTCGATTTCGACAAATCCACGCGCATCCAAGTAGTCGCGGACGAACTTAACCGCGCGATGCCGCAGGACAAGATTGCGCTGCATGGCAGGCCGGCGCAGATCAAGATAGCGATACTTCATCCGGACGACCTCGTCAACCGTGTCGTCCTTGTTGATATAGAATGGCGGGTTTTTCGATGGATTCAACAGGACAATCTGATCAGCAGCCACTTCGATATCACCGGTCGGCAGATCAGGGTTTGCCGTGCCTTCCGGCCGCACACGAACAACGCCGTGCACTTGAATGACGAACTCGTTGCGCGCGTAATCAGATGCATTCCGATGCGCCTCCGGCGCGCTTTCTTGGTCAACCACGACCTGCACAATGCCCCAGCGATCGCGCAGGTCAATAAAGACGACACCGCCCTGGTCACGCCGTCGGTTGACCCAACCAGCCAGAGTAACTCGCTGTCCAGCGTGCTCTATCCGCAATTCGCCGCATGTGTGTGACTTCATCATGGCGCTGCTGCTCCCGCGTGTGGAAATGTCGGCTGCCAACTGTGCTGACAGCGGGAAAGGATAGCATGTCCACGATGAGAAGGAAATATCGCGCCACGCCTGCTTCACCCAATCAGGACACGCAGCCAGCCCGACAGCAGCAGTTAGCCCGATCAGATCGTGTCGAGAAAACCGCCCGCAAGCTGACGGTCAACCCATTGGGCGATGTATGGATAGCGGTAATCGCGTCCGTTATGCGTTTGCACAGCGCCTATCGTGCCAAACATCACCATGCCGAACGGCATTAGGAAAACAACAACCACCAGCGCAATACCAACAATACCCCATACAGGGACGAGCACAAAACCGACCAGGAGAACCACAAGCAGCAAAGCGACCAACAGACCGATTACCCACAGCGCGCCCCCCACTGTCAACAGAGCTAAAGCGCCCACCGTGCCAACTAGCTGCAGCACGAAAGCTTGAAGCGCGTGGAAAGCCACGTAGTCGGATTGTTTGCGAAACATGAAATAGATAGCTAGGGGCACGAAAATCGTGACAGGAATGGCGGCTCCAGCGGTGAGCAGGGCAGCCGCGAATGTCACCCACGCGCTGGCATGAGCAGCGCTGGCCCACAGGCGCTCATTGTCCGATACACGAAGGGTGCTGTAACTGCGCGGCCACTCCTGAGGCTTTGGTCGAGGTTTGCGCGGCCCTCTGTAACGCGCTTCGTATTCCTGCACTACAGCGTCAGCGTCCGACCCTTCCGGGTGCGCCGACAGCCGCGTAACACGTTCGTCATCGCTTGTTGTTTGCTCGGTAACCTCGTTGCTCATAACTCTATCCTGATCGTGTTGTCCTCTATGTTAACTAATACGCACCAAGCCTGCATGAGTTTCAACTGCCCTGCCCTGCCGTACATGGTATACTGGCTTTTATGCTCAATAAGCCCCTTACCAAACGCCAGCTCGGTTGGCTGCTGCTTGTAGGCGGTGTGGCTGCTTTCATCGGCATCATCGGCATTGATATTCTCGATGCTGGTCGCGAAGGCGGCATCGGGCCGGCACAGCAAACTGCCCTGACGTTTTTCGCGCTGCTCGCCCTGGTTGGTCTCACACTGCTGCCTCTAGGAGACGCGCCAGCCTGATCATGCATAATCGCGCTGCGTTCTTCTCTCTGCTTCATCGCCTGCTGCTGGCGGCAGCGCTGGCAATCCTCGCATTCTACCTGATCGTTTACCTGGCCTACGCCGCCAACCTGCTGTTATTCCCGTTTGATTACGATCAGGGCGAGGGCTTTGAACTGGTTGACACCATCCTGTTCAACCGGGGACGCTGGCCTTACATGAACACGGAGGTGTTTCCATTTTACTCAAGCAACTACCCTCCCCTGTTTCATGTGCTGGCCGCTCCGCTGGTTTCGCTCTTCGGCCCCGCCTACTGGTACGGCAGACTGCTGGGTTTTCTGGCCACATTAGTGACAGCAACGGCCATTGGCTTCGCGGTCTACCGTGAGGGCTTAGCTCACGCGAACAGGCGCGCTTATCTGGTCACGGCAGTTTTATCTGGCCTAGCTTACCTTGCCTCGAACACTGTTTATCACATTGGGCCGCTGTTTCGCCAGCACGCGACCATGGTGATGTTTGAGACGCTGGCCGTCGTCGTGCTGGCGCGGGCGCTGGACATTGTGTCCCCACGCCAACGCCGAGCGGCGCTTCTCGCCGGCCTGCTGCTGATTATTGCTGCCGGTTACACCAAACAACTTGCGGCCGTGACGCTAGCAGCGGCAGCTGTGTTTCTCTTCTTGCGCGGGCCGCTGCGCGCAGTTCTCTGGACGGCATTAGCAGGCGCCATCGGTGCAGCGATCTTCGTCTGGATGAACGCTGCCACTGACGGCGAGTGGTGGCGGCAGGCCATTCTCGCCAACGTCAACGAGCTGCATATTCTCCAGACCATTGGCCTTTTTCGCCAGTGGATAGGCTTGCACGGGTTTCTGATCGCGGCGGCTGTTCTCCTGACGCTTCACGAGCTGTACTTCGATCGGCTCTCGCTCTACAGTGTATGGTTCGTTCTGGCCGTGCTGATAAACGGTTCTGCGTCAGGCACTTGGGGCGGCGGCGACAGCTATTTCGCCACCGCCATCGCCGCTGCCTGTATTCTCAGCGGTGTGTTTGCCGCCCGCACGCTCAGCGGCGGCTGGCATTTTCCTGAGAACTATCTCAGCCGCCGCCTAGTTGAACCGCTGAAGCCCCATTCCGCGCTGCTGCGCGCTGCCGGCCTGCTGATAATCCCGCTGCTGTATATCGGCTACGGTCGCGCCGTGCTGCACCTGCCCACACAGGAGCCTGGTTTCAGCCAAGTGGCGCAGTTCCTCCAGATTCAGCCAAACGCTCAAAACGGATTCTACGACTCAGCGCGTACCGCCGACGGCCAGTATCCAAGCGGGTACGCCGACATCGGGCACTTCGTCACTGCAGCTGATGCCGAAGCAGGCTGGCGTATCGTTGAGATGATAGCCCAATCAGAAAAGCCGGTACTCAGCGAAGAGGCCGGCTTTGTCCTGCAGGCGGGGCGAGAAGTCGTCACCAATCCAACCCAACTGCTCAATCTTGACAAAAAAGGTCTGTATGACGGCAGCGCGCTTATCGAGATGATCGAGCGCCAAGAATTTGGGTTGGTAATCCTGCGCGCGCAGTTCTACCCGGAACGGGTGCTGCAGGCCATTGGCCGCGCCTATCGTCACACTGAAACTGTCAGAATGAATGGTTTCAACTACCTCATTCTGCGCCCGGCCGATGGCAGTAGTTGAGCGTGTGGCGTTCAGCCCAATGGCGACCACTCGCGCGGAATCGAAACCACCTGCGACTGACAGACCCGATTGTCAGCCGTCACTGCGACGACGTACCACGAAAAACGGTTGCCAGGCCCGATGGCGCCCACGCTGACATCAGCTGTGAGATTAAGGGATGGGCTGAGAACCTCACGAGACAGCACAGTTTGCCCACGCTCGTTGAGGACGCGCACCTGATAACGTGCCACCAGCGCCGCAGATCGGGGCGGATCCCAATAGAACGTCACCGACCCCAATGGGAAGCCATCCACTGGCGATGTTGCGCGAAAGCCCGTGCAGTCAACAAAACTGGCGGCCTGCTGTGCACCCCAGATCGGCGTATAGGCCGGCG
The DNA here is from genome assembly GCA_034435995.1 of Anaerolineae bacterium. Classification (GTDB taxonomy): domain Bacteria; phylum Chloroflexota; class Anaerolineae; order Aggregatilineales; family Phototrophicaceae; genus DAOTWC01. The sequence goes on along the minus strand of DAOTWC010000039.1, from coordinate 26,477 downwards.
AGTGATAGGGAGCTGCTGGAGCTTGATGCAGCAGCGGGTACTGCGGCTGGAGCGCTGCCGCTGGAATCACAACCTGTGTGTTGATAACAGCCGGCACTACGGCAGATGGTGGAAATACTGCAGCGCCCTGACAAGGTATTTGCAGCACCTGCCCGGCATAGATGCGCGCTGGGTTATAGATGCCGTTAAACGATGCCAGAACACGATAGTCAATCCCATAGCGCAGGCCGATGCGAAACAGGTTCTCGCCAGATCGCACGACATGAGTGCCACACGACGCCTGCGCTGTCGCTGCTGTCAGGCTGAATGCTAGCAGCGCGCTCAGCGCAAGCACAGTCAACCACACCTTCCACAGACGAATCACGGCGCACCTTTCTCGCCCGCAAAGGACGGTTTGTCAAGTAATCGCAGTTATTAACAATAATACGCCAGGCTTTGACCTTGTGACGGTTAGACACCTCTAACCGTCTGGCTGAAGTTGGTGATTTCTAACGCCGTGGGCGGTATAACGGGCTTACAGTGCGCCGCTGCGATTGATTAAAGAAGGAGTGTTATCGAATTTAGCGCCGGGGGCTGCGCTGCACCCGCGACAGCAGAGACGTGTTGCTGTTTGTCAGACCAATCGGGCGCCGATTCATTAGGAAATCACCGTTGGCGCGAATCTGACGCAGCAGGCTGTCCACAGACTCCCGCAGCAAGTCCAGCGTAACCTCTGTGCTGTGCGCATGAGCAGCCAGCATGCGCGCGTGAAGCGCTGACTCGCGCACGAACGCCCCCGGCTGTCCGATCAACTGCGCCACAACCGCAGTGTGCTCTTCCTTCCACTGATCCGCCATGTAGTGGCGCAGCATGGCCTCTGCTTGGGCACCATCCTGGATCGTAGGAATGACAAAGATACGGTCAAGCCGACCAGGTCGTTTTGCAATGCGTTCGTCAATCACCTCCGGGTAGTTTGTGGTTGCCAGCAGCAGCGCACCCTGAGGGTTATTTGGCGACTCTACGCCATCCAGCACATTGAGCACACGAGCTTTGTCGTCATCGTGCAGATAAGCGTCCAGCTCTTCCACGATAAGCAGAACCGGATAGCGCGCCGCAGCCACCGCCTGCAGGGCGCGCTGGATCTTTTCGAACGACGCCCCATCGCGATCCGAACCGGATACGTAGACAACAATGCGCCCCTGCGCAATTGCCAGCTTGGCCATAGCCGCGCACAGCATAGTCTTGCCTGTCCCAGGCACACCGGCCAGCAGCAATTTGCGGAACGGCGCCAGTTTTAGCTGCCGGTAAATGTGGACACCTTTGGCAAAGAAAGCTTCCATATCCTCCAGAAGGTCGTTCTTGAGGTCCTCGGGTAGGATAACATCGTCCCAGTCAATGTTAGGGTCGAAGAATGAGTCGGTTCCGCCGATAATGTAGACATCACGGCGACGCCGGATACGAGGTCGCACAGCGCGGGCACAAGCGAATTCAAAGGCCGCCCACGTTTCAAGCCGATCAGCCGGCAGCAGTGCTATGGCCGTTAAGTCTTGCACATCGTCGTCGAAGTATGAGCTTGCGTAGATGACCTCAAACGCATCACCATCTTCGGTTGTGAAACGAAAGATGTGCGCGCCGGCTGTGGACATCAGCACCGTAGAACGCCCGCGCGCGCCGTAATCGCTGATTGGAACTATCACGGGGCATTCTATACGCTCGCGTCCTTCGTATCGTGCTTTTCCACGCAGTTTGCGACCGGGCTTCACATGGTGATAAGCGACCATGTTGCTGCACTCTGCCGAGGCCCAGATAGCGACATATTCGCGTTCGGGCCAACGCTGACTCCACACTTCAGCGGCCCACTGCACCAGACGCTCATACTGCATTGCCATGCCCCTGTGTTTCTTCTGTTGCAACCTCTTGAGCAGTGAAATTTGCCTACTTGCGCGCCGACCAGAATGCGGCTGCTGCACAGCGATCGACGAGGATTTTGTATCGGGTTGAACAGACATTATATAGCCTTTTTAGCTCGTAGAACACTGCCGCTGCGCTTACCGCGCTCTGTGAATCATTCCCACCGAAAGCGCCAGGGGCCGTAGCCTTTCATCTGCACACTGCGCTATAATACCTGCGTCACTCAGGGCGTTATGCCGCCGCTGCTGTGCCCAGGAAGACGCGTTTGCCATCCTGCCGTCCGCAGTGCTTACAAACACACAGGAGATACAACCAATGCCTATCATTGAGAAGATACACGGCCGCGAGGTGCTGGATTCACGTGGAAATCCTACCATAGAAGTCGAAGTTATGCTGGCAGACGGCGCATTTGGGCGCGCGATTGTGCCCAGCGGCGCTTCGACCGGCGAACACGAGGCGCTCGAACTTCGCGACGGGGATAAGAGCCGCTACGGCGGCAAGGGTGTCCTTAAAGCGGTTGAAGCGGTAAACGGCCCTCTTGCGGAAGCTCTGGTGGGCATGTATGCGCTTAACCAGAAGGCCATTGATGATCTGATGATCCAGCTCGATGGCACCAGCACCAAGAAAAACTTGGGCGCGAACGCGATCCTCGGCGTTTCGTTAGCCGTCGCCAAGGCCGCTGCCGACAGCGTTGAGCTGCCGCTGTACGCCTATTTGGGCGGCGTCCACGCTCATGTGCTGCCTGTGCCGATGATGAACATCATGAACGGCGGCAAACACGCCTCTGGCAGCACTGACTTTCAGGAGTTCATGGTAATGCCGGTTGGCGCTGACTCGTTCCGTGAAGCGCTGCGCTGGTGCGTGGAAATTTACCACACGCTGAAAGGCGTGCTGCACAAGAAGGGTTTCAGCACTACCGTTGGCGACGAAGGCGGTTTTGCCCCCAGCCTTGGCTCCAACCAGGCAGCCCTAGATGTGATTCTGGAAGCCATTGAAAAAGCCGGATACAAGGCTGGCGAACAGGTCTACATCGCGCTTGACCCCGCAGCTTCTGAAATCTACGAAGACGGCAAATACCACCTGGCAATAGAAGGCCGCACACTAACCGGCGAAGAGATGGTGGAATTCTGGACCGACTGGGTTTCGCGCTATCCGATTATCTCACTCGAGGACGGTTTGGCTGAGAACGACTGGGAGAACTGGGCACGCTTGACTGCTGCTATTGGCGACCGCGTACAGATTGTTGGCGACGACCTGCTTGTGACTAATGTCGAGCGCGTCCAGCGGGCGATCAGAGAGAAATCCGCCAATTCGCTGCTGTGCAAAGTCAACCAGATCGGCACGCTTACAGAAGCGATGGCCGCCAGCCAGCTCAGCCAGCGCCATGGCTGGACTGTTGTCGTCAGCCATCGCAGTGGCGAGACCGAGGACTCGACAATCGCCGATCTTGTTGTCGCCATAAACGCAGGCCAGATCAAGACGGGCGCTCCGGCGCGGTCAGATCGTATTGCGAAATACAATCAACTGCTGCGTATTGAGGAAGAACTGGGTGACGCTGCAGTCTACGCGGGCATGAACGCTTTCGCCAATCTCAAGCGCTAAATCGGAATATCGTCTCGCAGATCGTAACACAGAGAGGGGGAGTGTCTTGGGGTACGCGCGCATTGATGGCAAACGCACAAAGATCGTGGCGACAATAGGCCCGCGCTCGCGCGATGAGACAATTATTCGTGATCTCATTCGCAAGGGCATGGACGTCGCCCGAATCAACTTCTCTCACGGCAGCCACGAGGCGCACGGCGAGGTCATTGACACGATTAGACGAGTTGCCGCAGAAGAAGACGCCGTTGTTGCCATCATGTGTGACCTGCAAGGCCCCAAGATACGCATTGGGCGTGTCACCAACGAGCCGCTCGTCCTCAAGCGCGGTGACATCATCACGTTTACATTAGATGAACCGCAGGGCGATGACAGACACTTCATCGCCCTGCCCCATCCCGAATTTATGAAGGACATTCAGGTGGACACGCAGCTCCTGCTGGACGATGGCAACCTCGAATTCGTCGTCCGCGAAGCCAGCGCGCGCCGCTTAGTGTGTGAAGTCATCATTGGGGGGCCGCTCACGTCCCGCAAGGGCGTGACAGCCCCAAACGCGCGTTTATCGCTCTCTGCTATCACAGAAAAGGATCGAGCTGACGTCGAATTCGCCCTTAAAAAACAGACCGATTACCTGGCGATGTCATTCGTTCGAAATCCGGACGACATTCGCGAGCTGCGCTGGTTAATCCGCCACCTTGGGGGCGACACAGCAGTTATCGCCAAGATTGAGAAGCGCGAGGCCCTGGAAACCATCGAGGGCATCATCGCAGCATCTGACGGCATCATGGTCGCACGCGGCGACCTCGGCGTTGAGACCCCGGCTGAAGAAGTGCCAGTGCACCAAAAGCGCATTATCCAATTGTGTAACGCCGCCAGCAAACCGGTTATTACTGCTACTCAGATGCTCAGCTCAATGGTGGACAACCCACGCCCGACCCGCGCCGAAGCCAGCGACGTGTTCAACGCCATTGTTGACGGCACCGACGCTGTCATGCTCAGCAACGAGACCGCTGCCGGCAACTACCCGGTAGAGGCGGTCGCGACCATGGCAAACATCGCGCGCATCGCAGAGAAACACCTGCCAGCGCGCCGTCAGGAACGCGTGATCTCTCGGCTTTCTGGGGAAGGGCGAGAAGTAATTTCCGACGCAATCAGCCAGGCGACAACTCAGATTTCTGAGGTGCTTAACTGTCGTGCGGTGGTAACTGCCACCCTCACCGGCTACACTGCACGTCGCGTTGCGAGGGAACGTCCGTCTACGCCAATCATCTGCGTAACGCCCAGCGAGATTACTTACCGAAGGATGGCGCTGGTCTGGGGCGTAATACCGGTGATGATCCCGCATTTCACTACAATTGATGAGATGATCAAGCTCATCGTACAGCGGACGTCAGAAGCAAAGCTGCTCAGCCGTGGCGACACGCTTGTTATCATTGCTGGCGTTCCGTTCGGAATTGGCGGCCAGACGAACTTTCTTAAAATCCACACGGTCGGCGAGACCGGTGAATTCTACTGATGCGTGAAGTCAGAGTTCATCTCCCTCGACAAACTCAACTGCCTCGCCTGTTTGCAGTGGTTGAGCGGGAGGGTAGTAAGCGCGGCTGCTGCGCACGGTTTGCGGTGGGCGCGCTAACGGCTGTTCGTAAGCAGCCGCGCTGAGCGTATCGTCTTTGCCGGCCCGATAGCCTGCCTGCGGCGCAGCGCAGTAAGGGCATATATTCCACGCAATTTCCAGCGGCTTGCTGCAGTTCACACAGGGTTTCTTCAGACGTGTATAGCAGTGAGGGCAGACCTGCCAGTTATCGCTCACCCGCTGCCCACAGGATGGACAGGCCGGTTTCTCCTCGATATTCTGCAGCAGCGCTTCCTCCTCCAGCGAGCGTTCGTAGGCTTCAGCCAGGGTCTCACGGGGGCGGAGAAGCAGATAGATCAGCAGGCCCGGCACAGTCAGAACGGCAACCAGGGCAGCTACCAACAAACGGGCCAACCCATCGCGTGAGCGCGCGCGCATGTCGCGGAACGCCCAGATCACCATCGCCAGCCAAAAAGCAGCCAGCACCACCCCCCCGTATACAGCAGCCGCCAGCAGCACGTCTTCCGGTCTGATTTCACTCATTGCCAGTTCGTCCTGGGGTCAGCACCACAAACGGCCAGTATAGCAGCGCAAGGGGCCTATCGCAATCAGTCTTGACCGCTCGCGCAGGCAGCTTCATCTGCCGCGCTGCTCGGCTGAGAGAATCAGCCTCAGCTTTGTTTGAGGTGTGTATGGGCTGTGCGGTGCAAATGTGCTACACTAACGGTAGAGGAAGTTGTACCAGAGCCGTTTGAGCGACACGTATCTCAGCGCTCTGGCGCTACAAGGAATAAGCGGCGCGTGAACAACCCTCGGACGAAAAGCGTTTTACTGTATGCCTTCGTAGGCCTGATCATCGCTGTGATTTTCCTGAGCATCAGCGGCGGTAGCCAGGGACCCCGCGAAATCGGCTTCAGCGACGTGGTTCGCCGCGTCAAGGCTGGTGAGGTGGCGCGCATCGAAGTGTCTGGCACGCAGCTCATTGTCACATTCCGGGATAACACGCGTGCCACGGCCTATAAAGGCCCTGAGGCTACCGTGCAGGAGCAGTTCCTTCAGTTGGGTGTTACTCAGGATCAGCTTGAGCGCATTACCTGGGATTATCAGCAGCCCAGCAACTGGCCAACCATCGGTATTAGCCTGCTCACCGCCCTGCTGCCTATCATCCTGATCGGCGGCCTGATCTTCTTCATGTTTCGGCAGGCACAGGGCAACAACAACCAGGCTATGGCTTTCGGGAAAAGTCGGGCACGCATGTTTGCCGGCGACCAGCCAAGCGTTACTTTCAGCGATGTTGCCGGGGCCGATGAGGCCAAAGCGGAGCTGATGGAAGTTGTCGAGTTCCTGAAAGAGCCAGAGAAGTTCATCCAGCTTGGCGCGCGCATCCCCAAGGGTGTGCTGCTTATCGGCAGCCCCGGCACTGGCAAAACGCTGCTGGCGAAAGCCGTGGCCGGCGAAGCCGGTGTGCCCTTCTTCAGCATCTCTGGCTCCGAGTTTGTGGAGATGTTTGTCGGCGTAGGGGCCAGCCGCGTTCGCGATCTGTTCGATCAGGCCAAACGCCACAGCCCATGCATCGTCTTTATTGATGAAATTGACGCCGTCGGGCGCCAGCGCGGCACTGGACTGGGCGGCAGTCACGACGAGCGGGAGCAGACTCTCAACCAGATTCTCGTTGAGATGGACGGCTTCGATACCGACACGAATATCATTATCATCGCAGCTACTAACCGCCCTGATATCCTCGACCCGGCCCTGATGCGTCCTGGCCGTTTCGATCGCCGCGTGATTCTGGATCGGCCAGACGTGAAAGGCCGTGAAGAAATCCTCAAGGTGCACGTGCGCGGCAAACCGCTGGCCTCAGATGTAGACCTGAAGGTCATTGCCAAGTCTACGCCGGGTTTTGTGGGCGCAGACATCGAAAACATGGTTAACGAAGCCGCGATACTTGCCGCGCGCAAGAACAAGAAAACAATCAGCGAGGCTGATTTCCAGGAAGCGGTCGAGCGTGTGCTGCTTGGCCCGGAACGCCGCAGCCGGGTCATGTCCCCCGAGGAGCAGCGGATTACAGCTTATCACGAAGCCGGTCACGCGGTCACTGCCTACTACTTGCCTCATGCTGACCCAGTGCGCAAGGTCACGATTATGCCGCGCGGCCTTACCGGCGGCTCTACCCTCTTCCTGCCAGACGAAGACCTGTCTTACATGACTCGCTCACGTCTGCGCGAGCAGATTGTTGTCGCCCTCGGCGGCCGCGCCGCTGAGGAAATCGTCCTAGAGGAGATCACTACAGGCGCTGCCAGCGATATTGAGCGCGTCTCCAAACTTGCGCGCGCGATGGTCACGCGCTTCGGCATGAGCGAGAAGCTCGGCCCGATGATGTACGGTCAGAAGGATGAGCTTATCTTCCTGGGGCGAGAGATCTCTGAACAGCGCGATTACAGCGAAGCGGTCGCTGAGGAAATTGACCGGGAAGTGCGCCTGATTGTGGACGCAGCTTACGATGAAGCACGGCACATCCTCCGCACCCACCGTGACCGTCTCGACGCGGTTGCCCAGCGCCTTCTTGAAGTGGAAACCATCGAAGCCCACGAATTCCTGGCGTTGATGGGCGGAGAGCCAGCAGCCGACAAGGCCTCACCGGACCGCGTGGCCCTGTCGCCACCTCTTGGCATCCAGCCAGCTTCGGACGACCACGGAAAGGATGCGCACCCCTGAGAGTCTCTTTCCCTCACCCCCACACCTTCTGTCACCAAGTTCGCGCTCCTGCGCTGCCTGATCTATAAGCCGAGAACACGGCATATGCCCGGCGCTTCAGGCGCGCTGCATGCGCCTGAGAGGAACAGCGCCACCACCGCGCAGCCGCCGCACAACATCACAACCACCACACAGCCACAGCAGGACAGCGGATCGCCAGTCAGCGCACCAAAAGCCAGCTGCACGAGCGAAAAAACTGCATCCAGCAGCCCGGTAACCAACTGTAATGCCAACAGCACAACGAAACCGACAACACACAGAAGCCCGCATCCCAAAGCGAGCGCTGCGGCGCTGGTACCGTCAATTTGCACCACGTCTGTGTTCCTCTCTGCGGGCGGCCGTTTGGGTTTACTCCGCCGGACACGCCCCATCTAGCGCGCCCAGTGCAACCCAGTCGCCGTCATCAGCGCGGCGATAGCACTCACAGTAGGTGTGAGCTTCCTCCGGTCCTCCCTGCCACAGCACAAAGTGCACGTCAGTTTGTACGCACGTGTTATCGCCATTGGAAAAAGCCGCAGCTGTCGAAATGCCAACGCCGCGCTGCGCCGGCTCCATGATCAGCCAAACGCGCAGGCGCTGCTCTGGCGCAGGGCCAGTGTTGAGCGAGATTTCGCCGCGCACAGCCAGCGCGAACAGCAGGAACGGAATCAACATCAAGACAGCCCAGACCAAAACTGCCACCGCACAGCCGCCGCTGCGCAGCAGTGAACGCCGCTGACGTCCAGAGTCCAACCCGTTTTCAGCTGCCGTGCCGCTGTGCTCTTCTGTCGGTGTGTTCAATCTACGATCTTCCTTGGGAACAGTCCGTCTCAATCCGCAGCTGAATGCGGTCCTGCGGATCATAGCTCACATGCACAAACAAAGGCGCCGCCTCAGGCGCCATGTCCAGCACGCGCGGCAGTATCAGCGGCAGGTCTTCCACCAGATCGAGACGCTCAATCTCTGTGCGCGGCACCCAGTGCAGCGTGCCTTCCACGCTCTCGATTACGTCCCGGCTGCTGCTGGTGCAGGTAAAGACGAACAGCATGATACCGGTTGCTTCACCCGCGTCAATATTATACACCGCCCGAAGGCGCAAGTCGTCCACCTGCAGCCCCGTCTCCTCTCGGATTTCCCTGCGCGCACTGCATAACGGGTCCTCATTCCGCTCGATATGCCCGCCGACGCCGTTGTAGCGCCCTGGAAAAACCCGCTTGTTTTCACTGCGCCGCATCAACAGCACGTCATCGCCATTGCAGACAAAGCACAGTGTGCGCGGCAGCACCAACCAGCGGCCTGTAACAGCATCCGCGCCCTGTTCGTGTGCGCCCACAGCCTACCCTTTCGCTTATCAGTTGACATATCGAGAATTGCCGAAGCTCTCACTTAATGATACGCTACTATATGCGCCATGCACCTTACCGTCTCGCTCAGCGTTATGCCATACGCTTCGGGTCTTCTATGCATCCACACCGCGCTCACGCGCCCACACCCGATCTGCGCATAGTGTCTACTGGGTCGCTCATGGCCCATGAAGACCACGATTCGCAGCGCTCACAGCCGCTGATCGCCCGCCTTCAAGCCGAGGAGTTCGTCATCAACCCCCCGGTGGTGGCCCCAATGGACGCAGACCAGTTCGTCATTCTGGATGGTGCCAACCGCTGCCACGCCTTTGCCGTTCTCAATTACCCGCACGTTCTGGTGCAGGTTGCGCCTTATGAAAGCGGCTTTGTCGAACTGCAGACCTGGAACCACGTGGTCACAGACTGGACTGAGGAAGCCTTTCTCCAGCATGTTTCCGAGCTTGTTGGTGTTCAGACTTTGCCAGGGCACCACAGCGAAGCGGTGGCGCATATCACCCTCACAAATGGGCACACCCTTGCGCTGATTCCCAACGGCAGCACCGTACACGAACGCAGCGCCGCGCTCCGCCAGTTTGTCAGCGTGTACCAACAGCATGCGCGCCTGCACCGCACCAGCCTCAGCAGCCCGACAGAGATATGGTCACTCTACGAGCGCAGCGTTGCCTTCATCCAATTTCCACCCTATCAGCCTGCGGACATCATCACAGCCGCGCGTCAGCAGGCTCTGCTGCCTCCTGGTGTCAGCCGGCATATCGTTTACGGTCGCGCGCTGCGCGTAAACTACCCTCTCGCTTACCTTCGAGATGAACACACAGCTCTTGCAAACAAGAATGAGGCCTTGCAGCGCTGGCTGCGCGCCAAGCTGGCCAACCGCCAGATTCGGTACTATGCCGAACCTACTTACCAGTTCGATGAGTGAAAGGCCTCTTCATGCCTCAGACCGTTGAACAGGCGCTCCGGCAGGCGCGCTTTGTTGCTGACAGCCAGGAATACCGCCTGCTGCGCCTTCCACCGGGCGCAATCACAGCAGCCGCCGGCGTTCTGGCAGAAATCGGCGAGCCTTTTGGCGCAGTGCTCGCTGACCGACACGAGGTCACGCTGATTGTGCCGGCCGAAGCTGTCGAGGACTTTGCACCCCGCCTTCCTGGACACCAGGCGAGCGAATCTGTTTTCCGCCTTATCACGCTCGACGTTGTGCTGGAACACAACCTGGTGGGCCTTATAGCACGGGTTGCTGCCGCGCTGGCCACAGCGCAGATCAGCGTGATGCCCTATGCGGCGTTCTCCCGCGACCATCTGCTCGTCGCTGCCCCAGACCTCGATCGCGCGCTGGCAGCGCTGAGCCGTCTCCAGGCTGAAATCTAAATCGCGCGCGACAAGAGCGACGGAGAGCAACATTGGACATTCCGCTGTTCCCCAGTAACAAAACACCGCGCCCGCGCAGCGAAATCCGCATCGAACGCCTTGAAGCGATCCCCTACCCCGACCGCGTCCGCGTGTTGATTCGCCTGCAGGTCACGCCGTTTCAGGAGCGCCCTAACCTGCTTCTAGTCGCTCATGACGCCCAAGACCGCATCGTGAGCGAGCTGAGTATCATCGAAACCATGCACCATGACATGGAATTCACCATGCATCTGCGCGGTTTGAGCGACCCGGCGGGCGCATATACCGTTACCGCCGATCTGTTCTACGAAACGCGCAACCCGCCCCAGGATCGCCGAGTCGAGTCGTTTGTAGTTCCCGATGCCAGCTAAGCGAAGCGCCAGATGACACTGTGGCTCACACACGATCAGGCGCGCGCCATCGCCCAGCACGCCCGCCGTGAGCGTCCCAACGAGGCGTGCGGCCTCGTAGCTGGCGCTGCTGAGCGCGCAGCGCAGGTCATCCCAGTGCCTAACACTGCTGCTGATCCCCAGCGCTGCTTCGAGATGGACTCGGTTCTGTTTGCGCGCGCTGTGCGCGACATCCAGCGGGCAGGCCTGCGGCTCATAGCCATTTACCATTCACACCCCAATACTGATCCAGTGCCTTCACCGGCAGACATCGCATGCGCTACCTACCCGAACACCGTTTACCTGATCATCAGCCTCCGCGGCCCTGATGCGAGCTTTGCTGCCTGGCGCTTCCACGGCAGCCATGTTGAAAAAGTTGATTTGCACATCGGGAACAGCCCCCCGCCGCCGCTGCCTGAGCCGCTGACTTCAGCAGGCAGGGTGGCGGTGACTGTCGCGGCCCTCACCGCTGTCGTTTTCTTTATCGTCCTGGCGCTCACGCTGCTGCCGCCTGCGCCGCCCCTGCCCTGAGAAAGGTTGCCGCTGCTCATGACGGAGTCGCCAGTTCTGTACCTCGCGCTTAGCCTAACTGCCGCGGCTTTTGTCGCTTTCGGTTTGATAGTCGGAATAATCGTTAACATCCTGGCGGACGATCTGCCGCACTACCGCCGGCCGCGCCTGCCGCGTTACCCGGATGGCACGCCGCGGCCGTTCATTGCGTGGAGCGGGCTGCTCGCTTTCCTAACAGGCAAACGTGCGTCTGTCAACGGCGCGCGCCTCTCATGGCGCTATCCGCTGGCCGAAATCGCAACCATCGCTCTCATGGTCGTCGTGGTTGCGGCAACTGCCAACCAGCCCCGTGTGAACGACCTGCAGCGCCTGTTCTATCTGGCCTATGTGTCCATCTGTGTGCTCATCACCGTTATTGACATTGAGCACCGTCTGATCTTGTTTTCGGTTATTGTGCCGTCCAGCGCGCTGGCGCTGCTGGGGGCTGCCCTCACCCCTGCCGGCGGGCGCCCCACGCTCGAGGAAGCGCTCGTGGGGGCAGCCCTGGGCTTCGGCGTGTTTTTTGTGCTCTACCTGGGCGGCATTCTATTTTCGTATGTTGCTGCCAAGGCGCGCGGCCAGGAGTTGCCGGAAGTTGCTTTCGGCTACGGTGACGTGATGCTTGCCGCGCTCAGCGGGCTTATCCTGGGCTGGCAGGCGCTGATCTTTGCCATGTTCATCACAGTGTTTCTAGGCGCGTTGGGGGCTTTTATCTTTCTGGTGGGGCGCGCACTCACTGGCCGCTACGACATGTTCACCGCGCTGCCATACGGACCATACATCGTTGCTGGCACACTGATCATGCTTCTATTCAGTGATCAGGTGCGCACCGCGCTTGGACGGTTCTAGGGTCACCGGTCATAATGACCGTTCGATGATTCCGCCCCCCAGACACACATCACCATCGTAAACAACTGCGCCTTGCCCAGGCGTAATATCTCGCACCAGCTCGTCAAAGTCGGCGCGCACACGATCGGCGCTAAGCGGTGTCACAATGGCTGAAGCTGGCTGCGCTTTGTAGCGTATCTTGACTTCAGCACGGAATGGCTTGTCAGGCGCAGCGCCGCTCACCCAGTTGAAACGCCCCGCCGTCAGCGCTGTCGCGCCCAGTTCATCGCGCGTGCCTACAATTAGGACGTTGCGCAGCGGGTCTGTGTCAACGACATACAGCGGCTCGCTGGCGTGCACACCCAGACCTTTGCGCTGCCCAATGGTGTAGTTCGCCAGCCCTTGATGCTGCCCAATCACCTGCCCATCGCGCCGCACAATTGGCCCGGCCGCCATTACTTCCGGCGCGTGCTGCGCTAGGAAGCGCCGGTAGTCTCCGTCGCCCAGAAAGCACAGGTCCTGGCTGTCATGCTTGCTGGCCGTCGGCAGCCTGAAGCGCGCTGCCAGCTCGCGCACCTGCGGCTTGGTGTATTCGCCCACAGGAAACAGCGCGCGCCGAAGCTGATCTTGTCCAAGCACGCTCAGCACATAACTCTGGTCCTTGGCCTCATCAACACTCTTGCGCAGCGCGTAGCTGCCGCTGCTGGGGTCTTGTGTCACCCGCGCGTAGTGTCCTGTAGCCAGGTAATCCGCGTCCAGCGCTAGCGCATTGTTGAGCAGCCACTCAAACCGGATTCGCCGATTGCACTCCAGGCACGGGTTGGGAGTCACACCCCGCCGGTGCTGGTCAATGAAATACTGCACAACTGTGTCTCTAAACACCTGGCGCGTGTCCAACGCATAAAAAGGAATATCGAGTCTGTCGGCGATTCGGCGGGCATCAGCCATCTGGTCGGGCGTGCAGCAGCGGTTGTAGGCGCGTCCGTTTACCGTCTCTTCAGACCATAAGCGCATCATCATGCCAACAACCTGATAGCCCTGCTCCACCAGCAGCGCCGCCGCGACAGAGCTGTCAACCCCGCCGCTCATCGCCACTACAACTCGAATGTCCGCCTTGCTGCTCATGCTGCTCCTTGAACGCTGCTACGCCGGTGTCAGCCGGTAGAGCTTGTCCAGCACCTCTACCAGCGCGCTTACTGCGTATTCGACGTCGGCTTCTGTCGTCTGTCGGCCAACAGTCAGGCGCAGGCTGCCAATCGCTTCGTGTGGACTGTATCCCATCGCCAGCAGCACGCCTGATGGCTCTGGCACACCGGTCTTGCAAGCTGACCCGCCGCTGGCCGCGATCCCCCTCATATCCAGATGCATAATCAGGCGGCTGCTGTCAACGCCCTCAAAAACGAAGCTGGCGTGGCTGGCCAGTCGCTGCTGCGGGTGACCAGTCAAGCGCGCGTTCGGCACACGCCGCAGCACGCCGTCAATCAACAAATCGCGCATTGCAGTGTAGTGACGCACGTTTTCGTCGAACTCTTCGTATGCAATCTCCAGCGCCCGCGCCATACCAACGATAAAAGGCGTATTGTGCGTGCCAGCTCGCCTTCCATCTTCATGGCTGCCGCCGCTCTGGCTCGGCACCAGTTCCACACCCCGGCGGCAGTACAGCGCGCCCACGCCTTTCGGCCCGTAAAACTTGTGCGCCGAAATGCTCAGCAGGTCCACGCCAAGCGCTTGCACATCCAACGGAAGCTGGCCGGCGGCCTGCACCGCGTCGGTGTGGAACAGCACGCCTTTGTTTCGCGCAGCTTCAGCCAGCGCTTGTACCGGCTCAACTGTGCCGACTTCGTTGTTGGCGTACATCACGCTCGCCAGAACTGTGTCCGGCTCACAGGCAGCCTCGAGATCAGCCGGATGCACGATCCCGAATGAGTCCACCGGCAGAAACGTGTGACGAAAGCCCATCACCTCTGCAAGCTGCTCCGCCGTGCGCGTGACCGCGTTGTGCTCGATCGGCGGCGTCAGCAGGTGCGCGCCGCGGCCTTCTCGCCGCGCCTGCCAAGCGGCGCCGCGCAGCGCCAGATTGTCGCCCTCGCTGCCGCCGCCCGTAAACACAATCTCCGAAGGGTGGCAGTTGAGCACCCGGGCTATTGTCTCGCGCGCATCTTCGACAGCGCGCTCTGCCTTCCGTCCGAAACTGTGCGCTGACGACGGATTGCCATACACCTCCGTGAAATACGGCATCATCGCCTCAACAACCCGTGGGTCAACGGGCGTAGTGGCTGAATGGTCAAGGTAGACGACACGCTGCGCTGTCATTGTGCTGCCCTTTGGTAATGGCTGCTCGAGCTGGCCAGCATTTTAGCTGTTTGGCCGCCGATCTGGTAGGCTTCGATTGCCAGCGCGTGGAACATGGTGTAATGTTGTCTTCACACACTTGAGAAACTCATAAGGAGCAGACCTGATGCGGCATAGTTTCACCAGACTCGTCCTGACTGCCCTAGCCTTCGCTTGTCTGGCGCTGGCGGCGCTGGCTGCGCCTGTCCAGGCTGAAGACACTGTTCACATCGTGCAGCCCGGCGAAAGCCTGTACCGCATTAGCCTGCGCTACGGCGTAAGCATAGCAATCATCGCTCAGGCAAATAACATCAGCAACACATCACATATCTTTGCCGGCCAATCCCTCGTCATTCCTGATTTGAGCAGCGCAGTCGAGAATCCGCTGGTCGCAGCCGAGCCAGTAACGCACGTTGTGCAGGCTGGCGAAACCCTGGCCAGCATCGCCAACCGCTATGGCCTCACCACCGAACAGCTGGCTCAGATCAACAACATCGCCAACCCCAACCGCATCCTGCGCGGCCAAACGCTTACGGTCTTTACATCGCCGCCTGCTGACAGCGTCGCGCCTGTCTCGGCTGCTTCAATCGAGGCAGCGCCAGCCGCTCCGGCAGAAATCGTCCCCGCCGTCACACATGAAGTCACATACGGCGATACGCTGGCGGGCATCGCCAGCCGCTACGGCGTTACCGTTGATCAGATCATGCAGCTCAACAACCTGGAGAATCCGAACCGCATCTTTCGCGGCCAGAGACTCGTTATTTCAGCGGGCAGCCTGCCAGTTTCAGATGTTGGGGGCGGCGCGGCAGTATCTGGTATTACTTACGTTGTTCAACCGGGCGATCAACTCGCGGCCATCGCCCAGCGTTTCGGCGTGAGCTGGCCAGCGATCGTTCGAGCCAACAACATTTCAGACCCTAACCTGATTCAGGCCGGTCAAACGCTCATTATCCCCAATGCTGGCAGCATAGCCGATCTGGGCCTTATCAACGCCCCAGCCGCGCTGGTGACTGCGCCGCAGCCTACAGTGCTGGTAGGCAAGCAGATCATCATTGACCTAAGCGACTCGCGCATTTACGCCTACGAGGACGGCAAGCTGGTGCGCAACGCGCTGGCCTCTATGGGTAAGCCTGCGACACCCACCGTGCGCGGCAGCTTCACCGTGCAGCGCAAATACGAGTCGCAGACAATGACCGGGCCAGGTTACTACCTGCCCGGCGTGCCCTGGATTTTGTATTTCTACGCCGGTTACGCCATCCACGGCACTTACTGGCACAACAACTTCGGCCAGCCAATGAGCCATGGCTGCGTGAACCTGCCCCCGGAAGAGGCCAAGTGGTTCTACGACTTCGCGCCGATAGGCACGCCGGTGCTAGTGCAGTCATGACGTAAGGGAAACATTGGAGGGCCTGTGCGCGCCACAGGCCCTTACCAGCCTGTCGCAAAGCCCTCAGGCGCTTACTGTTGACTACCCGCCAGGCCCAACGCGTCCGCGCTGTTCTTCATGGCGTCCAACACCACCTGAATGTGCTCGTCCAGCGGCACGCCCAGTCGCGCGGCAGCCTGTTCGATCTGCTCGCGGTGCACAGGCGCAGCAAATGCTCGGTCCTTCCACTTTTTCTTGACCGACTTCAGCTCAACATCCACAATGCTCTGCGACGGCCGCACCAGCGCCACTGCGATGAGGAAACCAGTCAGCTCGTCAACAGCTACCAGCGCCCGCTCCATCGGCGTTTCCGGTACAATGCCGGTGATCTCCTCCGCATGCGCCAGCACTGCGCGCACAATTTCCTCTGGCACACCGCGCTCGCGCAAAATACGCGAGCCAACGACCGGATGGCCTTCTAGGCTGATGTCGGGATAACGCTCGTAATCGAAATCGTGCAGCAGCCCGGTCACACCCCACACATCCGGGTCTCCGCCAAAGCGCGGCGCATAGGCGCGCATTGCCGCCTCAACAGCCAGCATGTGCCGCCGCAGCGACTCGCTCGACGTGTACTCGGTAACAATGGCCCACGCCTGTTCGCGCTCGAATCCCACAGACCTGCCTCACACCCACATTATTCAAAAGCAAATATACTGATCACCAACGGCTGACCAATGAGAATCTGTCCCGGCGTGCGCAGCTCCCACACGCCAGAGCGCAGTCCGCCAGTTTGCGGCGTGCGACCTGAGAAGACGATCGTCGTTTCACTGCCGGGATTGACACGCTCGCGCAGGAAGATACGCTGCGCGTCAAAGTCCTCACCCTCCACAAACACCAGCGAGGTGTTACGTTCCCACGGGCATGTCCCCGTATTCAGCAGCCGGATTTGCCGTTCATACGGGCTGTTGGCCCGGTAGTAATCGCCGTCGGCAGGAACCTGCTCAATAATGGCGAAATCAAAATCGCACGCCGCGATTGTGGCGGTTTGTATCTCCAGCACAATCGTTGCCTGAATCAGCGTCTGGGTGAGGTCCGGTGTAGGTGTAAGGGTTGTCGTTGGCGTGAGTGTGATCGTCGGCGTGCGTGTGGCAGTTGCTGTGCGCGTCATCGTGGGCGTGCGCGAGTGTGTATGTGTGGCAGTTGCCGTGGCGGACGCCGTGCTGGTTGATGTAGCTGTCGGTGTTCGCGTGGCTGTTACGGTTCGTGTGAGCGTTGGGCTAGCCGTTTCGGTATAAGTCGCGCTGGGGGCCGGTGTCGTTGTCGCGGTCTGCGTGGCCTCTGCTGTTGCCGTTGGTGTGCCTGTTGCAGTCAAAGCCAGCGACGGCGTGTGCGTTGCTGTGGCTGCCATGCCAACCATCAGCGGCAGATTGCCGCTGGCCGCCAGCACATAACCACCGACAAGAATGAGGCCGGCTGCAACTCCGCCAATCAGCCACAGCGGCGGCTTGCGACCCACACCGCCTTTGGCCGTTGCCAACGTGTCATCAGGTCGGGCCAGTGAGACAGTTTCCAGTTCTGGCTCGGAACTTACGGGCGCCGGCTGGTAGACGAGCGATCGGCTCACCTGCCCACCGGCGTCCTGTTCAATCTGTTCCAAATCCGCAATTAGGTCAGCAGCTGTCTGGTAGCGGTCATCGGGCTTTTTCGCCATCAGCCGCAGCAGCACCTGGTCAATGGCCTCCGGATAATTCGGGTTAAAACTGCGCGCCAGCGGGATAGGGTCGTTAAGGTGTTTGAGAATAACAGCCAGGGGCGCTTCTGCCTCGTAGGGTATCCTGCCCGTTAGAAGCTGGTACAGGATGATACCCAGAGAGTAAAGATCGGAGCGTTCATCACCCGGTTCGCCCAGGCCTTGTTCCGGGGCCATGTAGGCCGGTGTGCCAACCATTCCACCGCTGTTGGTGAACTGCGCGCCCGTCACGATCTTGGCGATGCCAAAGTCGGTCAGCACCACGCGGCTGTCGTGATCCAGCATCAGGTTGGCGGGTTTGACGTCACGGTGGATCATTTTGCGACTGTGCGCGTAAGCCAGCGCGGAGGCTGCCTCGCGCACAATGCGCACCGTTTCCACAAACGGGATCACTTCACCGACCTCGGCCAGCCGCGTCAGCCGCTCCTTGAGCGTCGGGCCGTCAATCAGCTCCATCACCATGTAGTAGCTTTCGCTCTCTGCATCGTAGTCAAAGTCGTAGACCTGCACGATGTGAGCATGCTTAAGCCGCGCTACATTCTGCGCCTCGCGCAGAAAACGCTCCTTGAATTCGGGATCATCTGCCAGAAATGGGTGCAGGACCTTAATCGCCACGTAGCGGTCAAGGTTGGCGTGGTAGGCCCGATAGACCTCTGCCATGCCGCCGCGCCCCAGGCGCTCGACGACTTCGTATTTTCCCAGTTTCCGGTTAGACACAGGTAAAGTTATTGCCTTACAGCGAATTTCAGGGCCAGAGGCGCGGAATTCCGCGCCTCGTTCCCAGTATACTCGAGATCACAATGCGGCTCAATAAACACTGCGCGGCCTTAACCGCCAGCGCTGATCCCCTGAATACCGCCCTGCGTCATAGCGTAAGGGTCTAGCGCCTTGTCAAGCTCGCTTTCGGTCATGTAGCCCAGTTCCAGCACGATCTCGCGGATGCTGCGGTCTTCCGCTAGCGCCTTCTTGGCTACTTCAGCGCCTTTCAGGTAACCAATAATTGGGTTAAGCGCAGTCACTAGAATCGGATTCTTGGCCAGCCAGCTTTCAGCTTTCTCGCGGTTAATAATCAAACCGACGACACATTTCTCAGTGAAGGCGTTTACCGAGCCAATCATCACATGCATCATCTCGAACAGATTGTGGGCAATAATCGGCATCATCACGTTCAGCTCAAGCTGACCAGCTTGCGCGGCCAGCAGCACGGTCAGATCGTTGCCCATTACGTGGAACATGGCCATGTTGAGCATTTCGGCCAGCACAGGGTTCACTTTGCCGGGCATAATTGATGAACCAGGCTGCACTGTAGGGCATGTTATCTCTGCCAGGCCAGTCGTGGGGCCGCTGGAGAGCAGACGGATGTCGTTAGCGATGCGCGTCAGGTCCTGGGCCGCAGTGCGCAGCGCGCTGGAGAAAAACGTTGCGTCCTGCATAGACTGCATTGACTCAAAGAGATCATCGCTTTCGTAGACAGTTATGCCGGTGAGCGCAGTGATCTTCTTGACCATTCGCGCGTGATATTCTGGGTGGGCATTGAGGCCAGTGCCGTTAGCTGTGCCGCCTATCCCCAGGCGACGCAGTCCTTCCGCCGCCAGCCTGATCTTCTCGATGTTGCGCTCTAGAGCCTTCGCATACGCCCCGAATTCTTGTCCCATTCGAATCGGAACAGCGTCCTGCAAGTGTGTACGCCCGCTTTTCACCACGTCGTCAGCTTCAACCGCCTTAGCGCGAAAAGCCGCAGCGCAGTTCTGCAGGGCCGCGATCAGCTCGTCAAGCCGCCACAACACGCCCAGGCGTATAGCCGTGGGAATCGTGTCGTTGGTGCTTTGCGCCATGTTAACATGGTCATTGGGGTTTACAGGTTTACCGGTGTCATCCAGTTTATAGCCCAGGATTTCGTTCGCTCGGTTGGCAATAACCTCGTTGACGTTCATGTTGTGGCTGGTCCCTGCTCCGGCCTGAAATGGGTCAACCACGAACTGGTCGCTCAGCTTACCTGCCAGCACCTCGTCGGCCGCCTGCATGATCGCATCTGCCAGCCGCGCGTCCAGCAGACCTAGATCTTTGTGCACCTCAGCGGCCGCGCGCTTGATGATCGCCATGCCCCACACAAACGCCGGATAGGGGCGCATGCCGCTCACCGGAAAATTCTGCACAGCGCGCTGCGTCTGCGCCGCGTAGTAGGCGCCAGCAGGCACCTGCACCTCGCCTAGCGAGTCCTTCTCAATGCGATAATCAGCCATCGTTTGTCAACTCCTCTTGAACGGCAGAAAACAGGTGCTCAGGGTGGCAGTTCTTTGTCTATGACAAGCAAAAAGGCGCTACGATTGTAACGCCTTTTCGTGGTTTGTGAAATCACAAACGATGTGCGGCCTAGCCCTTCACTGCCGCGTAACGGCGCGAAACCTCACCCCAGTTCACCACATTCCACCAGGCTTTGATGTAATCCGGGCGACGGTTCTGATAGTGTAGGTAGTAGGCATGCTCCCACACATCCAGGCCAAGGATGGGGGTCTTGCCCTCCATTACAGGCGTGTCCTGATTTGGCGTAGAGGTCACGCTCACGCTGCCGTCTTTCTCAGCTACCAGCCAGGCCCAGCCAGAGCCGAAACGAGTGGCGGCGGCCTTGTTAAAGGCCTCAGTAAAAGCATCCATGCTGCCGAACGCCTTTTCGATGGCATCCTTCAGATCGGCGCTGATGTCACTGTTGCCGCCAGGTGTCATGATTTCCCAGAACAGGTTGTGATTGGCATAGCCGCCGCCATTGTTGCGCACAGCGGTTCGGATTGATTCCGGCAAGCTGTCCACTCCAACCAGCAGCTCCTCAATCGTCTTGTTTTGCAGGTCTGAGTGGCTCTCTAAAGCCGCATTGAGGTTGTTGGTATAGGCGGCGTGGTGTTTCGTGTGGTGGATTTCCATCGTGCGCGCGTCAATGTGCGGCTCCAGCGCATCGTAGGCATATGGAAGCGCGGGCAGTTCAAAAGCCATGGTAATCTCCTCCATTTAGTGAGTACATGGTTCGTATCGTAACACAGTCGTATTAACAAAGGATAAAAACCGTCCTATCGCATACGCCGGCTTGCACCCTGTCGAATGGTTTTCACTTGAATGCCGCCTTTACAGCTTTTGACCAGCGTAGAGCCTAGTGGTACGATTGCTGCCTGCCACCCCGCTGAAAGGCTGACATCATGACTGACGCTGCGCTTACGCGCTCCACCAACCCACCGCTGCGCGCCTACGCTGTGCTCGCCCTCGGACTAACCGCGGTGTCGCTGGCAGCCGTTTTTATTCGCATGGCTCAGGCAGAGGGCATACCATCGCTGGTTGTTGCTGCTGGTCGCCTGGGGATTGCCGCTTTGATTCTAACGCCGGTTACTCTACCCCGCTACCAGTCCCAATTGCGCAGCTTGCTTCGCCGTGACCTGATATTGATTGGCTTGTCCGGTGTGTTTTTGGGGCTGCATTTCATCTTCTGGATAACATCGCTGGAGCACACAACAGTCTTAGTGAGCGTTGTGCTAGTCACAACATCGCCCCTTTGGAGTGCAGGGCTTGAGGCGGTGTTTCTCCGTGCCCGCGTGTCGCGGCCGGTGCTGATCGGCATGCTGCTGGCGATTAGCGGCGCCGTCATTATCAGCCTGCCAGCCGAAGGGGCGCCAACCGCGCTGGGCAGCAATCCGCTCCTGGGCAGCGCGCTGGCCTTAGCCGGCGCTCTAGCGGTCTCTATCTACCTGGTTATCGGCCGCAGTGTGCGTTCGCGCCTTCCTCTTTTCCCTTACATCTGGCTGGTCTACAGCGTCGGCGCAGTCACTGCGCTGACTGCGGTGGTGGTCACCGGCACGCCGGTCACTGGCTACAGCCCCACTGGTTATGTCCTCTTGCTGGCTTTGGCGCTTATCCCTCAGTTGATCGGCCATTCAGCGTTCAATTACGTGCTCGAATACCTTTCGGCGACCTACGTTGGTATCTCAACACAGTTGGAGCCAGTGATGAGCGCGATCATGGCCTTTTTCTTATTTCAGGAAGCACCGCGCGCAGTTCAAATCCTGGGCAGCGCCGCGGTCATGGCGGGCGTAGTTTTGGCGACATTGGGCCAAGCTAGCCAGTCCGGCTCAACGAATAGCCCAGATACGTAGCCGGGCCGGGCCACACGTCCAGCACCGGCATGTCCTCAGGCAGCATCACCGGGAGCAGCAGTTCGCGCAGAGTGCCATCTCTGTAGAGTTCCTGCAGCGTGTACTCCACCAGCAGGCGAAAGTCCACATCGTTGAGCGGCACACCAAAGGCTGCATAACGCCGTGAGTACCAGGGGTCGCAGTTTGGGCAGCGCACAGCCAGCCGGAATTCTTCCGGAAACGCTTGCACGTGCGGGATCAGTTTCAGGCTGTCGCCGAAAGCAACATCTGCGTTGCGCTCCTCCAGAATATAAAACCAGACGTCTTCTTCCCGCACAATCGTGTAGATATTCACCGCGCTGTTGATGCTCTGCGCCAACTGGTTTACACGATCTGCTGTGCCCGGTTCGCTAGCAAAGACGCCCACCCAACGCCCGCCGCGAAGCTCGTTGAAGCTCTCGACGCTGCTGTTCTTGCGCACTAACAATCGGTCACCGTGCAGCAGATAGGCGCTGGTGAAATCCACGCGATCGGCCCACGACCAATCTGGCGCTACACCGGCCGCTAGGTCAGCCTGGCCCGCTGCCAGCAAGTCCAAAGCGCTGGCAGGATCGCCGCCAACATACTCGACCGCTGTGCCCCAGCGCGCCGCCAGCGCTTCAACCAAAGCCCGATTGAGAGCGGCTAAGCGTTTTTCGCTTTCGGTAGCAGTCTCCACCACCTCGCCAACGCCCGCCACGCGCAGCGGCTGTCCAGCCTGGAGGCGCGCAATCGTATACTGTGCCGGGTATTTGATGCCGCCGGGATACTGAGCGGGGTTGGGCGGTTCGTCGCCGAGATTAACCCATTCCGGGATCAGGCCAGGGGGATATGACAAGCCAGGGAAATTCGATTGATAAATCTCGTTCAGACGGCCGCTGCGGGCCAAAAACTGGAGCGAACGGTTTACCAGCGCGCGCAGACTGGTGTCCTGCCGGCGCATAGCAATCGCATAAGGCTGAGCCAGCATGTCTTCCTCAATAATCCGCGTAACTCCAGGCTGGATAATGGCCCGGAGGTTGATCCGGCTGCTCACCAAACCGTCAATTTCGCCGGCAACTAGGGCTGTATAGGCCCGATCAAGTGTAAGGAACTGCTGCACTGTGACATTATGACCAGTGCGCTGCTGCCAATCTGCGGCCGCCTCTTCACTGGGGCGGCCAATTACCACTCCCAACCGCCGGTTTGCCAGGTCTGATAGAGCTGCTGCGCCATCGTCATTGCGTACCATGACCGCCTGTGCGCCACGGTAATACGTGTGACTAAACTCCATCCGTTCGTCCGCTGCACGGCTGTGCACCTGCGCCGCAGCTAACAGGTCCACCGCACCGCTCAGGAGCATTTCTCGGTCAGTCTGACGTGTGACCTGCACAAACTCCACTTCCACGCCCCACAGATCGGCCAAACTGCGCGCCAAATCAGCATCGAAGCCAGAGACATCTCCACGAATGTTTAGCAGGCCAAACGGCGGTTCATTGAACAGAATACCCACCCGCAGTCGGCCGTCCCGCTGTATGCGCGCCACCGCTGACTCGGCTGCCAGGGCATCGCGCATGCCGGCGTCAAGGGTAGGAATCGGCGTCGGCGGAACCAGCGTTGGGACGCTGCCCTGCGCACCTGCGCCTGGCGGCTCGCCCAGCAGATTTATAAGCACGCCCAACAGCGCAATCCAAAGCACAACCGTGATCGCCCTAATACGCATGGCAAACCTCGCCTTTAACTTCGGTACAGCCCATTCTGTGCGATATAAGCCAGCACGCTGTCCGGCACGAGGTAGCGCACACTGCGGCCCTCACGCAGGCGGTTGACAATTTCCGTTGAGGAGATCTCGAGTACCGGTGTTTTCAGCATCACCACGCGCTGGCCCAGGCCAGGCAGGACGCCGTCGTGCATATGTGGATCAATGGCATCGCCTGGCCGTTCCATTACCGCAAACTGGCACAGCTCCATCAGCTTCTCTGGCCGGTGCCAGGTGGGCAGGTCGCGCAGCGAGTCGCCTCCCATCACAAAGTACAATACTGCGCCGGGGTGGTGTGCCTGTACAATGCGCACCATGTCCAGCGAAAAGTGCGGGCCGGGCCGATCAAGGTCAATTCGCGAGAGGCAGAAGTGGTCGTTACCCGCCAGCGCCAGCTGCAGCATCGCCAACCGGTGCTCAACTGCTGTTTTTTCCCGGTTGCGCTTATGCGGCGGGTCTGCCGCTGGAACATACAGCAAACAGTCCAGGTTAAGCGCCTCGACCGCATATTCGCCTAAGATCAGGTGACCTATGTGCGGGGGATCGAATGTCCCACCCAAAATGCCAATCGAACGCGATCCTGCCGCGTTCACTCCGTCCACTCCAGCTCGAATTCGCCGATAAACACAGTGTCCCCCACCTGGACACCGGCCTGCTCCAGCGCTGCAGTGATGCCCATCGTCTCTAGAATGTTCTGGAAACGCGCCACAGCCTCGTCATAATCCCAGTATGTCATGGCTGCCGCGCGCTCAATGCGCTTGCCCGTCACCCGAAAGCTCCCGTCAGCCTCACGTGTGATCTTGAACGCGAACTCGTCCGCAGGCAGTTCGTACAGCGGCAGTTCTGCGGGCCGCGCGCCAGCCTCGACAGGCGGGAGAGAGTCGATCACACGGAACAAGCGCTGCACCAATTCGCGCACGCCCTGCTGCGCAGCCGCCGAGATCGGCATCGCTTCCACGCCGCGCGCCTTCAATGCGGACTGCACCGCTGGCCAGCGCGCCTGCGCCTCAGGCAGATCAATCTTGTTGAACACTACCAGCTGCGGTTTTCGAGCCAGGTTCTCATCGTACACGGAAAGCTCGACATTGATCTGATTGTAATCAGCCAGCGGATCGTCGTTGGCGCCGTTGAGCAGGTGCACCAGCACTCGCGTCCGTTGGACGTGACGCAGGAAAGCGTGCCCCAACCCAACACCCATGTGCGCCCCTTCAATCAGCCCAGGAATGTCGGCCACGACTAAGTCGCGGTCATCATAAACCACAACGCCCAGATTCGGCTCCAGCGTTGTAAAGGGGTAGTCAGCAATCTTAGGCCGCGCGTTGCTTACAGCAGCCAACAGCGTTGACTTTCCGGCATTGGGCATGCCCACAAGCCCTACATCAGCGATCAGCTTGAGTTCCAGCTTAAGCCAGCGCTCCTCGCCTGGCTCACCTTTTTCGGCCACACGCGGCGCTTGGTTCGCAGACGTCGCAAAGCGAGCGTTGCCGCGCCCTCCACGCCCGCCCTTAGCGACGACTACCCGATCATCTGGCCGAACCAAATCGGCAATCAACGCGCCCGTCTCGGCGTCGCGCACCACAGTCCCCGCCGGCACCTCGATCTCCAGATCGGGCGCGCTGGCCCCTGTGCGGTTGTGTGGCCCGCCGCGCCCGCCGCTGTTTGCGCGGAAGTGGCTCTGGCTTTGGAAATGTGCCAGGGTGTTGAGCTTGGGGTTTACCTTCAGGACCACGTCGCCGCCGCGTCCCCCATCGCCGCCTGCTGGGCCGCCGCGCGGCACGTATTTCTCACGCCGGAAATGGATCAAGCCATCTCCACCGCTTCCGCTGCGCACGTAGATTCTGGCCTCGTCAATCATCACGGCACTCCAGTTCAGGCAGCTGCTTCGGCTGTCCGGCACGATACCAGGCAATAGTCCGCCGTGCGCCCTCACGAAAACCGGTGGGCACAAACCCCAGCTCTCGCCGCGCCTTCTCGCTGGATACACGCCAGTAGTTGTACACATACGAGCGCAGGTTAATAGGCCAAAACGGCTCGCGCCCAGCCAGCAAGCCCGCCGCACTCATAGCCCTGGACGCCCACAACCCTACCCAGCCTGGTATGGACAGCCGCGGCCAGGGCAGGCTCGCTTCTTGGCACACGATATCGAACGCCTCTTTGTGCGAAATCCAGTCACCGCATATGTGGTAGATCTCGCCTGGCCGACCGCGCTCAAATGCCAGCAGCACCGCACGCGCCACGTCTGCAATGTACACCGGAAACTGAATGTAGCGCCCGCCATCCACCTGCATGATGATGCCGCGCATAGGGTCTCTGAAGAACAGGCGGTTGAAAGCATAATGCCCGAGCGGGCCATAGTACGCCCCCGGTCGCAGGATGACCACCGGCAGACCGTGTTCGCGCTGCCAGCGCAGCGCAAGCGCCTCGCCCAGCAGCTTGCTCACCTGGTACGGCTCGACTGGCTGCAGCGGATAATCTTCACCCATCGGATGCGTAGGACTCGGCGTCCCGATCACCGCAGCCGTCGAAACGTGAACAAAACCTGTCACCCCCGCATCAGCGGCAGCGCGCAGCAGGTTCTCTGTGCCAATAACGTTTACCTTGTAGAAATCCTCGACCTGGCCCCAGAAGCTGAACAGCCCGCCCGCGTGCACAACCCAATCACAATCCACCAGCGCCGCGCAGAATGTCTCCGGGCTGAGCAGGTCGCCGCGAACTAGCTCTACCCGCGGCAGGCTCAGCAGCCAGCCCGCCACCCGCTGCTGGCGTGTCAGCGCACGCACGCGGTGGCCTGCCTGACAGAGCATTGGAACCAGGTGCCGACCCAGGAACC
>DAOTWC010000038.1:0-8168 GCA_034435995.1 Anaerolineae bacterium | reverse complement strand
CCGGCCTCCAGCACGGCCAGCAGCAGCTCGTCCTTGTTCTTAAAGTGGTGGTACAGGCTGGCGGCTGTCAGGTTGACTTCGGCGGCAATGTCTTTCATCGTCGTCGCCTCGTAGCCCCGGCGCTGGAGCACGTCAGCGGCAGCGTAGAGGATGTCATCACGACTGACGGATTGATCAGCGGGTTTGCGGGCCAAAACTTGCGCTTTCGTTACAGAACGTTACGGAATAATCTAACGGTGATTCAATTATAAGCTGTCGCGGCGGCGTGTCAAGCAGTCCGCGCGCCGGTAGCTCTCGCGCAGAACACGCTGTAGACTGTAAGCGGTTGTCTGATAACCAGAGGGTCTCTCATGACCAGCGACACACAGCGCAGACTGCGCAGCAGGGCCATTGCGGTTGTGGTCGCGGCCGGGCTGGTTGGGGCGGCGCTGGCGCTGGTCGGGCGCATCGCCCGGCGGCGCGCAGCTCACCGGCCTACCGCTGAGGCAGTGCCTGTGCCCGCGGCAGCCGCGCCATCGCTGCCCACCGTCGAACCCGAATCCGAACCGGCCACATCAGCTCCAGCGCAGCCAGAACCAGCCCTGCGCGCGCGCGGCCGCCTGTGGGCGTCAGCGCGCGCCCTGGCTGGACTGGCCGGTTTCGGCTGCATTGCAGCGGCGCACGCGCTCCTGCTCGGCTCGCGCATGCCGTTCGCACCGCTGCTGCTCTTCACCGCCGGCGCGCTGCTGATCCAGCCTGCGCTGGCCGCCAACGGCGCTGCCGAGTGCGCGATCGCGCCTCCGGCCGAGCCTGACTCAGCCCGCCGCCCGCTCAACCGCGCCCTGTTCTGGCTGGGCGGCGGTTTCTTCTTCGCCCTGGCGCTGATCCTGGCGCGCCTGGAACTGACCGGCGGCTTGTTCGCCTTCGCCTGGGCCATGAGCGCGTTCGCCGCTGTGCTGCTCGCCCTAGACGGCGCGCCGCTGATCAGCCAGCAAACGCTGGCCGCGCTGCGCGGTTGGCTGGCAAACAGGCCTTACGAAGCGCCGCTGCTGATCGTCATCACGGGCGCGGCCCTGCTGCTGTTCGCCACCACGCCCGCGCCAGCGGCTGTCGTCCCCGAACAGGTGGCTGCCTGGGACGCAGTGCGCGCAACTGCCGCGGGGCGCGCTCTGGTCGTCAATGCCGCTGACGGCGGGCCGCTGTATCACTTCGCGCTGCTGCTGCCTGTGGAGACGCAGGGCAGTTTATCTCGCCTTCAGGCCCAAAGCGCCTTGTTCGCCGCGCTGAGCGCGCCGGCGGTCTGGCTGCTCGTGCGCCAGTGGGCGGGCGCGTGGACGGGGCTGGCCGCCGCCGCGCTGGCCGCCGTCGCCGCGCCGACGCTGGCGCTGGCTGCTGCCGGCACGCCGCACAGCGCGCTGGCGTTCTTCAGCGCGCTCTATCTGGCCGCGCTCACGCGGGCCTTTCACACAAACCGCCGCGCTCACGCTGTGTGGGCCGGGTTGGCGTTGGGCCTAGGGACACTGATCGCGCCGCCGCTGGCCTACGGACTGGCGCTGCTGCCGCTGGCCGCCGTCTGCCGCTGGCGCGACACGGGCCGCTTCCCACTGCTGCCCGCTGGAACGGCGCTGCTGGTCGCAGCCGCCTTGATCGCGCCGCTGGCCGCGCTGCCGTCCGCGCCGCCGCCACCGCCGCTGCCGCCCAACGTCCTGCCCAACCCGCAGCTCGACCCGACCGAGGCGCTGGGCCACGCCCTGCTGCTGTTCAACCTCACGTCCGACCCAAACCCGCTGCACGGCATCGTAGACCGCCCAATCTTCTCGCCCCTGCTGGCCGCCGCGCTGGCGGTCGGCGCGCTGGGGCTGGCGTGGCGGCTTTACCTGCGCCGCCGCTGGTGGGACGCGCTGCCGCCGCTGGGGCTTGTCGTCCTGCTCATCCCCGCTGCGCAGCCGCTTGAGCTGCCGGTGCGCTACCCCGATCTGCAGCGGGCAGCAGCGGCGCTGCCGGCGGCGCTGGGCATCAGCGCGTGGGGGCTGGCGCTGCTGGCGCGCGCCCTGCGCGACGCCTTCGGCAAATGGGGCGCGCTGCTGGCCGCTGCGCTGTTTGTCGGCGGGCTGGCGCTTATCAGCTTCGACACGCGCCAGCAGCACATCGCTGTTTTTCTGCCGCAGCACGACCGCGCCGCGCGAACCTACAGTGAAATCCTGCGGTGAAATGATGACAAGCCGCTGTGCCGCCTTCTCCGTGTGCGGCGGGGTTCACAAGCGCTGTGACCGGCTGTACAATTCGCCTGTGCTGCTCACACGCACCAGACTTAGCACAGCCTAACTTGTGACGAGATACAAAAGGACTAAGGGCCAGAGACGACCTCCATGCACGACACGCGCTGGACGAGCTTCGACCTGATTTTCTTCGACTGCGACAGCACGCTCTCAGCTATCGAGGGCATTGACGAGCTGGCCCGCCTCAAGGGCAAGGAGTGGCGCGTCAGCGTCCTCACCGACAAAGCCATGAACGGCGATCTCGACCTGGCCGAGGTGTACGGCAAGCGGCTGCAGGCCATCCGGCCCACGCGCGGCCAGCTCAAAGCCATCGAGGAGCGCTACTGGGAAATGCTCGTGCCGGACGCCGCCGCTGTGATCGCCGCGCTGCGCGCGCTGGACAAGCAGGTGTTCATCATCAGCGGCGGCCTGGCAGAGCCGGTGCGCGGCTTCGCGGCGCGCTTGGGTGTGCCGCCCGAAAACGTCCGCGCTGTCGAGTTGGAGTACAACGAGCTGGCTGGCGACTGGTGGCGCTATTACGAACCGGCCACCCGCCACCGCCAGACGTACCTGGACTACAACGAAGGCCCGCTGACCATTTCGACTGGCAAGGCGCGCATCATCCAGGAGCTGGCCGGCAGCCGGCCGGGCCGCCGCCTGATGGTGGGCGACGGCGTCTCTGATCTGGCAGCGCGCAGTGCGGTGGATTTGTTCGTTGGCTTCGGCGGCGTGGCCGCCCGGCCAAAAGTGCGCGATGGGGCAGACGTGTTTATCGCCGCCTATTCGCTGGCGCCGCTGCTGCCGCTGGCCGCTGGCCTGGCCGGCTACAGCCGCCTGAAGGACACGCCGCACCGCGCCGTTTTCGACCGCGGCCTGGCGCTGGCGCGGGACGGCGGCCTCACTGTCGCCTCCGCCGATCTGCGCCTCGCCTTTGAGCAGGAGTTTGAACAGCTATGACCTTTTCCCTCAACGGCTGGCAGCCCGCCGCCATTGTCTTCGACATGGACGGCCTGCTGGTGGACTCCGAACCGGTGTGGCACCGCGCCGAGACCGTTCTCATCGAGTCGCGCGGCTACACCTACACGCCGGAGCTGCGCGCGAAGATCATCGGCCTGCGCCTGGACGCTATCGTTGAGACATACCGCCGCGAGCTGCACTTTCCGGAGACCGACGCCGAGCTGATTGACGAGCTGAATCGCTACATGCTGCGCTTCCTGCCGGAGATGGTGCGGCCGCAGCCCGGCGCGCACGAACTGGTGGCTTGGGTGGCGGCCCGCGGGCTGCCGCGCGCCATCGCGTCCAGCTCGCCCGCCATAGTGATTGACGCCGTGGTGCAGTCGCAGGGCTGGGAGGACGTGTTTGCCGTCCGCTGCACAGCCGACGACGTGCCGGCCGGCAAGCCTGCACCTGACGTTTACCTGGCCGCCGCCCAACGCCTGGGCATTCCGCCTGAGCGCTGCTTGGCGCTGGAAGACAGCCCTACCGGCGCGCGCGCCGCGGTGGCCGCCGGCATGGTCTGCTGCGCCGTGCCCGACCTCACTCACTCCGCTCCAGACGCCTTTGCCGCCATCACGCCGCACGTCGCCAGCAACCTGCACGACGTGCTGGCCGCGCTGAAGAAGCACGAGTGAGCCTGTGAGCGCCTTTCACATTCTAGTGGCAACCGACCTGACGCCGGACGGCCTGAGCATTTTAGAGAGCGCGCCCGACGCGCGCGTCCAGGTGGTCACGCCCAACCTGAGCGCCGTGCGCGCCGGCCTCAAGAGCGCCCACGCCCTGATCGCCCGCGATGAGGTCGAGCTGGATCGAACGCTGATCGAGGCAGCGCCGCGGCTGCAGGTCATTGCCCGCGTAGGGACTACCCTCAACGGCATTGACATTGAGGCCGCCACCGGGCGCGGCATCGTCGTGATGAACACGCCGGGAACCAGCGCTATCGCCCACGCCGAGCACACGCTCGCGCTGATGCTGGCGCTCAGCCGCCGCCTGATCACCGCGCACAACAGCCTGAAAGAGGGCTGGTGGCTGCTCGACCGAATGCGCCACGCCGGCATCCAGCTTTACGGCAAGACGGTCGGCATCGTGGGCTTGGGGCGCGTGGGCAGCATCGTGGCGCAGCGCTGCCTGTCGTTCGGCATGACGGTGCTGGCGGCTGACCCGTACATTACCGAGGATCAGACCGGCGACAAACGCATCACGCTGGTGGGCCTGCGCGAGCTGCTCCAGCGCAGCGATTACATCTCGCTGCATGTCCCCGTCACCGCCGAGACGCGCGGGCTGCTCAGCGCCGAGCGCATCCAGCAGATCAAGCCCGGCGCGCGCCTCATCAACATCGCCCACGGCTCGATCTGGGACGAGCACGCCGTCGCCGAGGCGGTCAAGAGCGGCCAGCTCGGCGGCGTGGCGGTGGACGCCTACGCCGAAGAGCCGCCCTATAACTGTCCGCTGATCGGCCTGGAAAACGTGATCCACACGCCGCACATCGGCGACAACACGGTCGAGGCGGCGCAGGACCTCTCGACGCAGATTGTGCAGCAGGTGCTGGACGCGCTGCGCGGCACGGATTACCGCAACGTGGTCAACATGCCGTTCATGCCCGGCGTGGATTTTGAGTCCACCCGGCCCTATCTGCGGCTGGCCGAGTGCATCGGCGTGCTGCTGCACACCCTGGCGCGCACGCCCATTCGCCGCCTGGGCGTCGAATACCGCGGCGACGCGCACGGGCTGGTCAAGCCGCTGACGGTGGGGCTGCTCAAAGGCATGCTCACGCCGGTGCAGGGCGAGAAGGTGAACTACATCAATGCGCCGCTGCTGGCGGCCGAGCGCGGCGTGCAGGTGTCGCAGGCCAAGAACCTCAAGACGGTGGATTACAAGAACGTAGTCGCTGCTCAGGTGACGCTGGAGGACGGCGAGGAAATCTTCATGGCCGGCACGCTGCTCGACCGGCGTGAGCCGCACATCGTTCGCATCAACGAGTACAACCTCAACTTCGTGCCCGAAGGCCACCTGCTCATCATGGGCAGCTACGACCAGCCCGGCGTGATCGGGCGGGTGGGCACGCTGCTGGCTGAAAACCAGATCAACATCGCCAGCTGGCACACGGGCCGCGCCCAGCCCGGCGGCAACACGCTCACTGTGCTTGCGCTCGACACACCCCTGCCGGACGCGCTGCTCGACACGCTGCGTCAGCAGGATTTCGTCCGCCATGCCCATCAGGTTTACATCTAGGCGCGCCCGCCTGCTGGACGCGCTGTGGCTGCTGGCCCTGGCGGCGTACATCGTCGCCGGCGTCCCGCTGGCCAGCTTCCACGGCGACGAAGCCATGCAGGTGTACATGAGCGAGGACTACGCGGTCGCTTTCTTCGACCACGACCTGGCGCGCCTCACCGCCGGGCCGCCTTACAACATAGACGCCGAGGCCCAGCTTCGCATCCTCAACGGCTCGGTCAACCGCTACGCCATCGGCCTGCTGTGGCATCTGGCCGGCTACAGCCGCGCTGACCTGCCGCCGGCCCCTGGCTGGGACTGGGGCCTGAACTACGACAGCAACGCTGCCGCCGGCTATCGCCCGCCTGATGCGCTGCTGCACCTGGCGCGGCTGCCGTCGGCGCTGTTCCTGGCCGCCAGCGCCGCCGCCATGTTCGGCCTGGGCTGGCAGTTCGGCGGGCGGCCGCTGGCCTACGCCGCCAGCGCGCTGTACACGCTTAACCCGGTCATCCTGCTCAACGGGCGGCGCGCCATGATGGAAGGCTCGCTGCTGCTTTTCGGCCTGCTGGCTGTGCTGCTGGCGGCGCACATCAGCCGCCGGCGGGCGCAGGACAAGCTGCCCGGCCCGCTGTGGTGGCTGGCGCTGGCCGCCGCCGCTGGGCTGGCGCTGGCCAGCAAACACACCGGCGCGATCTTTGCCGCCGCCGCCTTCGGCTGGGTGGCGCTGGTGGAGCTGCTGCGCCGCCGCCTGCGCGCTCTGCCGCCCGCCGCGCTGCGCCTGATCGCCAGCGGCGCGCTGGCGCTGGCGCTGTTCGTCGCGCTCTCGCCGGCCCTGTGGAGCAGCCCGCCGGCCCGCCTGCGCGACCTGCTGGACGTGCGCGCCGAGCTGGTGGACATCCAGGTGCAGGCCGACCCCGCCGCGCCGATGCCGCTGGCGCGCCGTGTTGAGTTCATCGTCACGCAGCCGTTCATCGCCCCGCCGATGCATTTCGAGGCTGGCGGCTGGACCAGCTTCGCCCCCATCAGCGCCGAGATCGCCCGCTACATGCAGTCGCCCCTCAGCGGCTGGCAGTTCGGCCCGATGGTCGGAACGGCGCTCACGCTGCTGGCTGTTTTCGGCGTCGTCGCGCTGGCCGCGCCGGGGCTGCGCGGCAGCCTGCCGTCCGACCAAGCCGCCGGCCTGCTGCTGTGGGCAGGGCTGGCAGCCGCCGCTCTGCTGGCGAACCCACTGCCCTGGCAGCGCTATTACCTGCCGCTGATCCCGCCGGCTACGCTGCTGGCCGTCGCTGGCGCGGCAGCCGCCCTGCGCTGGCGGAGCCGCCTCTGATTCGCTATAGTCTGGCGCAGGGCACGAACGCATTTAGGAGGACATCCGTGCAGCTCGGACTGATGGACATCACGCTGGAGTACTGCGCGGCTTGAAAGTACACCCCGCGCGCCGTCAGTTTGACGGAGGAGATTCTGGGCAGCCGGGACATAGAGGCTTATATCCGGTCGTGGACGCTGATTCCAAGCACCGGCGGCAGGTTCGAGGTTACGCTGAACGGCGAGCTGATCTTCTCGAAGATAGCGCTGGGCCGCCACGCCGAACCAGGCGAGGTGCGCGCCCTCATTGAGGCCCGGCTGGCCGCCCTGCGCGCCGAGGCTGGCCTGCCGTAACAACCAACGCCCGCCGCTGACCGCCATCATCTGCATCGAGGGAGACCGAACGATGACATCACGCGCGCGCTTGGCCCTGCTGCTCGGCTGCGCCTTTCTGCTGCTGCCTGGGGCGGCCCTCGCCCAGGGCAGCCAGCCGCCGGCCCCGCCGCCCGGCCCTACGCTGGCTGCGGTGCTGGCGCGCGGCCAGGTGCTTTGCGCTGTCAACGAGGAGGTCTTTGGCTTCGGCTTCCTCAACCCCAACACCGGCGAGATCACCGGCCTGTACGCAGACCTGTGCCGGGCGGTGGCCGCTGCCGTCTTTGGCGACCCAGCAGCGCTCGACCTGCGCCTGCGCCCCTACGGCGCGCCGCCAGACGATCTGCTGGCCGAGCGCCTAGACCTGCTGTTCGACCACGGCCTCACCCGCACGCTCACAGCCGACGCGCGCTCCGGCCTGGCGTTCGGCGCGCCTGTGTTCTACGACGGCCTGGCGCTCATGCACCGCGCCGCCCTCGAACTGCCCAACCTGGCGGCGCTGGAAGGGCGCAGCGTGTGCGCGGTAGCCGGAACGCCCGCTCAAGACAGCCTGCGCGCCGCCCTGAACAGCCAGAACATCGCCTATGAGATGGTCGCGCTGGACTCGCTGCCGGCCATGTACGCCGCGTTCGAGGCCGGCCGCTGCGACGCTCAGGCCGCGCCGCGCTCGCTGCTGGAAATCCGGCGCTGGAGCAGCGCCGACCCCATCTCATACCGCGTGTGGGATCAGCCGATTGCGCTGGTCGCCCACACACCGGTCTACCGGCACGGCGACGAGCAGTGGGCTGATATCGTCAATTGGACGCTGTGGGGGTTGATTCAAGCTGAGGCCGTCGGCATCACCAGCGCCAACCTCAGCGCCTTTCTGCGCGCCGGGGCCGAGACAGACGAAGCGTACGTCGCGCGCGTCGGCCTGCCGGCCGCCCGCCTGCTTGATCCGGCGCTGGGCGCGGGCGGCGCGCTGGGCCTGGCCAACGACTTCATGGCGCGTGTGATCCGCCGGTTGGGCAACTACGCAGAAATCTACAACCGCAGCCTGGGGCCAGA
>DAOTWC010000037.1:0-4428 GCA_034435995.1 Anaerolineae bacterium | reverse complement strand
AGCGACCATTGCTGGAGCGTCCATGAGTTGATGACCTTCAAGGTCGCGCCCGCTCCCTATGTCGCACCAAAACGCCGAGGTCGCAAGCCTAAATCGGTATCTCAGGAGGCACTCGTATGACCACGCTATCTTGTGGTACTACCTCTCGATGAAGCGCTCAACATAATTGCAAAATTGGGTATACTGTATGAAACGTTACCGCATCCAGATCAGAAAGAACTTCTGCGGAACGTTGTTGAGAGGGTTGTCTTGAACCCTGAGGGAAAAATAATTCGTGTGGATTGGCTTCCACCATTTGCTTATCTGCAAGAAGTGTCTGAAAAGGTAAGCAGTGGGAGAAGTTCCTCGGAGAACCTCGCTGAGAATCAAACATCCGACACTGCTGCCGGATGTTTGAGTGGTGTCTTAGATTGTGGGCAATATAGGACTCGAACCTATAACCCCTCCCACGTCAAAGGAGTGCTCTGCCAATTGAGCTAATTGCCCCTGCCAACATAGTATAGCCCATTCGCGCTGATTTGCAAGTGGCGCGGGGCGGGAGCCAGGGCTGTCGCACCAAATTTGTTCTACGGATTTGAGCTGTTATGAACTCTTGACAGCTCATTGAAATTTCGAGGTTCGTGTTATTCAGCGGCGCAGGCGCAGACCGCTTGTTCCGCGCCGCCGTTCACTGGCTCATAGCGTTTGAGCACAAACGCCGCCGCCGGGCACAGGCTGGCGCTGCCACACGTGCCGCAGCTGGCCGCCCCCGCCTCGCGCAGGCGGCCCCGCCGCACCCAGTAGTCAATCATCTCTTGCAGCAGCGGGCGCGGCACGCCTAGCTCGCGCGCCATCTGCGCCAGCGACACCGCCCCCGCCTGATCCTCAACGTATTCCAGCACGCGCCGCAGTGTGGTCGCCATTGTTACGCGCCCAGCCCCAGCAGCAGCCCACCCTGATAGACGATCACCGCCGCCGCCCAGGCCAGCAGCAGCGTGTACCCAATCTGGTACAGCGCCCAGCGCCCGCCGAACTCCTGGCGCATGGCCCCGACTGTCGCCATGCACGGCACGTAGAGCAGCACGAACACTAGAAACGCGACTGCTGACAGAGGCGTAAAAGCCCCGCGCAGCGCCGTTCCCAGCGCCGTTGTGTCCTCTGCGCCCTTGTCGCCTGCGCCCAGCAGATCGGCTTCGGGCAGTTTGACACCTGGGATCACGTTCACGGTGCGCGGCACGATGTTGATCGCCTCCTGCGCTGTGAGCACAATGGCCTCGCCCAACGACCGCGCGATCTCACCGATGTCCTCAAGCAGCGTCGGGGTGGCAGCGTCGGGGTCGTCGTCTGGCGCTTCAGCGCTGTACACCTGGCTCATCGTGCCGATCACGACCTCTTTAGCGATCACGCCGCTGATGAGCGACCCGGCAGCGCGCCAATCGCCGAAACCCGCCGGGGCCAGCGCCGGCGCGATCAACTGGCTGGTTGTGCCAAACACGCTGTCTTCCGGCTCAACGGCGTTGAAGGCGCGCAGGTCGAGGCTGGCCGGCAGCGCCAGCAGCAGCCAGATTACCACCGCACAAGCCAGGATGATCGTGCCGGCGTTGTAGATGAAGCTGCGCGTGCGCGCCCACACTTGGCGCGCTACGCCGCGGGGGCGCGGCCAGCGGTAGGGCGGCAGCTCCAGCACGAACGGCTGCGCCGGCTGGTTGCGGTAGATCAGCCGGCTGAAGGCCAGCCCAGTGAGCAGCGCCGCGCCGATCCCCAGCAGGTACAGGCCGAATGTAAGCTGTCCGGCCTGCGCCCCAAAAAACGCCGCGCCAAACGCGACATATACCGGCAGGCGCGCGCCGCAGCTCATGAACGTTGCCAGGAAGCCGGTCAGCTTGCGGTCGCGTTCGTTTTCCAGCGTGCGCGTGGCGTACACCGCCGGCACGTTGCAGCCGAAGCCCACCAGCAGCGGCAGAAAGCTCTTGCCGTGCAGCCCCAGCGCGCGCATGACGCGGTCCATCACGAAAGCCGCCCGCGCCATGTAGCCGGAGTCCTCCAGCACGGCAATTGCCAGATAGAGCGTCATCAGCACCGGCACGAACACCAGCACGCCGCCCACGCCAGCGATCACGCCGTCCACGGCCAGCGATTCAACCCAGGTTCCGCCCAGCCCGCCCGCGCCCAACAGCGCCGCTGCCCAGCGCGCCACCGGCCCGGTTACCACGCCGTCCACCCAGTCAAGCAGCGGCGCGCTCACATTGGCGGTGAACTGGAACACCAGCCACATCAAGCCGAGAAAGATAGGCAGTCCCCAGATGCGGTGCGTGATAATCCGGTCGGCACGCTCCGAGGGCGACACGTCAGCGCTGGTGTGGGTCACGGCGCGCGCCACTGCCCGGCCGATGAAGGCATAGCGCGCGTCGGCAATGAGCAGCTCTGCGTCGTCGCCCAGCGCGGCGGCCAGGCGCTCAGCGGCGGCGCTGGCAGCAGCGCGCAGCTCAGCGCTAACGGGCACGCTGGCATCGCCCTCCAGCAGCCTGAGGGCCAGCCAGCGCGGGCTGTAGCGGGCGCTCAGGGCGGGGTCAGCAGCGCTCTGATCGGCCAGCGCCGCGATCTCGGCCTCAAGCTGCGCGCCATAATCCAGCGCGAACGGGACGCGGCTGGGCCTGCTCGCGCAGCGGGCGATAGCCGCCTTCAGCGCGTCAATGCCCACGCCGCGGCTGCCCACCGTTTCGATCACCGGCGCGCCGCCCAGCGCCGCGCTGAGCGCCTCGGTGTCAATGCGCAGGCCGCGCGCGCGGGCGGTGTCGGCCATGTTGAGCGCCAGGACCGCCGGCGCGCCCAGCTCCAGGATTTGCAGCGCCAGATACAAGTTGCGCTCCAGGTTGGCCGCGTCCGCCACAATCACGACGGCGTCGGGCTGCTCCTGCACGATGAAGTCGCGGGCGATCACTTCCTCAATCGAACAGGCGGCCAGGCTGTACGTGCCGGGCAGGTCCACGACCAGCACCTCGCGCCCGTCAATCAGCGTGCGGCCCTCTTTTTTCTCAACGGTCTTGCCCGGCCAGTTGCCGGTGTGCTGGCGTGCGCCAGTGAGCGCGTTGAACAGCGTGCTCTTGCCAACGTTGGGATTGCCGGCCAGGGCGATGGAGTAGCTTCGGGCGGCCATGTGCGCTCCTGTGTGTTTGACAGCTTCAGGCTTCAAGCGTGACCAACTGTGCTTCGGCGCGGCGCAGCGCCAAGTGATAGCCGCGCACGCGGTACTGAATCGGATCACCCAGCGGTGCGGTCTTGATCATGGTGACAGCGGCCCCGCGCACGAGGCCCATATCGAGCAGACGGCGGCGCAGCGGCCCGCTGCCGCCTACACAGCGAACAAGAGCGGTCTCACCTGGGCGAAGCTGGTCGAGCGTGCGGTGTGGGCTGAGCATGGCGGGATGCGTCCTTGTATGCGCCTGTACTAAAGCCAGTGTACGGGGACAGCGCGCGCACAAAAAAGTGACAGATGGCCTGTGTTTTTAGCCGTTTGTCACTTTACAAAGGTTCAAAAACGTTTGTACGCAGGTGTGTTTAATGCTCTGCGCGCGCATACATTGAGTGCGCGCGCTGCGCAAAAGCGTTTAACCGGGGTTAAACCGCGCCTTGATAGGCCAAAGCTGGCACGGTGCGTGGAAGCTGAACCACGAACGTCGTGCCCTGGTTCTCGGCGCTGTGGAAGCTGATCTGGCCGCCGTGCAGCTCGACATTTTGCTTGACGATAGACAGGCCCAGACCAGTGCCATCAATGCCGGATGCGTTGCGGCCGCGGTGAAACGGTTGGAAGACGTAGGGCTGGTCGCTGAGCGGGATGCCGATGCCCTGATCCTCGACCGTCAGCAGCACGCTGCCCTCCAGCGCGCGCACGGTCACGCGCACGCGCGTGCCAGGCGGCGAGTACTTGATCGCGTTGGTGACCAAGTTGGTGACAATGTGTTCGAGCAGGCGGCGGTCGGCCTCGATGTGCAGGGCGGCGCTGTCGGCCTCGTAGACCAGGTCGTGCTGGCCCCGGTCAGTCAGGCGGATGTTTTCGACGATGTGTTCACACAGGCCGACGATGTCCACTAGTTCAGGGTTGAACGTCAGCTTGCCGGCGTTGCCGCGCAGGATGTACAGCACGTCTTCCAGCAGCGCCGTCATGTTCGCCACCTGCTGTTTGATGTCCGCCATGCGCTCGACGATCTTCTCGCGCGGCAGGCGGTCGAAGTAGTGCTGTACGATGTCCACCGAGCTGGAGATGATGGCCAGCGGCGTGCGGAACTCGTGCGAGACCATAGACATAAAGCGTTCGCGCAGCTCCGCCAGCTCGCGCTGTTTGGCCAGCTCCAGCTCCAGGGCCTGGGTGTAGAGCCGCTGCTCTTCGAGCTGGCGGCGCTGGGTGACATCGCGCGCCAGCGCCATGCGGGCCGGCCGCCCTTCAAACAC
>DAOTWC010000036.1:0-30620 GCA_034435995.1 Anaerolineae bacterium | reverse complement strand
ACCAAGAGTGACGATTACCGTTTCAACCTTGACCCAGTACGGGTTCCATCGAAGTATCCTGGTAAGCGTCACTATAAAGGCCCGCAAAAAGGCAAACCATCGGGCAATCCATTGGGCAAGAATCCGTCGGATGTATGGGAGTTCGTGGCCCAGGAATGGGACAAAGAACTCTGGGATATACCTAATGTCAAAGCCAACCATCCTGAGAAGCTGGATCACCCCTGCCAGTACCCAGTTGAGCTTGTTGAGCGGTGTGTGTTAGCTTTCACACAAGAAAAAGACTGGGTTCTTGATCCGTACAGCGGCACTGGCACGTCGCTTATTGCGGGACTGCGCCATTACCGCCGTGTTATAGGCTGCGATTGGGAGCCAGAATACACGCGCCTGACGCGCGAACGTATTGCGGCTTTTTACGCCGGCGCGCTCCGAATCCGCCCTATGGGCAGGCCTGTCTACACACCCTCTGGCAGAGAGAGGGTATCCCAGCTTCCTGACGAATGGCAGGAAGATGCCAAATGAGGTTGGTCGGCGTGTATTCCTTCAACGGAGGAGAAGCGGCTGTACGACAGCGCTATCCCGCTCTGCTGGCTGAGGTTGAAGAAATTATCAGCGCTGTTGCCAGCTCTGAGCATAGGACGAAAAGCAGCAGCGAGAGGACCATGCTGGGGCGTCAGCTTTACAGTCCCCGCGCGTTGAATGCCGCGTTCAAGGCTCAGTTTCTTCAGAAGGGGTGGCAAACAGGCGTCCGTATAGCGTGCGAGTATCCTACGGAATACTACGTGAACGGCTACACGCCGACACATTCGGCTCAGGGCGCGTTTCGAGAACTCGACTTTGTGAAGGAAAAGCTGGGCGTTGAAGTGCAGTTTGGTAAGTATGCCTTTATGGTTTACAACGTGTGTGCCAAGATGACAATTTTCGCCAACCAGAAAATCATAGACGTTGGGATCGAGATTGTGCCGGTCAAAGAATTTGCTGATCAGATGTCAACCGGCGTGTCGTATTTTGAGCAGTTCGTGTGGGATCTGCAACAACGTGGTGTTTCGAACATTGACATTCCTGTGCTTATCTTTGGTATCAAATGAGGCGGGTGCTGTGTCACCAGGCAAGACAGTGTGACACCAGTTGATGCCATGTGCTTGTTGTATTCTGGGGTTTTCCTGAGGCGAAAGGCAGCAGAACAGCGATGAAGAAACTGGCAGGCACTTGGTACAGTCAGCATGGCTCGAAAATCGAGCTGCGCGTGCTCAACGACGGCGTGCTGGAAGGCACTTACGAGCCGGCGCTGGGCGGGGCGATGGGCGCCTATCGGGTGGTCGGCCAGGCTGACCCCGACAACTACGCCGGCAGCCGCAGCTTCGGCCTGGTCGTCTGCTGGAACAACGCTTACCAGAACCAGCACTCCACCACCGTCTGGTGCGGCCAGTACCTAGTCGAAGACGGCGAGGAGCGCCTGGTCACCACCTGGCTGCTCACGCGCGAGACGCGCCCCGCCGACCAATGGGCCGCCACGCTGGTGGGCAGCGACGTGTTCCAGCGCACGCTGCCCGCTGCCAAAACCGCCGCCCCGCCGCCGCACCCTGTCTCGTGACGCGCCGGCGACAACCTAAAAAATCAAATCACCGTTAGATTAATACACAGTGTCTGAAAATGTCAGCGGGTTTTCATAACCCGCTGGCTATGTTTTTTGTGCAATCCTGCCCTACACTGTGAACACCGTCACATAAGCCACATCGCTGCACTGCGTTCCACCACACGGCTGCGCGGCGTATCACACGGCTGCCGGCTGCTGCCTGCTTGCCGGCTGCCGGTCCAAACGGTTTGAACACTGGCAGGCGCGAAAGGAACGGGAGGATGACTTTACGAACGACTGAGGCAGTGGACATCAGGGGCGAGATAACCCCGCTGGCAGCAGAGGTGCTCACACCGGAGGCTCAGGTATTCGTAGCCACGCTTGCCCGCGCTTTCCGCGACCGGCGCGACGCGCTGCTGCGCAAGCGCGCCCAGCGCCAGGCAGAGATTGACGCCGGCGTGCTGCCCGATTTCCTGCCCCACACCCGCGATATCCGCGAAAGCGACTGGCGCGTGGCGTCTATCCCGCCAGACCTGACCGACCGCCGCACCGAGATCACCGGCCCCACCGACCGCAAGATGGTCATCAACGCCCTTAACAGCGGCGCGCGCGTCTTCATGGCCGACTTTGAGGACGCCAACTCGCCCACCTGGTCGAATATGATCGAGGGCCAGATCAACCTGCGCGACGCGGTGCGCCGCACGATTGCCTACACCAGCCCGGAGGGCAAGCACTACCGGCTTAACGACAAAGTCGCCACGCTGATGGTGCGCCCGCGCGGCTGGCATCTGGATGAAAAGCATTTCTGGGTGGACGGCCGGCCCGTGCCCGGCGGCTTGTTCGATTTTGGCCTGTTCTTCTTCTACAATGCCCGCGAGCTGATCGCGCGCGGCAGCGGCCCCTACTTCTACCTGCCCAAGCTGGAGAGCCACGAGGAGGCCCGCCTGTGGAACGACGTGTTCGTGCTGGCGCAGAACGCGCTGGATATCCCGCGCGGCACGATCCGCGCTACTGTGCTCATCGAAACCATCCTGGCTACGTTCGAGGCTGAGGAAATCCTCTACGAGCTGCGCGAGCACTCCGCTGGCCTCAACTGCGGCCGCTGGGACTACATCTTCAGCTATATCAAGAAGTTCCGCAGCTACCCGGATCGCCTGCTGCCGGACCGCGCCCAGGTCACGATGACCGTGCCCTTCATGCGCAGCTACACCCTGCACGTCATCAAGGTGTGCCACCGGCGCGGCGCGCACGCGATGGGCGGCATGGCAGCCCAGATTCCCATCAAGAACGATCCAGCCGCCAACGAGGCCGCGCTGGAAAAGGTGCGCCAGGACAAGCTGCGCGAGGTGCGCGACGGCCACGACGGCACGTGGGTGGCGCATCCCGGGCTGGTTCCCATCGCGACAGCGGTCTTTGACGAGCACATGCCGCAGCCCAACCAGATCGAGCGCCAGCGCGACGACGTGCGCGTCACCGCCGCCGACCTGCTCACGCCCAGCGAGGGCACGATCACCGAGGGCGGCATCCGCTGGAATCTCAAAGTAGGCATCCAATACCTGGAGGCGTGGCTGGGTGGCAGCGGCTGTGTCCCCCTCTACAACCTAATGGAGGACGCCGCCACCGCCGAAATCTGCCGGGCGCAGGTGTGGCAGTGGCTGCGCCACGGCGCGCGCCTGGCCGACGGACGAGTCTTCACCGA
The DNA here is from genome assembly GCA_034435995.1 of Anaerolineae bacterium. Classification (GTDB taxonomy): domain Bacteria; phylum Chloroflexota; class Anaerolineae; order Aggregatilineales; family Phototrophicaceae; genus DAOTWC01. The sequence goes on along the minus strand of DAOTWC010000036.1, from coordinate 27,348 downwards.
GGAGCTGTTCAACCGCTTCCTGGCCGAGGAGATGGACGCCATCCGCAGCGAAGTCGGCGCAAGCCGCTTCGAGAGCGGCCGCTTTGATATCGCGCGCGACCTGTTCGACGAGATGATCCGCAGCCGGCAGTTCACCGAGTTCCTGACTCTGCCGGCCTACGAGCGGCTGTGAGTAGGGGTTTGCTGCCTCAAACCCCTACGCGCCAGCGCAAAAAGATTCAGGGCGGCAAACCTCACCCCTCAACCTCCTTTCCACACGGAGACAGGGGCAAGGCGCACAAAAACACAACAAACGCATTGAGATTCGACACCTGAACGCCAAAAGGACAAACACACATGCAGCGCATGAGAAACGCCGAACAGATCACGATGGAGTGGAACACCCGCCCCCGCTGGAAGGGCATCCAGCGCGATTACACCGCTGATGAAGTGGTGCGCCTGCGCGGCTCGGTGCACATCGAGTACTCGCTGGCGCGCATGGGCGCGGAGCAGTTGTGGGACCTGCTCAACCGCGAGCCGTATGTCAACACCATGGGCGCGCTCACTGGCACGCAGGCGGTGCAGATGGTGGCCGCCGGTCTGAAAGCCATCTACGTCAGCGGCTGGCAGATCGCCGGCGACAACAACAGCGCCTTCCACACCTACCCCGACCAAAGCCTTTACCCAGTGGACAGCGGCCCCAACCTGGTGCGGCGCATCAACAACGCCCTGCTGCGCGCCGACCAGATTCAACACATGGAGGGCAAGAAAGGCCCCTTCTGGCTGGTCCCGATCATCGCCGACGGCGAGGCCGGCTTCGGCGGCATCCTCAACACGTTCGAGCTGACCAAGGCCTTCATCGAGGCCGGCGCAGCCGGCGTCCACTTCGAGGATCAGCTGGCCAGCGCCAAGAAGTGCGGCCACATGGGCGGCAAGGTGCTGGCCCCCACCTCGGAGTTTATCCGCAAGCTGGCGGCGGCCCGCCTGGCGGCCGACATCGCTGACGTGCCCACCCTCATCATCGCCCGCACCGACGCCGAGTCAGCCACGCTGCTGGCCAACACCGTGGACCCGCGCGACGAGCAGTTCATCACCGGCGAGCGCTCCAGCGAGGGCTTCTTCTACGTCAAGCCCGGCCTGGAGGCGGCTGTCGCCCGCGGGCTGGCCTACGCCCCCTACGCCGACATGATTTGGTGCGAGACGTCGCACCCTGATTTAGAGCAGGCGAAGAAATTCGCCGAGGGCATCCGCCGCGAGTACCCGGACAAGCTGCTGTTCTACAACTGCTCGCCGTCGTTCAACTGGAGCCGCCACCTGGACGCGGCCACCATCGCCAAGTTCCAGCGCGAGCTGGGCGCGATGGGCTACAAGTTCCAGTTCATCACGCTGGCCGGCTTCCACCAGCTCAACTACGGCATGTTCGAGCTGGCGCGCAAATATAAGGAAAGCGGCATGACGGCCTACGCTGAGCTGCAAAACGCCGAGTTCGACGCTGAGCGCGAGCACGGCTATCGCGCCGTTAAGCACCAGGCGTTCGTCGGCGCTGGCTACTTTGACGCGCTGCAGGAGACCATCACCGGCGGCCAGTCGTCCACGGTGGCGCTCAAAGGCTCAACCGAGGCCGAGCAGTTCAGCAACGGCGGCAGCGGCGGCCAAGGCGAAACAACGCCACAGGCGGAACGCGCGCCGGCCCACTGAGCGCCCAATTGTCTCATGCGCCAGCCCCCCTCAGCCGCCTGGCTGAGGGGGTTTTGTGTCCGCGCTGTGCTCGCTGGCCGGGCCGAACGTCACCTGCTCATAAACGTCCGCCAGCGCCAGCGCGCAGCCGATGGCCGCAAGGCTCAGCCGGGCGTCCAGCCCGTGCGCGTCGGTGAGCAGCCATGCGCCATCGTCGTGGCGCAGATAGCGCTCGATGCGCGGGCTGTCCTGGGCGATAAGCAGGCACGCGCGCAGCGTCTCGATCTGCCGGTAGTGCTGGAACTTCCGGCCCCGGTCGCAGGCTTCGGTCGAAGGCGACAGCACCTCAATAATCACAGTGGGGTTGAGCAGCATGTCAAATTGGTTATCGGCGAAGCGCGCCTCGCCGCACACCACGCTGAGGTCGGGGTAGGTGTACAGGCCGGTCGCCGCCACTTTCACCCGCATGTCCGCAATGTAGACTTTGCAGGGACGACCACGCAGTTGGTTTCTGAGCGACACGAGGACGTCAGCGGCAATCAGGTTGTGCGCTTCGCTGGCGCCGGTCATGGCGAAGACCTCGCCGGCGAAGCACTCGTGCCGCAACTCGCTGGCGCGCTCGAACGCCAGGTATTCCGCCTCGGTCATGCGCTGCGCTGGCTGCGACAGGGCAGACATGTGGATAACCTCCGCGCCGTTTCCTGTTGGCTGCATTATAGCACTGTCACAGCACCGTGCCGCGTCGGCTCGTGCTGCGTTAACGAATCCTTGCTTGCCGCGCTGTAGGATGCCCTTTACAATTGAGAGTGACTCCACGCACGCGCTGGAATCGGGCCGATGGACAGCAACCACCACGATGTAACGGTAAGACTGGACGACCGTATCCGCTTGATGTCGGCTGTGCTGGCCGCCACAACCTGGCCGGAGCGGGCGCAGCAGCGCCGGCCGCACGGCACGCACGCCCACGCCCGCGCCACCGTCCGCTTTGTGGCCGAACACCGCGCCCATCCGGCCGTGCAGGCGCTGCAGGGGCTGCTCGACGAAGGCGCGCCCCTAGAGGCCGCCTTTGCCTACGCCCTCAGCCTGAGCTGGCCCGGCCTGGAGCCGCTTCCGGGGGTGGATATGCGCTGGGCGCCGCCTCACTGGGCGGCCCAGCTTCGCGCGTTCTACGAGCAGACCAGCCTGGGCGCGTGGTGGCAGACAGAGGACGCCACCTGGCAGAACGCGCTGCACCAGGCGCGCCGCGTGTTCGCGCGGGCTGCCTTCCGGCCGTTCCTGGGTCGCATTATCGAGGCCGTGCCGGAACATCTCGTCTTTATCCCCAGCATCTCGCAGCCCACCGACCAGGACATCGGCCTGCGCCTGGGCAGCGAACTGGTGTGCATCGCGCCGCCGCGCCTGGCCTGGGGCGACAGCCCCCCCTGGCCCTACGACGAGGACCCCGCCCATGTCTACCGCGCCGCGCTGACGCAGTACGGCCGCGTGCTGCTGCTGGGCTATGTGCGCGCCCACGCCGACCGGCTGGCCGCCGCTGCCGCTGTGCCCCTGCCGCTGAGCGACCAGTTCCGCGCCATGTACCCCAGTTGGGAGGAGCAGTTCGTGGTGCTGTTCATCGCGGCGGCCGTCGCCGTCTACCTGGAGGATCACGTCAGCAAGAAAGAGGCTGACGCCTACGTGCTGATGACCCACAAAGCCCACGGCATGACTGTCCTGCCCGGCGCGGTGAGCGTGCTGCGCCGCTACCTCAACGAGCGCGACGCCGGCCGCTACGCCACCCTGCTCGACTTCCTGCCCGTGTTCCCCAAGCAGCTCCGCGTCGCCAACCGCATCGTCTCGCTGTGAACGTGCGCTGCCAGCCGCGCCTCGATGGCCCGCCCGCGCCGCCTTGGCGGCTGACGGCCATCGGCCGCGCCCAGACCAGCCCCACGCCCGACGGCTTGGCCCTCATCGTTCACCCCACCCCGCCCGGCGTCTACAGCGACGCCCAGATCAGCGATTACGCCGCGCCCACAGGCTTCCGCTGGCGGCCGCCGCTGCGCCTCACGGTGCGCGCCCGCTGCGCCCCCGGCGCGGACGCCCTGCGCGGCACGGCTGGCTTCGGCTTCTGGAACCAGCCGTTCATGCCTGGCCAAGCCGCCCTGCGGCTGCCCCAGGCCGTCTGGTTCTTCTTCTCCTCGCCGCCCAGCGACATGCGCCTGGCGCGCGGCGTGCCCGGCCCCGGCTGGAAGGCCGCCGTGATCAACGCGGCGCGCTGGCCGTTCCTGGCGCTGCTGCCCGCTGCCCCGCTGGGCGCGCTGCTGATGCGCCTGCCGCCGCTCTACAACGCGCTGTGGCCGGTGGGCCAGCGCGCCATCGGCGTGAGCGAACGCCTGCTCGACCCGGCGCTGCTGGCGGATTGGCACACCTACACGCTGGATTGGCAGCCGGACGGCGTGGCGTTCGCCGTGGACGGCGCGCCAGTGCACCGCGCGCCCGCTGCGCCGCGCGGCCCGCTGGGGTTTATCGCCTGGGTGGATAACCAGTACGCCGTCGCCACGCCGCAGGGCCGCTTCGCCTTTGGCCTGCTGCCGCTGGCAGCGCCGCAGACGCTGACGCTGCGCAGCCTGACCATCGAAACGCCAACCTCAGCGTGACTTCTCTCGTCCTGCGCGCAGCAAAAGCCCCGCCGGTGCAGCCAGCGGGGCTGATAAACAGTTTGGCCGAAACAACAGCCCCAAGCGCCCTGTCCCCTGCCAACCGGAGACCAGCAGCGGGCGGCTGACAGCTCAGTAATTCCAGTCCATGTCCAGGTACTCAGCCGAGTTGACGCGCTTCAGGCTCAGGCCCAGCCGGCGGTTCTGGATGTCTATTTTGACCACGCGCAGCGTGAGCGTGTCGCCTTCGTTGACCACCTCTTTGGGGTGGTTCACCCGCTGGTCAGACAGCTCAGAGATGTGGATCAGCCCCTCGATTTCCGGCGTGTCCACCAACTGAGCGAACGCGCCGAACTTGGTCAGCTTGGTGATGCGGCCCTGCACCAGCTGGCCGATCGTGTACTGGCTGGCCACCGTGTCCCACGGGTCAGCCTCGTGCTTCTTCATGCTCAGCCCGATGCGCTTGCGCACCGGGTCCACGCTGATCACCTCCACCTTCACCTGCTGGCCCACCTTGACCACCTCGCGCGGGTGGGTGATGTGCTGCCAGGTGAGTTCGGTCAGGTGCACCAGCCCCTCGGCCCCGCCGATGTCCACGAACGCGCCAAAGTCCACCAGGCTCACCACCCGCCCCTCGCGCGTCTGGCCCACAGCCAGCTCGCTGATGAGGCGCTCTTTGCGCATCTCGCGCGATTCGCGGTCGGCGGCGCGCTCCGATAGGATCAGCCGGTTGCGGCTGCGGTCTACCTCCATCACCTTGACGGCAATCGGCTCCTTGACGATGCTGCTCCAGCGCTCCTCCGGCGTGGCGCTGTCGGAAGCCTGCCGCCGGTCTGGGCTGATCTGGCTCTGCGGCACGAAGCCGCGCAGCCGGCCGAAGCGCACGATCAGGCCGCCCTTGTTGTAGCCGGCGATGTGGCTGTCGTATACGCGCTGCGTCTGGCGGTACTCCTCGGCGCGCTGCCAGTCCAGCTCCTCCTCGGCGCGGGTGATCGAGAGGATGACGTTGCCGTTGTGGTCGTTCGGGTTGACCACGTACACCTTAATCTGCGCGCCCACCTTCAGCGCCTCAGTGGTTTCGCGGCTGGTGCGCTCCAGCTCGCGGCTGGGGATGATGCCCTTGATCTTGCCGTCAATGTCCACCGTGACAGCGGTCGGGGATGTGGCGATCACCGTGCCGTCCACGATGTCGCCGCGCTTCAGGCCCGACTGGCTGGCCTGCGCCGCCGCCTCGGCTGGTGTCTCGGCCGCCTCCGCAGCGGGTGCTGCGGCTTCAGCGGCGGCGCTGTCGTTGGCCGCGCTGTCCGGAGAGGGTTCGGGGTCTGCGGGCACGGCTTCGCCTGTGGCAGCGGCGCTGGCCTCAGGGTTGAGGTCAACGCCTTCGCCGAAGCGCTCATCGTCGTCGCTCCAGCTTTGGTTCGCAGGGGGCGCAGCGGCGGCGGGGGTCACCGCTGCTGCAGGCGTGTCGGCGTCCTGGACATCTGGCTGGTCCATACCGGTGCTGTTTTCCTTTGGTTGAGCCGCGCCATCTGCGATTTCATCCGCTGGCAAAGGCGACGGTGCGGCGCCCGGCGAGACCATTTCCAGGTCTTCGGAGCGGTCCGACCCTGTCATATTGGCGTTCATGCGAATCACTCCCCGAACACAAGGGTACGCGAGGCGATTATACCGACAGCAGACGGAAAATCAAATCACGATTCTTAACAAATCGCGTTATGGCGCGGGCGCTCACTCCCAGCGGAACGGCAGGAGAAACAGCGCCGCGCCGCTGGTCAGCGCCCGGAACGCGGCAGCCGCGTGGCGCAGGCCGGCGGCGGGGTCAGCAGCCTGGCGCGCCTGCGGGCCGAGCGGCTGGCCCCGCCCCTGCACCAGGTAGACCGGCGCGGTCTCTGGCAGGCCGGCCAGCGCGCGCGCTTTGGCCACCGCCGCCTTCAGATCGCCCAGCTCGTCCACCAGGCCGTGCCCCAACGCCTGCTGGCCGGTCCACACGCGCCCGCCGCCCACGGCGTCCACCGCCTCCGGCGTCAGCCGGCGGCTGGCGGCCACGCGCGCGACAAACAGGCGGTAGGTTTCTTCGATGCCCTGGCGCATGATCGCGCGCTGCGCGTCGGTGAACGGCGCGCCGTCGCTGAACAGGCCGGCGTTGGCCCCGCGCGTGAACTCCAGCCGGTTCGCGCCCAGGCGCTCGAACAGGCCGCGCGTGACGGCCTTGGCCAGGATCACGCCAATCGAGCCGGTGATCGTCCCTGGCTGGGCCACGATCCACTGCGCTGGCGTGGCGATGTAGTAGCCGCCGCTGGCCGCCACCGCGTTCAGGTAGGCCACCAGCGGGCGGTCGCGCGCCAGCTCGCCCAGCGCCGCCGCCATCGCTTCGGACGCCGCCGCCGAGCCGCCGCCGCTGTCAATCCACAGCACGACCGCCTTCACGTGTTTGCTGCGCAGCAGACCGCGCGCCTGCCGCACCACTGTCAGGTCGCCGAGGCGGCCGTCGTCAAGGATAGGCAGCGGCACGGGCAGGCCGCTGGGCGGCTCGGCGCTCTCGCCTGGGATGATCAGGCCGGCCAGCGGCAGCACGGCCACGCAGCCGCCGGCAGCGCTAGGCCGCCAACGCTGGAACAGGCGCGGCGCGGCCTCCTGCCACGGGACGAGGCGCTCTACGCCCAGGTGGGCCGGCAGCGCCTCTTCGTTGAGCAGCGCGCTGACGTGACCAGCCGCCAGCGCGGCCTGCGCCGTGTAAGGCCCGCCGTCTATCAGCGCGCGCGCCGCCTCCAGCGCGATGCCCCGCCCCTCGGCGATGCCGGCCAGCAGCATTTCGTAGCGCGAGTCCAGCAGCCAGTCAAGCTGCTGGCGGCCCTCTGGCGAGATCGTCTCGCGCGAGAACGAGTCCAGCGCGCCCTTGAACGGCGTGATGGCAACAACATCTAATTGAACGCCTAGCGAATCGAGCGTATGCTTGAGAAAAGTGGGACGCGCCACCAGGCCCAGCGCCTGCAGCGAGCCGCCTGGCTGCAGTACGATCTCGTCGCAGGCGGCGGCCACGTAGTAGGTGGCGTTGTCGTAGTCCTGGGCGTAGCACACCACACGCCGGCCGCGCTGGCGCAGGCGCTGCACGCTGGCGCGCAGCGTCTGTAGATCAGCCAGCGCCAGGTTGAGGCCGCGCAGGTGCAGCACGACGATGCGCGTGCGCGGGTCGGCTGCGATCCGCTCGAAGTGTTCGTCCAGCTCAGCCAGGCTCAGCGGTGGGTCGCCCAGGATGCGCCGGCGCAGCCAGCCGCGCGCCTCCGGCAGGGCGGGCATATCAGCCGGCAGGGTGAACACAATGCCCTCCAGGCCGCTGTGCCGCCGCCGCCAGCCGTTGCGCAGGCTGTGCGCCAGGCGGCGCAGGCCGCGCAGGGGGTTGAGCGAACGCAGCGTGTTGGTCATTGAGTTGCGCATTGAGGCCTCTGCAAACTGAGCTGTGCTAGCTTGAGTGCGGCGCGGCAGGCAGCCGCCCCGCCCATTTTACCTCGTTCTGGCTTCTGGCCCGCAAGGAGGCCCAGGTGAGCGTTGAAGCGGAGACAGCCGGTCAACGACTGGCCGCCCTGTGGCAGCGGCTGACTGAGCCGTCAGCGGCCATCGCTGACCCGGACGCGCGCCGCCAGGCGCGGCTGCTGGCCAAGCTGGCGCTGCTGGTGGTGCCGCTGGCGCTGGCGCTGACAGCCTTTAATTACACCATCAACCCCGCGCCGCGCCCCGGCGTCGCCCAGCTCATCGCGGTGATGCTGCTGGTTGTCGGTGTGCTGATGTACGGCCTGGTGCGCACCCGCTTGTATCTAATCGGCGCGGCGGTTGTCGTCATCGCCCCCACGCTCGGCCTGTTGATCATCTACGCGCTCATCGGCCAGATCAGCCAGTATATTCTCTACTATCTTCTAATACCGCTGGCGGTGCTGGCGCTGGCGTTCTCGACGCGCTGGGCGCTGGCCCTGCTGGGCGCTGTCGTCGCAGCCGCCGTGCTGATCACGCTGGCGCTGGGCATTCCCGTCCACACGGTGATCGTTGACCCGCTCTCCTTCTTAGTGATCCTGACCGGGCTGCTGCTGGTTGTGCGCGCCTTTCTCGATGAGCGCGAGCGCGACCGCCGCGCCCAGCTTGCCGCCAGCGAGGAGCGCTACCGCCTGCTGACCGAGCTGATCAGCGACTACGCTTACTGTCTGGTGCGGGCCGGCAGCGGCTGGCGGCTGGCGTGGGCCTCCAGCGACTTTTTAGGACTGGCCGGCTACACGCCGGACGAGGTTGAGGCGGGCGGCTGGCAGCTCCTGATTCACCCGGATGACCGCCCCTTGACCGACGCCCGCCTGGCCGACCTTGAGGCCGGGCGGTCGGTCACGTGCGAGTTCCGCGTTGTTGATCGCAGCGGCCAGGTGCGCTGGATGCGCGACCATGCCCGGCCGGTGCGCGGCGGCGACGGCCAGCTAGCGCAAATTCTGGGCGCGTCCACCGACATAACTGCCCAACGTCAGGCCGAGGAAGCGCGCCGCCTGCTGGAAAAAGCGGTTCACAGCGCCGGCGACGGCATCTTTATCACCACCATCGGCAGCAGCGACGGCAGCGCGCCCCCGCTGATCGTGTTCGTCAGCGACGGCCTGCTGCGCCTGACGGGCTACGCGCGCGACGAGCTGCTTGGCCAGCCGGCTGACATGCTCTGCCCGCCGGACGCCGCCGACTCGTTCAGCTTCGAGACCGCCGTCGAACACTCGTTCTGGGGCGACGTGGTGCTGCGCCGCCGCGACGGCACGCCCTACAGCGCCGAGGTGTACCTCTCGCCGGTGCGCGACGCCAGCGGGCGCGTCACCAATTATCTGGTGGTGCAGCGCGACATCTCTGGGCGCAAGCGCGCCGAGCGCGCCGAGCGCGAGCAGCGTCTGCTGGCCGAGGCCCTGCGCGACGCCGCCGCCAGCGTCGCCCGCACCCTGGAGCTGGATGAGGTGCTGGATCGCATCCTGGCCAGCCTAGGCCGCGTCGTGCCGTATGACGCGGCCTCGATCATGCTCATTGAAGACGGCGCGGCGGTGTTGGTGCGGGATCACGGCTTCCAGTACGCCGACCGCGAGGCGTTCGTCGCGACCCACCGCTTTCCCGTGCAGTCCACCCCGTCGCTGCGCGAGGTGTACGATCGCGGCCAGGCCGTGCTGATCGCCGACACAGCCGCCTATCCTGGCTGGGTAAGCCAGCCGATGACCGACTGGATCCGGTCGTGGCTGGGCGCGCCTATCCGCATCGGCGGCGCGGTGATCGGCTTCCTCAACGTGGACAGCCGCCAGCCGGGGCACTTCACCCCCCAGCACGCCGAGCGCCTGCAGACCTTCGCCGACCAGTGCAGCGCGGCCATCCACAACGCCCGCCTGTACCAGACGGTGCGCGAACAAGCCGCCGATCTCGAACGCCGCGTGGCCGCCCGCACGGCCGAGCTGGAGCAGGAACGGCGCGAGCTGACCGCCATTCTCGACTCAATGGGCGAGGGCATGTGCTACACCGAAGGCGGCTACATCCGCTACGCCAACCGCGCCCTGCTGGAGATGACCGGCTTCACCCCCGCCGAGCTGCTGGACCTGCCGTTGAGCGCGCTCGTTGCGGACACCGACCGGGCCGGCACGGCCGACTTGGAAGCTGCGCTGCACGGCAGCCGCGTGTGGCGCGGCGAACTGCTGCTGCGCACGCAGGGCGAGGCGCTGCTGGAGGCCGGCATCACCGTAGCGCCGCTCAGCGCCGCCGGCGCTGCCCCAGGGGCGGCAGTCATTGTGCGCGATATCAGCCTGGAGAAAGCGCTGCAGCGCCAGAAAAACCGCTTCATCTCCACCGCCTCGCACGAGCTGCGCACACCCATCACCAACTTGACCACCCGCCTCTACCTGATCCAGCGCGACCCCGCGCGCCTCGATGAGCACCTGGCCGTCATCGGCGAAGTGGTGAACCGCATGCGCCGCCTCAGCGAAGACCTGCTCGACCTGGCGCGGCTGGAGCACGGCGCAGTCTCATTGGAGCGCCAGCCCACCGTGCTGCAGGAGCTGGCGGCAGCCGTCGCGCGCGTGCAGCAGGCCGAGGCTGAGTTGAAGGGGGTGACGCTGGCGCTGCGCCTGCCGGCTGCGCCGCTGCTGGCCGATGTGGACCCCAACCGGATGACCCAGGTGATTACCAACCTGCTGGTTAACGCCATCAACTACACGCCGGCCGGCGGCCAGGTGACGCTTGAGGTGGCCCCGCTGGGCAGCGCGCAGGTCGTCATTCAGGTGAGCGACACCGGCGTGGGCATCGCGCCAGAGCATCTGGGACAGGTATTCCAGCCGTTTTTCCGCGCCAGCGGTGGGAACAGCAGGGGTACCGGCCTGGGGCTGAGCATCGCGCGCGAGCTGGTACAGCTCCACGGCGGCGAGATCAGCGTCGCCAGCGAACTGGGGCGCGGCAGCACGTTTACGGTGCGGTTGCGGCGCTGGCCGCAGGTTGAGACGGCGGGCTGATTCGGCTATACTGTTAAAGGCGCGCTGCGCCCTGGCGCAGCCGGCCTCGCCGGCCAGCACCGTCTTGACGGTCAGAATCGCAGAAGAGGCTTCTCTAAAATGGTTCAGCAGTTTCGCGATGAAATGCTGGAGAGCACGCTCAAACAGCTCCACGTCGCCGTGAACGGCGTTAAGGCGTCGGTGATTGTGAACGTGGACGGCCTGCTGGTAGCAGCCTTCCCGCCGGGCGACGAGGACAACCCCCACGAAAACCCGACCAGCAGCCCCCAGGTGGCGGCTATGTCTGCCACACTCATCGGCCTGGCCGAGCGCACGCTGGGCCGGCTGGCGCAAGGCGACCTGGAGCGCCTGCTGATGGAAGCCGAGGAGGGCGTGATGGTGGTCTACCCGGCTGGCCGCGCCTCGCTGGCCGTGTTGGTGGAGAAGAACGCGCGCATCGCGCACGTGCTCTTCGCCGCCAAGAAAGCCGCCGCCGAGGTGGCGCAAATTCTGAGCAGTTAAAGCGCCGTGCTCTGCCTTACGGCTGCGGGCGCGCTTTGCTCGCGCTGGACTGGCCCGACTGGAAGAACAGGCGCAGAATCATCTGGCCCAGGCGGATCTCATCGCCGTCGCGCACGAGGTACGGCCGGTGCGGGCTGAGGCGCGTCCCATTGAGGAACGTGCCGTTGCTGCTGCCCAGGTCCCACAAGTTGAGCTGGTTTTCGGCCAGCTTGAGCGAGGCGTGCTTGCGGCTGACGCCCATGCGGTAGCCGGCGTAGGGCGTCAGGTCCACGTCGGGCGTAGCGCCAGTAGTCGGGTCGCGCCGGCCCAGGATCATGTCCAGCGCCTTCGGTTTCAGCAGAATCGGCGTCGCGCCGCCCTCGATCTCGATGCGCAGCGTCATATGCTCTTCGAACACGCCCGTCCCAGCCGTGCGGATAGCCTGCACTTCGGCGCTGTCCAGGCGCGACACCGCCGGGCTGGCGGGCGCGCTCTCGCTCTGCTTCTCGGCCGCCGGCTTGTCGCCGTCGAGCTGGTCGGTCGAGAGCTTGCCGGTAGATGGCTTGTCAGCGGCGGGTTTGTCCGCTGCTTCCGCTGCCTCGGCTTCGCGCAGGTCGCGCGTGCCCAGGGCGGCCTGCTGACCGGTGGTGAGGTTGGTGCCGCAGTTGTCGCACAGCAGCGTGCCGGGGCGGTTGCGATGCGCGCACGTGGGGCACACGCGCAGCGCCGACGGGTCGGAGTCAGTGCGGATGCGGCTGCGCGCCGCTGGCGCGCCAGCGGCAGCGGGCGGCACAGCAGACGGCTGCGCGGCCAGTTTCTCGTCGGGGTCGCCCAGGCGCGAGGTGCTGGGCAGGGCAGACACGACGTCCGCCTCGGCCAGCGGCTTGGTGACCTTTTCGGGCTTGCTCTGCAGCTTCTTGATGATAAAGTCAGCGTACCAGGCGTGCCAGGCGGTATCTGGCGCGCCCAGGGCCTTTTCGTAAGCCGCATGCGCCTGCTCCGCTTCCCTGAGCAGGTCAGCCAGTTCCTTCACGGTAAAGGTATATTCGTTCATACGCTCTTATCAGGCCATGTGTCGAGCAAGCAGCATAAGCAGCAGGCAAAGGCGCGCCGCATGACGATCACCTACCCCACCGTTCAGTTTCACCCTACGATCATTGTACAGCGGTGTAATTACGGCGCGCAAGTTACAAGAATTATTCTGCGCGCGGCTTGCTGATGCGCACCCAATCGGCTCACCTGTGGGCGCTGGTCGCCTTGATCTTGCTGGCGGCGGCGGCGCGCCTCTACCACATCCAGGCGCAGAGCGTGTGGTTCGACGAGGGCTGGTCGGCCTACGCCGCCGTCCAGCCGACGCTGGCCGCCGCCATCGCCGCCGATCCCACCAACCCGCCGCTGTACTACGCGCTGCTGCATCTGTTTGTGCGCGGCGCTGGCGACAGCGAGTTCAGCCTCCGGCTGTTCTCGCTGCTGGTCGGCCTGCTGACCATCCCGCTGGCCCACCAACTGGGACGGCGGCTGTTCGGCGCGCGCGCCGGACTGTACAGCGCGCTGCTGCTGGCGCTCGCGCCGCCGCTGTGGTGGGCGTCGCAGGAGGCGCGCATGTACACGCTGCTGGCGGCCCTAGTGCTCGTGTGCGCGCTGGCGTTCCACGCCCTGTTAACGCGGCCCACGCGGCGGGCGTGGCTGGCGCTGCTGGCCGCCCAACTGGCCTTGCTCTACGCCCACAACACCGGCCCGGTGGTGGCGCTGTGGCTGAACGCCGCCGCGCTGCTGGCCTGGCTGACGCGCCGCCGCGCCGACCGCCCCTCCTGGCGCGTTTGGCTCGCCGGGCAGCTCGCCGTCGGGCTGCTGTGGCTGCCCTGGTTCGCGCTGCGCTTTGTCGAGCTGCGCGAGGCCAACAGCGCCGTGCAGAGCGCGCCGCAGCCCAGCCTGGCGCTGCTGGCGCAGGTCTGGCAGGCGTTCTGGATCAGCCCCTGGGCTATGGTAGGCCGCGAGCCGGTGCTCATCGGGTTCACGCTGGCCGCCCTCGTCCTGTGGCTGGCGCTGACGCCCTGGCGGCAGCCGAACGCGCGCTGGCTGGCCCTTCACGCCGCCCTGCTCACCGGCTTCCTGCTGCTGGGGCTGGCCGCTCTGGGCAACGAGCTGCACGGGCGCTACCTGGTGATGGTCGCGCCGCTGGCCCTGGTCATGCTGGGTGCCGGGCTGGCGCGCGTGCCGCTGGCTGGGCCGCGCATCTTTCTGGCTGGGTCGTTCGCCGCGCTGCTGGCCGCCAACATCGCGCTGGCGCAGCAGCCGGTTTACCAGCACGACGACGCGCGCGCAGCGGTGCGGCACTACGCTGCCACGCTCAGCGCCGCCGATACCGTGCTGGCCTGGTCGTATGCCGACCGCTACGACCTGTGGTACTACTGGGAACGGCTGGGCGCGGCGGCCCGCCGCGTTACGCTGCCCGAAGGGGCTGACCTGGCCGAGGTCGCGCCCCTGCTGCCCCGATCCGGTGACGTGGCGCTCAACGTGTGGTACACGCAGCGCGCCGACTACCGGGGGATGCTGGGCTGCCTGCTGGGCGCGGCGTCTGTCGCCCAGCCCGACGTCACGTCGTTCTACGGCATGACCAGCCTGCGCTACACCGCGCCGGCCCTGGCCCTCCCCAACCTGCGCCCCCTCGACGCCCTGGCGCTGGCCGACGGCGCGCCGTTCGCCCGCGTGACAGCGGTGGGGGCAGTTCCGCCGGCTGCTGCCGAGCGCGGCGTCTGCCTGCCGGTGGCGCTCGAGCTGCTGGCGGGCGTAGACATGGATCTTAAGGCTGCGCTCACGGTTTACAACGCGCTCGGCTGGCCAGTGGCGCAGGCCGACGCCGTCTTCGCCACCGCCAACCAGCGCACCAGCGGCCAGCTCGCGCCCGGCGAGACGCTTACGGCCTACGCGCTGCTGCGCCTGCCCTACGGCGCGCCGCCCGGCGTCTACGACGTGCGCCTGCGCCTCTACGACGAGGCGCGCAGCCCCTCCGGCTACGAGCTGCAGCCGCCCGACGGCCCGGCCCGCCGCGACCTGTCGGTGGCCCAGTGGGAGGCCGTCCCCGGCGCGGACTGGGCGCGCACGGGCCGCGCCGCTGAGCTGCCCTACGCCCCCGTGCCGCCCGTGCAGTGGGGCGATCTGGCGCTGGTCGCCCATGACATCCCGCCGCAGCCGCCGCTGCTGGCCGGCGGCGACACCCTGCGGCTGACGCTGCTGTGGCAGGGCAGCGGGCCGCTGCCCGCGCTGACGCTGGACGGAGACGGCTGGCAGGCGACGATCCCGCCAGCGGACGGCCCGCGCGACTCTGTCACGCGCGACTGGCGCGCCGCGCGCATCCCAGCGGACGCCGCGCCCGGCCCGGCGGCGCTGCGCCTGCCAGATGGAACGTTAATCGGGCGCTGCATTGTCGAGAGCCGCCCCGGCCTGTTCGAGCCGCCGCCGTTGGCTGTCAGCGTTGGGGCGGCGCTGCCCGGCGTGGGGACGCTGGCCGGCTTCACGCTGCAAGCAGACAGCTTCGACCGGGGCGCGCCGCTGCCCATAACGCTGGTGTGGCGCGCCGACGGGCCAACTGACACGCCGTACACTGTGTTCGTCCAACTGCTCGACGCGTCCGGCGCGCTCATCGCTCAGAGCGACGCCCAGCCAGCAGCCGGCAGCCGCCCCACCACCAGCTGGCGCAGCGGCGAGTACATTGTGGACGCGCACACACTGGCGTTCAACGCGCGCGCTGCGCCCGGCCCGGCGGCGCTCATCGCCGGCATGTACGACCCGCTCACCGGCCAGCGTGTCATGACAGCCGCCGGCGGCGATCACATCGCGCTGCCGGGGACAGTGACCGTGCGCTGATCCGCCACAAAGCGGCCCGGCCCGCTGGTGTCAGCCGGGCCGGGCGTAAGTCTGTTTTCTTCGATGAAACGGTCAGGCGCGAACAGTTATTACACCGCCTTGCGCAGAACCTGCTCAGATTCGGGGTGCGTCAGCTCGCGGACGGCCCGCCAGCCGGCCGGGGCCGTCAGCCAAAGCAGGGCCAGCATGGTCAGCGCCGAGATCAGGCACCAGGCGCACGTCGCGCCGATGACAAACGGCTCCAAGAACGTCAGGTAGGCAGAGAAGGCCGCGCCGGCCAGCGTCATCGCCAGGAGCAGCGCCTCGGCGGCGCGCGTCACGCGCGGGCTGCCGGCGCGCGCCAGCGCCCACACCACCATGACTGCCCCATAGCCCACAATGCCGATGACGCCCACCGGCACGCCGAACACATGGGCGTAAGCGCTCTGCTGCACGGCGTTGCAGTTGCCGATCGCGCCGCAGGTCGCTTCGGTCTGGGTGATTTCGACATACGCCAGGTAAATCGCGTCCAGCAGGCCCACCAGCGCCACCAGCGGGATCAGCCAGGCGCGCGCGCGGTTGGCCAGCAGCATGACCAGCGCGGCCGCCAGGCCAGCCAGCATCAGCCACGACAGCGCCGTCGCCAGTGTCTCGCCGGCGCTCTCCGCCACCAGCGTGATCCCCACCACAACGCCCGCGCCCAGCGTCAGAGCCAGCGCCAGCCGGGCCGGCGCGCCGGTCAGGGCCGCCGGCAGCGCGCCATCGGACAGGCTGCCCAGGCCGGCCGCGATCACCACCACCAAGCTGGCTGCCAGCCCGCCCAGCACGACGATCGCCAGCAGGTTGGCCACTGGGTCAGCCGCCAGCCGTTCGGGCAGCGACTGCTCGGCCAGCGCTGGCGCGCCAGCCGCCGGGGCAGGGGCTGCGCCCTCGGCCTCGGCTGCGGCAGCGCTCGTCTCCGCCTCGCGCGCCAGCACGGCTTCGAACACCTCGCGCATACCGGGGAAGGCGGGCACAGCGATGCCGCCGGCTGCCAGCCCGGCGCGCGTGATCTCCGGCAGCCGCTGGGGAATCTCCACGCTGCCGGTCAGCACCTGATCGTTGACGATCAGCATCGGCACGACGCGGTGCTGGTTGTCAATGCGGTAGTGTTCGTAGGCCGAAAGCGCCAGCGTGCGCCCGCTGGGCGTGGTGACGTCCACCAGCAGCAGTTGAAGCCGGTCGCCGAACTCGGCCATGATGCCGGGCAGGTCGTCGTCAATCACTTTGTGGCAGTGGGGGCAGCTTGGCGAGTAGAACATCACGGCGTACACCACCGGCTGATCCTGGGCGGCCAAAGGCAGCGCCGCCGCCAGCAGAACCGTTGCCAGCGCGCACGCCAGCAGTTTTTTCACCATGACCACAACACCTCGGAAAATTTGTCGTCTGTCCCTCTATTGTCGGCCGCCTGCTGCGCGCTGAACAGTGTAATCTGTCATGTCACAGCAGACAGTTGTTACTGTCGTCAACCCCTGGCGGGGCGCGGCCCGGCGCGCCTACTTCGGCGCCATGCGGATCGCCCCGTCAAGGCGGATCACCTCGCCGTTGAGATACGGGTTCTCAACGATGGCCTGCGCAAGCTGCGCGTACTCGTCTGGGCGGCCCAGGCGCGGCGGGAACGGGACCTGCTGCGCCAGCGACGCCTGCGCGTCCTCCGGCAGGCCGGCCATCATCGGTGTCTCGAAGACGCCGGGCGCGATCGTCATCACGCGGATGCCGTTGCGCGCCAAATCGCGCGCCACCGGCAGCGTCAGCGCCACTACACCGCCCTTTGACGCCGCGTAGGCCGCCTGGCCGATCTGCCCGTCGAAGGCCGCCACCGATGCCGTGTTGATAATCACGCCGCGCTCGTCGTGGGCGTTGGGCGCGTTGTCCGCCATGGCCGCCGCCGCCAGCCGGATCACGTTGAACGTGCCCACCAGGTTCACCATGATCGTGTCCTTGAACGTCTCCAGCGCGTGCGGGCCGTACTTGCTCAGCGTGCGCCCCACCATGCCGATGCCGGCGCAGTTGACGGCGATGTGCAGCCCGCCGAACGCCTCCTTCGCCGTGTTCACCGCCGCCAGCACGTCGTCCTCGCTGGTCACATCGGCGCGGGCGAAGCGCGCCCCGTCGCCCAGCTCGGCGGCCATCTGCGCCCCGGCCCTGGCGTTCACGTCCACGATCACCACGCGCGCGCCGGCCGCCGCAAAGCGCCGCACGCACGCCGCTCCCAGCCCTGAAGCGCCGCCGGTCACCAGCGCCACCGCCCCTGTTACATCCATCCGTAACCTCCTTTTTTGCAGCAAGAACAACAAGCCGTAAGTACAACGCGCGCGGTCTCAGCGGCAGCGCTCGCACAAGCCGTACAGCTCCAGCAGGTGGCCAGTGAGGCGCACGTTGTAGCGCTGTTCCAGCTCGTCAGCCAGCGGCCCCAGCGCGCACTCGTCGAACTCGATCACGCGGTGGCAGTTGGTGCAGATGATGTGATGGTGGTGGCCGTCTGGCAGCAGCACGTAGTTGGGCGTGGTGCTGCTGTCAATGTAGGTAGGCCGAACAATGGCCAGCCGCGTGAACAGCTCCAGCGTGCGGAACACGCTGGCCCGCCCGATCTCCGGGTCAAGGCGGTTCACCGCCTCCAGGATGGCAGCCGAGTTCATGTGGCCTTTGCTGGTCTCCAGCACGTGCAGCACAGTGAGGCGCGCGTTGGTGAGTTTGTGCCCGGCCTCGCGCAGGCGCTGCGCGCGCGGGCTGGTGGCGTCAATCATAGTCCGTCCTTGGCGTAAAATTTTGCCTCATTGTACCTCTTTTCTCTGCCGGCAGTTCGAGCGCCGCCGCGCTGGGCCGTCAGCCATCCGCCGCCTCCGACGCAGCGATCTCGACGAGGCGCTGCCCGCGCTCAACCACGTCGCCGGGGCGCACCAGCAGGCGGGTCACCACGCCGTCGGCTGGCGCGCTGACGCGAATCTCCATCTTCATCGCCTCCAGCACCACCAGCGTCTGGCCGCGCTGCACGGCCTCGCCCGTTTCGGCCAGCACCGCCACCACCTGGCCAGGCATCTGAGCGGTCAGGTCGCCTGCCCCGGCCGAGACGCCGCGGCGGCGCGCCGCGCGCGCTTCAGCGGCGGTCAGGGCGAAGGACTCGCCGCCGGCCCAGACGTGGCGCGTCTCGCCCTGGCGGGCGGCGTAGGCCAGCGTCTGGCCGCCGTCGAGCGTCAGCAGCCAGCCGCCCTCGGCCAGCGGCGCAGCCCGCGCGCTGAACGCCCGCCCGTTGATCGTTACCTGCCAACCGCCGTCCGGCTGCGGCTCCAGCTCGACGCGGTAGACCACGCCGCCGTGCGCGTAGGTGTGGACGCTGCGCACGGCCGTCACCGGTCAGGATAGCCGTCGCCGTCGTCGTCGAGGACGCCGCCGAACACCTCATCGTCGCTGAACTCGCGCCCGAAACGCGACCGGCGGCGGCGCGGCGATTCAACACGCGGTAGCGGGCCGAGATCGGGCGGGGGCGCGCCCTGGGCGGCTGGCGGCGCGTTCTGCGCGCTGTGGCGCGTCACGGCGGCGTCGAAATCCAGGCTCTGCGCCCGCGCCCGCAAGTCGGGCCTGCGGGGCGTGGGAATGTGCTGCGGCGCGGGCCGCCTGCCGAACAGCCGAATCGGGCTGCCGAACACGGCCACAAAGCCGATCGCCAAACCCAGCGCGCACAGCAGCCCCAGGCCGCACGCGCCAGCAAGCAGAAAGGTGTAGGTGCTGTCCATGCGTCTTTCAATCCACCCGGCCAATCGTCGTTGACGGCGATTGTAGCACATCTGGCCCGCCGGCTGGCGCTTTCGTACACCGTGTCGGAAAACCGGCTGGCAATCTGGTGAGGGCTGGTCTAGCCAGCAGCCGCCATTTGCGGCATCATGGTACTTGCTGACTATCGCGCGCCCACACTAGGACTGGCTTCATTATGCGCAGCTTCGTCTCCCACAGCGTCCGCAACCTCCGCCCGTCGGGCATCCGCCGCTACTTTGACATCGCCGCCACCATGCAGGACGTGGTGTCGCTGGGCATCGGCGAGCCGGATTTTGCCACCCCGGCCCACATCTCCGCTCGCGGCATCGAGTCGCTGCAGCGCGGCGACACACACTACACCTCCAACGCCGGCATGCTGGAGCTGCGCCAGGCGGCCGCCCATTACATCGAACGGCTGTACGGCCTGCACTACGACCCGGTCACGCAGATGCTGATCACAGTAGGCGTAAGCGAGGCGCTGTGGCTGGCGATGAAGGCCATCCTCGACCCCGGCGACGAGGTGCTGGTGGTTGAGCCGTGTTTCGTCGCCAACGCCGCCGCCGTCGAGATGGCAGGCGGCGTGCCCGTGCCGGTGGACACGTACGTCGAGCACGAGTTCCAAGTGACCGGCGCAGCGCTGGAGGCCGCGGTCACGGCGCGCACCAAGGCCGTTCTCATCAGCTACCCGAACAACCCTACCGGCGCAGTCCTCACCCGCGAACACATGGCGGAGATCGCCGCCGTGGCCGAGCGGTACGACCTGCTGGTGATCTCCGACGAGATTTACGAGCGGCTGGTTTACGGCGTGGAGCACATCAACTTCGCCACGCTGCCCGGCATGTACGAGCGCACCGTGTTGATGAGCGGCATGAGCAAGGCCTTCGCCATGACCGGCTGGCGCATTGGCTATGTCAGCGGCCCGGTTGAGATCATGGACGCGATGCGCAAGCTGCACCAGTACCTCATCATGTCCGCGCCGACGATAGGCCAGGTGGCGGCGCTGGAGGCACTGGAGCACGGCGAGGACGACGTGGCCTACATGCGCGCCGAGTACGACCGCCGCCGCCGCCTGATCGTGGACGGCTTCAACAGCCTGGGGCTGGCCTGTTTCGAGCCGCGCGGCGCGTTCTACGCCTTTCCCAGCGTGGCCGCCACCGGCATGACCGAGACCGAGTTCTGCGACCGGCTGCTGCAGGAAGAGCGCGTGGCCGTCATCCCCGGCAGCGCGTTCGGGGCCAGCGGCGCTGGCTTTGTGCGCGCCAGCTACGCCACCAGCTGCGAGAACATCGAGCGCGCGCTGGAGCGCATGGCGCGCTTCCTGCAGCGCCACGGCGTGGGCCTGCACGCTGTGCCAGCCGGCGTGTGATCAGTCTGTTCTCTGCTCTGTAACGCCCTGTCTCCCGCCCCCGCCTGGGGCGGTTTTATTTCTGTCTGCTGCGCCCGGCGTGGACCTGGTAACACGCGCCGCAGGGGAAGGCTGAGCGGCCGCCGTCACGGCCGCCGGGCGGGGCCGCGCGGCGCTGGCGGCCGGTAGGGCAGCGGCGCTGGCGGCGTCCCCGGCTGTGGGCGCGGGCCGGGCAGCGGCGGCAGGGTGTCACCCTCGTCGTCGGGCGGCGGCGCGGGCATGGCCAGCGTGGTCGCCTCGTCGCTGTCGGCTTCTATGCCCGGCAGCGTCGCCGGCGGCGGCGGGGCCGGGCGCGGGGCAAACAGCGGCGCGTCGTAGGCCAGCAGCGGCAGTTGGCGCAGCGAACGGCCCAGCATCCAGCCAACAATCGCCGCGCCGTTGCTGCGCAGCGCCTGGTAGCGCGCCCGGTCTATGCCCTCCGTTTCGAGCCGCCCCAGCACCGCGTCCATCAGCGCGCCCAGCTCGCGCGCGCGAACCGGCGCGCCGGTCGGATGCGCGGCGGCGTACGGCGCGACGCAGCCGGCCAGCGCCTGGATCACCGGCGCAGCTTCAGCAACGAAGAAGATCACCAGCGCGCTGCGGCTGTAGCTGTAGTAATACGGCTTGATGCCCGTCAGCCCGGCCAGCAG
The DNA here is from genome assembly GCA_034435995.1 of Anaerolineae bacterium. Classification (GTDB taxonomy): domain Bacteria; phylum Chloroflexota; class Anaerolineae; order Aggregatilineales; family Phototrophicaceae; genus DAOTWC01. Next base: position 6,410 of record DAOTWC010000036.1, on the reverse strand, counting down.
CGCCTGCGCCAGCAGCGTGTAGAGCGCCGTGTAAGCCAGCACAACCTCGCGCACCAACTGCGGGACAGCCTCTGGCGGGGCGCTGCTGCGCGCCCCCAGGATCACCAGCACGCCGTCGTCCGCCAGCTGGCGGGCCAGCGCAGACAGCGGGCGGCCCAGGTCGCCGGGGCGCTGCCAGCCAACCGGCGCTGCGCGCGGCGCGTACAGCCGCGCCAGCCGGACGAGCAGCGCCTCGATGAGCGGGTCATGGGTGGGCGTGATGGAGTTGTGTGCCATTTTGTCGGATCGTTTCCCCCTGTTGGCGGCGCGCGGCCGCGTTCCTGGCCCAGCGCCCACCACAATTGTGCGCCAGCGTGCTTGCTGACTCCTAACCTGCCCGCTAACATAGGGCGCAGGCTTTAGCAACATTCTAGCACGCCGGCTGCGCCGCGGCGCAGCGCCCGCGCACCCACACAGGACACACCCATGAGCGAATGGACGCCGATCATCGGCCTGGAGATTCACGCCGAGCTGCAAACGGCCAGCAAGATGTTCAGCCCGTGCCCGGTGGTGGACAGCGTCGAAGCGCCGCCCAACACCGCCGTTGACCCGGTGTCGTTGGGGCTGCCGGGGACGCTGCCGGTCATCAACCAGCGCGCGGTCGAGTACGCCATCATGGTAGGGCTGGCGCTCCACTGCGAGATTCCGCCGGTCAACCAGTTCGCCCGCAAGAGCTACTTCTACCCCGACCTGCCCAAAGGCTACCAGATCAGCCAATACGACCGGCCGCTGGCGGTCAGCGGCTGGCTGGATATAACCGCCACGCCGGAGGACGGCGCGCCCTACACCACGCGCATTCGCATCCGCCGGGCGCACCTCGAAGAGGACACCGGCAAGCTCACCCACGTGGCCGGCGGCAGCCTGGTGGATTACAACCGGGCCGGCGTGCCGCTGCTGGAGATCGTCACCGAGCCGGACATCCGCAGCGCCGCCGAGGCCGAGGCGCTGGCCCGCACGCTGCGCGCCATTCTCCAATACCTGGGCGTCAACAGCGGCGACATGTCGAAGGGCGTGCTGCGCGTCGAGCCGAACATCAGCGTCATGCACGCCAACGACACCGAATTCCGCACGCGCACCGAGATCAAGAACCTGAACAGCATCCGCAGCCTGTACCGCGCCACCGCTTACGAGATCGCCCGCCAGATTCGCGCCTGGGAGAGCGGCGAGGGTGTCAAGCAGGCGACGATGGGCTGGGACGAGCAGCGCCAGCGCACCGTCGTCCAGCGCTACAAAGAGCGCGCCGACGAATACCGCTACTTCCCAGAGCCAGACCTGCCTGTGCTGGAGATCAGCCGCGCCTGGGTGGACGAAATCCGCGCCCGCCTGCCCGAACTGCCTGAGGCCAAGCAGCGCCGCTTCATGGAGGCGTTCGGCTTGGGCGAGTACGACGCGCGCCAGTTAGTGGCAGAGCAGGCCATCGCGCACTACTACGAGGACGTGCTGGCCGCCGGCGCCGACCCCAAAGCGGCCGCCAACTGGATTCTGGGCGGCCTGTTCAGCATCATGAACGCCAGCGGCGTGAGCCGCGAGGACATCGCCCACACGCGCATCAGCGCGGCGCAGTTCGCGGCGCTGGTGCGCCTGGTGGAGGACGGCACGCTCAACAAAGGAACAGCGGCGACGGTGCTGGCCGAGATGTGGGACACCGGCGCGGACCCACAGCGCATCGTGGCCGAGCGCGGGCTGGCCCAGGTAAGCGACGCCGGCGTCATCGAGGCGGCGGTGGACGCCGTGCTGGCGCAGAATCCCGACATGGTGCAGGGCTACCTGGGCGGCAAGGACAAGCTGTTTGGCGCGCTGATGGGCCAAGCCATGCGGGCGCTGGGCGGCAAGGGCAACCCGCAGGCGGTTACTGACGCGCTGCGCCGCCGCCTGGAGGCGCTGCGCTGACGCCGCCCCCGGATTTGCCTCCGTTTCTTGTAGAACAAGAGTGCGAACTGTGATATAATGACGGCCTGTGAAAGTTGCGCCCGCCGCGCGCCTGAATTAACATCGCGTGCATGCGCGGGCAGCAGGCAGACAGGAGAGCAGCGCGATGGCCGGATGGTCTCAGACAATTATCATTGGCAACGTGGGCCGCGACCCGCAGCTCCGCTACACGCAGAGCGGCGTCCCGGTATGCGACTTCAGCGTAGCGGTGACGCGCCGCATCGGCCGCCGCGACGACCCGGAGCGCACCGAGAAAACCACCTGGTTCCGCGTGACGTGCTGGCGCCAGCAGGCCGAGATCGCCAGCCAGTACGTCCGCAAGGGCACGCAGATCATGGTCGTGGGGACAATCGAAGCCTCTGCTTACACCGACCGCAGCGGCCAGCCCGCTGCCTCGCTTGACCTGACCGCCGACAACTTCCAGCTTCTCGGCAGCCGGGCCGACGCCGAAGCCCGCGCTGGCGGTTACGACGACTTCGCCCCGCCGCCCGACGACGTGGGCGAGATTCCGTTCTAAGGCCGCGGCATGACCCACTACCGCCGCGTAGCGCAGCTCAAAACGCCGGAGGCCTTCCGCGCCTACTTGGCGTCCATCGAAGCCGATCTGCCGTTTGACGATGCGCTTGAAACAGGGCCAGGCGCGCCGCTGGCGCAGCCGCTGCGGATCGGCCCGTTCACCGTGGGCAGCCGCTTCTGCGTCCTGCCGATGGAGGGCTGGGACGGCACGCGCGACGGCCGCCCGTCGGGCCTGACGCTGCGCCGCTGGCGGCGCTTCGGCGCGGGCGGGGCCAAGCTCATCTGGGGCGGCGAGGCGGTGGCCGTGCGCCACGACGGCCGCGCCAACCCCAACCAGCTCGTCATCAACGCGGACACCGTGGACGACTTGGCCGCGCTGCGCGCCGCGCTGGTGGCGGCGCACGTCGAGCGGCACGGCAGCGCCGCCGATCTCCTGATCGGCCTGCAGCTCACGCACAGCGGGCGCTACAGCCGTCCAGACGGGCCGCCTGCGCCGCGCGCGCTCTACCGTCACCCGCTGCTTGACCGGCGCGTGGGCATCACAGACGACTCGGCGCTGCTCACTGACAGCGACATCCGCGCGCTGATCGGCGATTTCGCGCGCGCTGCTGCGCTGGCGCAGCGCGCCGGCTTCGACTTCGTTGACCTCAAACACTGTCACGGCTATCTGGGACACGAGTTCCTCAGCGCGGTGGATCGCCCCGGCCCCTACGGCGGCAGCTTCGAGAACCGCACCCGCTTCCTGCGCGAAACGGTGGACGCGGTGCGCGCCGCCGCGCCAGGGCTGCTGATCGGCGTGCGCGTCAGCGCCTTTGACTGGCTGCCGTTCCGCCCCGGCCCCGACGGGACGGGCGAGCCGGAGCCGTTCGACGGCAGCTACCGCTGCGCCTTCGGCGGCGACGCCAGCGGCACGGGAATTGACCTGGCCGAGCCGCTGCGCTTTGTTGACCTGCTGGCCGAACTGGACATCCCGCTGGTGTGCGTGACTGCGGGCAGTCCGTATTACAACCCGCACATCCAGCGCCCGGCGCTGTTCCCGCCGTCCGACGGCTATCAGCCGCCGGAGGACCCGCTGTGCGGCGTGGCGCGCCAAATGCGCGTGACAGCAGCGCTCAAACGCCGCCAGCCCGGCCTGGCGTTCGTGGCGTCCGGCCTGACGTATCTGCAAGAGTGGCTGCCGCACGCCGCCCAGCGCATGGTGCGCGCCGGCTGGGCCGATTTTGCCGGCCTGGGCCGCATGGCGCTGGCCTATCCCGACCTGCCCGCCGACGTGCTGGCCGGGCGCCCGCTGCAGCGCAAGCTGCTGTGCCGCACGTTCAGCGACTGCACCACCGCCCCGCGCAGCGGCCTCGTCTCCGGCTGCTACCCGCTGGACGATTTCTACGCCCAGCGCCCAGAGGCGGCAGCGCTGGCCGCCGCCAAACAGAAAGCGAAACAGCGATGAGAGGGCTTGTGTGCGCTGCGCTGCTGATCGGCCTGCTGGCGGCTTGCGCGCCCGCCGCCGCCCCCACCGCTGAACCGACAGCAGCCCCCGCGAACGAGCAGACCGCCCCACCAGCTACCGCCACCCACGACACGAGCCAGTTCCCGCCGCTGACAGCGGCTGCGCTGCCCGGCGCGCAGGCGGCTCAGCCCGCCCAGATTGACACAGCCCAGCGCACAGCAACGGCCATCGTCGCGGCGGCCACAGTTCAGGCCAGGGGCGCGGCAGCGCAGGCCGCCGTCTCGCCGGCGGCGGTGTGCGCGCCGTCCGCTTTCAGCGCCAGCCTGGACGCGCTGGCGGCGCAGGCGCGCTCCGCGCTGGAAAACGCCGGTCTAGCGCCGTCCGCTGTGACCGTGACCAGCGCCGGCATCGCCGCTGCGGGCGGAGACTGCGCCGCCCTACAGCCCCTGTACACAACGCTGGCCGTTGCGCTGCCAGCTGAAAACGTAAACGGCGCTGCGCTGGCCAGCGTCGTTGAGCAGGCGCTGGCCGCGCTGGAGACAGCGCTCGCCCCGGCCAGCCTGCCGGGCGCGCACCCGCCGCTGCTGGCGCTGGCGTTCAGCGCAGACGATCAGCCGCCGCTGATGCTGGCTGCGCCCTACGGGGCAGCCCTTGAGGCCTACGCCATTGGGCTGCGCGGCCCCGATCTGCTGGCCGCGCTGGGCGCGGGCGGCTCTCCCTAAAGCGGCGCTGCCGGCTTGCTCTACCCGTCCCTACCAATCGTCTGCCGATACGGTACAATAATCGCGCGTTTGCCGCGCAGAGGAGTTGCCGATGAGCTTGATTGACTACGGGCGCGTGCTGCTGCGGCGGGGCTGGATCGTGGCGCTGCTGGCCGTCCTGGCCGCCGCCAGCGCTTACGTTCTCAGCGCCCAGATGCAGCCGGTTTACCGTTCGACGCAGCGCGTGCTGATGCAGCCGGCCCGCGCCGATTTCGGCCTCACCGAGGCCAGCAAAACGCTGCTGGGCAACCACGTAGCCTACCTGGACAGCGAGTTCGTCGCACAGCGCGTGATTGACAGCCTGCGCCTGGACATGCGCGCCGAGGACCTCAAGCGCGCCGTGACCATCGTGCCGGACCCCAACAGCCTGTCCATTCAGATTGACGTGGACCTGCCCGACGGCGACCTGGCCAACGACGTAGCCCGCGAGTGGGGCAGCCTGCTCATCCAGTATCGCAACGAAGAGAACCAGAAGGCGCGCCGCGAGGATCGCATTGACGCGCGCCTGCAGGACGTGGCCCGTTACAGCCTGCTGCGGCCCCGCCTGCTGATTAACGCCGCCGCTGGCGCGCTGCTGGGCGTGCTGCTGGCCGGCGTCATCATCTTTGTGCTGGAATACCTGGAGAGCAGCGTCGTGCGCAGCCGCGACGACGTCGAGCGCGGCCTGGCGCTGCCCGTGCTGGCCGCCCTACCCGACAGCGAAAGCAGGTAGCTGATGCCCGCCGCCAACCTGATTACCCTGACCGAGCCGCGCTCAGCGGCCGCCGAAGCCTACCGCACGCTGCGCACCAACCTGATGTTCAGCAGCGTGGAGAACCCGATCAGCACGCTGGTGGTCACCGCGCCGGCAGAGGGCGAGGGCAAGAGCCTGGTGCTGGCCAACCTGGCCGTAACCTTTGCCCAAAGCGGCCACCGCACCATCCTCGTGGACAGCGACCTGCGCCGCCCAACGCAGCACACGCTGTGGGGGCTGGACAACGCGCGCGGCCTCACCACCATGATGCTGGACGACAGCGCCCTGGCCAGCCCGCCGCTGGCCAGCGTAGGCGTGGACAACCTGCAGGTGCTGCCCGCCGGCGAGCTGCCGCCCACCCCCGCCGACGTGCTGGGCAGCCAGCGCATGATTGACATCATCGGGCTGCTGAAGGCGCGCGCCCAGTACGTGCTGTTCGACAGCCCGCCGGTGCTGGCCGCTGCCGACGCCGCGCTGCTGGCCTCGCGGCTGGACGGCGTGCTGCTGGTGGTGCGCGCCGGCCACACCCGGCGCGAACACGCGGCGCGCGCCCGCGAAGCGCTGGAGCGCGTCCACGCGCGCATCGTGGGCGCTGTGCTGAGCAATGCCCCGCGCGAGCGCGCCGGCAGCTACTATGGGTAAAAACGCAACATGACCAACCAGGAAAGCTGTCGCTTTGCCGCCACCGTCACGCGGCAGGTCAGCCTGCCGTACCTGCTCTACCGGCCGCCAGAATACGACCTGCGCCGGGCCTGGCCGCTGGTGCTGTTCCTGCACGGCCGCGGCGAGCGCGGCACTGATCTGGCGCGCGTGCCGCTGCACGGCCTGCCCAAACTCATTGCCGCCGGCCAGCACTTCCCGTTCGTGGTGGCCTCGCCCCAGTGCCCGCCGGACTCCTACTGGCCGGAACAGCTTGACGCGCTGGAAGCCCTGCTCGACCACCTGACTGCCACGCTGAAGATCAAAACGCGCCAGGTGTACGTCACCG
>DAOTWC010000035.1:0-11523 GCA_034435995.1 Anaerolineae bacterium | reverse complement strand
TCTCCAACGTAGATAGGATGCAGCACAACTTCTCCCCGCCCCGGCATAACAAAGACTATGGGATTAGCGCGCAGCATCAGCGCAATGTGGTTTACGAAAGCATCGTCTTCGCCAAACACGATTCCGCTGCGGATGATGGTATAGGCCAATCCGCTGCTGCGTATTGCTTCCTCCACCAGGCCCTTCACACGATGCAAGACGTACGCCGCCGCTGGGGCTGCTCCTAAATGGCTTACTGTAATGATTCGCCCCACGCGCGCGGCTCGCGCAGCCGCGACCAGATTCCGCGTGCCGGCCAGCTCGACTCGTTCCAGATCACGCGGACGTCCCCACCATTGGGCGTTCTCCAGGTGGATCACCGCGTATACCCCCGTCACCGCCCGAAAAAGCGCTTCTTCGTCTAGCACATGCCCCACAACGATCTCCGGGAGAGTCTCCCAGGGCAGAGCATTCAGTTTGTGCTCAGGAATCAAGCAGCGAATGCGGTAACCGTGCGCCAAAAGCTGTGCGACCAGGTTTCTGCCAACAAAGCCAGTGGCGCCAGTGACGAGATACATCGTCCCTCCACGTTGCGATAGTATTATACCCACCCCGCCAGGATAATACAGACGCGAAACGCTGTAACGGGCCTGCCCCGCCGGTGTTGTATTCATCAGCAGGTAGACAGGGTTTTATCTTATCTGGCATAATTTTCAGCCGCGCTGTGGACGCGCGGAAACGCTGACTGGAGGATACGCATCGTGAAACGGCGACGTGTAGTCGTGACCGGCATGGGTATTATCTGCCCCACAGGCAACACCGTGGAAGAAGCGTGGTCTAACGCTGCTGCTGGCAAGACTGGAATTGGCCCAATCACCCGGTTCGACACCTCTCATCTGGAAAACCACTTCGGCGGCGAAGTCAAGAACTTTGATCCAGACGCATTTCTAGGCCGCCGCGAGGCTCGCCGTACCGATCGCGTTACCCAGCTCGCCCTCTACGCCGCTGAACAGGCCATGGCAGACTCCGGCCTGCAGGTCACTGACGACAACCGCTACGATATTGGCTGTGTGGCGGGGTCTGGCATCGGCGGCATCAGCACCATTTTCGAAGGCGTAAAGGCTTTTATCGAACGAGGCGCTAAGGCCGTCAGCCCCCTGTTAGTTCCGATGATGCTGCCCGACAGCGCGTCCGGCAAAATATCCATGGTATACGGCCTGCGCGGCCCCAATTTCGCCATCTCCACCGCCTGTGCCACGGGCAACAACAGCATCGGCGAAGCGACCGAGATCATCCGCCGCGGCGACGCTAAGGCCATCCTAGCCGGAAGCTCTGAAGCCGGCTTGGTAGACGTTGCTATCGCCAGCTTCAACAACATGACAGCCATTTCACGGCGCAACGACGCGCCAGAAAAGGCTTCACGCCCATTTGACATTGATCGCGACGGCTTTGTGATAGCGGAAGGGGCGGCTCTGCTGATGCTTGAGGACCTCGACCACGCTTTGGCGCGCGGTGCCAAGATTTACGCCGAGGTTATCGGCTACGGCCACACTTCCGATGCTTACCATGTGACGGCCCCCTTGGAGACTGGCGAGGGAGCGGCCAAGGCCATCGAACTGGCGCTCAAGAACGCTGGCCTGCGCCCTGAAGACATCGATTACATCAACGCGCACGGAACCAGCACGCCTCTCAACGACAAGAGCGAAACGATGGCCATCAAGCGCGCCCTCGGCGAGCAGGCGTACGAGATACCGATTAGCTCGACCAAATCAGTGACTGGCCATCTCATGGGCGCTGCCGGCGCTGTAGAAGCCGTTTTCACGATCATGGCGCTGCGCAGCAACTTCGTTCCGCCTACTGTCAACCTGGATAATCAGGACCCCGAATGTGACCTGAATTACACGCCGCACGTCGGTGTTGCGCGCGAGATCAACATCGCCATGAGCAATTCGTTTGGCTTCGGTGGACACAACGCTGTGGTGCTTTTCAGCAAGTTCCACGAAAATGGCCGCGCATAACCGAACAGCCGATGCCTTCGTCAGCAATCGCATCTATGCGCATATTGTCGGTTGGGGCATGGCTGTGCCCGACCGCGTTTTAAGCAATAATGACCTGGCAGCCATCGTCGAGACCAGCGATGAGTGGATTGTCACGCGCACCGGCATTCACGAGCGTCGCATTGCTGGAGAAACCGAGTCCACGGCGACGCTCGGTCTGAAAGCAGCCCAGCGCGCACTCGAGGTCGCAGAAATCCTGCCTATCGAGCTGGATATGGTGATCGTGGCCACGTCCACGCCGGAGTACATCTTTCCAAGCACTGCCAGCCTTATTCAGGACTGGCTGGGCGCGGCCAAGGCTGGAGCCTTTGATCTCAGCGCGGCCTGCTCTGGTTTCGTCTACGCTGTTAATTTTGCCGCTCAAGCGATCCGCTCAGGCAGCATCGAGACCGCCCTCGTAATCGGCTCAGAGACGATGAGCCGTGTCCTAGACTGGCAGGATCGCGGCACGTGCATTCTGTTCGGCGATGGCGCTGGTGCGGTTGTCCTCAAAGCCAGTGACGTCGAGGGCGGCGTTCTGTCCAGCGTTCTGCGCTCCGACGGCTCGGGCTGGGACCTTCTGACCATCCCCACCGTGGGCAGCCAGGATGCCGAGCTGCCCGGCGCTGACAGCGTCCAGCAAAAAATGGGCAAAATGTACATGAACGGCGGCGAGGTGTTCAAGTTCGCCACCCGTGTCATCGGCGAAAGCATCCAGCAGGCGCTGGCGCAGGCTGGCCTGACCATAAATGATGTCAAGCTTATCATCCCACACCAGGCAAACGCTCGCATCATCCAGTCAGCGGCGCGCGCGCTTAAGGTTGAGCCGGAACTGTTCATGAGCAATCTGGAACGCTACGGCAACACATCGGCTGCCTCCATTCCTATCGCGCTGTGCGAAGCGGTTGAAATGGGCAAAATCAAACAGGACGACCACATTGTGTTCGTTGGCTTCGGGGGCGGCCTGTCCTGGGGCGCTATGGTCGTTCGCTGGGGGCGGCCCGAGTCAGTCGAACGGCGCGCCCTCTATCGCCAGCGGCAGCAGTTCAGCTATTTTCTGGCGCACTGGAGGCGGCGGCTGGTGCGCGTCAGCCGCCGCTTTAACGAGACTTTGGGACGTATTCGCCCTGAACAGGGCCGCATACGCCGTCTGCGACGCAAGGTTGAGCGCCAGCCCCTCGATTGAACTGAAACCAAAGGGCTTTTCACCCGTGAAACAAGAAAGCGCCCGGCAGCAAATTGTCGGGCGCTTCTCACTGCATCGGCCTTGTGCTCAGTTGCGGCGTTGAGCTAAGCTGATGTAGTACAGCAGTTGGAGAATGGCTGTCACCGCCGCCGCGACGTATGTCAGCGCAGCTGCCGTAAGTACCTGGCGTGAACCGCTCTGGTCGCTGGCCGTCCGCATCAAGCCCGCCTCGCGCAGCAGAATAAGGCCGCGCCGGCTGGCATCGAACTCGACCGGCAGCGTGAGCACCATAAACAGCACGGTGATACCGAAGAAAATGATGCCCAGCCACAGCAGCTCGGTGATGGCAAAGAAAAAGCCGGCCAAGATCAACAGATACGACACCGTCGGGCTGAAGCGCACAGCCGGCAGCAGAAATGAGCGCATCTGGATTAGCACCGAGTTCTCTTCATGCTGCTGCGCATGCCCCAGCTCGTGCGCCACTACAGCCATGGCGGCCACTGACGGCTGGTTGGCCGTCGAGTCCGACATGCGCACAGTGTGCGACGACGGGTCGTAATGATCGGTAAACTGTCCGGCAACGCGCTCCAGGCGAATGCCATAGGCATTGGCTGTCTGCCCACGCAGCCCAGAAAACTGCACGCTGCTGCGCCCCAGCGACGTGCGCGCCATGATCTGCCGCGCCACTTCAGCGCCCGTCAGGCCGCTGCTGTTGCGCACCTGGCTCCATCTGCTGAACGCTGACTGCACAAACACCTGCGACAGCAGGGAAATGATTATCGTTGGTATCAGCACAAGCCAAAGGTAGTTGGGATCGAAAACGAACATCGCTCTCCTGCCTCGTTAACATGCTAACGGTATTGCAGCACAGACTTGTCAGAAAAACATTAACAGCGGCTGAGAGCGCACTTACAAACGCTCTATCGCATCGTCTTCGGGCAGCACCAGGTTGTCAATTAAGCGCGTGCGCCCAATGCGCACCGCCATTGACAGAAGCGTGCGCTGTGCCAGGTTCTCCTGGCACTCTGCCAGCGTATCGGCATCCGCCACCGAAACGTACTCTGGCTGCGCCAGCGGCTCTGCCGCCAGTGTCGCATACATGATCCGGCGCAGCGCCTCAGGGTCGCGCTCACCGACGACATAGGCCGCCGCTGCCGCGCGCAGCGCCCGGTACAGCACTGGCGCGGCGCGGCGCTGGTCTGGTGTCAGGTAGGCATTGCGCGAGCTGAGCGCCAGCCCGTCGCTGTCGCGCACAATCGGGCACACAACCACTTCCAGCGGAAAGTTCAAGTCGCGAACCATCTGACGGATCACCGCAACCTGCTGCGCATCCTTCTGGCCGAAATAAGCGCGCTGCGGCTGTGTCAGGTTGAACAGCTTGGCGACCACTGTTGCTACACCACGAAAATGACCGGGTCGGTGCGCGCCCTCCAAAATCTGACCTAGGCTGCCCACATCCACTGTTGTCTGAAAACCCGGCGGGTACATTAGATCAGGCGTCGGGGTGAAAACCAAATCAACGCCGGCGTTTTCCAGCACCTTCAGGTCGCCCTCCAGGTCGCGGGGATAGGCAGCAAAATCCTCTGTCGGGCCAAATTGCAGCGGATTAACGAAGATTGTCACGATTACCGTGTCGTTCTCAGACCGCGCCCGCGCCGCCAGCGAGAGATGGCCAGCGTGCAGCGCGCCCATTGTCGGCACTAACCCTATTGATCCGGATACCTGAGCGCGGGCGGCACGCAGCCCAGCAATTGTGTCAGTGATCTGCATGCGTCTCACCGCTCCTTGTCGCGCAGTGCAGCGGCAGCCTCATCTGACATGCTAAAGCCGTGCGCTTCAGTGGGGAAAGCGCCGGCCTGAACCTCGTGCACGTAGTCAGCAATTCCCTGGCGCATTACCTCACCAGCGTTAGCAAACACTTTAGCGTGGCGTGGTGTCAGCGCCTCATGCAGCGCCAGGATGTCGTGAAACACCTGAACCTGTCCATCACAATCCGGCCCGGCGCCGATGCCGATGGTCGGGATGCGCAGCCGTTCAGTAATCATCTGCGCAACCGGCGTGGTCACCAGCTCCAGGACGACGGCAAATGCGCCTGCTTCCTGCACTGCTTCGGCGTCGCGCAGCAAGCGTTCGGCAGTGTCTAGGTCCCGCCCCTGCACCCGATAACCACCGAACCGGTTTACGCTCTGGGGCGTCAGTCCCAAATGCGCCATTACAGGAATGCCGTTCTCAGTCAAACGAGCAATCGTAGGAGCCATGTTCGCGCCGCCCTCCAGTTTGACCGCGCCCACACCCGCCTCCTGCATCATGCGGGCTGCGCTGGCCAGCGCCTGTTCAGGGCTTATGCCGTAAGTCATGAACGGCAGATCCCCGATAATCAACGCCCGCTCCGTAACGCGCACAACAATGGCCGCGTGATAAATCATTTGGTCCAACGTGACTGGAATAGTGCTGTCGTGTCCCTGAATCACCATTCCCAGCGAGTCACCCACCAGTAGAGCCGGCACGCCAGCCGCTTCGCTCAGGCGCGCGCTGGTGGCGTCATACGCTGTCAGCATGGCAATACGCTGGCCGCTGGTCTTCATCTTCTGCAGATCGCGGATTGTCAGCCGCATTTCTCACACCCCTTCGTCGAGAAGCCGCTTCAAAGGTTCGATATCCACGCCGCGCGCTGCTGCTAACGGAAGCGTCAGGCGCCCCAGCAGGCGATACACGTGGGCGGTGTCGGCATTGGTCTGTTCCAGCGCGTCCAGGTGAGCCGCAATTGTTCTGCGATCGGCGCGCACAATAGGGCCGGTCAGCGCATCTGGCACGCCCAGCGCGCTCAAGTTGACCGCCGTTGCTGACAAAAGCGCGTTTAACGCCTGCTGACAGGCGGCTTCATCCGCGCCCAAACCCGTCAGCAGCCGCAGCGCCAGCGCATAAAGTGTTACTGTGTAATTGCTCATCAGCACCAATGCCGCGTGATAGACCGGTTTGCCGCCCGGCGGGATGTTCAGAACGTATCCGCCCAGCGTAGCTACCGCGTCTATCAGCCAACCGCGCAGCGGCTCGTCTGTCGCTTCCACCGCAAACGCCACACCAGCTAGGGACGTATCCGCGCCGCGCGCCGCGAACGGGTACACCGGGTGCAAACTGCCCACAGACGCTCCCGCAGCGCGCAGCGGGTCCAGCACGCTGGCGCTCAGCGCGCCGGAGGTGTGCGCCACCCCGCGCCCGCGCAGATCGTGGCCAACCAGCGCCGCTGCCACTTCAGCAACAGCGTCATCCGACACAGTAAGCAGGATCAGGTCTGCCTCCTGCGCCGCCGCTGCCGCGCTCTGCGCCGCTGCCGCGCCCACTCGATGCGCCAGTGTCGCCGCGCTGGTCGGTGATCGGCTGTAGACAGCCGCCACAGTGTAGCCCCTTTCGTACAGCAGCGCAGCCAGCGCCGTACCGACGCGCCCAGCGCCAATTACACACAGCAGCGGCCGGTTTGCGTCCATCTGGTCTCACGAGCCGATTGGCGTCGGCGTTGGGATCGGCTCGCGAATAAAGATGTTGACAGTGCAGGAAGGGCCAAGCGTGTTGGTAATGTCGAACACCGTGAGGCGAAACTGATATTCTCCAGGCGGGTAGAACGATGGGACAAATTGGCCTAGATCGCCGATCTCTGGCACACGCTGCGTATAGGTTTCCAACGGAGCGAAATTGCCGAACGTGGGCGGCCCTTTCAGCTCAAAACGGTAAAAAGCGAAATCGGGCATGTCAGCCACCCCTACCACCCGAATCGTTTCGAACACAACCATGCCGTTGGCTGGAATCTGCAGCATCGCGCCCGGCGTGTCACACCCGATAGCTGGGGGCGCATTCGGCACGATTGTGCCAACCGGCGTAGGCGTCAGTGTGGGGGTTGCCAGCACGCGCGCTGCCGGGTCATCCGGCGTCAGGTTGACACCGCTGGGATCAATCTGAGTATCAGCGGCCCGAAAAGGCGTCGGCGTGTTGAACACGCCGTCCTGCACCACCTCGGCAATCGTCTGCTCGATGTTCGCGCTGGCGCGAATTGCCGGCGCAACAATCTGCTGGACCCCCAGCACGATCAGGCCCAATTCGGCCAGCAGCACTAGTGCCGTCACAGCATTGGCGCGGCGGTAGCGCGCCAGATCGCGCTCCAGCTCGAAGTGGGTAGCCCGATACGCGCGCCGCGCTTCCATCAGCCGGCGCCAGGCCAGCAGCAGACCCAACCCAATGAGTATGTACAAACCAACAGCAATCTGCTCGATGAAGAACACCAGCGTTGTCATCTCGCCAGTGCGCGCAGCACCCCCCGCACTATAGCCGACAGGCGCGGAACCAGCACCGCTCCCGCGTCAAGCACTTCTTGATGGTTTACTTCTCGATCGGAGTCAACTTGGTCTATCGTCTCGTTCGTGATACCGGACAGCGCCAGCACACGCATCCCCCCGTGACGGGCGATAATCACCTCGTGCACTGTGGACATGCCGACAGCATCGCCGCCCAGCAGCCGCAGCATGCGAATCTCAGCGGGCGTCTCGAATGTCGGCCCGGCCAGGCACACATAAACGCCTTCGTGCAGCGGGACGCCATCCGCAGCAGCCGCTTCACGCGCCAACCGCCGCAGTCCGCTGTCGTACGTTTGGGACATACCCACAAAACGTTCGCCAAAGGCCGGGTCGTTCGGGCCAACCAAGGGGTTGTTACCTGCCATGCCCACCAAGTTGATATGGTCGTTAAACAACATGACATCGCCCACCCGATACGTTGGATTCAACCCGCCCGCAGCGTTGGTCAGAATCAGCGTGTCAACGCCCATCCGCCGCATAACTCGTATTGGAAACGTGACCTGCTGCAGTGTATAACCCTCATAGAAATGCGCGCGCCCCTGCTGCGCGATGACCGCGTGTCGTTCCAACCGGCCCAGCACCAGCTGGCCGCTGTGCCCCTCTACTGTTGAAATCGGCCAGCCCGGGATTACATCGTAGGGTACAGCCGTGCGCTCAGCCAGCGCGTCCGCTAATCCGCCAAGGCCAGAACCCAAAACCAGCCCAATAGACGGCTCCAGCGCAGACCGCGCCCGAATAGCTTCGACGGCCCGATCATAGTCGCTCTGTGTGTAGGCCATACCTCACCTTTGTGCGCTGGTGGTCTAACAAGGCCGCTATTATACCGCAGCCCCGGGGGTCTATCGCGGGCTTTCTGCCAGACCTTTCGACCTAGAGTGGGGCGTTTGTGGCGGTCGGTTCACTGGCTTACAAGCCAGCACGCCAGCGCTCCTGAGCGTAGTCATCTGGCGTGTCCACATCGCGCAGCACGCTGTCAGTGTCTACATTCACGTAGGCGATCTCATCTGCATGAGCTTGAAGCAGCGTGCGCAGCGATCCGTCTATAGGCAGCGCCTGCAGTTCAGCCCAGTAGCGGCGGTCAATTAAGATCGGATGGCCGCGCTTCATCTCATAGCTGGGCGCAACCAATCCGCCTTTGCCCTCGGCATAGGCCATCATCACCTGGTTCACAATGCGCGGCTGGATGCGCGGCTGGTCTCCCAGTACAACCAAAGCCCCCGCCACCTGCGGCGGCAGCGCAGCAAGGCCGGTCTTAAGCGAGGAAAGCATTTCACCTTCGGCGTAATCGGGGTTGAACACAGTGGACACGCCCAGGGCGGCTGCCCGTGACTCAACTTCAGCGCGATAGGGGCCTGTAACGACAACGATGTGATCCACACGCGCCAGCACAAGCTGGTCGAGTATGTGCTCGATAATCGTGCGCCGCCCCACCCACGGCATTAAGACCTTAGGCTGCCCCATCCGCCGCGACATGCCCGCCGCCAGCACAACCGCCCCTACCGGCCGCTGTACCTCGTGGATTGGGTCTGCGCTGCGCACCGAGCCAATCGCAACCCCTTGAACGCGCGGAGACCGCAGGATCAACTGCGCAATCAACCGGGCGCGACCACGCAGATACCCCTGGGCCGGCACTTGGTTCAGCAGTGCCACCACCCGTGCCCGTTCTGGCACACCGCGCAAACCGAGCGTCTCGTCGCGCAGCACCTGCGCCACCCAAGGTGACTTTACCCGTGTGCCCACAGCGAACCCGTAGCGCTCGACAATCGCCCGCGCATTGTAAACGTGCTGCTCGTCTAGGTCCTGCCCCAGCACACCCAGCGAGGCCACCGGTACGACCAGCGTGGCTTCTGGCGGGATGTAAGGCTCGTGATCGTACGGTGCTTTCAGCAGCAGGCCGTTAGCGGTGTCAGCTTCAACCAGCATCACGTCTGAGTCTATCGTGTCCAGCAGCCGCGTGATGTAATCCATCGAAGGGCCATATACCAGCCCGGCTCGCACAGAGTCATAGAGGAACACAAAGCGGCTGTCCCTGAGCGCATCCGACAGGGCGCGCATGCTCGCGCCTGTGCGGATAACCTGCGGCACCAGGTCGAGCTGCTCAGCAGCCACGTGCGCTGTCGTGGTGGCCATCACCCGCCAGCCAAACTCGACCAGCTCATGTCCCAGATTGAGCAGCGCCGAAGTCTTGCCGCCAGCGCCCACGAACGCGACTACTTCGCCGCGCGCAACGCTTAGTCCCTCATACAGCTTCATCAACCCACCCTAATCCAGCCCAATGCCATGTGCGCGCAGCGCGGCCACCACGCGGTCGGGTACTAGGGGAATGAAATCCATCCACACGCCGGTTGCATTGTGCACAGCAGCGTTGATAGCCGGCGCAAGCGGCAGAAACGGCATCTCGGCCATGCCGCGCGCTCCCCACGGCCCAATCGGGTCAGGGTACTCCAGCACAACCGACTTGACCTCTAACGGCACGTCCATCACCGTTGGAATCAGATAGGTGGACAGATACGGGTTGCGAATCTGGCCCTCTATGGATACCAGGTGCTCCATCACGGCGTAGCCCTGCGCCTGCACCACGCCACCCTCAATCTGGCCCCTGACCAGTTCTGGGTTAATCGCGCGCCCTACGTCGTTTGCCGACACCACGCGCCGCACATAAATGTGTCCGGTCTCAATATCCACGTCCACTTCAACCGCCTGCGCCACGTAGCCGTAAGCGAAGTTCGGTTCGCTTTTGCCCGTCATTGGATCGTACATGGTAGTGCGCGGCGGCCGGTACTGATATGTGGCCCTCGCCGGGCGATCTTCTTCGCGCCAGCGCGCGAGGGCTTCTTGTGCAGCGCCGATCACCGCGTTGCCAGTCATGAACGTCAGCCGCGACGCCGACGCGCTGCCCGACGTGCGTGTGTCAGCCGTGTCATGTGTCACCAGCCTCACGCGCTCCAGTGGCACACCGGCAGCTTCGGCCGCCATCTGGCGGAAGACCGTGTGCGCGCCCTGGCCCACCTCCGCACCAGCTACCTTTACCACAACTTCGTCAATCTGAGCGCCGCCGTGCAGCTCAACCGTTGCCCACGACTGCTCAGGAAAGCCGAAGCTGTAGCCAACGTTCTTGAAGCCCCCCGCCAGCCCTACCCCACGCCGCAGCGCCGGGTTTGCGGGCTGTTCAACTGGTCTGCGCTGCCACTTGCCGCTGCCGTTCTGCGTCCAGAAACTCTCGCGTCCGCACGCCTCGAACACCTGCGGCATGCTGACTCCCTTCGGCAGCGGCGTCCCTACCGAGATAACGCTCCCCTCTCGGATAGCGTTTATCAGCCGAATCTCAAGCGGGTCCATGTTGAGGGCGGCAGCCAGCTTGTTCATCTGGCTCTCGGCTGCAAACAGTCCCTGAGGCGCGCCGAAACCCCTGAACGCACCGCATGGGATGTTGTTTGTCAGAACGCCATACGTGTCTATCTGGACGTTGGGCACTTCATAAGGCCCGGTCACCATCAGATTGGCATTGGCCATCACCTTCGTAGAGGTGTAGTTATACGCCCCGGCGTCACCGATCACCCTGGCCTCAATCGCCGTGACGCGGCCCTCCCGCGTCGCACCCCAGCGGGCGTAAATCGTGACCGGGTGGCGCTTGTGGTGGTAGAGAATTGACTCTTCGCGGCTCCAGATAATCTTGACGGGCCGGCGCAGGTGGTAGGCGGCCAGCGCCAGCACGATCTGCACCGACATGTCCTCCCGCCCGCCAAAAGCCCCGCCAATCGCAGGGTAGATCACCCGCACCTCTTCAGGGTCCAGACCCAGGGCGTGCGAAATCTGCTCCTGATCCTCGTGCACCCACTGCCCAGCCACCAGAACGGTCACACGGCCAGCGTCATCAATGTAGCCCAGGCCGGCCTCAGGCTGTAGATAGGCGTGTTCCTGCCAACCAGTGCGATAAACTCCCTCTACCACTACATCGGCCTGTGCCCAGCCGGCA
>DAOTWC010000034.1:0-3515 GCA_034435995.1 Anaerolineae bacterium | reverse complement strand
GCCCAGGCCACGCTGGACGCGCAGCAGTTGGCCACGCTGGCGGCGCAGCAGACGCTCGATGCGCAGCGCGCCACGCAGGTCGCCCAGGCCACGCTGGACGCGCAGCAGTTGGCCACGCTGGCGGCGCAGCAGACGCTCGATGCGCAGCGCGCCACGCAGGCCGCTCAAGCCACGCTGGCGGCACAGCAGACGCTGGACGCGCAGCGCGCCACCCAAGACGCGCTGGCCACGCTGGCGGCGCAGCAGACGCTCGATGCGCAGCGCGCCACGCAAGACGCGCTGGCCACGCTGGCGGCGCAGCAGACGCTGGACGCGCAGCGCGCCACCCAAGACGCGCTGGCCACCCAGGCCGCCCGCGCAACGGCAGCGGCGGCGCAGGCGACTGTGAACGCCCAGGCCACGCTCGATGCCCGCGCCACGCTCGACGCGCTGGCTACGCAGGCCGCTCGCGCCACGCTTGACGCCCAGGCGACGCTCAACGCCCAGCAGACGCTTGACGCACAGGCGGTCGCCGCCCTGCCCACCGCTACCGACACGCCGCAGGCCGCTGCGCTGACGCCGTCGCCGACGCTCTCGCCGACGCCCACAACCCCGCCGACAGAGGTCGCCCAGGTAGTGGAGGAGGCCAGCGCCACGCCCACGCTCACCGGCACTGACCGCACGCCCAGCCCAACCATGACGCCCATCGGCACGCTGATCCCGGCCCAGGCCGAGACCACGCCGGACATCGCCTCCGGTTTGCTGCCGATCATTCTGATCGGCATCGGGCTGCTGGTGCTGCTGCTGGTGATCTTCTTGGTGCTCAGCCGGGCGCGCCGCCGCCGCTAGGCCGTCTGCCGCCGCAGCGCTGCTTTGTTTGTCCCAGCCCCTCCTGCGCGGAGGGGCTTTTTCACGGCCGCGCGCAGGTGGTGAACGAGAAAGCGTAGACGGCGAAACCGCGCGCCCGCACGCGCAGCGTCAGCTCGTGGCGCTCGAAGCCGGGGTTGCGCACCAGGTTGTACAGACGCGGGCGATCCACCAGGGCGCGCCCTTCGGCGGAGACGTCCGCGCCGCGGACTGCCTCGTCCAGCGGCAGATCGTCCTGCCACACCTCGACGCTTACCGTCTGCGGGTGGAGCATCCGCTCGACGGCTTCGAAGTGCGGGGCCAGCACAGCGTTGACCTCAACCGCTTCATACGGCAGTTTGATGACGCCCTCGGCCTGGCCCTGGTAGCTGAGGTACTCGCGGCCGGCCTGCCAGGCTCCTTCGGCGTAGAACGCGCCGTGCGGCCGCTGCGCCGGCATCCGGTAAAGCACGGGCACGCCGCCGGCGTAGCCTTCCGGGTTGCCCAGCGCGCCGCGCTCCAGGCCAGCGTGCAGCTCCGGCGTGGCGCGGTAGCACACCGCGCCGGGGCGGTCTTCCGGACGCAGCGGCTGCATCACTGGCGGCAGCTCGCGGCTGGGGTTGTCCTCCAGCAGCACCGCTTGGATAGCGCGCTCGAAAGCTTCGTAGCCGCCCTCGCCGCGGCTCTGGTAGCGAATGTAGCCGTGCGGGTCAATCAGGTATTTAGCCGGCCAGCAGCGGTTGGCGAAGGCGTCCCAGGTGCGGAAGCCGCTGTCCAGCAGCACGGGGTAGGGGATGTCCAGCTCGCGCACCGCCGCCTCGATCTGGCCGCGCTCGCGCCCAAAGGCGAACTCCGGGGCGTGCACGCCGATAATCACCAGCCCGTGCGGGCGGTAGCGCGCGTGCCACTGGCGCAGGTAGGGCAGCGTCCGCAGGCAGTTGATACAGGTGTAATCCCAGAAATCAACCAGGACGGTCTGGCCGCGCAGCCCGGCCAGCGCGATGGGCGCAGGGGTGTTGATCCACTCGCCCTCGGCCAGCGCCGGCGCGCGCACCACCCGCGCGCTCAGCAGGGTCTCGCTCACAGGTGTCCAGCTCCTAACGACTCGTAAATCTGTTCCCATTGTAAAGCAGCCGCGTCCCAGGTAAAGCGCTGGCGCGCTAACGCCCGGCCTGCCGCGCCCATGGCCGCCCGCCGCCCTGGATCAGCCAGCAGGGCGCGCAGCGCCGCCGCCAGCGGCTCGGCTGCTGGCGGAACTTCCAGCGCAGCCCCGGCCTGGGCCGCCTCGGGCAGGCCGCAGCCCGGCGAGAGCACCAGCGGCAGGCCGGCCGCCAGCCCTTCCAGCGCAGCCATCGGCAGGCCCTCGCCCACCGCCGGCAGCGCCAGCAGGTCGGCTGCGGCCAGCGCCGCCAGCCGCTCAGCGCCCCCTAAGTAGCCGGTGAGGACGATGCGCGGGTCGCCCAGCGCGGCGATGCTGGCCGCCTCGCCCTCGTCGGGGCCGGCGAAGACCAGCCGCGCCTCGGCGGGGGCCGCCGCGCGGAAGGCCTGCGCCAGCAGGCGCGGCCCCTTGCGCGCGTGCAGCCGCCCCAGAAACAGCACAACCGGCCCGTCCCCCAGCCGCCAGCGGGCGCGAAAAACTGCGCCGTCCGGCAGGGCAGCGTAGTCGTCGGGATCAACGCCGTTGGGGATGACGACGAACTGCGCGGGCGAGGCCGCGCCCAAAGCCGCCCACAGGGCGCGCGCCTCGTCGGCCTCTTGGGGTGTTAGGCTGCCGACGACGATGAAGCGCCGCGCCAGCGCTGGGCCGAACAGCGCGTCCCAGCCGCGTTTGAGCGCGCTGCGGCCGGTGGCGTGGGCCAGCGTCCCGTGCGGCGAGAGCGCCAGCGGCACGCCTGCGCGCGCGGCCAGCGGCGCGGCCAGCAGGTTTTCAACAGTGCGGAACTCGTGGCAGTGCAGCGCATCAGCTTCTGCCAGCAGCGGCCCCAGCGCCGCTTGCAGGCCGGCTGGCGTGGACAGGTTGAGGCGCGCGCGCAGGGCCGGCAGGCGGTTGGGCAGGCGCAGCACGCGCACGCCGTCGCGGATTTCATCTGGCGGGGCGGCGCGGCCGCCGGCGCGGTCAAGCGCGTCGGTGGTGAGCGCTGTCACGGCGTGGCCGCGGCGCGCCAGGGCGCGGCACAGGCCCTCAGCGGCACGCACTACGCCGCCGAAGGCGTAAGCGGGCGCGTAGTAAGGCACAAGGTGGACAATTCGCACAGGTGTTTACACTCCTGCTGCTGGGCGCGCCGCCGCGGCGCGGTCTTGCGCTCCATAGAAATTAGCGCAGGGGACACCCCGCTTCAGCGGGGTGGGGAATGCGCTCTGTCTCCTTTCGTATCTGTGGTATGATTTGAACTGTTAGGAGACGGTAGCGCGTGATCCGCACGTACAAGTACCGACTGTACCCCACCAACGCCCAGGCGCGCCAGCTTGACTGCCTGCTGTGGCAGGGGCGCACGCTCTACAACGCCGCGCTGGAGCAGCGGATCACGACGTATCAGGAAACCGGCGAGAGCCTCAAGTACGTTGACCAGTGGCCGCACTTCCGCGACTTGCGGAACGCCAACCCCGATACACTGGGCCAACTGAACGCCACCAGCGTGCAGCAGATGCTGCGCCGTCTGGATAAAGCGTTCGCCGCCTTCTTTCGCCGC
>DAOTWC010000033.1:0-15321 GCA_034435995.1 Anaerolineae bacterium | reverse complement strand
GCAGTTCGGTGTGCCCTGTGTGGCCGGCGCAGAGGCGCTGGATATTGACGTGCGCGGCCGTCAGCTTCGCGTTGGAAATGTCGTCATACACGAAGGCGACACGCTGTCCATTGACGGTGGCACTGGTGAAGTGTTTGTCGGCGCAATGGATATGGTTGAGCCTGATTTCGCTCGTGAGATGTACCTGCAGAAGCTTCTTGGGTGGGCTGATCAGTTCCGCCGCTTGAAAGTGTACGCGAACGCTGACTACCCTGCTGATGCTCGCCGCGCGCGTGAGTATGGCGCGCGGGGTATTGGCCTGTGTCGTACGGAGCACATGTTTTTCCAGGAGGAGCGGCTGCCTACTGTTCAGGCGATGATCCTCTCAGAGCCCAACAGCGCTGATGAAGCGCGTGAGCTTGAGAAGCTTCTGCCCTTCCAGCACGATGACTTCTATGGCATCTTCCGCGCAATGGAAGGCCTGCCGGTGATTATACGGCTGATTGACCCGCCGCTCCATGAGTTCCTGCCCGATCACGAGTCGCTTGCGCTGCGGGCTGCGGGTTTGCGCATTATGTCTGATCGGCCGAATGAGCTTGCGCAGATTGAGAAGCTGATGACCGCCGTTGAGGGTCTGCGTGAGTTTAACCCGATGTTGGGTCTGCGTGGTGTGCGTTTGGGCATAATGCGCCCGGCGATCAATGCGATGCAGGCTCGCGCTATCTTCTCGGCAGCCTGTCAGCTGACCAAGGAAGGCATTGAGGTTCACCCGGAGATCATGATCCCGGTCACAAGTCACTACAATGAGGTCAAAATAATCAAAGAACTCATTGACCGGGTTGCTAATGAAGTCATGCAGGAACAGGGCGTGCAGATCTCCTACAAGGTGGGCACGATGATTGAGCTGCCTCGGGCTGCGATTACTGCAGACGAGTTTGCAGAGTATGCGGAGTTCTTCTCTTTTGGCACGAATGACCTGACACAGACCACTTTCGGTATTAGCCGTGACGATGCTGAGGGTAAGTTCCTGCTTGAGTACGTGGAACGGGGCATCCTGCCAGAGAATCCGTTCCAAGTTTTGGATCCAGATGGTGTTGGTTATCTGGTGAAACTTGGGACGACGAAGGGTCGTCAGACACGCCCGGATCTTGAAGTCGGAATCTGCGGTGAACACGGTGGTGATCCAGACAGCATTCACTTTTGCCACAAAGCTGGTCTGGATTATGTGAGCTGCTCACCTTTCCGCATTCCGATTGCCCGTCTTGCTGCGGCTCATGCCTCCCTCATGGAACAGGGCTTCAAGGCGAAATAACGCCATTTATGCTGCGTATTGTGGACGAGGCTGCCTGATGGTAGCCTCGTTCTGTTTTGCTGTGTTACCCTTCACGGTGATTTTGGAGAAACAACTGGACGAGGAGCCGCAGAGAGGTTGAACTCGAACACAACTGCACCCCTTGATACTGAGCACGACCGCCAAGCGCTCCTTCGCCATGCGCGCACCTTGCCCGCTCTTGTCATTTCTCGGCGTTCAGTGTGCGATCTTGAAATGCTGGCTGTTGGGGCTTTTTCGCCTTTAAATCGCTTTATGGGCCAGAACGACCTGAGGCACGTCCTGGAAACCATGCGCCTTGCAACTGGACAGTTGTTTCCTGTTCCGATAACGCTGCCCGTACATGCCACGAACGATCTGCACCTTGATCGCGATATCGCCCTTTGCGACGAGGAAAACCGTCCGTTAGCGGTGCTGACGGTTGAAGAAATCTATCGCTGGGATTGCGATGAGATGGCACAACTCGTTTGTGGCACGTGTGATCTTGCGCATCCACTGGTGGCGGAGATGCGGCATTGGGGGCCGCTCAATGTGACCGGTCGCCTGCAAATCATTCAGATGCCACCGCATTATGATTTCCAGCATCTGCGTCATACGCCTGCCCAAACACGCCTGCTGCTGGCCGCTTTTGGTCGAAAAAACGTGGTCGCTTTCCAAACGCGCAACCCGCTTCACCGCGCTCATGAAGAAATTGTTAAACACGCCATGGCCGAGACAGATGGTGCGCTGCTGCTCCATCCGGTTGTCGGCATGACACAGCCGGGCGACATTGACCACTATACACGTGTGCGCGCCTATCAAGTGCTAGTGGACAACTATCTCCCGCGAGATCGTGTGCTGTTGTCGCTGCTGCCGTTTGCTATGCGCATGGCTGGCCCGCGGGAGGCGCTCCTGCACGCTATTATCCGCCGCAATTACGGCGCAACCCATATGATTATTGGCCGTGATCACGCTGGCCCCGGGACAGACTCGTCTGGGAAGCCTTTTTATGAACCGTATGCAGCCCAGGCACTCGCTCTCCAGCACGAAGCAGAGTTGGGTATACGCATACTGCCATACTGTGAGATGGTTTACCTGCCGGATGAGAACCGTTACGAGCCGGAAACCGACGTGTCGCCTCAGACTCGTGTGTTTCGTTTGTCTGGAACACAAGTCAGACGCGATTACCTCGCCCGCGGACGCAGGCTCCCTGAGTGGTTCACTCGGCCGGAGGTCGCCGATATTCTGGCGGACGCCTTTGCTCGACAGGGTGTATGTGTGTGGCTCACCGGTCTGAGCGGAGCGGGTAAATCAACCACAGCGGAGGCCCTGGCCGCTCGCATATTGGAGATCGGTTTGCAGACAACGCTGCTGGATGGGGATGTGGTGCGCCAGCACTTGTCTCACGGTCTCGGCTTCAGCAAAGCTGACCGAGACACCCATATAAGGCGCTTGGGATTCTTGGCTAGCGAGATCGTGCGTCAGGGCACCATCGTAATCTGTGCGGCAATCAGTCCTTATCGCGCGGCGCGAGATGAGGTCCGGCGACTGATTGGCGAGAATTTCGTTGAAGTCCACGTAGATACACCGCTGGCTGTTTGTGAGCAGCGTGATCCCAAAGGCTTGTATGCAAAAGCACGTCGCGGAGAAATTACTGGGTTTACTGGCGTTGATGACCCTTATGAGCCGCCTGCAGCCCCAGAGCTGCGCATCTCGGCTGAAATCGCAACACCGGAGGAAAACGCCCAGCTCATCTTCAACTATCTGGCTGACAAAGGGCACTTGGCGCGCTTGTCACGCAACCGTTGTTAGTGGACCCCGCTGAGGTGCTGCCGAACGATCCGCTCCACCTGATCTACCAGACTTGGGAGGACTTCCTGCACGGCCTCAGAAAGCTCCTCCCCCACCTCAAATGTCTTCCCTGCTACCGCGATCAAGAGGACCTCAGGCGATGCCCCATACAGCGCTTGGCATCCGGCCAACAGCTGCTGGCAGGTCAAGTTATGCCCAACAACGCCGAGCGCTATGCTCCTCTGCTCCTCAGCGCGCTCGAGGCGCTGCCACCGCACCGCGCCAGCAGCAGCGCCAATAGCGGCGTCAATCAGCACAACAAGTTGGGCTTGGCTTAGCAACCAGGCCATTTCAGGGAGCAGCTGATGCGCTTCTATGATTCTGACGGGCTGATCCGCAAGGCGTGCAGCCAAACACCGGGCCGCCAGCGGCCCAACTGCGTCATCGCCGCGCAGTACATTCCCGTAGCCGATGATCAGCACAGGGAACATTAGCGAGCAATCTCGTCAACCACTTCGCCCTGAGAGTCTATCAATTGCACGTGAAGCGGCATCTGACCTACTGCATGTGTAGAGCAGCTCAGGCAAGGATCAAACGTGCGAATGACCGCTTCGACGCGGTTCAGCGCCCCCTCGGTGATCTGATTTTCCTTGATGAAGTGCTGAGCCACCTGAAACACGCCGCGATCCATAGCCAGGTTGTTATGGCCTGTTGCGATAATCAGATTGGCCCAAACAATCAGCCCGTTTTCATCAATCCGATAGTGGTGCAGCAGTGTCCCTCGCGGTGCTTCGCTCACCCCAATACCCTCGCTGCTGTTTGCGCTGGCGCTGGCAAACACGTGCTTGCTAAGGCAGTCAGGATCGTCTAGGATTTGCTCGATCTTCTCAATGCAGTGAAGGAGTTCAATCAGCCGGGCGTAGTGGAAGTAGAATGAACTCATCCGCTCACTGGCATCAATCTGCTTGTATTCTGCCAGTTCTTTGTCCGCCAGCGGAGTGCCACACCGTGCGACGATATTCAGCCTTGCCAGAGGACCAACCCGATAGACGCCCGAGGGGTATCCAATTGGACGGTAATATGGCGACTTCAAATACGACCAGTCCTCAACGGACTCGCCAATGTACTCGCCATACCGTTCTACTGGAATATCGTCATTTACTGTCTGACCTTCAGCTCCGATCAGGCGCAGTTTCCCATCGTAGAATTCAAGCGTGTCATCCGGTCCAACCAACCCCATAAACATCGTGGGAAAATTGGCGAATGTTTGAATCTCTTCGCGGTAGTTGCCCAGCAGCGGCTTGAACCACTCTAGCGAGCGTTGAGCGATTCTTTTTACCTCGGGTATTTGCGCAAGGATTGTGTCGCGGGCTTCAGGGGTTATTGGGTGGTTCACACCGCCGGCGATAACCCAGGTTGGGTGAATGCGCTTGCCAGATAGAAGCTCAATCACCTGCTGACCGAATTGGCGCAGCCGCACGCCGCCGCGGGCAAGCTCAGGATCAGCCTCAAGCACGCCGAACAGGTTGCGTTTAACAGGATCAGCGTCCATGCCGAGCAGCAGGTCAGGAGATGATAGGTAGAAAAAACTCAGGGCATGCGACTGCACGATCTGCGCCAAGTTAAGCACTTTGCGCAGTTTTACGGCAGGCTCTGGAATGCGCACAGCCAGAATAGCGTCGCAGGCTTTGGCGGAAGCGATGAGGTGGCTGACCGGGCAGATGCCACAGATGCGGGCCATAAGAGAAGGCATTTCGCGGAACGGACGCCCCTCTGAGAGCTTCTCGAAGCCGCGAAACTGCGTGACGTGCATATGCGCCTCGGCCACCTCGCCCACATCGTTGAGGCGAATAGTGATCTTGGCGTGCCCCTCAATTCTCGTAATTGGGTCAATAACGATTGTCTGACTCATCAGTGGGCACTCCTCTCATCCAAACCGGGCGTTTAGCTCTGGCAGCTTGCCATCCAGCAGGTCAGTTAGGGCTTGTAGAATCGCTTGAGCTGAGGGCGGGCAGCCAGGGATAAAGACGTCAACCGGAACAATATGATGCACTGGCCGCACCCTTGACAGCAAGCCAGGAACAGCCTCCTGCGGCTGTTGTGGATTGTTTGACACGTTTTCGAAATACGCACGCTGGACAACATCCTGAACGCTGAAAGGGTTTCGCATGGAGGGCACATTCCCCGTCACAGCGCAATCGCCCAGTGAGACCAGCACTCGCGTGTGAGCGCGAACGTGTTTGATCTTCTCCAAATCGTGTTCGCTGCTCACCGCTCCTTCGATCAACGTTACATCTGCCATCTCGGGAAACGTCTTGGCGTCAACCAACGGGCTGTAGACCAGATCAATGCGTGGTGCAAGCTGTAACAGCGCTTCATCAATGTCGAGGAACGACATGTGACAACCGGAACAGCCATCCAGCCACACAGTTGCCATACTGACTTTTCTCATCCTATCTCACCTCACGCATGGTTTTCAGATACGGCAGAAACTCGCGTTCCTTCTCCATTTCGCCAACAGCCTTGCTTTTCTTGAACAGTGCCCCAGTTGGGCACACCTGTATGCACTTGCCACAGCTCGTGCAGGTCTCAGAACTGCCCCAGGGTGTGTCTAGGTCTGTTATGACGTGCGAGTCAATCCCACGTCCCTTCACATCCCAGGTATGCGCGCCTTCTATCTCATCACACACACGGACACACCGCGTGCACAGTATACAGCGATTGTGGTCAACACCAAACCGATAGTGAGAGGCATCAACTGTCTTGTACGGGCTTCGGTAATCAAACAGACTGTGATCAACACCCAACCGCTGGGCCATGTACTGAAGATCACACCGCCCATTTGACACGCATACCGCGCAGATGTGATTGCCTTCTGTGAACAGCAGCTCGATGATCATGCGGCGGTATTTCTGCAGCCGCTCGGTATTGGTAAAGACCTCCATTCCTTCTTGAACCTGCGTTGCGCAGGCAGGGTGCAGCTTGGGTGACCCTTTGACCTCCACCAGGCACAAGCGGCACGCCCCAACAACGCTCAGCCCTTCCAGGTAACAGAGCGTCGGAATGAAGATGTTGTTCTCATGCGCAATTTCCAGGATTGTTTCATCCTCGCGCGCGCTCACGTCTTGGTCATTTATCTTGAGCGTTTTGACACTCATCAGCAATCATCTCCACCTTCATTCGCCAACTACAATGTGTTCAGCGCCGTTTTGGCTTACGGCTGCGATCCGATCCAGGTATTCCTGGCGGAAATAGTGCAGCGTGCTTAACACCGGGTTAGGGGCTGACTGCCCCAGCCCGCACAGGCTTGTATGGCGCACCATGTCACATAGTTCTTCCAGAAGCGTGAGGTCGTTCGGCGTCGCACTGCCTTCAACAAACTTCCCTAATAGATCATAGAGATGAGCTGTTCCCACGCGGCACGGAATGCATTTCCCGCAAGACTCTGTCATGGAAAACTCCATGAAATAGCGGGCTACGTTGATCATATCGGATGTTTCATCCATCACGATCATTCCGCCAGATCCCATGATCGAGCCTAACTGGGACAAAGATTCGTAATCAACAGACACGTCGAGGTATTCCGCCGGAATGCAGCCGCCTGATGGGCCGCCTGTTTGCACAGCTTTGAATACCCGGTTGTCTGGTATGCCGCCACCGATATCAAAGACGATTTCGCGCAGCTTGATCCCCATCGGGACCTCAATCAGGCCAACATTCTTGATGTTTCCTGATAACGCAAAGACTTTGGTGCCTTTGCTTTTCTCAGTGCCGATGCGGGAAAACCACTCACTGCCATTGCGTATAATCGTCGGAACGTTTGCAAATGTCTCGACGTTGTTGATCAGCGTCGGGTAGCCCCATAAGCCGCTGGCAGCTGGATACGGTGGACGAGGCCGAGGTGTGCCGCGTCGGCCTTCAATAGAAGCTATCAACGCCGTCTCCTCGCCGCAGACGAACGCTCCCGCCCCTACCCGGACGTCAACTGAAAAGCTAAACGGCGTGCCAAAGATGTTTTTGCCCAGAACACCCATCTTCTGGGCTTGGCGAATCGCCTTCTCGATTCGTTTAATGGCCAGCGGATACTCCGCGCGGATATAGATATAACCCTGATCTGCGCCGACGGCATAAGCAGCAATGGCCATGCCTTCCAATACGCGGTGCGGGTCAGCTTCCATCACACTGCGATCCATAAAGGCGCCGGGATCGCCCTCATCGCCGTTGCAGATAACGTACTTCTTAGTCGCCGCAGCCTTGGCCACTGTGCTCCATTTCAAGCCGGTTGGATATCCTGCGCCGCCCCGACCGCGCAGCCCGCTGCGCGTAATCTCTGCAATCACACCAACGGGCATCAGTTCCGTTAGAACGCGAAACAGCGCCTTGTAGCCACCAGCAGCGATGTAGTCTTCGATGCGCTCAGGATCAATTCGACCGGCATTTTCCAGCACGATTTTCACCTGACGCGAGAAAAACGGCGTGTTAGTGGGCATCACCAGGCGTTCAACCGGCCTAGTGCCCAGGCTTTGTACAATGTCGCTCACGTCTTCAACCTTGACGTTGCGATACAGCACATTGTCAGTCTCAACCGCCACCAGCGGCCCAGCGGCGCATGGCCCCATGCAGCCCACACCCTTTATCTGGCACGCTTTCCCCAAACCTTTTTCGGCCGCGTGGGTTTCAAGGGCATCCTTGATCTGATCACTGCGGGATGAGAGACAGCCAGCAGACATACAGACGCTGACACGGTGTTGATACTGCTGAGCTGCTGCGCGTTCAGCAGCGCCAATTTCAGTTAGTTCTTCATAGTTCAGCACGGCTGATTACCTCCGCAATGCGCTGTGGCAGCTCTTCGATAGAGGCCTGGGGGGCGATTTCGTTGTCAATCAACACAACCGGCGCCAATCCACATGCGCCGACACAACGAGCGATTAACAGGGACAGCTGACGATCGGCCGTCGTTTTGCCCGGCTCAACGTTAAACGCCTTGCCGACAGCGTCAACAATTGCTTGCCCACCCTTTATGTAACACGCTGTCCCCATGCAAACAGTGCAGCTGTGTTTGCCTTGTGGTTTTAGGCTAAAAAAGTGATAGAACGTTGCCACCCCATAAGCTTGACTCAAGGGAACTCGCAGACTGTTTGACACGAAACGCAGTGCCTCATCGTCGAGATAACCAAACGACTCCTGAACAGTGTGCAGGGTCTCTATTAGCGCTTCTGGCTGAAAGCCATGACGGCGCATCGTTGCATTCACAAGACGCCAGCGCTTGTCATCTGATGGGAAGGGAACATCACCCTGTCGTAGGCTCATGGTGTACTCCTGTTGCTTTAACGCCCATCCCTGCTATCGTACACAGTGTGCAATCTAGCCGCCTATTGTTATTGCTCACACGTTAGCAAGCGATATGTCATTACTCGTGTCGTTTCATGACGCTCTGAACTTTGTTCACTTACGTCAGACATGATACGATTCTGGCGTTAATGATTAGATCGCGTGTGTCTGCTCGCTGTTTGGAGGAAAAATGCCCGCTTACACTCTACCGCAACATACCGTTCCGGCGCCGGTTAGCCCAGATCAGGCAGTGTTAGTTGCCAGTGGCGATTTGCGCCTGTCAGCTAATCAGCAGTGTTGGCCAGCCCAGGAGGATATGGAGCGACGGGTGACCCAAGCTTTCGCCGCCGAGGGGGTCTCCGTTGTGCGAGGACACCCATATGATCCGGAGCTTCAGCACGGCTTCATTTGGAATCAGCGCATGGGAATGGATGTGTTCCAGTCTATCCACCCAGATGCGCCGCTTATTGTTGCTGAAGCTGTCTGGCAGTACAGCCACCACGTTCTGGCCGGTTTGCGCGACCATCGAGGGCCCATCCTGACAGTTGCTAACTGGAGCGGACAATGGCCAGGTCTAGTCGGACTGCTCAACCTGAACGGCAGCCTCACAAAAATGGGGGTGCGTTACAGTTCAATATGGAGCGAAAATTTCGACGATCCATTCTTTCTCAAGGGCATTCGCGAGTGGATAAAACTGGGCCACATCACACACGACACCAGCCACGTGCGCGATCTCGATCCGGCAGCCGTTCCCTCCAGCGAAGCAGAGCTGGGGCGTGCCCTGGCACGGCATCTGCGCTACAAAAAGGCAATACTCGGCGTCTTCGACGAAGGCTGCATGGGCATGTACAATGCCATCATTGACGATGAGCTTCTCAATCTAACAGGCGTGTACAAAGAGCGGCTCAGTCAGTCCGCGTTAGTGGCTGCAATGCGCTTGGTTAGTGATCGAGAAGCCCGGGCTGTGCGCGATTGGCTCGATCAGCGCGGGGTAACATTCGTTACTGGCCCTAACGAAGACACCGATCTGACTGACAGACAAATCTTGGAACAGTGCAAAATGTATATCGCCGCTGTGCGCATCGCGCACGATTTCAGCTGCGATGCGATCGGCATTCAGTACCAGCAGGGCCTCAAGGATATGACACCTGCATCCGACTTGGTCGAAGGGCTGCTTAACAACGTCGAACGGCCGCCGGTCTATCACCACGAAACGGGTGCAGAACTATATCCGGGCCAGGCGCTCCCTCACTTCAACGAAGTGGACGAATGTGCCGGCCTGGACGCATTGATAACCAATTGGGTCTGGAAAGCCATGGGCTTTGATCCAGCCACAACGCTTCACGACCTGCGCTGGGGCGAGCACTACAGCGGCAGCGGTGTTGACGATTTCGTATGGGTTTTCCTCATTTCAGGCGCTGCGCCTGCGTCACACTTCATTGGTGGTTACGCCGGGGCTTCCAGCGAACGCCAGCCGCCGATGTACTTTCGCCTTGGTGGTGGCACATTAAAGGGTGTTAGCAAACCCGGTGAGATCGTTTGGAGCCGCGTTTTTGTAATGGACGACCAGCTTCACGTTGACATGGGCCGCGCTAGCGTCGTTGAACTTCCCCCTGCCGAAACCGAACGCAGGTGGAAAGCTACCACACCTCAGTGGCCGATTATGCACGCCGTGCTGCACGGCGTCTCACGCGATCAAATGATGGCGCGCCATAAGGCCAACCACCTCAATGTGGCCTACGCGCCAACTGCCCGTGAAGCTGATATGGCATTGGCAGCCAAAGCAGCTATGTTCGACGCACTCGGTGTTAACGTGCACCTGTGCGGAACGGTGACATGGCAGCCATGAACACGATGCAGTGGTTGAACCCTCCGCCTGTGTGGTCGGAAGGTCGCAGCACAATTACAATGACGACTGGGCCTCGCACTGATTTCTGGCGTGTGACACATTATGGCTTCACACGTGACAGTGGACATTTCTACTACACGGCTGTAACTGGCGATTTTACGGCTCAGGCACGCATTATCGGCCAGTACAAGGATTTGTACGATCAGGCTGGTCTCATGGTGCGGGAGAATGAGCGCACCTGGATGAAGTGCGGGATCGAGTATGTACAGGGTGTGCAGCACGCCAGTGCCGTCGTTACGCGAGATTATTCCGATTGGTCTGTCACGCCCCTCGCTCAAGAACCTGACGCAGTCTGGCTGCGCGTTCGACGTGAGGGCGGCGCACTGGAGATCCACTACAGTGTGGACGGCGCCGCATTTACGCTGCTGCGACTGGGGTACTTATCACAAGCGGATGCGCTGCAGGTGGGTGTAATGTGCGCCTCTCCGGAGGGGAGCGGTTTCACAGTGGAGTTTCATGACTTCAGCGTGATGTGAGCCTGGCGCAGAGATGCGCACATGTGAAGTGGAGCAAGCCCTCGTTGGCTGAGGGCCGCTCCAGCATCAAGGTTTCACTGGCACAGCCACACAGCGGCGGTTGTCATTGTCAGTGTATTCGCGGCCGTTTGCTATCTCTAACCGCCGTTCCTCACTGTGGGGAAACACGAATTCAATGTGGTTGTAAGGCAATTTGTACGTCCCTTGAACAGAGGCTATCCCTACCACAATATGGCTGGAAAAAGCGCCAACGCGCAGCCGCAGGCATGTGTACATACCATCTCGGTAAGCCAGTGAAACACCGTCATCCTCGATAAGAACAAACTCCCCTACCCCCTCCATCGGATGCGGGAACACATACACACGGCGCACATCATCTGTCTTTTCGCCCACATACCGCATCAATTTACCGGTTGGAATCATCCCGCCATCTGGCACAAACAGCGGGATATACTCCAAGGGTGCTG
Organism: Anaerolineae bacterium; assembly: GCA_034435995.1. Taxonomy (GTDB): domain Bacteria; phylum Chloroflexota; class Anaerolineae; order Aggregatilineales; family Phototrophicaceae; genus DAOTWC01. Next base: position 4,059 of record DAOTWC010000033.1, on the reverse strand, counting down.
GCACTTCGATTTTCTGGCCGCCCGCATGCCACTCACCGGTGAAGAAATCACACCACCACCTGCCTGCTGGTAGATAAACCTGGCGCGACCGCACACTAGGTTCTAGAATCGACGCCACCAGCAGATTAGGCCCCAACATGAAATCGAACGACTCTTCGCGACAAACAGGGTCCTGTTGGAAGTGGTACACCAATGGACGAATCACCGGTGCGCCGGTGTGTGCCGCCTCGAAAAGCAGGGTGTACAGGTAGGGCATCAGACGATACCGAAACTCCAGAGCAGCGCGTACATGAGGCAGTACAGCGGGATACATCCACGGCTCGCTAACATTTTCCGCATCTCCAAGCGAGTGAATAGTGAAACGTGGATGGAAAACCCCGTTCTGTACCCAACGCACAAACAGCTCAGGGTCTGGACGGTTGCCAGCAAAGCCCCCAACATCGTGCCCGGTGTTCGGCATTCCGCTGAGGCTGAGTCCCAGCCCCATGGGGATGTTGTAGCGCAATGTGTGCCAAGATGTTGTGTTGTCGCCAGACCACGTCTGAGCATAACGCTGAACGCCGGGGCACCCAGCTCGCGTAATGACATAAGGACGCAGCGTAGGCATCTCTTCCAGCAGGGCTTCGCAGGACGCGCGTGCCATGAGCAGTGTCTGCAGCGGTCGGGCGAGGCCAAAGGGGATAGAAGACCCGAAGCCGGCGCAGCTCGCGCTATCATCCTGGCTGTCAAACTCGTTGTTGTCGTTCCAGACGGCGTCAATGCCGTGCGCCAGCAGGTTCATGCGGACTTTTGCTTTCCACCAATCAAACCCCGCTTCGCTTGTGAAATCAACGTAAGAACCTAGTGCTGCCTCGTGGATTCCGCCGCTCCACCGCTGAACTAGATGAGGTTCGCCGCTGTAGGAATCGCATACAAGCGCGCCAATCTTTGCCACTTCACTATAGTCAGGATGGCAGGTTAAAAGGTACGGCTTCACATTGGCAGCCAGGTGTATTCCTGCGCGGTGAAACACCTCTACCATCGCTCTAGGATCGGGTATTTTGTCCCTGTTCCAGGTAAAAACACATCGGCGGCCGGCTTCGTCTGTTGTGTATCCCGACGAAAGGTGAAACATGTCACACGGGATTTCGTGCTCTTCACACAGCGTTGTAAACCGCGCAAGCTGCGATTGAGCGTCAGGCTGCTCGGTGTAATGCATAGTTGAGCCAAGGTAGCCTAGGCTCCAGCGTGGCAACAAGGCTGGGCGTCCAATTAGCCATGTTAGCTTTTCCACAACTGCGGCCACCGTTGGCCCGTAGATCAGGTAATAGTCTAGATCGCCAGCGGCTGCCTGGTAGTAGCGATACGAGCCGTAGACTGCGTTGATCTCACACCCTAGATCGAACACCGTCTCCGACAGGTTATCGTACAACAACCCGTAAGCAGTATTCAGCGCCGGTAACAGCGTGATGTAGAACGGCCAGTGTTTGTACAGCGGATTGCTTGTCTCAGCGTTGTAAGCCAGCGCGTCGGTGTTCAACATGCGGATTCGTCTGCCGGCTTTGTTAAGCGGCCCAGATGTCTCCCCGAATCCGTAGTAACACTCCCCTGCCAACCGGGAAAGATAGTGACGCACTGCGCCCGTCTGTGTGTCGTGGGGATAACTGAAGCGTGGCAGGTCAGCGGCAAATACATCCCCCCGGCTGTTGTGCCACGTCAATCGGAACTCAGGTAGGTGGATGTCAATCGCCAGCGATCCAGTCGTTATCGTGATGCCAGACTCATGATTTGACAGATCGAACTTCGGCAAAGGAAATCCGGTCAGGTCATCGCGCCGCCGTCCATGACGGGGAACATCGTTAGAACCGGCAGCAACAAGCCAGGTTCGCGCGAGCCTGTATTGGCCATCTGGCAGATGCTGCACCCTGATCAAATCAGTGTCCAGAACGTCTAGGCTAAGCCGTTCCTTATTAGCGCCAGCAAAGCGCAGCGAATGAGCGGTTTGATCCTCAAGAACTACGGGGGTTGGCAGCGTGAGGCGCATCAGCCTGTCTCCTGAAAAAGAGGGGTTTGGGCTGTCTCTGTCTGTAGAGCTAAACACATGTTCAACCGGCAGCTAAAGCCGCAGCGCCATACACTGCCGCGTAATCACCGAGTTCTGTCGGCATAAGGGCAATTGGTCTGTGGCGGTCAAGGATTCGGCTTTGGAATGTTTCTTGAAGAGTGCGCCACCACAGCGCGCCCGCCTGACTTACCCCCCCACCAACGATAACCAGTTGGACGTCCAACAGGTTGGCTGCGTTAGCTAAACCGATGCCCAGATAACGCGCACATTCGACCAGCACTTGCTGTGCCACCTGATCACCGGAGTCGGCTTGCTGCGCTACCTGGCGCGCGCTCAACGTCTGCTGTGCGCCTGCGCTGGCAGCAAGCTGCACGCCAGACAGCGCAGCGCGGCGTGCAATCGCCGGGCCAGCGGCCAGAGCTTCCAAGCAGCCCTGCCGTCCGCAACTGCAAATCGGGCCACCATCAACGACCTGCATGTGGCCAATTTCGCCCGCCATACCTGCAGCGCCATCCCACAGTTGGCTGTTTAGAATTACGCCGCCGCCTATTCCCGTGCTAACAGTTACATACAGCAGTGAGTCGACTCCTCTACCTGCGCCGAATCGCCACTCGCCAAACGCCGCGGCGTTCGCGTCATTGAAAATGCGAACGCTGTTCACTTTGAGAGCATGCCGCAGACGGCGCTCCAACGGGTAATCTGTCCAGCCTTCAACGTGGAGTGACTTCAATATTTGATTGTCATACACATGGCCGCCAAATGACACACCAACCCGCTGCCAATCGCCGGCATGCCCCAGCGCGGCGATCAGCTCCAGCATGTCATCTACGGCTGTTGCCGCGCCAAGGGCCGCCCGCGTTTCCGTCCAAGCCGCGCAGGCCATGGTGCCGCTCTCGTAATCCAATACGCCCGCGGCAAGCTTCGTTCCTCCGAAATCCAGCCCCAATACATGATTTGATCGTTGTGCCATTCAGTCTTGTCTAATCTGATTTTTGGCCGACCACAGATGTTGCAGAAGAGTGTACGCCAAACTTAACTCCGCGCAACTTCACCTGTCGGCAGCCGGTATCTACAACAAGAATGTGAACAATCCCCGCAAACAGAATCAAACCGGTTGGCCACTGTTCAATTTTGCTGAGTGGTGGCCAACCGGCGGTTTTGTGCTGCGCAGTGTAAGCAGTTCCTGTCTCAGGCGTATCGCCGCTTCCGCAGGTGCTGTTTCTCGTAGAAACTGCGGAAGTTATTGTTTCCAGTCCACACCAGAAACTCGTACAGCACGTAGAGGTCTGCTAGCCGACTGTAGATTTCGGTTACAAGTCGTTCGGGCGCCAGCGCTGGATCATCGCGGTCGTACCACACGCCAAAACGAAGATAATCCTGACCGTCCGCAAAAGTCCCTAGCCACTCGCTAAGGATATTTCCCTGAACGAGCTGCCAGGAAGTGAGATGCATATCGCTCAGGTGAGCGCCGGCCCAGAATCCGAAGCAGTAATCTGGCTTCATTCCCCGCAGCAAATTGCGAAGGCCAACGCGGTGTCGTTCCAACTCCAGCTTTCCGATAACGTTCTGTTGATCCCACCAAGCCTCAGGAGATATAATGAGTTCAACTGCGAAGTGATCAGCAGCGTCCCGGACTTCAATCACTGGGTGACGACTTGCGCGGATTCCGGTATATCCACGCGCCCGACTTTCAACACCCATGTTCTCCTCGACCATGCGCGCCTGTTCCTCAGAGCGCAGATAGACCAGAGCATAAACGTTTGCGTCAAATCCGCCTGCTGCTGATGTGCGAGCCACGATGCGGTTGCTTTCCCAGTAAGGATACAGATCCCATGACTGTGCTCGTATGCGGTCGTAAAGAGCACGATGGAGTTGAGTCAGGTAAGTCGAAGGCTCGCCCAGGCATTCCGGGAACCGACTGTCAAAACTGAGCGTGTGCTGGGAACCAGATGAGAAGTATGCCATGATGAAACCTCGCGTATGTCAGTTAATGAACCATTGAGCTGACAACTGTA
>DAOTWC010000032.1:0-5439 GCA_034435995.1 Anaerolineae bacterium | reverse complement strand
GACGCGCTGCAAATCTGTTTCCCCGACGCGCGTCGGGGGCCGGTGCTGGTGTCTGGCTGCCATGCCCGCATTATACATCACATGCCTGACACCGCATGCGTTTGGGGCTGTAACGCGCCTGTCGGGCGCGTTTTCTTCTGTTACTTAATTTGCAAGCAAATTATACCTGAGTGCTGATTGACCGTCTACGTGTGTGGTTTGGCGCGCCGAGCGTACAAGCGTATATGACACAGCGCAATCGAAAGCGACTGTTGTGCTTCTTGTACTGCTCTCATAGCACGCTCACCACATCGATACCTAAGTGACCTATAATGCACAATAGCAAAGCTTATCCGATCGTGGAGTGTGGTTTTCTGATGACAGCAGATAAGGTTGTGATAAATCGCCTGCGGGTAGTGCAGCTTGTCCTGTTGATGACAATTGTGTTCGCAGCGGGCTTTGTGGCGGGCACGCAGTCCGGCGAGGCGCGAGCGCAAGGAGGGCTGGAGCGCGGCGAAGCGCTTTTTCGCCCCCTGCTGGAAGCTTTTGCGGTTATTGAGGATCAGTATGTAGACCCGTTTGGCCGTGAACTCCAGCGGGAAGCGCTGCTTGATGGCGCGATCAAGGGCATGGTTGACGCCCTTGACGACGAGTACAGCGGCTACATGGACCCGGCGAGCTACGCTCTCAGCAACAGCGATCTGGCCGGCCAGTTTGAAGGCATTGGTGTGGTGATCCGGCGCGGAGATAATGGAATTGAAGTTGTTGGTGTTATGGACGGCACACCAGCGGCCCAGGCAGGTGTGCGTGTGGGCGACGTGTTTGTTGAGGTTGACGGTGTCGACGTCACGCGCGACAACAACCTAGAACTCGCAACCAAAGTTCGCGGCCCGGCAGGGACTACAGTCAACATCACCTTCAGGCGCGGAAGTGAGCTGATCGCCATGGAAATTGTCCGCGCACGGATTGACATTCCCAACATTGAGCAGAGGATTATCGAGGACACCAATCTGGGCTATATCCGGCTGAATCAGTTCACGTCAGAGGCGCGTCAGCAGATCAACCAGGCGCTGGCGGATTTGGATATCAACAGCCGCGACGGTCTGATCTTAGATTTGAGAGGAAACTACGGCGGCCTGCTGTCGAGCGCAATTGAGGTTGGCAGCGCGTTTATCGAGTCCGGGCCAATTGTCATTGAGGATTTTGGCGAAGGGCGACCGGAAACGGTTCTTAGCGCCAACGGCAGCTACAGCGGAATAACTGTACCGATCGTGGTCCTGGTAGATGAAACGAGCGCCAGCGCCTCGGAACTGGTTGCCGGCGCTCTGCAGGACCTGGATGTAGCCACAATTATCGGGGAGCCAACACTGGGCAAAGGCACCGTACAGGTGTGGCGTCAGCTATCGAATGGCGGCGGCGTCCGTATTACGATTGCGCGCTGGCTGACACCGGAACGAAAGTGGATCCACGGAGAGGGCATCACCCCCGACATTCTCGTGGAGTGGACGCCTGAAGAAGCGGCAGACGGCAAGCCCGACCCGCAGTTGGGCGCTGCTATAAAGTATCTGGAGGGGCTAAAAGCGCTGCCTGTGGCCATCCAACAGGCTGAGTAATGTTCTATATGGCATTGGAGACGTGAGTGATTAAGGAAAGAGCAGAGACTGAGGGGCCGATCCGATCGGCCCCTCAGTTGTATCTCAACCTTTGACACTGCCGGCAAGCAGCCCGCGGATGAAATAACGGCCGAGAATAATGTAGACGACCAGCGTGGGAATGGCGGCCAAAAACGCGGCGGCCATCTGCACGTTCCACTGGATGATCTGACTGCCCGACAGGTTCTGCAAGGCAACGGTGACGGTCGGTGTATTCTGCGCAAGGCTTACGGCGAATAGGAACTCGTTCCAAATCTGCGTAAACTGCCAGATGACTACCACGACAAACCCGGGCAGCGAAATGGGCAGCACGATGTAACGATACAGCCCAAAGAAACCGGCTCCGTCAATGGCCCCGGCTTCGATCATCTCATCTGGAACCTCACTGTAATAGTTGCGAAAAATAAGCGTCGTGATAGGCAAGCCGTAGACGACGTGGACAATGATCAGGGCGATTAGATTACCCGGGATGTAAATCGTACACGAAGTATTCGGGCTAAAGTTCAAGAAGCCGGCGCTTGTCCCCAGACAGATTGAGTTGAAAGACTGGATCATCGGGCTGAGGAACTGGACCAGCGGAATCAGAATAGCCTGATACGGTATAAACATGCCGAACAGCATGAGTGTAAAGAGCAGGTTTGATCCGCGGAACTTCCACTTGGACAACACATAGCCGTTCAACGAGCCGAGCACTGCCGACAAAATCGTTGCCGGGACAACGAGCATGATGCTATTGCCTAGGCCGGGTGCCAGCACTCGGAAAGCTGCCTGGAAGCTTTCAAGCGTGAAAGAAGTTGGCAGCTCCCACATGCGGGATATGCTGACCTGGTCAATGCTCTTGAAACCGGTCATTAGCACCATGTAGACCGGCAGCAGGAAAAACACCGCAAAAACGATCAGCAGCGCGTAGATGGCGACTCTGCTGAGAACCCGCCCGTTGATCAGGCTGTGAGTCGTTGGACCTTTGCTCCCCCCAAAAGCCGTCATTGAGGTCATCGCTTGCTTTCCCCACGCATGTTGCTTGCCAGGTAAGGGACAATCACGGCAGCGACCATGATGAGCATAACGATCGCAATTGCCGCGCCGCGCCCGAAGTTCTGGCCGCGGAAGGTCTCGAAGAACATGTTGATGCCGGGCATATCAATCACCAGCAGATCACCGCCGCCCATGACGTAGACCAGGTCGAAGATTTTGAGCGAGATGTGGCCCAATATGATGATGGCGCTGAGCGTGATAGGCGACAGCAGCGGAAAAACGATGTGACGGTAGACACCAATCTCGGTGCAGCCGTCCACTCGCCCGGCCTCGCGCAGTTCTTCCGAAATACCCCTGAGACCAGCAAGGTACATGGCCATTGTGTAGCCAACCATCTGCCAGCCTGCTGCAACAACAACAGCAATCAAGGCGAGGTTGAAGCCGTGTGTTTCAGCGCGGGGAAGGGCGTTTAGGGTAGCTGCCCCGCCCAGGAGCACCCATGTGCTGATGAGCAAGACAAAACCTGCGCCAACTGCGGCGTATACGGTTCGCTTTTTCAGCGCCCACCACAAAGTTAGCGCGAGCAGTACAGCAGCAGCAATAATGGCTAAAATTGAGGGTAAGTTCTGCCAGTTGAACTCCAGCACGCGGTCCTGGCTGATGAACCAGCGAAACTCACCAGGCGGCAGACCAATGTATGTGGGCAGAACGTTGATACCAGCGCTGGGGTTAAACAGCCATTTCCAGATTACGCCCGTTACGACGAACGAGAGCGACATCGGGAAAAGAAAAATGGTGCGGAAAACACCTTCACCCCGCACTTTTTGGTCAAGCAGAATTGCCAACAGCAAACCAACGCTCAAACAGACCACAATAAATAAGAAAGTAAAGAAGACAGTGTTGACAATATCAATTCGAAAGCGGGTGTCGAGCACGCCGGAGAAAAGATCAGTGAAATTCTTCAGGCCGACGAAGTTAGCAGGCACGCGGCTTAGGCGTTGAAGTGCGCTGGAGTCGGTCATTGCGGTGTATGCAGTTGCGCCAATAAAAACGTACACAAAAATAAACAGCAGCACAATTGATGGCAGCAGCATTGCAAAAGCGACAAGTCGGTCACGATTCAGCCCATGTGTCATCACAATACCTCTCAAGGACAGCCAAGTCCGTGACGTGCGCAGACGCACTGTATTCGAAGCGCTGTTGTGTTAAGAAAAGTCCTGCGGAACCGCGGCTCCGCAGGACTTTTTTCAACAGCAGCAGGATAGGCAGAGTACGACTAGTAGTGACAAACGTTAACGCATCATGCCTGTCTGCAGCGCCGCTACAGCAGCGTTGGCAGCAGCAGACGCTGCATCGCGGTCACCCTGGAAGCCAGCAATGATGCCAGCAAAGGTATTACTGAATGCAGGTGGCGCAACTAGGCCGTGAGCCAAGCTCCCGACGATTTCGTTGGTCGTCCAATCCTCATAGGCGCTCTGGAAGTAAGCGTTGTACAGCTCCGGATTGCCAATGTCGGCAGTAGTGTTGGCTGGAAGCGAGCCTTTAACCGGGTTGAACAGGTCCTGTGCTTCAGCTGTACCGAGGAAGCTCAGCCAGGCACGAACAGCGGTCGGATTTTTGGCTCCAAGCGGAAGGCCGAAAGAGTCCGACAGCATCATGAAAACCCCATCTGTGCCAGGAGCAGCAGCCCAACCAAAACCGACGTTTGGCTCCAGGCCCAGATCAACCAGGAAGTAGCCAGCGGCCCAGTCGCCCATCACGTTGAACGCCGCGGACCCCTCAGCAACACGCTGGGAAGCATCCTGCCAGGAGAGCGCGTTCATGTCGTCGTTGGCGCAGTCCATCACCTTACCCAGCATTTCAAACGTGCTAACAACTTCTGGGCTGGTCCAGACGGTGCTGCCGTCCCACAGGCCGTTGTAGGCTTCGACACCCAGGACACCCAGCGCTACGCTTTCCCATAGGTGGACTTGGGTCCAATTTTCACCAATTGAGATGGGGGTAACGTCCTTTGCCAGCAGCGCAGGGCAGGTCACATCCACGAACTCCTGCCAGCTTGTGGGAACTGTTACACCCCATTCCTCGAGGTTGGCCGGCACATACCACAGTACGTTCGAGCGGTGGATGTTAACAGGCACAACATAGATGTTACCGGCTTCGTCAGTAATCAGATCGAGCAGACCGTCGGGGAACTGATCCATCCAGCCGTTGGCTTCATAGATGTCGTTAAGCGGTTCCATCAGGCCGGCAGCGACCCAAAGTGCGTTCAGCTCTTCACCCGCGTGGACCTGGAAGGTGTCTGGGGGGTCGCCAGCGAGCATGCGAGTTGTAAGAACGGCGCGGGCGTTAACGCCAGAACCACCGGCCACAGCGGCGTTAATCACATTGACTTCAGGATACAGTTCCTTAAAGCGGGCAATGAGGGCGTTGAGGCCGGCCTCTTCACCACCGCCGGTCCACCAGGAGAAGATTTCAAGATCGCCTGACGGAGCTTCTTCCTGCGCGGCAGCGAGACCACCCAGCCCAAGAAGGAGCACCAGCACAACTGTGAAAACCATGATTCTATTGAGTTTCATAGGTAAACAGCCTTTCTAATTCACATCATTTAGCAATCACATTAGTGGCACAGGATGTTCGACTATGCCGTTAAAAATGATACCACCACAGCCATGCACACGCAATCCGGCAGCGAAGGGGGGTGCATTCGGATTTGGGGGCAGGATCAGGCAGCGGCCCATCGTTGGTCAAAGTGTTCACCCATTGCCGCCGAACGCAAGACGATCATGCGGTTGACACCCGGTCGTGACCAGCGCATCCCCGCTCCACATAGTCG
>DAOTWC010000031.1:0-46778 GCA_034435995.1 Anaerolineae bacterium | reverse complement strand
GACGCGCTGCAAATCTGTTTCCCCGACGCGCGTCGGGGGCCGGTGCTGGTGTCTGGCTGCCATGCCCGCATTATACATCACATGCCTGACACCGCATGCGTTTGGGGCTGTAACGCGCCTGTCGGGCGCGTTTTCTTGTCTTACTTAATTTGCAAGTAGCTACAAGCAAATTATGCCACACTTGCGCTCACTGCGCGCGCTCATCCTCCAGCGTCACGCGATACACAATCGTTTCGCCGCTGCTGAACGCTTCCTCAAGGAAGGGCACAGCGGCGGGGTCGTGGCTGCCGCCCGGGTGCAGGGCGCGCTCGCTGCTGCCGAAGATGACGAAGTCCACGCCGAATTCGCGCAGGATGTTCTCGCGTTCGGCGTCAGTGGCTGTGGGGTCGAAGAACGTCTCGACGTTGGCCTGCTTGGTGAAGAAATCGAGCGTCTGCGCCCAGTGGCCCAGGTAGCTGCGCGCCCCGGTGAGCGCGGGAACGTACTGGCCGGTCATTAAGCTGGAGAGCACGACGTTGTCCGGCCGGGCCTGCGCGCTGAGGTACTCGAAAGCGGCGATGAGGTCGGTTTCGGCGTAGAACGGGTAGTTGTAGCGGCGCAGGTCAACGAAGCGCCAGGTGAAGATGTAGATGTTGGCCGGCAGCACGACCAGCACCAGCGCCGCCGACGCCCAGCGGACCAAGCGCTGCTGCGGCGCGTTCTTGAACACACGGCGCAGCAGCGGGATCACGCGGGTGTGCAGGCCGATCACGGCCAGCACAGCCGTCACCACCTGCCAGCCGCTCAGCAGGTGAATCTGGAAATCGAGCGGGATGTAGACCAGCGGGAAATGGGCCAGAAACCACGCCAGGATAAACAGGTGCGTATCGTCACGGTCGCGCCAGGCAGTGCGGATGTCGAGCGCCCAGATCGCCAGCAGCCAGGCTAGGCCCATCAGCAGGATGAGGTTGAGCGGCGGCGGCGTGTATGCTCCGGCGTTGCCAAACTGCGCCAGCACGCCCTTCCACACGGGGTCCACGCTGGTGATGATGAACGCCTGCAGCGCTGGCCACATCGAGACCAGCACAACGATCACGCCCAGCTTGAACAAGTACAGCGGGAAGCGCCGGTCGCGCACCCAGATGAACAGCGCGTAGAGGCCTATTACCGGGTAGATGATGAACATGTCGTAGGCGTGCTGCAGGCTGAGCAGCAGCGCCAGCGCCGCCGCGAGCCAAGCGTAGCGCAGATTCTGCGCGCGCTGGCCCAGCAGCACCACGCCGAAGATCAGCGCGATCAGCCCGGCGGCGATGGCGAAGTGCGGGAACGCCAGCACGTTAAAGAACGTGTTCGGCTCGGACGTGAACACGTCGAACGGGTAGCGCAGGTCAGGCAGGTCGTTGAGGTACTTGTCAATCACCCAGATCCAGCCCAGCCCAGCCCCCAGCGCAGAAACGAGGAAGGCCGTCCAGCGCTTGCGCTGGTTCTGAAAGACGACGCCGATGAAGAAGTAGGTAGCCGCCAGCACGAACGCGCCCGCCAGCCAGCGTGTGATCTGGTACAGCGTGTCGTACGACAGGCCCGTAACCGCTTCCAGGCGGCCCAGCACCCACCACAGCAGGTTGAACAACAGCGGCGTGCTGTCTTCCGGCGTGAGCTGGTTGGGCACGAGCACCTGCGTCTGCGACTCGCGCATCCACGAGAAGTACTGGAAATGGTCGGGGATGTTGACCATCACGCCCATGAACTGGCGATCAGGCGGCGCGCTGCGGTAGGCGAACAGGTAGGGCAGATAAGTGAGCACCAGCACGGCCAGAATCACCGCGCCCACCGCCAGCCACTCGCGGGCAGTGAACAGTGCGGCGGGCTGAGCGCTGCTGCGGGGAGTGACCTGTGCCGCGCCGGGCGCGGGCTGCGCGTCGCTGACCATATGTGAGTCTCCAGTCAACAGTTATCAGTCGTCAGTTATCTGACCTCACACCGAATCTCCCTGTTGGGGTTCGATGCATCAAACCCCAACGAGGGCCGGGGGGTGAGGTTTAGCGGTGCACGGCGGCCATGTCTTCAACCAGCGCCAGCAGCCGGCGTCCGATCACCGACCAATCGTAAGTTTCCTCGACCAAGCGGCGGGCGTTGCCGGCCAGACCGGCCCGCAGCGCGGGATCGCGGAACAGCGTGGCGACCGCCTCTGCCAGTTCGTCGGGCGTGTCGGCCAACAGAATGTTTGCGCCGTGCCGCACGTCCAACCCTTCCGCGCCCTTGCGCGTCGAGACGACCGGCGTGCCCAGGGCCATCGCTTCCAGCACTTTGAGGCGCGTGCCGCCGCCTTCGCGCAGCGGCACAACCACCGCCCATGCCTCACGCACGGCAGCCGCCACGTCCGGCAGGTAGCCGGTGAAAGTCACGCCAGGCTGGGCGGCCAGCGCGCTCACATCAACGTTGCCTGTGCCGCCGGTAACAAGCAAGCGCGTCTCTGGGAACTGGCGGCGCACCAGCGGCAGCACATCCTGAACAAAGTAGGTGACAGCGTCCAGGTTGGCGCTGTAGGTGACTGCGCCGGTGTAAATCAGCGTGAACGGCTGGGGCTGGGCAGTGGACAGCGGCCGCAGCCGGATGGTGTCCACGCCGTTGGGGATCACCTCGACGCGCGCGCCGGGCGGCGCGGCCCGCAGCACCAGCTCGCGTTCCTGCTCAGAGACGACAGTGACGGCGCAGCCGCGCGCCATCAGGCTGTGCAGCGCGCTCTCCAGCTTGTTCACGGTGAGCTGCGCCCGCGCCCGCGCCGCGCCGCTGGCTGCGCGCACACGGTCGTGATAGCCGGTGACTTCAATTTCCTCGATGATTGTAGGCAGGCCGCGTGCCAGCTCTAAGTAGCGCATGGTCTGGAGTTGACAACCGATCACCACATCTGCGCTTCCGGCGCCGACCAGATCGCTCACACGGCGGGCCATTGCCTGGCTGTAGGTGTCAACCAGCGAGCGCGGCCAGCGCGAGAGATAGCCGGCGGTGGCGCGCAGGCTGTTGGGGCGATAGTCAGGTCTGGGGACAGCTTCGACATGGCGGCAGAAGGCGCGCAGGTGTTCAACGTGGTTGGGGTCGGCCTCGCCTGGCGCTGCAAAGCTCAGCAGGGTAATGTCGTGGACGCTGGCAAGCTGCCGCAGCAGGTTGTAGGCGCGGATTTTAGAGCCATTGTTGGCCGGGTAAGGCCACCACCACGAGATGAACAGGATGCGCATAGGGATTACGCCACCAGCGGGCCGAAGCGCCCAGACGAGTAATCGCGGATAGCGCGCAGCATGACGCCGCGCAGGTGACGCCGGTCAGCCCACTTGGGGCGCAGCGTCCAACTGGCAAAGGTGCGCCCATACTCGCCCCAGGTGTACAGCCAGGTGCGCAGGCTGGCGCGGCTGCGGCGCAGGAAAAGCAAGCGGTTGCGCGTCATGTAGTAGTACGTGCGCGGCGAGGCGGCCCGCGCCTCGATGGAGATTTTGTGCCACATCATGGCCGCCGGCACGTGTACGATCCTGTAGCCGGCGCGGCTGGCGCGCACACACCATTCAGTCTCTTCGTAGTACATGAAGAAGCGGTCGTCCAGCAGGCCCACGCGCTCCCACACGTCGCGCCGGGCCAGCAGCGCGCAGCCGGTGACGAAGTCTACCGGCCGCGTCGCGTCGCCAAACTGGCCGCGGTCTTCCTCGTTTAGGCCGATCATGCTGGTGGTTCCGCGCGGCCAGTCTATCCTGCCGCCAGCCGACCAGACGATGTCCGGCGCGTCGTAGTAGTAGATGGTCGGCCCACTGACGCCGATTGTCGGATCGGCTTCCATCGCCTCAATCAGCAGATCCAGCATGTCGGGCGCGACAATGGTGTCGTTGTTGAGCAGCATCACGTAATCCGCGCCCTGGTTGAGCGCCATCTGAATCCCGATGTTGTTACCGCCGGTGAAGCCCAGGTTGGCCCCGGTCTCGATCAGCGTAATGTGGGGATATTCCGCGCGCACGGCGGCGGCCGTGCCGTCGCTGGAGGCGTTATCCACCACGATTACGTTTACATTCGGGTAGGTCAGGTGCTGCAGTGAGCGCAGACACTTCAGCGTGTCCTCGCGGCTGTTGTAGTTGAGAACGATAATGCTTGTTGCTGGCTTCCTCATGGCGTTCCGTTCACCCATGCGGCATACTGGGCGCGTCTCCATCTGCGCCTGTCTGTTATGCTAGGGTTACAGCCTTGCGCGCGGCTAAACAAAAAACGCCCCCAGCCTTACGGAGTCCGGGGGCGCGGGCGCGTCTTATCAGTCACAGGCGGGGAGCGCGTCCAGGTCAATCAACCACAGGCCGCCAAACACGCCGTTGGCCGCCAGCGCGATCTGGTTGGCCTGCGGCGAGAACCACATCCAGGCGCGGTCGTCAGTTTCCAGGCGCAGCGGCAGCGGCGTGAGATCGTGAAGCTGGCGCGACGCGCGGTTGAAACATTGGAGCGTCGGCGCGCCGTCCACCAGACGGGCGACGTAGACGCGCGGGTCGCCGGCGTCAGGCACGTCGTAAATGGGCGCGGGCCAGTTGTTACCGGGCGCTTCGCCCTCAAACAGCAGCTCACTGAAGTTGGTGTTGGTGGCGCGCAGGTAGTAGCCGGTCACACCGTCCACCTCGGCGGCGATAATCACGCGCTGGCCGTTGGGCGCTGCGCCGGGCACGATCAGCGACGGCAGGCTGAGGCTGGGGTGCTGGCTGAGAGGCTGCCCGTCCACAGTGGCCGTTGCGTACAGCACGCTGTCGCCATAGCCGCCGTGATAATACGCCACAAAGACACCGCCGGACGGCCGCAGGAAGTTAATGCCCTGAAGCGAGATGTTGTAGAGCTGGTCGAACAGGACGCGGCGGAACGACCCATTCGGCTCGGCAGTGGCCAGCGTGTTGAGTGTCTCCTGGTAAACAGCTCGGCGCTCGTTGGGAGCAAAGCTGAAAAACGACCGGTTGAAAATGGTTGGGTCGTCCAGCCGCAGCGCCCGCAGCGTCTCGGCGGTGATCTCGCTGGCGCGCGGGTGCAGCCCGGCGGTAACGGCCCGCGTGTTCAAATCGTAGGTGAACCACGGGCGATTAACGAAAACGTCGCGCCAGCAGCCGCCGCTGTAGCGCAGCGTCTGCGCGTCAATCCACTCGACGGCCACTACCTCGCGCGCGGTTACCTCAGTGATGCCGGCGGGCGCGGCCGGCCGCTGTAGGGTTGGGTCGGGCGCAAGCTCTACCGCCTGCGGGACGATGTCAACGCGATCAATCTCACCGTCGGCGAACAGCTCCAGCAGCACGGCGAACGGCTCGCTCATGCCAGGTTGAAGCGCAAAAGTGGGCAGCAGCGCCTCGCCGCAGGCTTTGACGAGGTAGCCGAAGCCCTCGCCGATGAGCGCGCCGCCGGCATCGTAAATTTCGGCGTAAAGCACAATACTGGTGAAAGCCGCGCGGCTGCGGTTGGTCAGGTAGCCGACCGCTGTCTGCGTAGGCAGGCCATAGACGTCAGTAGAGGCGACGATTTGCAGCTCATTTACCTCCAGGCCGTCAACCTGGGACGCGGCGGGCAGGGTTGCCAGCAGCAGCACAAACAGGCACGCCGCGACCGCGCTCAATCTGATGTGGTTCACTGCGCCGCTCCGTCCTGCGCGCTCATTCGCCTGTCAGCGCCACCAGCGCCGCCTCCGCTTCAGCGTAGTAACGATTGCGCCACAGCGCGACACGGTAGTTGGCTGCCGCGCGCTCAGCGCTGCCCAGCCCTTCATAGGCGCGGCCCGCGTAGTAATACATCTCTTCGACGCCCGGCGTTGTCCGCAGCACGCGCTCAACCAGGGCCAATGTATCGTTGTAGCGGCCAGTGTGCAGATACGCCTCGAACGGCCCGTACTGATACCACAACATGCGCCAGGGCAGGCCTATTTCCAGGGCGCGGTCGAACAGCGGCGCGGCCTCAGCGTAGCGCCCCAACGCTACCAGCGCCGTCCCAGCGTTAAACAGGGCGAAGGCGTCGTCGGGATCGGTCGCGATCTCCGCCTGGGCCTGGGCCAGCGTCCGTTCGGCGTTGGCCGCTGCATCCCACTGATCGCCCAAGGCGGCCTGAACGCGGGCAGTATCGGCCGGGTCGAACAGCAGCAGGTAGTTGCGGTTAAACGGCTTCCAGCCTGCTTCGAATTCGGCATAGGGCATGGGGCGGCCCAGCCCATTGGGGCCGGCGCCCAGGCGCGGGTCGTAGGCCAGCACCACGCCCGCCGCGTTGTCGTAGCCCATCAGCACCCAGTTGTGGCTCATCCAGTCGTTGGGGCCTTCGTAGTGCACGTTTTCAACCAACAGCGGGAAGCCAGCGTTGATCAGCGCGCGCACAGTGTCAAGCGTGCCGCCAGTGCGCACCAGCGCGCTCAGGCCCTGCGCCTCGGCGTAGGCGGCCATTTCGTCCATGCGCACGCTTACGTCGTCCTCGTGCGGGTTGAGCGCAGCGATCACCTGGTCATAGCTGCCCCGCCAGGTCTCGAAATAGGACAGATGAATGGCCAGCGCCGCGGCCGCGCAGCGGTTGTACTGCTGCCACACCAGCCGCAGGCCGGTGAGCGAGGCGGCCTCGGGCGCTGACTCCTCGGCGCGCAGGCCGCCAGCCAGCGCCAGCACTGCAGCGAGGCACAGAGCCGCCAGCAGGCGGCGGGCGTTGCATGTGGTCACAGAGCGCTGTCTCCTGCCGATCTAATACGACGTTTGACGGCAACCTTACCATCGCGGGCCGCGCCCTGCCAGTGAGGAATGTCACAACCTGGGGGCGGCTAGCGCCGATCCTCTGGCGGAAGCCAGCCGAAAGGCGTGTCCTCGTCCAGCAGATCGAACGGGCGCACCGGCTGCTGGCGGATGCGCGCCTCGTCAGCCAGGCGCAGGGCGGCGCGGCGGGCCTCCTGGGGGGTGCTGCGCCGGCGCAGGTCGCTGGCGTAGTAGACCGTTTTGCGCGGTTGGCGGTCCAGCGCAATGCGGGCCACGCCGCGCGCCAGCATGTCCAGCGGCAGCGGCGCGACGCGGCCAAAGCCCAGCCACGACGTGGGCGGGACGCTGCCCAGCGCTGTAATAAGCCAGAAGAACGGATGGCGCGGCTGGCCGCGCAGGTAGGCCAGCGGCGCGCGGATGATCGTGGCGCGCAGGCCTACGCGCTGGATGTAGCTTTCGGCCTCGCGCTTGGCCCGCACGTACTGGCGGCTGATCCAGGGGGCGCGGGCGGCGCTGAGCAGGATCATGTGCGGGCAGCCGTCGCTGACGCACATGTTGGCGACGTTGCGCGCCGAGACAAAGTTAAGCCAGTGGTGATTGAGGCCCTGGGCCGGGTCTGCGTTCAGGCTGCCGACCGTGTGGATGGCGGCGGCGTGGCCGCGCGCCCGCCCGCGCAGGCTGGCTGGATTCCACACGTCGGCGTGAAACCAGCGCGTCCGCTGCGCCAGCGGCCCCAGGCGTTCCTCTGCGCCGGGGCGCACCAGCAGCGTAACCTGCGCGCCCTCAGCCAGCAGGGCCGCCGCGATGCTGTCGCCCAGGAAAGTGCCGCCCCCTGTCACCAAGATGCGCTGCCGTTCGGTCGTCACAGAACTCCTACAGCTGGATACGATTGATTCGATTTCGAAATACCTTGTCGAAACGAATCATCATATCAATCATCACTTCTTGAAGTTCATCCCACTTATCTTTTTCGTGCAGGTTTCCTCTGTTTCTGTAGGACATAACAACTCGACTTGCTCGTTTATGGTCAAGTCGTCTCCAGTCAAGTTTCTCACCAAATTCACGCTCTATAGCTTCTCTTTCCGCATGCAACTGGTCGAATATAGCTTTATTCTTGTCTTGATTACCAACGTCAATATAGAGATCAACGCCTGCACCATCTTTCAAAATGAGGTAATTGTAGTTAATCCCCGAACGACCTGTGGCAACACTTAACCAGTGATTGCGGCTCGGAGAGCGATTCGCCGCCAGACTGGTGCGGGTTTTACTTCGTTCCAGGAGTCCCGTCCAAAATTCTTCGCGTAGAATGTGTCGTTCAGCTAACTCCTTTTTTTGCTCTCCAATATCACGTGTCTGTTTATCCGGTCCAGATAGTACAGTGAATAAGGGTGCAAATGGGGAGTCGCCAATTCGAATAGCCTCAACTTTCACAGCGTAGAACGACGTATCTGCACCTGTAGTCTCATTCAACCAACTCACTACTTTAAGGTGTTCCGGACGCACGTCTGTTGTGACCCAGATAGCTGTCTTTGCCTCTAGATTTACTATGTAAGTCAGCAGTTTGCCCAGATGATCGTGATCACTGGTCTCTAGTTGATTTTCAACAATTACAGTGTTTCCGGTTTCGTCTTCGCAGAACAGGTCTACGTTAAATGAACCAACAGATTTTTCACGTTCGAGGACGGTGAGCTGAAGTCCAAGCCGCTCACTTAAGGCATCAATGTTCTGCTCCAGCCAATAGGTGAAGTTGAGAGCTTCGTGCCTGAACGCATCTCGAATAGGGACTATTTCGATTTTTCTAATATTCATTGAGGTTACCTCCAGTTGCAGGGCGATTATGTTTTCTAAAGATAATTTCGCTGGTTGTGAATTGTGTTAAAACCGGTATATAATATCACGTTAGTTACGGCTTCCGGCAGTGGCGAAGTCGTCGTACAGAAGGCGAAGGTTCAACGTTACCCGGCCGACGGCGCGGTAAACGGGAGTCAGCGCAGCCAGCCGGTATCATGGTTGTGATGTTGTGAAGGGTTAAGACGACACATCTGCCCCCAGCACTGGGCAAGATGTCTGGTTGTGCCAGCGTGCATACTGTTTCTGGATTGGACCGGTTGGTAGCAACAGAACGGCTTATCTGCCTGGAGGCAGAGGGACCCCTCCTGAAAAATAGCCTGTAAATCCTGGCCCGGCGCGCCTGCGCGGCACAACCTGCTGTCAGCAGTTAGTACGGCTTAACCAAGCAGCGACGACACAACCGTGGTGTGTCAAATCACGGTTGTTTTCTTTCCCAGGGAACGGGTGCGGATGCCAGCGGGCACCATCACAGCGCTGGAGGCACAGCAGCGCAGCAAAGAGCGAGTAAACGTTTACCTTAACGGTGAATACGCCTTCAGCCTGGAGGCAGTGGCGGCGGCAGGGCTGCGCGTGGGCCAGCACCTCAGCGACGACGAGGCGCGCGCGCTGCAGGAAGCCGACAGCGTCGCCCAGGCGGTCAACAGCGCTGCCCGTTTCCTGGCCTACCGGCCGCGCAGCGCTGCCGAGGTGCGGCGCAACCTGGCGGAGAAAGGCTTCCCCGCGCCGGTGATTGAAGCCGCGGCGGCGCGCCTCAGCGCGCTGGGCTATTTGGATGACCGCGCGTTCGCCGCTTTCTGGATCGAGAACCGGGCGCAGTTTAAGCCGCTGGGGCCGCGCGCCCTGCGCTTTGAGCTGCGCCAGCGCGGCGTGCCCGACGCCGTGATTGACGACGCCCTGCAGGACATGGACGCTGTCGCCAGCGCTTGCCGCGCGGCAGACAGCCAGCGCCGCAAGCTGCGCGCTGCCAGCCGCGCCGAGCGGCGCGCCAGGCTGGCCGCCTTTCTGCAGCGGCGCGGTTTTGACCACGACACTATCTCAGAGGTTCTCAGCCGCATAGAAGATGAAACTGACGCTGAGGGCCTGGATGACTTTACCAATACGGACTGACGAGGAGCACATGGAGTTATGGAACCCGGTAGTCTAGGCCTTTTGCTAGTTGTTGACCTGATTGTCGGAGTCGCCCTAGGCGCGGGCGTGCTGATCTTGTACCAGCGCTCGCGGGGCAACAAGTGGCGGGTGAAGGCCGAGGAGGAAGCCCGCGCTATCACTGAGAAGGCGGCGGAACAGGCCGCTAACACGATCCGCGAGGCCGATGAGCGCGTGCGCCAGCTCAACGAAGAAAGCGAGCAGAACATGCTGCGCCGCCGGCGCGAGTTGGACAAGGAGGACGAGCGCCTGCGCCGCCGCCGCGAGGACCTCGACCAGCGCCTGGAAAGGCTGGAGCTGCGCGAGCAAAACTTGAACAAGCGCCAGAGCCGCCTGGACAAGCAGCAGAACGACCTGGCGCGCCTGGAGGCAGAGCGCCTGCAGGAACTACAGCGCATCGCCCAGATGACGGTCGAGGAGGCGCGCAGCGAACTGCTGGCGGCGGTGGAACAGGAGGCGCGCAAGGATATGGCCCGCATCATCCGCCAGGTGGAGGCCGACGCCCGCGAGCAGGCCGACGCCCGCGCCCGCGACGTGATCGCGCTTGCAGTGCAGCGTCTGGCCTCGGAACACGTCAGCGAGATCGCGGTGAGCGTGGTGCCGCTGCCCAGCGACGAGATGAAAGGCCGCATCATCGGGCGCAACGGCCGTAACATCCGCGCCTTCGAGCTGGCGACAGGCGTGGATGTGGTGGTAGACGACACGCCAGAGGCCGTCACGATCAGCAGCTTTGACCCCGTGCGGCGCGAGGTGGCCAAGCGGGCGATGGCCAAGCTGGTGGTGGACGGGCGCATTCACCCGGCGCGAATCGAAAAGCTGGTGGAGGACGCTAAAGCAGAGGTCGAGCTGACGATCCGCGAAGAGGGCGAGCGGGCGGCCTACGAGGCCAATGTGCCCGGCCTGCACCCGGAGATTCTCAAGCTGCTGGGGCGGCTGAAGTTCCGCACCAGCTACGGCCAGAACCAGCACGCTCACGCCATCGAAACAGCGCACATCGCCGGCATGATCGCTGCCGAGCTGGGCGCGGATGTAGAAGTGGCCAAGGCCGGCGGCCTGCTGCACGATCTGGGCAAAGCGATTGACCACGAAGTGGAGGGGACACACGCCATTTTGGGAGCAGATTTCGCCAAACGCTACGGCGTGAGCGCCAAAGTGGTCAACTGCATCGCCAGCCACCACCACGAAGTGGAGCAGGAGTGTGTGGAGGCCTATATTGTGGAGGCGGCCGACGCTATCTCTGGCGCTCGGCCCGGCGCCCGGCGCGAAAGCCTGGAAGGGTATATCAAGCGCGTCAAGACGCTGGAGGAGATTGCCAACCAATTCGAGGGCGTGGAGCAGAGCTACGCGCTGCAGGCCGGGCGCGAGGTGCGCATCATCGTGCGCCCCGACCACGTGGACGATCTAGAAGCCCTGCGCCTGGCGCGCAACATCGCCAAGAAGATTGAAGAGTCAATGCAGTACCCGGGCCAGATCAAAGTGCAGGTTATCCGCGAGACACGCGCAGTGGACTACGCGCGCTGATCGCTGCAGCCGGCGGCCTCGCAGCCGCCGGCTGTTGTTTGCTGGCACACCACCGCCCCAAGCCTGGCCAGCGTCACACCTTCTTGTCGGCGCGCGGGTCGAAAGCGTCGCGCAGGCCGTCGCCCACGAAGTTGATGCTCATCACCGTGAACACGATGAACAGGCCGGGGAAGAACCACAGCCAGGGCGCGTTCTCGATGTACTGGCGCGAGCCTTCCAGCATGTTGCCCCAGGTGGCGGTAGGCGGCTGCACGCCCACGCCCAGGAAGCTGATATAGGCCTCGGACAGGATAGCAGCGGCCACGCCCAGCGTGGCGGCCACGATCACCGGGGCCAGTGTGTTGGGCAGCACGTGCGCGAAGATGATGCGCCGGCTGGTCGCGCCCAGGGCGCGTGCGGCCAGCACGTACTCGGTCTCACGGATGGACAGCACGTTCGAGCGCACGATGCGAGCCAGGTACATCCAGCTGGTAATGCCGATGATGATGACGATCACAATCACGCTGCCGCTGAACGTGCGCCCCAGAATGACCTGGGTGGGAATGCGCCCGCTGAAGTACTTGGCCATCACCAGCAGCAGCAGCAGCGAGGGGATGCTGAGCATGGCCTCAGTGAAGCGCATCAGCACTGCGTCCAGCAGGCCGCCGAAGTAACCGGAGAGCACGCCGACGGTCGTGCCCAGCACGACCGAGACGCTGACAGCCGTCAGGCCAATGATGAGCGAAATCTGCCCGCCGTAGATGACGCGCGCCAGGATGTCGCGGCCGATGGTGTCCGTGCCGAACGGGTGCTCGGCCGATGGCGGCTGCAGGCGGCGCCGCGTGTCGTTGTAGTTGGCGTCGGCCTCGCTGTAGAACAGCGCGCCCACAGTGACAAACAGAGCAATGAGCAGCAGCACGCTGCCGCCGAAAACCGCCGCGCGGTGGCGCAGGAAGCGCCGCAGCGCCCGCTGCGAGAAGCGCACGCGCTGCGCGCCGCTGCCGCCAAGGGCGGCCGTCTGAGAGCTGGCGGGTGATGCTTTGGTCGCCATAAGATTGGTGTCCTGCTCGCTCTAGGTGAAGCGGATGCGCGGGTCCAGCCAGGTGTAGACGATGTCGGTGAGGAGCTGAAACAGCACCACCGCCACCGAGATCATCATCAGCAGGCCCATCAGCACCGGATAGTCCGAACGGTTGAGGTGGTCAATGAACATGCGGCCCATGCCGGGCCAGGCGAAGATCGTCTCCGTGACCACCGCGCCGGCCAGCAGGAAGGGCAGGTCCAGCCCGATAAGCGTGACGATGGGCAGCGAGGCGTTCTTGAAGGCGTGGATAGTCAGCGTGCGCCGTTCGCTCAGCCCTTTGGCGCGGGCCGTGCGGATGTAATCGGAGTTGATGACCTCCAGCATGGTCGAGCGGATGTAGCGGCTGTAGCTGGCGATGCTGATGAGCGAGATTGTCAGCACGGGCAGGATCATGTGGCGGATGACCTGCTGCGGCGTGGGGCCGACAACCGGGTCGAACATACCGCTGATGGGCAGGTAGGGCAGGCCCCAGCGGCGGAAGCTGACGGCAAAGATGTACATGAGCATAAGCGCCATCAGGAACACGGGAATCGAGTAGGTGATGAACGCGCCGGTGGTGAGCACAGTGTCGAGCAGGCTGTACTGGCGCACCGCCGAGATGATCCCCACTGTCAGCGACGCTGCCACGATGAGGATTTCGGCGCTCACCATCAGGATGAGGGTGTTGGGCAGCCGCTGCGTGATGACCTCGATGGCCGGCTGGCGCGTCACCAGGGAATTGCCGAAATCGCCGCGCAGCGCGCCGCGGCGCGTGCCCCTGGCGCCGGTTTCAGGGTCAACCACGGCCCAGTCGTTACCGATGAGCCAGTAGACGTACTGGGTGAGCACGGGCTGATCCAGGCCGAGCTGGCGCTGCAGGCGTTCGCGGTCCTCTGGACGCGGGGGCTGCCGCCCGCCCAACGTCGCCAGCGGGTCGCCTGAGTTAAGCATCAGCGCGAACAGGATCGCGCTGATGAGGAACAGCAGCGGAACAGCTTGGAGCAGCCGCCGGAGAATGTAGCGATACATGGCGCGTTACCTGCTGATAAACGGGTCTAAACAACCTCACCCTGTCTCGCTCCGCTCAACACCCCTCTCCATATGTTTACTGCGAAGAAGGGGTTGGGGAGGATGCGGGTAAACGACAGGGCAGAGCCAGACGGCCCTGCCCTGTGTAGCTTCTGTCACCGCGTGTCTACTCAGCCTTGTCCCAGTTCACAATGTCCCAGAAGGGCGTTGTGCCGTTGGGGTTGGCCCCAATCACATTTTTGCCGATCACCCACACGTCAGCGTCGTACCACACACCCAGCCAGATATAGGCGTCGTAGATGAGCTTGTCCAGCTCGTGGAAGATCGCCACGCGCGCGTCGTAGTCTGTGGTCTGTGATTGGAGCGTGGTCAGCTCGTCAATGCGCGGGTCGCAGTAGTAGTTCCAGTTGCCGCCAGTTGGGTTGTCGTCAGACGGAATCTGACGGCAGGTCCAGCGGTCAGTGTCAGGATCCGGGAAAGCCGCCGGTGAAGAGGACCAGGTGGCGATGTCGTACTGGCCGGTGGCTGCGGGGCCGCCGTCGGCGTAGCCGTTGAAAAACACACTGGACGGGTAGTTCTCAATTAGTATGCCAATGCCGATTTCGCCAAGCTGCTGCTGGGCCACCGCCTGAATGTCCTGGCGGATCTGGCGGGTAGTGGCGATGAAGCGCAGCTCCAGCTCGACGCCGTCCTTGTCGCGGATGCCGTTGCCGTTGGTGTCTACCCAGCCGGCCTCATCTAGCAGGCGGCTGGCTTCTGTCGGGTCATACGGGATCGGCCGCAGATCGGGGTTGGCGTAGGGCGTGTTCTCCCACCAACTTGTGGTGACGGGGAACACGTCATCCAGCAGGTCAGCCACGACAGTGAAGCGGTCGAAGCCCAGGCCGATAGCCTTGCGCACCCGCACATCCGACATGGCCGGGTGGGCGCGTTCGGGGTCAGTGTTGAGGAACCAGCCCTCGTTGTAGCCGGAGGCGATCAAGCGCACGTCGAGGCCGGCGGCTTCCAGGTTGCGCACCTCGCTGGGCGACACAAATGTGCCGAACTCGGTATCGCCAGCGATCAGGCTGGCGACATAAGCCTGGTCGTCGGGGATGAACGTAATCACGACGGTTTCGATATTGGCCACGCCGCCGACGTAGTTTGGGTTGGCCTTGAAGCGCATGAAGTTGCCGACGTTCCACTCCTCGAACACATACGGGCCGCTGGCGACAGTCGGGTTGCGGTTGAAGGCAGCGTTGTCCAGCGTGCCCTCAGCTTCGAACACCGGGCCGAGCACGTGCTGCGGCAGCACGTAGGTGAACAGGCCCAGCCACGGCGCGTAAGGCGCGTCGAACCTCACAACAACCGTCAGCGGGTCGGGCGCTTCAACGCTGGCGACGCGGTCATACGGCGCGCGCGTCAGCGGTGTGTTGGCGTCCGACATTTTCATCTCATAGGTAAAGACGAAATCCGCCGAGTCCAGCGGGTCGCCGTCGGACCACAGCAGGCCCTCCTTCAGCTTGAGCGTGAAGACCGTGCCATCTGCGCTGATGCCGCCGTTCTCGGTAGAGGGCAGCGCCTCGACCAGAACGGGTATCGGGTTGTAGGCCTCGTCGTAAGCCCAGGCCCCTGCCAGGTACAACTGGTAGGTGTAGCCAGAAAAGGTCATGGTGGTGTACATCGGGTTAAGGCTGTCTGGCTCCTGGGTCCAGGAAATAATCAGCGACTTGCCCTGCGCGCCGGCCTGCCCGGCAAACACTGCCAGCAGCGCGATCAGCAGAACGATAAACAGACTCTTTCGGGTCACGGGTGTCCTCCTTTAAGTAAAAAACTATGTAAAGGCTTATGCGCCAAATCGTAATAATACCCACAAGCGGCCGGCCGCGCAAAATCCGCCGCGCCGCGGGCTGCGCGCCGCCGGTAGGAATAAATTCTTAACGCAATCTCTACGCTCAAGCCGGTGCTGGGGCGTTTTTGCAGTATAATTGAGGTTGATTACCATTTTTAAACGTTAGCAAGGCCCGATGGGGTGTTTTATGGCTGCTTGGGCGCGTATCTTAACGGTCGATCCCGCCGGTGAAGTGGGGCGCATGGTGCGGGGGGCGCTGGACCTCCTCGAGTCACCCGCAACGCTCGTTGAAGTCCCTATCGGCAGCGAAGCGCTGGACGAGATCAAACACCGTCCCTGCAGCTTGCTGCTGGCGGCGCACGAGCTGGATGACAGCCTTAACGGCGCACAGCTCAGCGTTCAGGCGCGCAAGCTGATCCCGACGGCCGGGGTGGTGCTGCTGATTGAGTCTGACACGCCAGGCGTGGACGAGGACGCCCTGGCCCAGGCCGGGGTGATCTGCCTGCGCCGCCCGATAGACGCGCACCAGTTCATGCGCGTGCTGGCTGCCGGCCTAGACGGCGGCGACCTGTTCGCCGCGCTCAAGCCGCCCGCCAGCGGGGGCGAGGGGCCGATGCTGCTCGACCTAGGGCCGGTGCCGGCCATTGACAGCGCAGCCGCCCGCACGATCGTTGACGCGCTGCTGACAGATGTGGGCGCGATGGCCGTTGTGCTGGCCAGCCGCGCCGGCGAGGTGCTGCTGGAGCGCGGCGCAGTGGGCTATCTCGATCGCGAGCGGCTGGCGCGCGCGCTGCTGCCTATGGTCGCCACTGCATTCGACATGAGCGGGCTGGTGGGCGGGCGCGCTTCCTCGGTGCAGTTCTACGACGGCGAGAACTACGACGTGTTCGTGCTTTCGGCGGGTCTGCACCACTTCCTGTGCCTGGTTTTTGACGGCCAGGCCGGCAACCGTCAGTTCGGCGCGGTGAACCGTTTTGGACGGCGCGCCGCCGAGGACTTAGTGGCCCTGCTGGGCGCGGCGGCCTACGCCGTGCAAAAGCCGGCGGCCGAGCGCGACGACGCGCGCCCGCGCCGCGCCAAGCGCATCACGCAAACTGAGCCGCTGGCGCCGCTGTCCGACGACTCTCTGGAGCCAATTGCGCGCGCCGCCGAGGTAGCTGTTCCCGAGCCTGCGCCGTTCAAGCTGGAGCCGGTGGAGCAGTTCGATCCCAGCATCTTCGACCAGCTTGACGCGGTCAACGTGGAGGCGGCTGACGCGCTGTTCGACCCGGAAGCGTTGGGCGAGCTGTTGAGCAAGAGCCGGGACAAAGGCGGCCCCATCGGTTTCGCCGAGGCCATCGAGCTGGGCATTATGCCTGACCTTGACGCTAAAGCCTGACTCCGCACACACCGGCCCTGGCCTGCCGGGAGACTCACGCCGTGACTGTGGCAAGAGACGACAGGAACGATCAGACCAGAGATCCGCTGATCGGCCAGCAGTTGGGCGATTACCGCCTGACCAGCCTGCTGGCTTCGGGGGGCATGGCCCGCGTCTACAAAGGCATTGACCACAAACTGCAGCGCCAGGCCGCCGTCAAGGTGCTGGAGCAGGAGAAGATCGCCGCCGACAGCACGCTCACGCACCGTTTCCGGCGCGAGGCGCGCGCGGTGGCTGCCCTCGAACACGAGAACATCATCACTATTTACCAGTACGGTGAGGAGGCCGGCGTCTACTTCCTGGCGATGAAGCTCGTTCGCGGGCGCGACCTGGCCGCCGAAATCAAGCGGCTGCAGCGCGCCGGCAAACGCATGCCAGTTGAACGGGCGCTGCGCATCTGCGAGCAGGTGGCGGCGGCGCTGGACTACGCGCACGCCGCCGGTGTGATCCACCGCGACGTTAAGCCCTCCAACATCCTGCTTGACAAAAGCGACAAGGCGGTGCTCACCGATTTCGGGCTGGTGCTGCGCACCGCTGCCGAGACGACGCTGGGCACGGCCTTCGGCACGCCGCGCTATATTGCGCCAGAGCAGGCCGTGTCGTCGAACAAGGCTGTGCCGCAGAGCGATATCTACTCGCTGGGCGTCATCCTGTACGAGCTGCTCACTGGGCAGACGCCGTTCAACGGCGACACGCCGATGCAGATCGCCCTCAGCCACATCAGCGATCCGCCGCCGCCCCCGCGCAGCCTCAACCCGGACATCCCGCCGGCTGCCGAGGCAGAGCTGCTGCGGGCGCTGGACAAGGAGCCGGCGCGCCGTCACCGCACGGCCGCTGAGATGGTGCGCGAGCTGAAGGCTGCCTACGGCTTGGCCGATCCCACGCCGGCTGCCAGCGCCGCTGCGCCGTCTGTGCCACAAGCCGCCGACGAAGCAACCTCCACCGAACACAAACCCTCGCGGGATATCTCTGTTCGGCTGCCGGACGCGGCGCTCCTCGCCGAGACTTACCGCAGCCTGCGGGCAGTTCCGGCGCGCCTGTTCCGCGGTGTGCCGCCGGCGCTGGCCCTGTTGATCGGCGCGGCGCTGCTTATCACTGCGCTGTTTGTGCTCAACGGGCTGGGCGGCGCGGCGGGCGCTTTCGGCCTGCAGTCCGGCGCGCCGGTGGCGATGTTTTACGGCGAAAATTGGTTTGTGGTGACCAACCAGGGGGATTACACGCTGGACACCCAGCCGCTCCTTTTTGTGCGCGGCGCGCCGGATGCTGGCCGCGACGATTTCTCTGGCGACCGCATCCCCAGCGACATCCTGCCGCCGGGCAGGTGTTTTCTCATTCTGCTGCAGAACACGCAGCCGGACCTGCCTGAGATATGTCAGCCCCGGGCGGAGAAGCGCCACGTGCGCGACACGCTGCTCATCGAGCCGCGCCTGTTCTTCTGGCGGCGCGAGGCGATGGACGGCACGCAGCACCCCGCGTTCAGCGTGCATTACGACGGCCGTGAGATCGTCACCTGTCCTACGGTGCGCAGCGGCGGTGGCAGCGCTGAATGCCGCTTTAACTGGCCCGTCCCGCGCGACAGCGGCGCGCCTTAACGCGGGCGGGCAGTCAACCTTCAGCGCATCCACCTGCCCGCGCAGTCTCAAGTTTGATCAGCGCTTGACGACAATGTGCAGCGCGCCAGGGCCGTGCATGCCCAGCACCAGGTTCTTCTCGATGTCAGCGGTGCGGCTGGGGCCGCTGATGAAGCACAGGTTGGCGCTGGCGCGGATGCCCGCCAGTCCAGCGGCGCGCTGGCTGGCCACCCAGTCCTCGAGGCGCGCGACGATCTGCCGCGCTTCGATCACGACGATGTGCAGCGGCGGCAGCACAGTCGGGATGCGGCCTCGGCCCGGCGCAGTGCTTACCACCAGCGTGCCAGTGGTGGCCAGCGCAGCGTCAGCGCCGGTGAGGCCGGCCTGCGCCGGCTCGATGTGGGCCAGCGTCTCGGCGCGGAACTCGTCACGCACGTCGGGAAAGATGGTCGTCACGCCCGCGTCACGCAGCGCATCGCCCAGGCCGCTGACGGGGATATGGGCGAAATCCCAGGCCAGCAGGTGCGTCACGTGCGCGGCGCGCAGGATGTCGAGCAGGCGAACGCGGGCTGAGTCGTCTCCGTCCACTACCGACACCTGGCACGAGAGGCGCTCGGCCTCAGCAACGAAGCGCGCCAGCAGGCCAGCCGGAGAGGAGTCGTCCAGGCGAGTGACGGGCAGGTAGGCGGCTGGGCGCGGCGGAGCATCTGGGAAAGGGTCTCCGGCGGCGCGCAGGCGGCCGAGGATGCGTTCACGGGATGAGGACACAGGCAGCATCCTTTCGTCGGCAGCGGATAGACAGGCAGCCGGGCCAGCCGGCTTGGCTGCTGGCCCGTTGCCAGACAGAGCAATTATACACGCAGCGCAGGCGGCCCGCCGCGAGCGTCTTTTAGCGCAGCACCATCTCCAGCGGCGTGGCGGGTAGGGCGAAGGTGTCGGCCACTGCCGGGTGCGTCACGTGCTGATGGTAAACGTTGAGGCCTTTGGCTAGGCCGGGATCGCTGCGCAGCGCGTCGTGCAGGCCCATATCGGCCACGCGCATGATGTAGGGCAGCGTGGCGTTGGCCAGGCCGAAGCTGGACGTGCGCGGCACCGCGCCAGGCATGTTGGCCACGCCGTAGTGCAGCACACCGTCTACAAAATAGATCGGGTCGCTGTGCGTGGTGGGGCGCGTCGTCTCTACGCAGCCGCCCTGGTCCACCGACACGTCCACAATCACGCTGCCGTCCTGCATGCCAGGCAGCATGTCGCGCGTGATCAGGCGCGGCGCGCGCGCGCCGGTGATCAGCACCGAGCCAATCACCGCGTCGGCGGTGGGCAGCACCTCGGCGATGTTGGTGGCGTTAGAGCTGAGCGTCGTCAGGCGGCCTGGCAGCACCTCGGAGAGATAACGCAGACGGTCCATGTTTATGTCCAGCAGCGTGACGTTCGCGCCCATGCCCAGCGCCACCTGGGCTGCGTTGGTGCCCACTGTGCCCGCGCCCAAGATGACGATGTGGGCCGGGCGCACACCGGGTATGCCGCCCATGAGGATGCCCCGCCCGCCGTGGGTGCGCTCCAGGTAGTGAGCGACGATCTGCGTCGCCATGCGGCCGGCTACCTCGCTCATCGGCTGGAGCAGGGGCAGGTGGCCGTGGCGGTCCTCTACTGTTTCATACGCCAGCCCGATCACGCCGCTGTCAATCAATCGGCGCGTCAGCTCTTCAGAGGCTGCTAGGTGAAGGTAGGTGAACAAGATCAGGTCAGGGCGCAGGAACGGGTACTCGGCGGGCAGCGGTTCCTTGACCTTGACGACCATCTGCGCCTGGCCCCACAGCTCAGCGGCGCTGAACACGACCTTGGCCCCAGCGCGCACGTACTCCTCGTCGCTGAAGGCGCTGCCGGCCCCGGCCCTGGTCTCGACCAGCACCTGGTGGCCGTGGCGCACCAGCTCGCGGACGGCGTGCGGCGGCAAAGCCACCCGGTTTTCGCTGTCTTTGATTTCTCTTGGGATGCCAATAAGCATATTTTCTCCCCTCTAAAGCTGGGCAAAACAGACACTGTCGAGTGACTGTATTGTACACCATGTCGCAATCAGAGGAGAGAAAATCGTACACTGTGTCGGATCAGGTTTCCGGCGCGCTGACCCGCACCGAACGCCGGTGGAGGCCGGTAGCGCCGCTGGGGCGCGGCGGCGCGCTGGTCTCGATCTGCGGCGCGCCGCTGGTCTCGACACAGCGCACAATGAAGGTGTGCGTGCCTTCGACAAAGGGCCAATCATAGCGCCAGATCACCCAGGTGGTATCGGACAGCGGCCGGCGCAGCCGCGCCTCTGCCCACTCGCCGTTGTCTACGCGCACCTCAACTTTAGCGATGCCGCGCGCGCCGGCGTGAGCGATGCCGCCGATTGGCACGCGCAGCCCGCTGCCGTCGTCGTAGGCGGCGTTCACCGCCACAGTGTCAATCACCGATGTAGCCTGCATGCGCGCGACCTCGTCCCAGCCGCGCCGCACCCAGTAGCCGTCCTCGTAATCGGCCACGACGTCAATGCGCGTGATCCACTTGGGCTGCTTCATGCCGTAGACGTTGGGGATGTAGATGCGCAGGGGGAAACCGTGTTCCTGCGTCAGCGGCTGGCCGTCCCAGGCGTAGGTGAGCATGATGCGCGGGTCGGCCGTGATTGAGGCGATGTCCACTGTCTCATCGAAGCCGTCAGCGCCGTAGATGCGCAGGTAGCGCGCGCCCTCCTGCGGGCCGGCGTCGGCCAGGATGCGCCGCATGGGCACGCCAGTCCAGCGCGTCGTGCCGATCAGGTCACCGCCGATGGGATTGGAAATGCACGACAGCGTGACGAACTGATCCACCGGCTCGTAGGCGGCGATGTCGTCCAGCGTCAGCTCCAGCGGCCTGTCCACCAGGCCAGTGATCGGCAGGGCGTAGACTGCGCCGTCAATGCGCGGCGGCAGCGCGCTGATGTCAATGCGGTAGTGATCGGCCAGCGGCGTGTACTCCGGGCGCGTGCCGGGCGCGGGCTGCAGCGGGTCGTCAGCGTTGGGCAGGCCGGGCGGCAGCGCAGCATCGCTGCCGGGGAGAGCATCGAGCGGGCCGCCGTCGTCGCGCGTGTTGAGCAGGCTGCCCAGGCCTGCGCCCACCACGGTGATCGCGGCCGTCGCGCCGCCCAGCCGCACCAGGAAAGCGCGCCGGTCAAGCACTGTCACGTCGCTGGCGGCGGCCTGCTGCGGCGCCTGCGCTACCGCCAGCCGCGCCCATGCCCAGTGAACTGTCACGCCCCAGCCGATGAACAGGCCGATAATCCAGACGGCGCGGGTCAGCGGGTCGGCTGGGCTGATAAAGTTGACGCTGCCGCTGATGAGCGCTGCCGGCAGGCCGATCAACAGGCCCAGCAGCGCGCCGGGCAGCGGGCTGTAGCCGGGCTGACTCTCACGCTGGACGGCGAACAGCGCCGCGCTGCCCAGGGCCGCTGTCAGCGCCAGACCGGCAACCGCCATAATGTGTTCGATGGTCTTGGCCACGCTGGATGTCTCGCCAAGCTGCAGAGCGCCGATCAGCGCTACCATTGCGTTGATGCCGACGGTGATCACGTCGCCAGGCAGCGTGCGCGCTGCCCAGTCCAGCATGTCGAACGGCACGAACGGCAGATCGAGCAGCGCGAAGCCCAGGTAAAAGAGCGCCAGCAGGGGCGCGGCCAGCAGCAGTCCGACCAGCGCGCCCGTGAGGATATCTGACCTGGCGCTGCGGCCAGACGCCTGTCCTGGTGTGCTGTCTGTTTTCACTGCGTTCGTTCCTCTCTGCTCTGCGTTCACTGGGGGAATACGTCCACCGGGAGTTTATTGGATTTTTTACCGCGCCCTGCTTACAATCCTAACGTTCTTTCCTGACTCCCGGATGAGAAACTACGTGATCATTGTTGACGCCCACCAGGATATCGCTTACAACGCGCTGACATTCGACCGCGATTACACGCGCAGCGCGCGCCTGACGCGGCGTCTGGAGCGCGACACCGAAACAGTGAGCCGGGCAGGACGCGCCATCCTAGGCCTGCCGGATGCGCTGCTGGGGCGCGTGGGGCTGGTGTGCGCCACGCTGTTTGTGGCGCCAGAGGCGGCCAAAATGGGCGCGTGGGACACGCTCACCTACCGCGACGAGCGCGAGGCTTACACGCAGGCGCTGCGTCAGCTGGACTATTATCAGCGCCTGGCCGACAGCACGCCGCGCGTGCGGCTGGTGCGCACACAGGCTGAGCTGGACGCGGTGCTGGCGACCTGGGCCGATGGAACCCCATTCCAGGAACATGCTCAGGGGTTGGTGCTGCTGATGGAGGGGGCGGACCCGATTATCGAGCCGCAGCAGTTCGAGGAGTGGTATGAGCGCGGCGTGCGCGTGGTCGGGCTGGCGTGGACGGCGACGCGCTACGGCGGCGGGACGCGCGCGCCTGGCCCGCTCACCAAGCTGGGCCGCGAGCTTCTGGAGGTGCTGGCGAGCTTCAATGCGTTGCTTGACCTGTCGCACGCCAGCGAGGAAGCTTTTTTCGAGG
Source organism: Anaerolineae bacterium (assembly GCA_034435995.1). Taxonomy (GTDB): domain Bacteria; phylum Chloroflexota; class Anaerolineae; order Aggregatilineales; family Phototrophicaceae; genus DAOTWC01. Next base: position 24,132 of record DAOTWC010000031.1, on the reverse strand, counting down.
CGCTGGATCGCTATGAAGGCACGGCGATCATCGCCAGCCACAGCAACCCGCGCAAGTTCTGCGCCACCGACAGGCATCTATCTGACGACATGATCCGGCGGCTGGCCGAGCGCGACGGCGTAATGGGCGTTGTGCCGTTTAACGGGTTTTTGGCCAGCGACTGGCGGCGCGGCGACCCGCGCCCGCCGCTCACGATCATTCTAGATGTGATAGACCACATATGCCAGGTCACTGGCAGCGCCGCGCATGTGGGCCTGGGCACGGATTTCGACGGCGGCTTCGGCGCGGACGACATCCCGGAAGGACTGGACACAATAGGCGACCTGTGGAACTTGGGGCCGGCGCTGCGGGCGCGCGGCTTCAGCGCCGCCGACGTCGAGGCGGTACTGGGCGGCAATATGCTGCGCAAGCTGCGCCAGGCGCTACCCGCCGGATAAGTGCGCAGCCATGGAGGGGCGTGTCGCACAGGTGGGGATTGCGCTGGGCGCGCTGGGAACAGTGCTGGCCTTCATGGGCCTGTTTCCCGGCGTTACCGGCATACCGCCCACGCCCGGTATCGGCATTGTCCAGCTTCTGCTGATTCTGGCTGGTTTCACGCTGCTGATCGCCGGTGCGTTCATCTACGTAAAATACACCTTCTACGCGCGCCAGCCGTCCACATTGGCCCAGCAGATCGGCCTGCGTCTGTCCATGACAGGGCTGCTGTTCGCTGGGTTCGCAGCCATGGCCGACATCCTCGGCTTCGGTTCGAACCCGCGCACAGCCACCAGCGATATCTACTTCGGCCCCTGGCAGGCGGCTGGGCTGGTAGGCGGGTTTCTGATCGCCTCGCTGGGGGTGCTGCTGTACGCCATCAGCGGGCCGCCAGATGATGACATGCCGCCTGAAGACTAGACGCAGGCCGGTCTTCATAGAACCTTGAGTTAGGCCTAACTCATAGTTCACACCCTTTTCACTATTTGCTCATTTCTGCTGCGTAAATTTGACGCTGTGAATTTCGAAGGTTATCATAAACGATAACCGGGGGGCTGGTAGCTACGTTGTTCACGACTTTCTAAACAGCTCACATCTTCACACCTGCCTGACTTTTTACTTGCCACGGTTTTTTTAAGGAGGACTGCATGCGTAGGGCAACACTTCTAGTGATTTTCCTGGCGCTGCTCACGCTGCTGCTTGTGCCGGCAATGGCGCAGGACAGCGGCAGCGTGAGGATTCGCGTCGCCCACTTTTCGCCGGACACGCCAGCTGTGGACGTTTTCGTCAACGGCGACGCGGCTATCACAGGGCTGGCGTTCCCCACTGTAACCGACTGGGTTGAGCTGCCAGCGGGGACCTATGAGGTCGCGGTTGCGCCGGCTGGCGCGGGCATCGGCGCGGCCGCTATCGGCCCGGCCAATTTCGACCTGCCGGCTGGTGGGTGGATCACGGTGGCAGCGGTTGGCTCGCTGGGCCGCGGCACGCTGAAGCCGGCGGTGTTGGTCGAGGATTACGCCCGTCTGGACGCCGGCCAGAGCCGGGTCACGGTGTTTCACGGCATCGAAGGCGTGCCGCCGGTTGACGTGCTGGCCAACGGCGCTACGGCTGTTCAGGTGTTGGGCTTCCCAGGCTCACTGGGCAGCAACGACGGCAAGTTCACGGTGACTGTTCCGGCAGGTGTGTACGACTTCCGCGTAATCGTTACGCGCCAGCTTGCCACCAGCCCTGATACGCCAACGCAGGTGCTGTTCGACCTGCCAGACACCCGCATTGACCCCGATGTTAGTTACTTTGTGGCGGCGGTAGGCACGCCGGCTGAGCCTCAGCTCGTCATTGTCCCGACGATGATGCCCGGCGCCAGCACGCAGTCGCTGGTTGACCTGGCCCTGGGCAACAGCCGCCTGAGCACGCTGGTGGCTGCGGTGCAGGCAGCGGGCTTGGTTGACGAACTGGCAAACGGCGGTCCGTACACCGTTTTTGCGCCCAACAACAGCGCTTTTGAAGCGGCCTTCGCCGCGCTGGGCGTGACGGCAGAAGATGTGCTGTCCAATTCCGAGCTGCTTACGCAGATCCTGCTGTACCATGTTGTGCCTGGCGGCCTGTCGGCTGAAGCGCTGGCGGCACAGGGCAGCGTGACCACGCTGGAAGGCTCGGCGATCACGGCGGAAGCCGCTAGTTTTGGCGCGCTGCTCAACGGCAGTGTCCAGATCATCCGGCCAGATGCCCGCGCGACCAACGGCGTGCTGCACACTGTTGACTCTGTGCTGCTCCCGCCGGCGATTGCTCAAATCGCTGCTGCGCGCGCCGAAGCTGGCCCAGCGATTCTGGATGTGGCTGGTGCGAATGGCTTCAACACGCTGGTGGCTGCTGTGCGCGCTGCTGGTTTATCCAGCGTGCTGAACGATCCGTTCGCCGGGCCGTTCACTGTGTTTGCGCCCACCGATGAGGCCTTCGCTGCCGCGCTGGCCGCGCTGGGTCTGTCGGCTGAGGAGCTGCTGGCCAACACCGATCTGCTGACGCAGGTGCTGCAGTACCACGTGGTCAGCGGCCGCCTGCCCCTGGGCGAGCTGGTGAACGCCGAGTCAGTGACGACGCTGCAGGGCGAGGACATCGCGCTTTCTGTGGAGGGCACGCTTGAGCTGAACGGCACAACTAAAGTGCTGACCGCTAATGTGCCCGCCTCCAACGGCATCATCCACGCCATTGACGCCGTGCTGCTGCCGCCGTCAGTCATTGAAAACGCCGCTAAGCCAACAATCGTGGACGTGGCTGGTGCGAATGGCTTCAACACGTTGGTGGCTGCTGTGCGCGCTGCTGGTTTGTCCGATGTGCTGGGCAACCCGTTCGCCGGGCCGTTCACTGTGTTTGCGCCCACCGATGAGGCCTTCGCTGCCGCGCTGGCCGCGCTCAATGTGTCTCCTGCGGAACTGCTGGCCAACACCGATCTGCTGACGCAGGTGCTGCAGTACCACGTGGTCAGCGGCCGCCTGCCCCTGGGCGAGCTGGTGAACGCCGAGTCGGTGACGACGCTGCAGGGCGAGGACATCGCGCTTTCTGTGGAGGGCACGCTTGAGCTGAACGGCACAACTAAAGTGCTGACCGCCAATGTGCCCGCCTCCAACGGCATCATCCACGCCATTGACGCCGTGCTGCTGCCGCCGTCGGTGGCGGGTATGATGATGGCCCCGGCTGAGGCTGAAGCCCCAGCCGAGCCGGAGCAGACGACTGTCGGCGCAGTGCCGCAGGCTGATACTGTGCTCGACATTATCGCTGGCGACAGCCGCCTGAGCACGCTGCTGGCCGCTGCTGTGGCGATTGACGCGCCGTCGGCGCTGGCTGGGGCCGGCCAGGTCACCATTCTGGCCCCCAACGACTCCGCTTTCGCCGCCGCGCTCGAATCGCTGGGCCTGACGGTGCAGGACGTGGTGGGCCAGCCGGATTTGCTGCGCCAGATTCTGTTCTATCACATCGTGCCGGGCGGCTACAGCGTTGACGAGCTGATCGCAGCCGGCCGCCTGCCCACCCTGGAGGGCAATGCATTGGACTTCCGCGCGTCGTCCAAGACGGACTTCGGCGCGATCATCAACCGCTTTGCCCGCGTTCTGCGGCCGGATCGCATGGCTGCTGACGGCAGCTACGTCCACACCATCAACGCGGTGCTGCTCCCGCCGTCGGTGGCGCAGGCCCTGGGCGTGACGCAGGACCCTGGCCCGACAATCGCCGAAGTGGCGGCTGAGAACGGCAGCTTCAACACGCTGGTGGCTGCGCTGGGCGCTGCCGGCCTGGCTGGCACGTTCAACGATCCGTTCGCTGGGCCGTTCACCGTGTTCGCGCCCACCGACGACGCTTTCGCCGCTGCGCTGGCCGCGCTGGGTCTCTCGGCTGAGGAGCTGCTGGGCAACACTGAGCTGCTCACCAGCGTCCTCAAGTACCATGTGGTGTCCGGCGTGGTGCCCGCCGAAGAGGTGGTCACGCTGGAGAAGGCCACCACGCTGCAAGGGGCTGACATCGCTATTGCTGTGCGCGACGGCAACGTGGTCCTCAACGACAGCGTGAACGTCGTGCTGACCAACGTGCAGGCCTCTAACGGCATCATCCACGTGATTGACGCCGTGCTGCTGCCGCCGTCGGAGTAGACAACTTAGCGAAAGCTGAATGAACAGGGCCGAGTATAACAACCCGGCCCTGTTTTTTGCGCAGTGGTTGGCGCTCTACAGCGCGCCCCTGGGCGGCGCGTCGGGCGGGCGGGTCGGCGTGTCCTGGCTGAGCAGAACAGCCGGCGCGCGCGCGATCATCTCGGCCAGGGCGCGGGCGATGTCGTCCTGCAGGCGGGGGTAGAAATCCTTGAGCGTCTCGCTGGGGCGCGCGCCGTGAAAGGTGTAGGTGTAGCTTTCGCGGATGACCTTGTCGGTCACTGTCATTTCCGGCTCCCATTGATCCACGATGCGCCATTGGCCGCGCTGGTTGTGGAACAGCTCGAAGACGATGCGCACCTCGCCGTGCAGGCCCTGAAAGCGAATGTCGAGGGCCACCGGCAGCATGGCGGTGCGCTGGTTGATCTGGCGGCGGAAGCGGCCCACCAGCGCGCCGGCTACTGGGCGCACCCGCCGCAGCAGGCCGGCGGCGTCCAGTTTTGACCTCTGGCGCGCGGCGCGATCCAGCCGCCGCGCCAGCCGGCGCGGCGCGATCACCTCGCTGCGGGCGATGCGGCCGTACTGGTCATACTGGCTGAGGCGCAGCCCCGCCACGCGCCAGTTTTCCAGGCCGGCGCCGGTTTTGCCCACCAGCAGTTTGCGAATGTGCGTTGCCCCCTCGCCGGCGGTGGGCAGCGGCGGCTGGTCGTTCTGGGCGAAGGGCTGCCAGCCCTGACGCCGCCCGGCTGTGGTCAGCGGGTCATAGACTGGCAGGCCGGCGTAGGGCGGTGTCCAGGCGCCGAAGTCGCGCGGGCGGCGCGGCGTGAGCAGCCGGATGATCAGCAGCGCAATCAGCAGCAGCACAACAGCCGCGCCAGCGCCGGCGATCAGCAGCGCCGTGGTCACGGGGTTGCGCGTGTCAATCGCGATGCCCAGCACGTCCAAAGCGCCGTCGTCTGAGGGCGTTGGCTCAGGGTTTGTCTCGGCTGCTTCAGCCGGGATGAAAACGCTGACGCGGGCCAGGTTGTCGCCGGCGGTTTCGGCACCGGACGGTTCGACCTCGTCCAGGCCGACTGCAATGCGCAGCGATTGTGTGCTGCCGGGGGGGAATTCGTCGGGAAAGTCGGCGGCGCGGAAGGTCAGGTTGACGGTAACGCGCGCGTCGGGCTGCAGCGGGTTGATGAAGCCGCGTGCGACTTCCGTGCCGTCTGCCAGGTAGACGAGGGCGGTGGCGGGCACAGCGGCAGCCCCGCCCGCGTTGACGACGTCGAAGCTGACGGTGATCTCGCCGGTGGCTGGGTCGTAGCGGGCCGGCCGGACATCGCGGATGCTGTAATCGGGCGCGGGCGTCTGAGCCAGCGCCGGCACAGCGGTTCCCAGTAACAAGAGCAGGGGAAAGAAGAAGCGGCGCATGGGCGTTTGCCTGGCGTGGTGCGCGTGTTCATCGGTAACGCCTCTACTATAGGCGGAAAGACGCCGCTTGTCCAAGCCGTGCGGAGAACGCTGTGCCCACGCCTGCCCGCCGCGCGTTACACGTTGAAGCGAATGTGGACGATATCGCCGTCCTTGACGACGTACTCCTTGCCCTCCAGCCGGAATTTACCCGCCGCTTTTAGCGCGGCCTCGCTGCCCGCCGCCAGCAGATCGTCGTACTTCATGACCTCAGCGCGGATGAAGCCTTTTTGCAGGTCGCTGTGGATGACTCCGGCCGCTTCGGGCGCGGTCGCGCCCACTGGGATGCTCCAGGCGCGCACCTCGTCCTCGCCCACCGTGAAGAACGACTGGATTGCCAGCAGCTCGTAAGACAGGCGAATGACGCGGGCGGCGCTGCGCTCGGCGATGCCGTACTCAGCCATGAAGAGCGCGGCGTCGTCGGGGTCAAGCTGGGCGATCTCAGCCTCGATCTTGCCCTGCAGCGCAACGACGCGGGTGTGGGCGTGATCGTAATCAAGAGCGATATCTGGCTGGTTCTCGCCTGTGTTAAGCACGATCAGCGCTGGCTTGAGCGTGAGAAAACCGTAGCCGCGCACCGCTTTGCGCTGGTCGGGCGTCAGGTCGAGGTCGCGCAGCGGGCGCTCTGCCTCAAGCTGCGCTTTGAACATTTCCATGAGTTCGACCTCTGCCGGCACGGCTGGATCCACGCCGCGACCCTTCACGCGCAGCTCAGCCTGGAGCTTGTTCAGCCGGTTCTCGACGGTGATGAGGTCGGTGAGCAGGAACTCGGCGTCGAGGATGTCGAGATCGCGGGCGGGGTCCACAGCTTCGTAGGGGTGGGGCACTGCTTCATCGGCGAAGGCGCGCACGACGTGCAGATAGCCGTCCACCTGAGCCAGCTCGTTGCGGAACTGGCCTTTTAGGCCGCCCTCGGACACGCCTTTGTCCAGGCCAGCGATGTCCACGTAAGTGACCTGAGCGTAGGTGGTCTTGCGCGGTTTGTACAGCGCGCTGAGGCGGTCCACGCGCGGATCGGGCACGTTGACCACAGCGGTGTGAACCTCAAAACGCCCGCCAGACACCGCGCCGGTTTCCAGGCTGCTGCCGGTGAGGGCGTTGAAGATCGTGGTCTTGCCGCAGTTGGGCAGGCCGATGATTCCCAGTCGCATGGCGTTCTCTCGCGGTGTGCTGCGCCGGCTAAACGCGCCCAGTATAAACAAAAAACGCGCCCCGGTGCAGACGCAAAAGCCGGGGCGCGAGACAGTTCAGGTGGCTGCGTCAGGCGGGGCGCAGCGCGAACTGCGACCGGTAGCCGTCGAAAGCGGCGTCCTCGCCGCTGCCCAGCCTGAGGATGAGCAGCGCGATGGGCACGTAGGCGCGGTGGTCAGCATCCGCAGCCAGCGGGTCCAGCCGCCCGTCAACGATGGCTTGCACCCAGCCGTCTAGATTCGGTATTTGGCTGAACAGCAGCGTCTGGCCGTCGGCGGCCAGCGCCATGCGTCCGATGGCGTAGGCGTCGCCGCTGTAGACGATCTGGCTGCTGCCGGTAGCTGGTTCAACCTGGTGGATGCTGACCTCGTAGCCTGACAGGCTGATGGTCGGGTCAATCACCGGTTTGAGCGCGGCCAGCTCATCCCGCGAGTAGTCGGCCAGCACGTCGCGCACGTAGGCGCGGGCGCTGAAGAAGATGGTGCCTTCCGGCCCCCAGGCCACCTGATCCGGTTCGACTGCTGTCGGGATAGTCGTCACTGTTCGCGCTGCCAGGTCCGCCGTCACCAGCTCGTAGACCGGGCCGGTTTCGGTGTACATCCAGTGAACCGCTGCCACCTGCTGGCCGTCGGGCGAGAGCGCCGCGCGACCGATGCCGGACTGCGCGTGATCGTTGACTGACTGCGGCAGTTCGCCCTGGAGCGAAATGTCGTCGCCGGTGTTCAGGTCGAGCAGCGCCAGCCCCAGGCCGCTGCACTGCGTGCTGTGGAGCAGGCCGTAGTCCGTCCACGCCAGCGTGAGGTTCGCGCCGCCGAAACCAGCCTCAGACCAGTACTGCCAGTCGGTGGGCAGGGGCGAACCACCGCCGCAGCCAACCACGAAAGCGAACTTGCCAATTGTCACTGGCTGGGCGTCGGCCTCCGGCTTGATGCGCTTAACGCTTGCCAAATACGGATCGTTGGCATCGGTCGGGAACTCGCCCTGGCCGATGTAGATGATGTCACCGTCAGGCGTCCAGGCGGGCGGGAACCCGGCCTCCAGCGGTCCAGCCTCTAGCGTGAACACGCCGCCTGCGGTGTCCGACACAACAAGGTGCTGCGCCCAGCCGTCGTCGGAAATGATGTACGCCAGCTTTGCGCCGTCGGGACTCCAGGTGGGCCGGAAGATAGCGCGGTGCGGCGGCGTGGCGATCTCCACGATCTGATCCGCGTCGAACAAGGTAAGCCCGCCCGTGGTGACGGCGGCGTAGGCCGGGACGCTCATCTGAGCGGCAGCAGGCAGCGCCAGCAGCACAACGGCGACCAGCAGGACAAAACGGGTGATTGTGACAGCTCTCATGTGAAGCTTCTCTCCTCGAACATTACCCTACACCTGAATCGCCAGTATGTCACAAACTGCACGCCGCTGCCTCACGCATAGGCGCACCGCTGCCCTACGCACACGCGCCGGCCAGCCACCGCCTGCGAGGGTTAAGGGATTCCAACACTACCGTCAGGCAGTCGTTGCGGCGGCGGCGCAGACGCGTCATCCGGCCCGCACCGGCCTTCGTTGTATACTGTAATTATCACACCAGCGAGCAGTGTGGTGGGGAGGCGAGGACAATGCAGCGTATTTTGGCGATTGCGATAGTAGGGGCGCTGCTGCTGGCTGGCCTGAGCGCCGTGCCGGCAGCAGCGCTGGCGAGCGGCCCGACAGACAGTCTTGGCCCGGCGGCGCAGTGGCAGCCCGGCGTTCCACAGGCGACAGTAACGGCTCACTTTCTGAACGTGCGCAGCGCGCCCAACCCGTTCACCGGGGCGGTACTGACAATCATTAGCCGTGGGCAGACATTCCCGGTGGTGGGCCGCAACGCCGACTTCAGCTGGCTGCAGCTCAACGTCAACGGGATCGTCGGCTGGGTGAACAGCGCCCATGTTTTTGCACAGAACGTCGCCGGCGTGCCCATCACCGACGGCTCTGGCGGCATCATTCCGCAGCCGCCAGCGGGCATCACGGCAACTGTGACGGCGTATTTTCTCAACGTGCGCGCCATCCCCAACCCGTTTACCGGCGCTGTGCTGACGCGCATCAGCCAGGGGCAGACGTTCCCGGTGGTGGGCCGCAACGCCGACACAAGCTGGCTGCAGCTCAACGTGAACGGCCTTGTCGGTTGGGTGAACAGCCGCTACGTGTTCGCGCCCAACGCCGCGCTGGCGCCAATCACAGACCCCAGCACCAACCCCGTGCCGCCGTTGGCGACAGCGACCGTGACAGCTTACTTTCTCAACGTGCGCAGCGGCCCCGGCCCCACTTTCCCCATACTGACGATTATCAGCCGCGGGCAGACATTCCCGGCGGTTGGCCGCAACGCCGCCGGCACGTGGGTGCAGCTCAACGTGGGCGGGACGATCGGTTGGGTCAACCGAGGCTGGGTGGCGGTGAGCAGCCTGTGGAACCTGCCGATCACCGGGTGAGGCTCAGCCGCTGGCGCAGCACTCCAGGTGCTGGATGCTGCTGATGAGGATATCGCGCAGGTGGGTGTCGGACAGCGTGTAATAGACATGGCGGCCGGTTTTGGTGCGGCGGACCAGTCCCATCTCGCGCAGGTACTTAAGCTGGTGCGAGACCGCAGGCTGATCCATGCCCAGCGCTTGGGTGAGATCGGAAACGCACCACTCCTGCTGCGCCAGCGCCCTGACCATGCGCACGCGCGTCGGATCGGCCAGCACCTGGAAGAAACGCGCAATCAGACGCGCGTCATCCGCGGACAGAATTGGGGCGCTGACGGCGCTGGTGCGCGGGCTGGCCACCGCGTAGCGATTAGACATAGGTATTTCTCGCCTGTTTACTCGCTGTTTCCACGGTAGCAGAAAGTGAATAAGCGTGTCAATAGCCCCAGAGCGAAAGCGCTTTCGGGGCCGGCTGCTGGTTTTTGTCCCGCGTGAGATGCTTGACAAGCGGCAATAAAGGGGCCTATAATACCCATTCGCACAACCTCTAACTGGTCATCTCGACTGAATGGGATCTGTTCTACGCCAAGCCATGTCGGACCCCGAGCGGGGCGCGCCGCAGCGCCCCTGTTTGCGTTGTGCTGATCTGGCCCGTCCTTCCTGTGGCAAGTGTGATGCGAGGAGCGGTGTACTGTGCTAAACCGGTACGATGTCAAGAATTACGCACGGACCCCCGACGTGCAGGAATTGCCGTCACTGATCGAGGTGCAGCTTCAGTCCTTCAAGTGGTTTTGCGAGCAGGGCCTAGCGGAGCTGTTCGATGAGATCAGTCCTATCGAGAGCTTCAACGGCAACCTCAAGCTGTATCTGCCGGGCAACAGTCGCGAAGCGCAAGAACTGGGTCTGGGCTACTGGTTCGAGGACCCCAAGTACAGCGAGGAGCTGTGCCTGGAGCGCGATATGTCATATGCCGCCCCGCTCTACGCGCGCGTGGCGCTGGTTAACCGCGAAGCTGGTGAGGAGATCGTCCGCTCCGACATCTTCCTGGGCGATTTTCCGCTGATGACGGAAAAGGGCACCTTCATCATCAACGGCACGGAGCGCGTGGTCGTCAGCCAGTTGATCCGCTCGCCCGGCGTCTACTTTGACGCCGAGGAGGACCGCACCACAGGCCGCCGCATGGCCAACGCCAAGCTGATCCCGGACCGCGGCGCGTGGATGGAGTTCGAGACGCGCAAGAGCGACTACCTCATCATCAAGTTCAACCGCAAACGCACTGTGCCGGTGACTATCCTGCTGCGGGCGCTGGCCGCCGTAGATGACCACATGGATCCGGCGCTGTGCCCCATTCAAACTGGCAGCGACGAGGAGCTGCTGGCGCTCTACGCCGATGTTGACGTAGACCCCGACCGGCTGTTTATCCCCAGCACCATCAAGATGGAGCCGGCCTGGGACCTCAAGCGCGACCAGACAATTGCCGAGGCAGCGCTGCTGGAGTTCTACCGCCGCATGCGCCCTGGCGACCCGCCTACGCTCGAAAACGCCCGCGAATACTTGGAGAGCCAGCTTTTCGACCAGCGGCGCTACGACCTGGAGCGCGTGGGCCGCTACAAGCTCAACCAGCGCCTGCGCATCGACAACGTTGTGCCGCGCAGCGTGCGCACCGTGACCAAGATGGACATCATCAAGGTCGTTGAGCGCATGATTGCCATCAACACCAACCAGGCCAACCCAGACGACATTGACCACCTGGGCAACCGGCGCGTCAAAACGGTGGGCGAGCTGATCCAGAACAAGCTGCGCATCGGCCTGCGCCGCACTGAGCGCGTCGTCAAGGAGCGCATGTCCATCCGCGAGTCCGACAACCTGACTCCGGTGGCGCTGATTAACATCCGCCCGATCGTGGCCGCTATCCGCGAGTTCTTCGGCTCGTCGCAGCTTTCGCAGTTCATGGAGCAGACCAACCCGCTGGCAGAGCTGACGCACAAGCGCACGCTGTCGGCGCTTGGCCCCGGCGGCCTGCGCCGCGAACGCGCCGGCTTCGATGTGCGCGACGTGCATCACAGCCACTACGGGCGCATCTGCCCTATTGAGACGCCGGAAGGCCCAAACATCGGCCTAATTGGCCGGCTGGCGAGCTACGGCCGTGTGAACGAGTACGGCTTTGTTGAGACCCCGTACATGGAGGTCATCAAGTTCCTAGCTCCTACCGATGAAGCCATTATCGGCCGCACGATCCGCGACGACGTGCTGGACGCCAAGGGCAGCACGCTGGCGGAGGAGGGCGCTGTTGTTGACCGCGACCTGGCGCGCAAGCTGGCGCAGGCCGGCATCGAGCGCGTGCCAGTCATACCGTTCGTCAGCTCAGAGATCGTGTACCTCTCGGCAGACCAGGAAGACAACTTCGTCATCGCCCAGGCTAACGCCCAGCTTGATGACCTCAAGCAGTTCGTTAACAAGCGCATCGCCGCCCGCTACAACCAGAAGTTCGACGTGGTGCCGGTGCAGCGCGTAGACTACATGGACGTGGCGCCGCGCCAGATCGTGGGCATCAGCGCCGCCCTCATCCCCTTCCTGGAGCACGACGACGCCAACCGCGCCCTGATGGGGTCGAACATGCAGCGCCAGGCCGTGCCGCTGCTCCAGCCAGATGTGCCGATTGTCAGCACCGGGATGGAAGGGCAGGCCGCCTATGACAGCGGCCAAGTGCTGGTGGCCGACGACGACGGCGAGGTAATCAGCGTGCAGGGCGACCGCATCGTGGTGCGCAGCCCGCAGGGCGAGGAGCGCATCTACCGCCTGCGCAAGTTCAACCGCTCCAACCAGTCCACCTGCATTGACCAGCGCCCAGTGGTGTTCAAGGGCCAGTTTATCCACAAGGGGCAGGTGATTGCCGACAGCTCCTCTACCGATCACGGCAACCTGGCCCTGGGCCACGACGTGCTGGGCGCGTTCCTGTCGTGGGACGGTGGCAACTACGAGGACGCGCTGCTGATCAGCGAGGCGCTGCTGCGCGAGGACAAGTTCACCAGCATCCACATCGAGAAGCACGAAATTGAGGCGCGCGACACCAAGCTGGGGCCAGAGGAGATCACCTACGACATCCCCAACGTGGGCGAGGACGCGCTCAAGGACCTGGACGAGTTCGGCATTGTGCGCATCGGCGCAGAAGTGGGGCCGAACGACATCCTGGTTGGCAAGATCACCCCCAAGGGCGAGAAAGAACTCAGCCCGGAGGAGAAGCTGCTGCGCGCCATCTTCGGCGAGAAAGCGCGCGAAGTCAAGGACTCGTCGCTGCGCCTGCCTCACGGCGAGAAGGGCAAGGTAGTAGACGTTAAGACTTTCACCCGCGAGGAACATCGTGACCTACCGGCCGGCGTCGAGAAGATGGTGCGCGTGAGCGTGGCGCAGAAGCGCAAGCTCACTGTGGGCGACAAGATGGCCGGCCGTCACGGCAACAAAGGCGTGATCTCAAAAATTGTGCCCATCGAGGACATGCCGTATCTGGAAGATGGCCGCCCTATAGAGATCATCCTCAACCCGCTGGGCGTGCCGGGCCGCATGAACATCGGTCAGGTGCTGGAGATTCACCTGGGTTGGGCTGCCGAGCGCTTGGGCTTCCGCGCCATTACCCCGGTGTTTGACGGCGCCAAAGAGGACGAAATCCGCGCCGAGCTGGGCCGCGCTTGGATGATTGACCGCGCTTGGGCCGATATCACCGAGCGCGCTTGGGAGTGGATCAAACAGTTCCAGTATCACCCCGACGAGCTGGAGGACGACGATGAAGTGCGCCGGCTCTACATCCACGAGTGGCTTGGCCACAGCGGCGCCTACGAGCCGGACGAGCTGCTGACCAACGTGACCTACGCCCGCCGCGCTGTGCTAAACGAATGGCTGCGCGAGCGCGGCATCAACCCGGACGACGTGCTGCTGTTCGACACCACTGGCGTTCCGCTGTCGGAGCGCCGCCGCCGCGACGCCTTGGCCACCGACGTGGCGCTGCGCCTGTGGATGCAGTGGGCCGACCCGTATTACTATCAAACGCACGTCCCTGCGGAAGTTAGCGGCAGAGACCTGCTCAGCTACGCCGACCGCGTCATGCTGCGCACCGGCCGGCCTGTGCCCATCTATGGCAAGCAGACGCTCTACGACGGGCGTACCGGCGAGCCGTTCGACCGGCCTGTAACAGTGGGCATCATCCACATGCTCAAGCTGGCGCATCTGGTGGAGGACAAGGTGCACGCCCGCTCTACCGGCCCGTACAGCCTGGTCACGCAGCAGCCGTTGGGCGGCAAGGCCCAGTTCGGCGGCCAGCGTTTCGGCGAGATGGAAGTTTGGGCGCTTGAGGCCTACGGCGCGGCCTACACGCTGCAGGAGATGCTCACGGTCAAGTCTGACGACGTGCAGGGCCGCGTTAAGACCTACGAGGCCATCGTCAAGGGCGAGCCGATTGAAGAGCCGGGCATTCCCACCAGCTTCCGCGTGCTGGTGAAGGAGCTGCAGAGTTTAGGCTTGGCGGTGGAGGCCATCGCCGAAAACGGCGAGATCATCCGCTTCGGCAAGGACGATGAGAAGGCCCGCCAGCCGAAGATCTCCACCGCTTTGCTCAGCCTGTCTGAGGACAACGCCAGCGATTGAAGCCGGCCAGTTCAAAACGAAGACGCACACCGGGGCGCACGCGCCCCGGTTTTTTTTGTTTGCTGCGTCTGGCCGCCTGCGCTACACTGCAGCCATGCAACTATCACATTTGCACGATTGGAATCTGACGCCCCAGGCCGCTATCGCGCTGCAGCAGCAGCTGGCGGCGCAGATCGTTACCGGCCCGCCGCTGGCGCTTGAGCGCGTGCAGCTGGTCGCCGGCGTGGATGTGAGCGTTAAAGACAACGTCTCGCGGGCGGCAGTGGTTGTGGTGAGGTTTCCCAGCCTGGAGCAGGTGGAGACTGTGACCGCCGCACAGCCGACACCGTTTCCCTACATCCCCGGCCTGCTCAGCTTTCGCGAGGGGCCGGTGCTGGAAACGGCTTTCGCCCGTCTGCAAACCGAGCCAGACGCTTTTCTATTCGACGGCATGGGCATCATGCACCCGCGCCGTTTGGGGATTGCAGCGCACCTGGGGCTGTGGCTGAACCGGCCTACGGTCGGCTGCGGCAAAACGCACCTAGTGGGCGCGTATGACCCGCCGGCTGCCGCGCGCGGTGCGCGCAGCCCCGTCTATTACCGCGGCGAGCAGGTGGGTGTGGCGCTGCGCACGCGGGACAACGTCAAGCCGCTGTACATCTCGCCCGGCCACCGAATTGACCTGGAGTCAGCGGTGGCGCTAGTGCTGGCGTGCGCGCCGCGCTGCCGCCTGCCGGAGCCGATCCGGCTGGCGCATCGCGCGGCCAGCAGCCCCTAAAGGTTCACGCCCCGCCGTTTGCAGCCGCCCACGCCGTATAGACCTCTATCTGGCGCACCACCTCAGCCAGGGCGTTGAGCGCGTTGATGTCGCCTTCGCCAGCAGACATAAACGCGATGATGAAGCGGCTGCCGCCGGCGCGCACTACGCCGGCATCGTTGATGACGCGCCCAGTGGCGATCATGTCAGTGGGCAGCACGCCGTCCTTGCCCGTGTAGCCCAGCGGGTAGACGCGCTCGATAGGCGAGACGTAGTCAATGTCGGTGGCGGGGATGCTGAGCAGCGCGCTGGTCGCGCGGGCGGCCTGGCGGAAGGTCTCGGAGCGGGTAAAGTGCTCGCCGCGCAGGATGAAGTCATGGCCGCGCGCCAGGTCGCTGGCCGTAAAGACATTGTCCACCTGGTACGCGCTGCCGCGCACCAGCACCACTCGCCCGTTTACGGCTGAGGGAGCAAAGCGCGGATCGGATAGGCCAACAGTCGGGCTGCCTGGGTGATTCCAGGTGTGCAGGCCGTTGGTCAAGCCCATCGTGCCGCGCAGGAAGTCGTTGAACTTGACGATGGCGTTCTCCGGGCCGGGCACGCGCTCGGCCGTGTCGGCCAGCACCACACCGGTGGCGCGGTTGTCGCTGTAGACAGCCATGCGGTAGAGCGGCGTGCCTGGCCCGTCGTTCCAGTCGGCAGCCGGCGTGTTAAGGTAGTAATACAGGACAGCGAAAGCCTTGAAACAGCTTGCCACGGGCATCAGGTTGTCGGCGTTGATCTGGATGCGGAAGCGTTCGGCGTAGGCGCTGTCAATGCAGCGGAAATCGAGCGCCATGCTGCGCCTGCCGATGAAGGCTTCCAGATCAGCGCGGATGCTGGCGGCGATGGGCGCTTCCTCGCTCCAATCCTGGGCGCGCAGCGGGCGGAGCGCCGCCGCGCCAGAGAGGCCGGCGGCCAGCGCCAGGAAAGCCCGCCGAGTCAGGGTGTGCGGCCTGTTCATGCCGCAGTCAGCGCCTCCACCAGCGCCGGCAGGCTGTCGAACACAGCGTCTGGCTGTGCGCTGCCGTTGAGGTCCGCCGCAGTCGAGACGCCGGTGAGCACCAGGGCTGTGCGCAGGCCGCAGGCCGCAGCGCCGGCGATGTCGGTGTCGAGGCGGTCGCCGATCATCAGCGTTTCGGCCGGCGCGCTGTGCAGCGCGGCCAGCGCCGCTTCAAACATCGGCGCGTGCGGCTTGCCGACGATGATGGGTTCGCGCCCGCTGGCAGTCCGCAGCGCAGCGATCATGCTGCCCGCGCCGGGGGCCAGGCCGTCTGGCAGGGGGAAGGTCGCGTCTGGGTTCGTGCCGATGAAATCGGCCCCGGCCATAATCAGGCGGCTGGCGCGCTTAAGGTCGTCGTAGGTCAGGTCCCACTTCAGGCCAGCCACAACTGCTTGCACATCAGAGTCGGCCAGCGTGAAGCCAGCGGCGGCGATCACGGCGCGCAGGCCGTCCGCGCCGAAGACGTGCACGCGCGCGCCGGGCGGGTAGTGGGCGCGCAGGTAGTCGGCGGTGGCCGTGCCGGACGTAATGATGGCTGTCTCAGGCACGCCGGGCACGCCCAGCCGGGCCAGCTTGCGCACGTAATCGGCCTGAGTTTTGCTGCTGTTGTTGGTTGCCAGGGCGAATGGCAGGCCGCGCGCCCGCAGGGTGTCAAAGAACAGGCGCAGGCCAGGAAGCGCTGTGTCGCCCCGCCACAGCACGCCGTCCATGTCGGAGATAACCGCTTTGATGCCGGAGAAGTCCATGCCGTGTGCCCGCTTTTTCAGCCGTTTCGCGCAGGCATTATACACGCGGCCGCGCTACAATCAACGACTGCTGACAGGTCAGCCACAGAACAGGAGCCGCTGTGCGCCTGCGCAGCCGCTTCTCTGTCTGATACTGGCTTATGACACTAAGGACGCTTACCGATGATCAAAACCACTGCCTACGCGCCCGTTACGCCGGACACCGTGGCGGCCCTGGCCGACATCTTCGGCGCTGACTACGTCAGCACGGCCCAGGCCGACCTGGAGCTGCACGCCCGCGACCAATCACACCACCCCGGCTGCCACGGCGAGGTCGTGGTTTGGCCGCGCGCGGCCGAGCAGGTGGCGGCGGCGCTGGCGCTGGCCAACGCGCGTCGCATCCCTGTCACCCCGTGGGGCGTGGGCACGTCGCTGGAGGGCAACCCGATTCCGCTGTACGGCGGCGTGCTGATGTCGTTCGAGCGTATGAACCGCGTGCTCGCCGTCCACGCCGACGACTTCCAGGTGACCGTTCAACCAGGGGTGTGCCACAAAGACCTGAACGAACAGCTGGCGCGCTGCGGCCTGTTCTTCGCGCCTGACCCCGGCGCGAACGCCACCATTGGCGGGATGCTGGCCAACAACGCTGCTGGCATCCGCACGGTGAAGTACGGGGCCAGCAAGGACAACGTGCTGGCCATGCAGGTGGCGCTGGCCGACGGCCGGCTGATCCGTGTGGGGTCGCGCTCGGTCAAGCAGGCAGCCGGCTACGACCTGCTGCACCTGTTCGTGGGCAGCGAGGGCACGTTGGGGATTATCACTGAGGCGACGCTCAAGCTGGTGCCGATCGCGCCGTACATGGGCGCGGCCCTGGCCGCTTTTGAGACCGTCGAGACGGCAGTGGAAGCTGTTGTCGCGGTGCGCGGCAGCGGCCTGGAGCCGGCGGCATTGGAGCTGATTGACGCGGCCCACGCGGCTATGCTGCGCCAGGCCGAAGGAGTGGACCTGACCGATCGCCCGACGCTGTTCATGGAGTTCCACGCGGCGCACGAAACGGCGCTGAACCTGGGCCTGGAGACCGTGCGCGACATCTGTGCCGAGCTGGGCGCGGTCAGCTTCCGCGCCACGACCGACACCGCCGAGCGCAAGAAGCTGTGGCACGCGCGCCACTCGTCATACGAGATTATGGTGCGCACGTACTCAGAGAAGGGCTTTTTCATCAACGACGTAGCCGTGCCCATCAGCGCCTACCCAGAGCTGATTGGCTACATCGAGCAGCTCAAACGCGAGCACGGCGTCACCGCTTACATGATCGGCCACGCTGGCGACGGCAACATCCACGTGGAGTTCCCTTTTGCCAGCCCGGAGGAGTACGCGCAGCGGCAGGCGATCAACGGCATGATCGTGCGCAAGGCGCTGGAGCTGGGCGGGACCTGCACCGGCGAGCACGGCGTCGGCATTGGCAAGGCCAAGTATATGCCAGAAGAACACGGGGCCGCGCTGGAGGTGATGCGCGCCCTCAAGCAGACGCTTGACCCCAACAACATCCTCAACCCCGGCAAGGTTTTTCCGGTGGATTGAGGCCAGTTTGCAGGGCAGCCTGTGTTGTCTGTGTGGCTGCCCTGCGTCAGTTCAGATAAGCGCGCACTAAATGCCCAGAACAATGCGGGCGATGGTGAGGTAGATAAACAGGCCGGTGGCATCCACCACTGACGTGATCAGCGGCGCAGACACAACTGCTGGGTCAATCCTGAAGCGGCGCGCCAACAGCGGGATGAACGAACCAACCAGATTCGACCAGGCGCAGATCACCACCACTGTCAGGCCCACAACTAGGGCGATGTGTATATCGTAATCCCAGGTGTAGGAGCGGATCAGGGCCACGACACCTAGGGCCGTTCCCAGCAGCAGGCCGCCCAGCAGCTCGCGGCGCAGCACCCGCCAGGTATCCCACAGGTGAATATCGCCCACAGCCAGCCCGCGAATGATCGTCGAGACCGTTTGCGAGCCGGTGTTGCCGCCCGTGCCGATCAGCAGCGGGATGTAGAAGGACAGCGCGACAACAGCAGCCAACTGATCCTCGAAGAGGCGCAGGACGTTGCCAGTGAGGGTGTCCGCCAGGAAGAGCAGCAGCAGCCAACCAAAGCGGCTGCGCAGCACGCGCAGCAGCGACACGGTGAAGTACGGTTGGTCGAACAGCGCGCCGTCGCTGACCGCGCCGAGGCGCAGCATGTCCTCGGTGTGTTCCTCTGCCAGCACGTCAATGGCGTCGTCTACTGTGACGATGCCCAGCATCCGGCCGTCGTCGGCCACAATCGGCATTGCCAGGAAGTCGTAGCGGGCAATCATGCGCGCCACCTCTTCCTGGTCGGTTTCAGGCGACGCCGTGATCACGTCGGTTTCCATTATCTCGCTGACGCGGCGCTCCGGCGGGCTGGTGACGACTTCGCGCAGCGACACCACGCCGACCAGTCGGCTGCCGCCGTTAAGGACGTACAGGTCGTTGACCGTCTCCACTTCGTCGTCCACGCGGCGCAGGTGCTGCAGCGCCTGGCTGACGGTGATGTTGGGCGGGATGCGCACGAACTTCTGCGTCATCAGACGGCCTGCGCTGTGCTCCGGGTATTGGAGCAGGTCGCGCACTTCGGCGGCATCCTCCGGCTCCATGGCGGCCAGCAGCTCTTCCTGCCGTTCGGGCACGTCCTCGGTGAGGATTTCGAGGACGTCGTCCATCGGCATCTGGTCGAGCAGGTCGCCCACCTGCTCAGCAGAGAGCTGGCGCAGCAGGCTGCGGGTCGCTTCTGAGCCGGTTTCGTCCAGCACTTCGGCAGCCAGCTCAGGCTCCAGCAAGCCGAAGACCTTGAGCTTGTCTTCGTCGTCCAGGCGCTCCAGGATATCGGCAATGTCGGCGGCGTACTGGTCCGCCAGGATGGGGCGCAGGCTTTCCAGGTTCTCGCTGTCCAGCGCCTCGCGTACCTGTGTCTCAAGGGCTTCAAGATAGATGGACATCTGTCACCCCCTAAGCGTGCGCAGCGGCTGCAGACGAGCGCGGACGACAGGCACGGCAGTGCGATCTTGCGGGAAAAGTTTGTACATGGTCAGGTCCTCCGTACACAACTGAGGGCCAGGCGCGCCAGCTCCTGGCCAGCAAGCCCTACACGGGTTTTTGTGATTGTGTGAACAGAGCCTGTTTTACCGGGGGGGACTCCCTAGCGGAGGGCCAGGGACGGCAATAACGCAGGTGCGCTTCCCCCGGCAGTGACGCGCAGCAGGGGGGCGTTAACCTGTGTTATTGCCGCCAGGTAAGGGCGGCACCTGTTCTTGGGTACTGCTGCTTTCGAACATGCGGCTTTCTCTAAAAAAACCAACACTGTGCCGGATGGCTGCTGCCCGGCATGCAGATTGTACACCAGCTTAAGAGGCTGTAAACCCCCTAAAATGCAACGGGCATTTAGGGGGTCTCATTACCAGCGTCAGAACAAGCCAGCGCTAGCTGGGATTAATACTCGTAGGCGTCTTCGTCGTAGTCCTCGTCATCCTCGTCGTCAAAGTACAGGTCATCCTCGTCGTCGTAGAGATCGTCGTCCTCGTCTTCGAACTCGCTGATATCGTAGCCTTCGTCCTCGATCTCGTCCTCGTCCTCAAGGTCATCGACATCAGCCAGTTCTTCCTCTGCAGGATCAAGCTCTGCAGGATCAAGCATGTCGTCTTCGTCGAACTCATCCTCGTCCTCGAAGTCAATGTCTTCCTCGCCGTCTTCGAGCGCTTCCTCGTCTTCTTCAGGCAGGTCGTCCTCGAAGTCAATGTCGTCGGCCAATAGAAATGGCTTTGCAACCATGTCGTTGTCCTCGCATGTGTGACCCCAAAACAAGCGCCGCTATTCTAACACCTGATGTGCGTGTGGACAGGGAAAAAAGCGGTGCGCTACTGCTATTATCAGTCATTTACCCCCTGAGTCAATAAGATGCAGAAAGCGCTGGTGCAGCCGCAAATCGGGGGTCAGTTCGGGGTGAAAAGCCGTAGCGAGCAGGTGATTCTGCTGCACGGCGACGATGCGGCCGTCGGCTAAACGCGCCAAAATATCTACATCGGGGCCGGCTGCTGTGACGACGGGCGCGCGGATAAAAACGGCGTGAAACGGCCCGCCCTCCAGCCCGGCAACCTCAAGGTCAGTCTCGAAGCTGTCCACCTGGCGGCCGAAGGCATTGCGGTTAACGACGATGTCCATCACGCCCAGGATCGGCTGGCGGTCAATGCCGATGTCACGCGCCAGGAAGATCATGCCGGCGCACGTGCCCCAAGTAGGCCGGCTGGCAGCGAAGGCCCGCAGCGGCTCGATCAAGCCGTAGCTGACAGCCAGCTTGCCGATGGTTGTGCTTTCGCCGCCGGGGATAATCAGGCCGTCCAGGTTGTCTAACTGCTGCGGCAGGCGCACCTGCGTCGGCTGCGCGCCCAGCTCCCGCAGTTTGGCTTCGTGTTCAATGAAGGCGCCCTGAAGCGCCAGCACACCCACTCGCATGCGGTTATCTGCTCCTGTGTTGACGTTGTTATCGTCGCAAAACGCAGGGCAGGGGTCAAGGGTGGAGTAAGTCCAAGTGTGATCAGGTGGCGGCGCTTTGTTGGTGCAGCGCAGCCAGCTCGGTTTCGATCTCAGCGCGGTCGCGGATATAGAAATCGCTGGAGAGCCGCAGGTAAGCCGCGTAGTCAGCAGCGGCACGGGCAGCATCGCCGCTGGCGCGGTGCGCTTGGGCGCGGACGCGGTAAGCTGATAGGTTGCGCGGGTTGGCGCGCAGGGCGGCGGTGCAGTCGCTGATTGCCGCGCGCGGATTGCCGGCGGCCAGGCCAGCGCGCCCGCGCTGCACCAGCGCCGACGAAAGGCCAGGGCAGAAGAACAACGCAGAGTTGAAATCGGCGATAGCCTCGTTGACAGCGCCGCTTTCCAGATAGGCTGTGCCCCGGCACAGGTAAATCTCGCTGAGGCGGGGAGCCAGCGCCAGCGCAGCGTCGTAGGCGGCCAGCGCGCCAGCGTAGTCGCCCTGGCGGGCCAGCGCGTGCCCCTGGTTGAGGTACATGGCGACTTGGGCGCCGCTGTCTGGCTGGGCAGCGGCAGACACGGCAGGGGCGGGCGCGGCGGCGGCCTGCCGCAGCCCGCTGGCGAGATTGAGAAGGCGGTTGAGAAGGTTCATTATAGCCCCTCGCAAGAAAGTATTGTTAAAAAGCGCGTGTTATATTAATTGTGCGTTGAGGTTGGCGGGTCTGTCAATTGAGCTTTCAGACCACACCTCACGGCGAAATCACCACCACCACGCCGTTCTCGGCCCAATCGTAAAGCAGGCGCGCGTTGTCCGAGCTGATGAGAATACAGCCGTAGGTGACCCGCGTGCCCAAGCTGTTCGTCCACAGAAGCTGGCTGCCGCCGCGAGTGGGGAAGCCATGAAAACCGTTGGTGAAATCCTGGCCGGGGATGGGCCGGTAGACGCCGAGAAAGTTGGGCATCCACAGGTTCCAGTTGGCAGCGTAAGCGTTGGGCACGTGCGAGATGATCTGGTAAACCCCGGGCCACGTGGGGCTGCTGTTGATGCCGGTGCTGGCCGGCCAGTCCCATTTGAGCGCGCCGTTCTCGAAAACGCGCACACGCTGCTGGCTGATGCTGACGGCGATGCGCTTGCCGCGCACCGGCGGGAAATCCATAAAGACGTCGGGCGATGGAATGGCGATGACCTGCCCGACGGCGAGCGCGTCGCCCAGGCCAGGGTTGGCGCGCTGAATCCAGGGGTAAGGGACGCCGTAGTTCCAAGCGATGGCGATCAGGCTCTCGCCGGGCTGAACGGTGTGCTGCCGGTCGCGGTGGTACACACGCAGAGACGCGCTCGTCTGCCGGGCGTCGAGCGCCCGCTGCGCTGCGTCCAGCGCGGCATCGGCGTTGAGATAGCGGCCCGGCCCTAGCGCGGCTTCCTGCTGGCCGAGGAAGGCGCGAAAGGCCGCTTGATTCAGCGCCAGCGCGCCGCCCGGCGCGGCTGTCAGCCAGCGCGCCCACTCCTGCGGCGGGATTGACCAGTAATCCGCCCGATCATCAATCGGATCCCAGACTTCGATCTGAAACGGACTGCGCAGCAGGTCAGCGGCGGCGGCCACCAGCGGCGCTGCGTCGGTCAGCGCCGGCGCAATGCGCACCATCGGCAGATCGAGCGCGCCGCTGGCCAGCGCGCCAGCCGGGTCGTTCTCCAGGCGCGCCAGCAGCGCCGGCACGTCGAGCGCGCGGCCGTCGCGCGGCGGGGTGGCGCGCACCTCGCCGTCTACCACAGCGATGCCGGCGTCCACCGGGGTTACAGCAGCCTGCGCCGCCAGGTTGTCTAGGGCAGCCGCCGCTGCGGCCCGGTCAACGGTCACAATCGGCGGAACGTCAACGCCGCGCAGCAGGGCTTGCAGCAGCCCGCCCTGGCTGCGCCCCTGTGCGTAGGCGGCCGCAGCCGTTGCGTCGGCGTCGAGGGCTAGGCCCAGCGAGTCCGGGCTGAGCTGCCAGGCACGTTCGCCGTCGCGCAGTGCGACGACACGCCATGCCTGGCGCAGGCGGGCAGCCGCCTCGCTGGGAGACAGGCCGCCAAGCGGCACGCCAGCCGCGCGCACGCCGGGTAGAATGCCGCCGGCGTACACCAGGCCGAGGCCGAGCAGCGCTGCGGCGCAGGTCATGGCCGCGCCCATGACCACGGCAGCGAACAGCGCCAGCGGCCACCAGCGCCGTCTGTGCCGGACTGAGGCCAGCGGCACGCGCCGTGGCGCAGGCCGCTGCGCAGGCACGGGCCTGTAGACGGGCGGCACAAGCGGCGGCACATGTCCGGGGCGCGCGCGCCGCGGAGCGGGCTGAGTTAAATCGAAATCGGGACGGGGCGGCAAGCTCATCAACGTTCCACAGCTATCCGATGCAAGCCGTAGGGCACACCGGATCGGCAAATATCAAGCTGGCTGAACAGCAGATGCCTTAATTATAAGCGGAAACGGGACAGGCTCAACTGTGGAAGGAGTGGGGAATGATCGTCCAGCCGGAGTTACTCCCCCATTCTCTTAACTGCGGCATGTAACTGAGCGGGTACAGAACAGCGGCGGCGGTGCGGTTGAGGGAAAAACAAAGACCGGCGCGGTGGCTGGTCAATGTTCAGACTACGTCCAATCTGATGAGTGCAACATGATTAATGCGACGAAATTACACCAGGAACTGGTCAAAGCCGGTATCCCGATTGACGGCGTAGGCGATACGGTGCCGCCGCGCATTGACTTCCGCCCGGAAGCCACGGAAGTCCAACAGGAGCAGGCGCTGGCGATCCTGGCGGCACATGTGCCGGAAGATTACCTGGACAAGCGTCAGGCGGCGTATGTCCAGGAAGGTGTGACCATCAAAGCGATGGTCGTTGCCGTGTGGGAGCGAGTGGTCGAAGGGCGTCCTGAAGCCTCGGATGCACTGCAAGCGATTCGGGAGCGTATCAAAGCCCAGTTCCCCAAGGGAAGCTAAACACGAGGAAAAGTTGGGAAGTCTTCCGTCTTTGCCGACAGTGCCTTGTGCGAAGCCGGATAGTTTGATCGGAAGCGGTGTGAAGGGCGGCGGTAAACGCCTGCTTCACGGCTCGATCACCCGTTCACAAGCCGTCTCCAACCGGCTTATGCGGGCCGTCGAAATTTGGCTCATGGGTAAAAAGAGTGAGAGGCAACCAATTCAGCAATGAAAGCGGGCGAGATACGTTTGATGTTGCGCCGGAATTCACACAAGGCAATGTAGCCGGCCAGGTTCTTCTTATGGACACCTTTGAACGGACGC
>DAOTWC010000030.1:0-55884 GCA_034435995.1 Anaerolineae bacterium | reverse complement strand
CTGCGTCCGATACCGCTGTGGCTGTATGTGATTCTGGGGCTGGCGCCCATCGGCCTCGATGGCCTTAGCCAGATGCTCGGCTACCCACCGTTCAATTTCTGGCCTCCACGCGAGACCCTGCCGGCTTTCCGCGTTGTGACTGGGGCGCTGTTCGGTCTGGCAAGCGCCTGGTTGGCGTTCCCATACATGGAAGCCTCGATGCTGGAAACCCGCGCCGAGATTGAGCACAAGCTGCAGCAGGCCGGTGTGAACACCTGAACCTGATACAGCGCCTGGTCAAAAAAATATCCCCCGGCCATTTAGCAACCGGGGGATGTTCTGTTTAAGATGGCTGGCTGGCGCGTCAGCCGTCGGCCCCGCCTGATCCTGGTTTGGTCGGCAGCGGGATAGGCGTGTTGGTGGGCGATGGCGCCGGCGTGTTCGTCGGCCGCGGTGTGTTGGTGATCGTCGGCGGAAGCGGCGTGTTTGTCGGCGGGCGCGGTGTGCTGGTCGGCCCAGGCGTGTTGGTCGGGCGCGGTGTGTTAGTCGGCCCAGGCGTGTTGGTTGGCACCGGCGTCGCCTCGTTGAACAGGTTGATGCGGCCGCTCTGAGAACCGCCACCACCACCACCGCCGCCGCCTCCACCACCGCCGCCACCACTGGAGCCGCATTCAATCTGGAACCAGCTGCCATTGAAGTCGGAGCGCTGGACGCCAAATTGGCTCTGGAGCGTCATGGCTGTGCCGCCGAAATCAACATACATCCGGGTAATGCTGTTGGGCGGGAAACTGAAATTGGTGAGCCAAGTGCCTTCGCGCATCCCCTGGGTCACAGCGGTGCTGCCGCCGGTAGTAGGCGGGTTGGCATCCTGCGTGGTGCTGCCGGATTGCCACACTTTCACCGTTGGCGTCACAGTGTCTGCTGGCCCGGAACCGCCCACATAGAGCGCCTCTAGGGTCATGATACCGGGCGCACGCTGGATCCAGTTGAACTGGAAGTCAGTCATTGGCGAAACGGCGTTGTGCCGGTTCTCCACTTCCAGCACCACTACGCCGAAGGTGCGAAACTCGACAAAGCGCACAGAAATCAGCGAACTGGCGCAGTCCGGTGTGAATGTTGGCGTATTAGACGGACGGCTGAAATCTGGTGACGGGCTGGGTGTGGGCGTGGGCAGGATCAGCCTTACCACACACTCGGGGCCGGTGGGGTTGAAGAAGCGGAACTCAGAGCCTTCGAAATCGTACTGCGTCATGAAATCGCTCAGCAGCGACGGCCCGTTAGCGAACACCCCTTCCCACGTCATCGTCGTGAGGGCGTAGACCGACCGGTCAGCAGCCAAAAACATGCCAGGTGGAATAGACGGGTCAGCGTTGGTGCGGGTGGGCGGATCGCGGTCAACGCCGGCCCAGTGTGCGATGCCGTTCAGGAACATACCCGCCATGTAGATGTTGGGGAACGCAGCGGGTTTGCGCCAGTTGAGCGACACGTTCGTCAGAACGGAGTCAAACACGTTCTGGTTGTTGATCTGGATGTAGACGCGGTTGTTAAAGAAGCTGATGTCGCCAACTCTGATGAGGTCGCACGAGAACGGCGGCGGTGGCGTAACGGTCAGCGTAGGCGTGACTGTGGGGGTGTTCGTTGCGGTTGGGTCAGGCACGCCGATCGTAATGACAACGTCGTCGAAGTCCTCGGCGCCCTTGTCGTCAACAACGGTCAGCCGCAGCGAGAACGAGCCAACTGGCAGCAGCACGCGTGGCTGCTCGCACTGGGCTTTAGGGCCTTCACACAGCACAGCCCCCGTGTCCATCCGCACCCAGCGGTACAGGACAATCTCGCCGTCTGGGTCCCGGCTGCGTGACCCGTCAAGCCGCACTTCAATCAGGCCATCGCCATCAGGATCGGTGAAGGGCGTCCGCAGCAGCGACTGATCCGGGCCTGCATCAGCAATTGGGGCCTGGTTGGGGCGCTCGCCGATGATACCGGTAGGGGGAATGGCAACGTCTAGACCGACAACGCGAAAGGCTTCGTTAACGGCTGTGCGGCGGGCCTGCAAGGGGAGATAAGGCGACAGGCCCAGCGGGGTGATGAGTGGATGGTTAAACGACACAACGATGAAGACACTGTCGCCAGGGCCGCCCGGGTCGAGCCAGGGCTTGCCGCCGTTGCGGGTTGCGCCCACAGTCGTCGCGGGCGGGATTTCGTTCATGACGCAGACCGGCGCGCGGTTATCCACGCCGCCACCGGGCACGTCATTGCTATCCACTATAGAGACGAAGCGGCGGGGCGCGGCGTTGTTGTGGCGCGACGAGTTCCGGTCTAGCGGCGCGCGGTCGCTGCAGATCATCACATTGAAATATGACTGTTGATCTGAACCCTCTGGCTGGAGGTAAAGGCCGCTGCCAGGAACAGGTCGCCGCCAGACGCTGTAAAGCGCCTGCTTTGCGGTCTCAGGGCTGTTCACGCCTGAAAATGGATCTGGCCCGAGTGCTAGGCCGGCCGCGCCAATGCGAGCGCGCTCGGCAATCGAGAGAATGCGCACAATATCTTTGCGCATGTCCTGGTGCTCGGGCCGGTTCGGCTCGCAGTCGCGCCCGTCCCACCACGTGGCGAACAGACTCTCGTCAGGCGTCGCCGGGTTGCTGTCCGCCTCGTAGATCATAATGGCATCGGCGGGGTCAGTGGGGTCATTTGGGCGGTAGTTGCTGTTCAGCGTGCCGCGCCAATCGTCGTACACACAAGGCACAATCGAGTTGGGATCGTTTGAACCGTCGGTGTTGATCGGGAAGCGGTTCTGGTTGTACGCGCCGGTGCTGGCGTAACGCGCCGCCTCACGCGCTGAGTTCTGCAGCGTGACCCAGGCCTGAAAGGCCCGGCCGAACTCGATCACGCCGAACGTCAGCAGCAGGAGAATCGGCAGGGTAATCGCAAACTCGGCCAGCGTCTGGCCTTTTCGTTTGCGCCGTTCTTGGCTGTGGTCTATCACTTCGTGGGCTTCCACTCTTCACACCCCCTTCAGCCGCTCAACCGCAACGGAGTTGGCCGGCAAAGACCAAACTAACGTGTCAACCGCGTAAACATCCGGGACGCGATTTCGTCAAACACCGCCTCCAGCTCAATGCCGCCGGGCGCGTAGTAGTAATTGCCGCAGCTCTGGCCGGCAGGCTTTGGTTTGATGATCTCGTAAATGCTGTCGCCCGGGCCAAAGGCCGTGGGGTCAGCGTTTTCCTCACACTCACCGCGCGGCCCCCATTGGTTGGGCGCCAGCGAGTAATTGGCATACGTGTCGTCCAGCAGGTCCTGCTGGTAGTCGGTGTCAATGCGGAAGTTGTCGCCTACGTCCGCGATGTAGCGCAGCAGCTCCTCGCCTAGGCAGTCTTGAATATCCTGCGTATTGATTGAGCCGGCTATGCACCGCGTCGTGCCACCGTTGAAGTTCAGGCCAAAGCCGATGGTGAAAATCGTTGGCAGCTGCTGCTGCCGGCGGTTATCGGTCCCCGACCCGCCCAGATAGCCAGGCAGCTCCGCCAGGCCAATCCAGTCCGCCCAGTCGCGGGCGTAGTCGTCCACATCGTAATCGAAGCGGCAGTTCGGTGTGTTGGTCAAATCAACAAACGTGCGTGTGCCGTCCGGCAGCGTCCTGAAGGGGTTGAAGCAGAAGTGGCGCGTTTCTGGAATCTCGTCGGAGCAGAACGGGAACGTTGGAATATTCTCGGTCCAGTCAACCACCTCGCCTGGTGAACTCGGCGTGCCGGCCGGGCACAGCCCCAGGCCGCCGTAGCGGACGCGCTCCCGATTGGGCGGATCAGCATAAGGGTAGTCAAGACGCGACGGTGAAGTGGGCAAACCGCCGTCAAAGACGGGGTCAGAACCAGCCGCTGAACCGTCGCTCAGCAGAACCATCACCCACACTGCGCCCTCTACACGCGTCGTGCGCGGGTTGGTCAGCGCCTGATTAGCGGTGCGCAGGGCGGCGCCAAAGTTCGTGCCGCTGCACGAGGCCCAGCGGTCGTAGCTGATGTACGGCGTAAAGCGCGAGTTGTAGCTGGGGCTGTTGGGGTTCTTCATCGCGTTCCAGCCTATTACGCCGTGCTCTGGCTGATCATAAGGGTAAAAGTTATCCCACAGGCGGTTGGGAACGGCCCAATCGCGATACACGCTGGCAAAGCCGAGCGCCGTCATCGTAGGCAGGTCATACGAGCTGACCACGCTGTAGGGGAACGGCAGCACTGCGTCCTCAAACGGACAGTTGTTCCACACTTCGTAGTTGTGCGCCGTGGTCATCTGGTCAGAGAAGCCGTCCCACGGCACGCGCTCGCGCGGCGTGCCTGCCTCGGTGGGCTTGTAGAAAGACGGCTCGGAGCGCACGCCAATTGACTCCTGCAGCGTGTTGAGTGCCAGCGACTCGCTGTCAATCATGTGTGTAATCTCGCCCGTTTCCGGGTTACGCACGTTGATAATATATGCGCGCCGGTCGTACGTAACAAAGGCCACGCGGTCGCCGCGCAGGAAGTCAATACGCTGCAGGAACTGCTCAGTCGCGTCACGTGCTTCGCGGAAAGGCTGGCAGATCAGGTCGCGGAAATAGCCGTCGCCGTCAGGGTCGTTGCAGCAGCCATAGAAATTGTACGTCGGTGTAAAGCCGGACCACTGGCTGCCGCCGGTGTAAGGCGCGCCCGCAGCGCTGTACCAAGCCATGAGCTGGTTCCAAGCTGGCTGATCGCCAGCGACGCCGCTGGCCGCCGGATGGAAACGCACCTGACAAGCTTTGCGTGTGGTGCGGGCCGGCCCAGTGTAAGTGGTCGTGCCGGGGAAGTTCAATTCGCGCACATAAAACGGCGAATTAGGGTCAGTTGTGGTCAGATAGGTCAGGTCAGCGCCGCGCGGCCGGCTGCCCAGGTCGTACCACATTTGAAATTCGTTGGGGTTGCCCGGCCAGCGCGCCGACATCGCTGCGTTGATGGCTGGCGGGAGGTACATTTTGTTATAGCCCGCGTTCGCCCATGTCTGGTATGACGTTTGGTTAAGCATGGACTCGGACACGTCAATAATCATGACCACGTCCAGCACCGCGGTTTCTGAGATTGACCAGGCCTCCAGCAAGATGTTGGGCCACCCCAGCAGACGCAGGAACACAGTCGGCGACTCGACCTGGGCTGTTACCTTGATGAGTTTGCGCTGGTCATCTGAGCAGAGCTGGTCGAAATCTTCCTCCAAACCAGGAATCGCCTGCCGTGTCATTACGCCGTTGACCTGCACCATTCTGCTGACGGTGGCGCACATGTCGGCTTTCACCTGCGCCGGGTTAAGGCCGTAGAATTCGATGAACTGGCGGGCTGCTATATTCACATTGGCAAAGCTGCGCGCAAATGCCAGGTTCTTTGCGCCCTGGCACGGGTTGTCCTGTGCGCCAGGACAGCCAGCCTGCGCCAGTTCGGCGTCAGTTGGCACCTGCCGCCGCACCTGGCCAGCCGCTGCAATAGAAGCGGCGTCAACAGCGCGCGTCAGTGTGCTGTAGCGCACAAACATGAGCGAGACGTCGGTCACAATGCCAACAAACCCGAGCAGGGCGACGAATCCCAGGGCCATAATCACCAGCGACTGGCCGGTCTGGCCGCGCCGTGCCAGGCGTTTGAGCGCGCTTGACAACCGTGTTTTCATCATGGTTACTATCCGCCTGCCCTAGCTACTTGGGAAACTTGATACGCGGTTCGACGGACGGCAGCGGGAAAGCCGCCCACACGGCAATCGTTGTGTCGTTGCCTAAGATCGAGAACACTGGCGAAATAATCGGCGCCAGTCCGACGAACTGGCTGAGGGTCTCGTGCCGCCAGAACACCTCGACCAATACCAAACCCTGGCTGGGAATCGCCGACCTGGTGCGTGTGTCGCCCCGGCTGAACGCCTGACCGTTGATCAGCCGTTCAACGTCCTTCAGCGACCACTCAGAGCCGGTGCAGCCGGTGCCAGCGACTGCGTGCTGCCCATACCACATAAAGCCGCGCTGCCGCTCAGGCATCGTGTCGTAGCCATAGAGCACCGGATTGCCGCTGACGACTGTACTGAGTTCCAGGTTCGATCGCTGTCCGTTCGGGTCTGTGGTCAGGCGTCCATCGGCATCCAGCCTAACAAAATCCAGGTTGCCGTTGTTCCGAATGTAATCGAATGGATCGCGTTCGCGATTCATGTTGACTGTGCCGTCAGCGTCGTAATTGCACTCGTTGGCGTTAGTAGGATAACGGCCGACAACCACAAGCTGCGGCGTGGTCGCGCTGGGAACAGCGCCCTCAATCAGCAGCGAAGGGTCGTTCATAGGCCAGTCAATTTGCGACCGCATCGGCTCCGGCACCTGGCTGGGCGTGATCGCCTGAATTGCAAAGCCCGAAATCACAATTTCGTCCGGCCAGTCATCAGTGGGCGCTCTATTTTCGCGGAACGTCAGCGGGTCCATGGACGCCTGCATGATGCACGCCAGATAGTTATAGAAACCGATTTTCGTGCCAGGGTAGTCGCTGCCGCAGTAGCGATATGTGCCGACCCATTCGTTATAGGCGTTCCTTTCTGCCTGCGAAGCCCCATCACCAGGCCGGCTGCGAACGATTGACCCGGCGTTGTCCCAGCGCAGTGGGCTGCGCTCGCCGTCCTGCACTGTTCCAGTGCGAGCGCCCACGCGCGCCACTTCCATGACAATGATATAGTTGCGGGCGAAATAGCCGATTTCGGCCAGTCCGGCGATCAGAATCACCAACAAAGGGCTGACCAAGGCCAGCTCGACCACGCTCTGGCCGCGCTGCTTCTTGCCGTAGACCGCCGGGGTGCCGTCCAGTATTTCCAGTAGCTTTCGCAGCAGCTTTCGCATCACACGCCCTCGACAAATGTGTTGTCCCGCCTGAACAATACATTCCGGCAACTCGATCATACCATAGAGGCAACGTTTAGAGCGTTCGGCAACTGTGAGAAATTGTCTTGGTTTTGTGTAGAGTCTGATGGTAATTCGGTACTAAAAAAAGCGCGCTGCCCGGCGGGCAGCGGAAGCGTTTAGATTGCCACACAACTGGTGCAGACATCACACAAACGCAGGGGTATCCTCTGACAGAATCTGCACTTGCGCCCGAACTGTGTATCCGCGCCCGTGTCGTGACTGTATAATCTCTGGACGTTCAGGCGAATCCTCCAGCTTGCGTCGCAGGTTGCGGATGTGGTTGCGCACCAGCGCGCTGTCGCCAGCGTCTGGTGGATACTTCCATACAGCCGTCAACAGATCGTGAGCTGAGTGCAGGCGTGTTGGAGCCTCGCACAAATACCTTAACAGCTCGTATTCAACCTGCGTCAGCGCGACAGGACGCCGGTCTACCAGCACCATGCGCGCTGCCGTGTGTATCTGAATCACAGGCAGCGAGTGCGGCGCTGCGCTGTTGCGCGCTCGGCGCAGATGAGCGCGCAGCCGCGCCATCAGTTCGCGCACGACAAACGGCTTGCGAATGTAATCGTCGCCACCCGCGGCCAGCGCTTCGGCAACAGTGTAGGGTGCGTCCTCGCCAGTCATAAAGACGACTGGTAGGGAAGCGGTGCGCGCATTGCGCCGCAGCCGCCGGCACAAAGCTAAGCCGTCTTCATCGGGCAGGACCAAGTCTATGATGAACAGATCCGGCAGTTCTTCCTCGATCAGCGTCAGCGCCTCAGCGCTGGAGGAAGCTAATAGAACCTCGTAGCCTTCTCGCTCAAGAAGCTGGCCCATCAGTTCAAGCATCTGGGCATCGTCGTCTACAATGAGGATCCTGTGCATGGCAGCGAGTCCGGTTATGAATATCCTTGTCCTCAGTATAGCGGCTTTGCCCTGCCCTGATTGTAGGATTGCGTGAATGTTTTGTGAAATCGCAAATGTTTGGTATTGAAAGCTCTCCGTTAAGTAAAGCGGGAAGACGCCAACGGATGCGCTCAAGAGCGGTTCTGTGTTACTTCGCGATCATATACCCGACGCCGTGAATCGTACGGATGTACTGTCGGTCATCGCGTTCGATCTTGGCGCGCAGATTGCGCACGTGCGCGCGCACCAGGTCTGGATCGCCGGTGTTTGGCGGATATTCCCACACAGCCTGGAGCAAATGCGATGGTGACAGCGCCTGATTGGCGTGTTCCATCAAGTAGCGCAGAAGCCGATGCTCTGTTGAAGTAAGCTGAATGCTTTCGTTATCAACGGTAACTTGATATGTATCGGAGTCCAGGCGCAGATCGCGAATCTGGATGACAGCGCTGCTGGCTGAGGCCTCGCTCATGCCGCGCCGCAGCAGCGCGTGAATTCGCGCGCGCAGCTCAGCCAGCTCAAACGGCTTAATCACATAGTCATCGGCCCCTGCATCTAGGCCTGCCACAACATCGTCTGTGCTTCCCTTGGCCGTCAGGAACAGAATAGGGAGGGATACATAGCGCGGGTCGGCCCGCAGCCGCTGGCAAATGGTAATCCCATCCATACCAGGCATGATGATGTCCAGGATCATCAGATTAGGAACGCGCTGTTCAAGCAGTCGCAGCGCGTCCTTGCCAGAGCTTGCCAAGGACACTTCTAGGTTCTCGCGCTGCAGCACGCGCCCCAGTGTCTCTAGAACTTCCAGATCGTCGTCAACAGCGATGATATAATGCGACATACGCTTTACCCTTTCTTGACTGGCAAGCGGACTAGAAAGCGCGCTCCGCCCTCATGCGAGCTGTCCACCGATATGCTGCCGCCGACGCGGTCAACCACCTGCTGGCAGATATGTAGCCCCAGACCGGTTCCTTCGCCAACCGGCTTGGTGGTGAAAAACGGCTGAAAAATGTCCTGGCGAATCGCCTCTGGCACGCCGGGGCCGTTATCCCAAATGACAACGTCCAGGTATGGGCTGTCAGGAGCATAGAGAACTTCTATACCGATACGAGCATCCTCGCAGCCTGCCAGCGCATCATGAGCGTTAAGTAGCAGATTCAGCCAGATATCATCTAACTGCCCCTGCACTGCCATCACCGGCGGCAGTTTCTCGGCCGGTAAGCGCGTGCTGATGCGGATGCCATCCTGCTCAATGTGCGATTTGACCAGCGATAGAATCCCCTCAATTGTGTCAACGACGTCAATGGGTTCGATTGGCGCGTTTTCCTCAATCGGCCGAGCAGTTGCGAGCAGCCGCCGCACGACACTGGCCGCGCGCTTCCCTGCGCGCGAAATGGCCACCAAAGATGGATAGTTGCGCGAGTCCTCTGGTTCATCCAGCAGCATCAACTCGGTATCAACCAGAATAGTTGTCAGAGGGTTGTTGATTTGATGGGCCACCGCTGCAGCCAGCTCACCCATCGCTGACAGCCGCGCGGCCTGCACCAGCCGTTCCTGGGCATCCTTGAGGTCCTGCAGGCTCTGCTCAAGATCATGCACCAGGCGCGCGTTTTCCAGTGCGGTGGCGGCCTGCCCAACAATGGCGCGCCCCAGATTGACATCGCGATCGCTGAATGGACGATTGGCGCGCGTGTTTCCCAACAACACCAAACCGTATGACTGGCCGCGCTGCACAAGCGGCAGCGCAAGCAGCGCGCTGCTGTGCCTGTCGTCGAGCAGCGCGCGCACACCCGGCGATAGACTCGGCTGGTCGCCTGCACAAACCAGGGCCGTTTGGGCTGTTACAACCTGCTGCAATTCGGGCGCAGTTTCCAGGCTTAGAAACGGGTGCGGGGGGCGCAGCCACAGGCCGCTGCCAAACGCAAGCTGTGTTTCCAGTTCGTCGCTTGCCAGCAGGAGTGCCAGATCGCACCAATCCGCTTCTAGATTGCGGCGAATATCCTCCGCCATCCTGAACATCTGTCCGCTGCGCTCATATCTGCCGTTTTCAACCAGGCCAGCTAGCAGTTCCACGGCAGTGTTGTGGACGCGCTGGGCTGCACCCCTAGTATCGTGTTCTGGTGGGTGAACGTAATATGCGCGCACTGCTCCAAGTAGTTGGCGGCCGGCGCGCACTGGTATCAACACGACGGCTGCGACTGCCAGGCGTTCGAACTCTGCCTGTTCGGCGGGGTGCAGCGCCATTCCGCGCTGAGCCACGAACAGACGGTTCGCTTCCAGCGCAGCCCGCAGCGCCGGACGCTCATGCAGGCGGAGCAAAGGCCCGTGTCCGGGCCGCCACGTCATGCGCTGGTCGCTGGCCACCGTGCGCAGGCCGCCTTTTCCTCGATCCCACTCGCATACAGCAGCCCAATTAGCGTGCAGCATGGTCCGAAGCTGCTCGCACACGTTGGGAAGCGTGACCTCCAGCGAAACAGATGCATTGATAACAGCGCTGGCGTCTACCAGGCTTTGCAGCTCGCGCGTCTGATCCAGGAGCTGCTCATGAATCCGCGCGTTCTCGATCGCTATGGCGGCATAAGACGCCAAGCTGATCAGAAGCTGCTGGTGGTGGGGTGTGAACACCGCGTCGTTGACTTTGTTGTTGACGCCCAGAACGCCGATTGGCCGACCTTTCAGCAAAATCGGAACGTACAGCAGCGAATTGACAAAGTACTGCGTTTTGACTTTCTGCGGCCCCTGCGCCCCCACCAGCGACGGCTGGCCTGTGCTGAACACCTGGCCAGCCAGTGTATCTTCTGTCTTGATGCGGAAATTCCGCGCCACTTCTTCGTCAATGCCCACCTTCGCCCGCAGGTATAGGCCGCCTGCCTCGTCGTCGGGCAGCAGGATCATGCCCTCCTCAGCGCCGGTCAGATGGCGCGCAGCGGCGACCACGCGATTGAGCACCTCGCTCAAATCCAGCACCTCTGTCAGCGATTTGCCCAGGGCCGACAGCGCCTCGACCTCCCCAGCCTGGCTGTCGCCGCAGTGCGCGGTCGGGCTGCCGTTCAGCACAGCGCGAAAACACCGGCGCAGCGTTCGTTCATCCAGCGCGCCAATCACCATCTCCACCGGCGGTTGAGGATAATCGTATAAGAGATCAGACTGCGCCAACAAAACCACAGGCACACCGGAAAAGCGTTCCAGCGCGCGAACCAGCGGTTCACCAGTCTGATGACTGCGCAACCTCACGTCAGCCAGCACCGCATCACAGCTATCGTGCTCCACCGCAAACAGCGCATCACGAAAACTGTAGGCTGTGTGAATAGAAAAACCCTGGCCGCTTAGGGCGGCTCGCGCACGCTGACCAACTGAATAATCGCCCGACGCCACCAGAATCGTTGGGTCCCGCTGCGTCTGAACCATATCACCCGTTATTTCTTGCTTAGCCGGTCACGGCGGCGAGCAAGGTCGTCCTCCACCTCTTGGCTGTCTGCTGTGCCGCCAGCTGCTTGCTCGGCTGAGTGCGGAGGCGCCGCGGCGCGACCGCTGACCAGCTCGCTCATATCGGCTACTTTCTCGCGCACATCGCGCAGCACATCAGCCACCAGTCGGCCAGTGTTCTGAGCCGCAGTCTCAATTGGACGGTTTGGCTCGCTGCTCTCGCGCTGGCGCGCATCGGCCACCGCTGCCTCCAGTTCGTTCACGCGCAGTATCAGCTCCTGCGTGACAAGCTGATGCTCGCGCAGGTCTGACTCCGCCAGCGAAACCCGCTGCCGAACAAGCTGAAGCTGCTCAGCGGCGCGGCGCGCGGCGTCATCATCGCCGCGCAGGATCAAAGCGTCCACCTGCTCATCCCAGCGCGCCGCCTGCGCTTGCAAATCGCTGACCCGCGCCCGCAGCTCATCTTCGTAGTCCAGCGCCTGGTTGATGCGCGCCCGCAGCGCCGCAATCTCGCGATCTACGTCTTTGCCCAGCGCGTCCAGACGCAGCGCCCTTGAACGGCGACCACCTTCGCGTTCATCGCCCAGCAGATCGTTGATACCGGCCCGCACAAGTACGTTGAGCTTCTTGAAGAAATCGTCCATGTCTCTATTTTACGCTTTTCACAAATTTACCGTTCATGCAACATCTTAATGCTAGTGCGCTATTCCGGGCAAGTTCCGTCCCAGGTGAGAGCGTAGACCGTCATATTGTCGTATCCAGCCGCAACGGCCGCTTGGCCGCCGGTGGTGAAGACAGGACACAGACGCTCATCAGTCACGTCCTCACCAGGTGTCTGATCCGGAAAAGCCAGGAGATAGCGGGCATCTCGCTGGCGCATCAGGGCGTAGAGCGCTTCGCGGTCGTGGTAAATTGGGATAACTTCAGGGCTGATCAAACCAGCAATGTCCAGAATTGGCCGCGGCGCAAAATACCCCACCGCGCCAATGTCGTGAGCAGCGAGCAGGTTCTGCAGCGGGACGTTCGCGGCTATCCAGCGCGCCGCCGCGACCATTTCCTCATCTATGATCTGCACATCGCGCCGGTAGACAGCCGGCCCAGCGATCAGGCCAAAGTGTAGAAAGACCAACACCGCAGCCAATGCCAGCGCCCGCGTCACCACGCGCCCTCCAGCAGATTGGCGGGCGCGCTCCAGCAGCCAATAGGTGCCCACCACACCGCACACAATGAACGCGGGCAGCGCTGGCATTACATAGCGCCCGTGCTGGTACGGCGCGGGCAGCCAGGCAGCATACAGCAGAACCAACCATAAGGCCCAGGTCGGCAGCAGCAGGTCCAGCGCCGCCCGTCGTCCGCGCCTCAGTCGAGCAACAGTCACTGCTGTGTACCACACGGCGCCTGGCAGCAGCAGCGCCTGGCCGCCAGCTAGCGCTGGCAAAACCATATCGCGCACGCGCTCTGGGTAGCTGACTAACGTCAGGATCACTAAAGCCTGTGCGCGTTTGGCGGAAGCTGTGTTGG
This sequence comes from Anaerolineae bacterium, assembly GCA_034435995.1. Classification (GTDB taxonomy): domain Bacteria; phylum Chloroflexota; class Anaerolineae; order Aggregatilineales; family Phototrophicaceae; genus DAOTWC01. The sequence goes on along the minus strand of DAOTWC010000030.1, from coordinate 43,157 downwards.
GCAGCAGGCCGCCAGTCAGGTTGAGATTGAGGAGGAGGTACGGCGCAATCACTGCCCCAAATGCCGCCGCTGCTGCTGCTGTCCAGATTAACGTGCCGCGCCAGCCGTGAGGTCGAACCACCACCAGAGCTGCGCCAACCATCGCTGCAAGCGTTACCCCTTCAGGCCGCGCCAGCGCCGCCAGCGCCGCTGCCGCGCCGAAAACCGCGCCGCGCGCTGCAATGGCCGCGGGCTGGCTGTTAGCAGCGTCAGCTTCACCCCAGGCCCGCGCGATCAGAACCAGGGTCAGCAGCGAAAACAGCATTGTTTCCATACCGGCAGCGGCTGCCCACAACAGGTGCCACGCCAGCACAAGCGCCAGCCCAGCAGCCCAGGCCACGCGCCTGTTCTGTGTCAGACTCACCGCCATGCGCGCGCCCAGGAGGCTGGTCAGCGCCAGCGCGGCGGCACCCATGGCGTGTGTCCACACGGCATGCGGCACGCCAAGCGCATAGCCTGCTGCCAGAACAACTGTGTACAGCGGCGAAGTGGAAGCGGCGCTCGGCTGGCCAGGCACAAACGCCCATTCGCCGCTAAGCGCGAGATTGCGGGCGTACACCTGGTGAATCCAACTGTCGTCCAGCGGAAAGCCGCCGCCCGCGCCGCTGACATACAGCGCCACCAGCGCAAACGCCAGAAGCGTCAGCGGCAGGTCGTAAGGCTTGATCCACTTAGTAGTTGATTGCATACAGCCGTTTGTCTCGGAAGCCTTCAAGCGGAATTGGCGTGAGGTAAGCGGGCGGGTCTGACAGCAGAAACCAGAGACTGCGCGGCGCGCCCAGGGCTGCGCGGCCATCTGGCGTGACTTCTTCAAGCAGCAAATACCGCACACCGTATCGCCGGGCAACCTCAGGGATCACGGACGCTTGTTCGTTGGGAATGACCACGCCGCCCAAACCCGTGAAATAATAAAGCTGCGCGGGGTCGTTCACCATGACACGCGCATCGGGCGGCAGCAGTCCTGCGAGATAAGGAAAAAACGGCGGTATGTCGTCTGTCACACGGCGCGGCAGGGCCAGATACAGGCTGAAAACAACCACAAAGACCACCAGCGCCGCGCTGAACACGCGCCGTGCCAGCGCTGGATGCCAGGACCGCCGCCGGCGCGCGGCCCAGTCCACAGCATCGTCGAGACCGGTTGCGGCCAGCGCCGCCCACCAGGGCAGCAGGGCTGCCGCAGAATGCAGCAGACCGCCGCGCATTCCTGGGAACGGGAAAAGCAGCGTCATCGCTAGGTGGAGACCGATCGCGTACAGCCAAAAAGCGCGCAGGAAAGGCGCGCGCCGCCGCCGCCACAGCGCAACTAGCATCAGCGGCCCCAGCGCCACCATTCCCTCTACTGCAATGAATGTGCCCAGATTCTGTACCAATGCCTGCCAGCGTGCTGCTAACAGCGCGCCAGCGCTGCCCTCAGCCAGCGCATGCAGACCAGCGTCTGCTGGATAGTTGAAGATGTCGTCGTAGCTGGTGAACCAGATCGCCTGTGTCCCACCTGTAGGCAGGGGCGCGCCGATGACGGCGATGTTGCGCGCAAACCAGGGCAGCATCACCAGGGCATAGGCTGCGCTGAACAACGCCAGCGCTGCCAGCGTCCGGCGCGCAGGCCAGCGCGCCCACACAACCACAACCCAACCCACAAACAGCAGCAGGAGGCCGTCAGCGCGTGTCAGATGCGCCAGGCCAGTCATTGCCCCCGCCAGCGCAAGCCATCCCATTCTGCTCCGCACTGTACCTAGCGCCATAAACGTCAGCGCCAGCGAGCCGACCGCCGCATAAGGCGCGAATGTGTCAGTTGCCCCCCAGAAGCGCAGATAATAGCCGCCCATCAGCGTGATGATGCCGGCGCTCCACGCATGGCGCTGCCCGCCGCCGATGAATCTCCCCAGCCAGTAAGCGTTGCATGCTGCGATCACCAGCAGCAGCGCCAGCGGGACCTGAGCCGCGGCGTAACTGCCAGGCAGTTCAAACAGCCACATACCGGCAGCAGCAGCCAGCGAAGTCAGGGGCATCCAGTACAAATGTGAGGGCGCTGGCAGTGTCTCCGGCAAGTAAATGTAATTCCATAAATACATATCTGTGAGACCGCTGCCTGCAACAAGGCGGTTAGCAGCGTTGAAGTGATAGAAGGCATCGGTGAAACCAGGTTGCGCAGTGAGGAAGGTGGACAGCGTTAACGCAGTGGCCAGCGCCAATAGGACAAACAGCGCCTGCCCATAGCCGGGCTTCTCTGCTGCAGTGGCTGTGGAGCTGCTGGCTCGCATACGTGTGCCCTACGTTCACTGATGCCGCCGCACGGCGGTCACATATCTGCAGGCCAGTGCAAATGTCTCCCAGCGGTTCAGCTGCGGCGCGCTGGCCGCTTGAACAGCAGTCGCACGAAGTCGCCGCCCTGAAGCGCCTCAGAAACCAACTCCCAGCCGGCTGCTCCGTACTGGTTCAACAGGCGCGTGTAGGCGTGGTCAGCAGTGGTCGCCTGCTGTTCACTCAGCACAGCGCTTAAGTCAGCCGGCGGACAGTGCTCGCTGGCGCGCACATAGACCTCGAGATACTCCCACGCGCTCACGCTGCCCGTCTCCTCCGGAGCTAACTCATCTAGTTTGGCCAGCCACCGCCGCGCAGTAGGGCTGGCTTTCATGGTTGCCAGGATAGCCCGCGCCACATCGTAGCGCTCGGCCAGGATGAACGCGCGCGCGGCTTCCAGCTTGACGTTCAAAATCGAACCTCCTGCGGGTGTGTCATCTCGGCAGTCAGGCCCAGCAGAGGCCTGTGCTGTTTGCAGGGTCATTTCACGCTCCATGAGGAGCGTGATTTCAGCAAACAGGTTGTAGTTGGTCTGCGTCAGCCGGCGGCTGGCGTGCCGCCGGTAGTCGTTTAGCTGCGCGTCGCTGAGCCAACCGCTACCCAGGCTTTCTTCCGGCATAGGCTGTCCAGGTTTATGTACGCCAACCCGCTAGTAGCATAGCACAACCCGGCGGACGGGAAAAATCACCGTGCGAGATTACGTCGCGGCGGCGCGAGCCGGGCGTTTAAACACGTACAGTTTACCCTCTGCTCCTGCAACGCTTACCAGCTCCCAACCCTGCTGGCCGAGCAGTGAAAGGGCTGCGTGCAGCGCGGTGTTCTTGAGCCGCGTTTCCTTTTCTCCGTTCAGTTCGTAGGTTGTCGAACCGTAGGAGTAGTTGTAGGTCAGTGTCAGGTACTCCCACTGTGTTACTCGCCGTTCCAGCGTCTGTGGCTGGGCGCTGCCGTTTCCGTTCGTGATTGAAATCGCCATGCAGAACCTCCTCTTGCGGCCTGTCGGCCCTTAACGATCGTTCTCAGACGCGGTTCTCAGGTAAGTAGAGGCGCTCCTTCCTGTCTCAGCTTTCTGTAAAGCGCGGCGCACAGCCCAACGAGCAGCGCCGTGCGGGCCAGCACCAGCGCGACAAACGGCGGCATCAAGGCGCCGCTGATGTAGCCGCCGGTGCTGCCAGTGCGGATGAAAAGCAGCGGATACTCAGCGAAAGTCACCAGCGTAAGCATAACCAGCACCATCACGCCGGTGCGGTTCGGGAAAACCAAGAGAATCAGCGGTATGATTTGAACCAGCCACTGAGGACTCCAGCCCTGCGCCTGCAGGAAAAAAATCAGCAGCGTAATCGCAGCGAAAGCAACCAAACCGGTGTCGTCGAACCGCCGCGTGCGTGCAAAAACCAGCGCTCCAACGAACAGCGCGGCGCCCAGGCGCAGCCAACCAGGCACGCGCGCCGGATTGCCCTGTAGTTCGCCGGCCTGGGCGGGATCGAGATGGCTCTCCAGCGAGCCAAAATTGCCAGTGGTGTAATTGCCATCAATGAGCGCCCACACAGTCTGATACGATGCCTTGCCGAACTGCGCTGTGAGCGAAGGCAGAGTCATAGCGGCGTTCTGCGCCAGCAGCGGCAGGTAAGCCAAAGCGAACAGCCCGAACGCGACTGCCGTGAAACGCAGCGCTGTTCCTGCTGACCGGAAGCGCCAGGCAGCGCCCAGCAGCAGCGCCGGCGTGAACTTGGTCAGCGCACCAAGCGCAATAGCAGCGCCCGAACGGATCACGCGGCCCTCCAGCAGCCACCACAGCCCCAGCAGCAGAAAAAACGCCACCAACACCTCAAAATTCCACCACACGAAAACCAGCGGCGCAGCCAGCAGCGCATAGACCCAGGCGAGCGCCATGCCGACGCCAGCACCGTGCAAGCGCCCACCGATTCGCCGGATCAGCAGCAGGTTACCAGCGTCAGCCAGCAGCAGCAGCAGGCCGATTAGCGTTGCAAACGCCCCATAAGCCGGCTGCACGGCGTACACGCCGGCAATCACAAACGACCACACCGGCGGAAACTCGCTCCACCAGTCGCGGAAGGGCAGCAGCCCGCGCCCGGTGAGCTGTGCCAGCGCATGGTAATAAGCGTAGTCGCCCTGTGCAGTTAGGCCGCGCTCGATCTCGTTGACGATCAGGGGTTCGTAGGCTAACAGCAGCGCCACCCGAAACCCCACAAACAGGACTAGCAGCAGTCGCAGATCGCCCAGCAGGGCTGCCAGCCTGATAGCATCGTTCGAGCGGCTCATGGCTGCACCTCGCGTGTGAACACTACGGCCAGCGCGTCCTCATAGGCCAGCGTCCAGGACGGGGTTTCCCGCAGCGCGCGCGCCAGTCCGCTGGTCGATTCGATCAGCACCAGCTGAATGCTGAAGCGATCCAGAATCTCGCGCCAGCGCGCGCCGCCTGTGGCCGCTGCAAGATACTCGGTAAGGAAGGCGTCGCCGTACAGGTCAGTACGCCCGTCAGTGAACACCGGATAGTCGGGGAGTGCGAAAATCAAATAGCCGCCCCAGTTGTAACTGTTGAAAATCGGGCCGGCAGGCTGCGCGATTTGAATATACCCAACCGCATCCAGCGGCAGGAACTGCGCTTGCGCGTCACGCACCGCTTTTGCATCTAGCACAAGCACAATTTTGAGGAGCGATCCGGCAGCCACGAGGATCAGAATCAGCAGGTTGAGGCGAGCCATGCGCGGCGTCGCCCGCTGAACTGATCGCAGCGCCCAGCCGCGCTCGGCCAGCGCTGTGTCCAGGTGATCCGTCAGAACAGGTGTCGCGGCCACCGCGAACAGCGCGATATTCCGCCCAGCGGTCAGGCTCATGAAGATCGTCACCGACAGGAGAGCGTAGTCGGTCCAGCGCAGGCGGCGGCTGCCCGCCCCAACAGCCCCCAATACTGCCAGCAGCAGGGCAATAAACGGCCACGTGTGGCGCTCGTGAAAGTTGGGCGAGTTCCACTCCTGAATGTACTCCTGCAGCGCGCCAATCCCCAATGTCTGAAACGGAACGGCGTAAATCTGCAGCCCATACGGGTTGATTGCCAGCGCAGGAACAGCCGCCAGCGTCACCAGCGCCAGCCGCCGCACCCGTCCCCAATACAGCGAACGGCTCTCCCCAGCGAACACAGCTGCCGCGGCCTCGCCGGCGATATACACGCTTAGTAGAATAAATCCAATGCTGAACCCTGCGTGCAGGTTGACCCACACGACCATCAGCGGCACGATCCACCAAAGGCGGTCTTTGCCGCGCAGCGTGTAATCCCGCAGCAGATACAGGACGAAAGCGCTGAACACGAACGAGAACATCTGCGGACGCGGCGACCAGAACACCGCGGCTGTGGATGCGCCCAGAACGAGCGCAAATGCCCGCAGGTACACGCTGCCAGAAGATGTTCGATACACAAAGTACATGCCCGCAGTCGCCAGCGCTGCGGTGTACAGCGCTAGTCCAGCACTGCCGGCAGCAGTCCAGACAATGTAGAGCACAAGCTGCGCGCCCCAGCTGTGGTTAATCCAGGCCGCACCCGCTTTCGTAAACGAGAAAGGATCGGCGCGGATGAAACCCTGGGTGAGAGTGTACTCGCCGCTGGCGATGTGCCAGTACATGTCCGAGTCGGCTGGAATTCGCACTGCCAGCGCAAACAGCAGCAGGAAAACGACAACAGCGGCGGTGCGTTCAATCGTTAGCTGACGCATGGCTGCCCTGAATGCATGCTATGCAGTCTATCATGCCCTAACTTCACAGCAATTTCATTGAGACACAATTAAGAAAATGCGCTTCGTAATCTCGACCTGTAATGGTTGAGCAGATAGACGAGCGCAGGATCGGCAGTCGGGTAGTAGAGCTGCGGCAGGAAATAGCGCTCGAGCGCCTGCCGGTGGAACTGGGCGTAAGCTACGCTTCCCGCAAAAGGGTCATCAGGGGCAAGCGGGCCGGGGCGCAGCGCTTCCTGCGCTTGTGTCAGCAGCGCTTCAGCGCGGCTTACGTCGCCGTCAAACCGGGCTAGCTGCGCTGTGCCCAGCAGCACCCAGGGGTCGTCTTGTCGCGCGAGTGCCGCAGCCTGTTCCAGCCAGCCGACTGCCGCGTCACGGTCGCCCGTTGTCAGCTCCAGCAGCGCCCGCAGGATCAGCGCCCCTGGCGCATTCACGCCGAGAAGTTCGCGGAACTGGCGCTCCCACATGCCCAAAGCTTCATTGATGTGCCCCCGGTTGAGCAGCAGCGCCGCTTGCGTCAGAGGGGCGCGGCGCTCAAATCGGCTGCCGCGCGCCGCCTGCAAGTCAGTTGCGCCCCAGGCAGGGTACAGGTCTGCGTCCGGATTGGCCAGCAGCGCTTGGTCGTAAGCAGCAGCCGCCACATCGGGCAGGCCGAGCGCCTCGGCGTATAGGCCCAGCGTGTACTGGAGCTGCCACGAGTCAGGCGCGAGCGCTGCCGCCTGCTGCATCGCTGTCAGGGCGACGTCAAGCTGACCGGTGCTCCACAGCAGCACAGCTAGGTTGGCGTGGTACGGCGCGTGATACGGCTCTAACGCTGCTGCCTGTTGATATGCATCAACGGCCTGGGCCAGCGCTTCGCGGTCGCCAGTGCGCGCTGCCAGGCCCAGTATGTATCCACGCTGGCCATGATACAGACTGAGATTTGGCTCGGCAGCTGTCACCTGCGCCAGGCGGTCAGCGGCACCGCGATAGTCGCCTGTGCGAACTGCCTCGCGCATGGCCTCAAGATACGCGCCGTATACCAGACTGGCCCATGTTCCGGCCACCAGCAAAGCCGCCCACAGCAGCACCAACCCTGCCGCGCGCCCCAACCGCCGCAACCGCCAGCCGATCAGAGACGGCTGCGCTGGAGCGGTCAGTCCCGCCAGGCTGACCAGCCCCACCAGCGCAACCGCTGGAACCAGGCCTGGAAAATCGGTCAGGTGGTGCACAGCAAAGGCGGCGACAGCCCCGCCCGCGCCTGCCAGCGTCAGGCGCGCCTGGCCGCTGGACTGCTCCCAGCCGCGCCGCGCAGCTCCTACAATCAGCCCGACACTGACAGCCGCCGCCAGAACCCCGGCCAGGCCCAGCTCAGCAAACACCTGCAGCGGCGCGCTGTGAGCATGGGCATGCGGCTGGCGCGGCGGAATTGAGTCAAACCGTGACAGGTTGTGGCCGAATGCAAACAGCCCTTGCCCAGTCAGCGGCTGTTCGCTGCCCATTGTCAGCGCCGCCTCCCACAGATACGTGCGCAAACCCAGATCACGGCCCGGCTCGCTCAGAGAGCGCAGCAGGTACACCCCCACGCCTGCGGCGATCAGCAGACCAGCCGCTGCGCCAAGCGCGAGCGCTGTCCGAGCTGGAGAACTCAAGGCCGCCCAGCGCGAGCGCAGCTCGTGAAGTGAAAGCAGCCTGTAATGTGCCAACAGTATGACGCCCAGCACAACCAAGCCCGCGCCGGCGCCAATCCACGCGCCGCGCGACCGCGTTAGAACAAGCAGCAGGCCTGCTGCCAGCGCGTATAGGGCATACACGACACGCGCTAGCGTCAGCGGCGCGTTGGCTGCGCGGGCCAGCGCCAGCGGCAGCAGCGCCACCAGCACAGCGGCCAGCGAATTGGGGTTGCCTAGCGTGCTTACCGGGCGCGGCAGTCCCGCGCCTGCGCCCAGCGCTGTGACAACCTGAAGGTATCCAAAAACCAGCGTGGTTGCACCGGCGAGCAGCAGGGCGTCGAGCAGGCCGGCCCGCGTGAGATGCCGGCTGGCCAGGGCATCCAGCAGCATGTACCACAGGCCAGCATATAGGCCCATGTACCACAAACCAACAGCGCTGCGCCGCCAAACATCCTGATTAGCCAGCAGCGACAGGCCAAACGCCAGCGCCCACAAAGCAGCCGCCCCATCCAACGGTGTGTGAGTCCAGGCCCAGCGGCCGCGCCAGCGGGCAGCCAGCCACATCACGAGCAGTATCGCCAAACCGGCGAGCGACAGCAGGCGGAAGCGCGGGTCTGTCAGCCCGTTGTACGTGCCGCCCACAGCCAGCGCGTAGACCAGCGCCACAGCGGTCAGCGCGCGCCCGATCAAATCAGATCGCATCGCCCCTTGCTCCTTAGGCCGGGCGCTCACACGCCGCTCATGCGCAGGATTTTGCCAGCCGTGCGCACCATGATGTTCACATCGAGCGCTAGAGACTGGTGACGGATGTAGTACAGGTCATACTGCAGCTTTATCAAAGCATCCTCGTCGTCTGCGCCGTAGCCATACCGCACCTGCGCCCACCCCGTCAGGCCAGGCCGGATCACCAGGCGTGTCCGATAAAAAGGTATCTTCCTCACAAGCCGCTCGATGTGTTCGGGTCGTTCAGGTCGTGGGCCAACCAGGCTCATCTCGCCGCGCAGCACATTGATGAGCTGCGGCAGCTCGTCCAGGCGCGTTTTGCGCAGGAAACGGCCAACCCGTGTTACGCGCGGGTCGCCGCGGCGGCTGAACACCGCGCCGCTGTGCGCCTCTGCGTCTTGTATCATGGTGCGGAACTTGTAAATGTGGAACAAACGTCCGTTTAAGCCCACACGCTGCTGGCTGTAAAAAATCGGCCCCGGCGAATCGAGCCGCAAAGCCAACGCAATCGGTGGCAGCAGCGCCGCAAACACCAGCAGCCCAAGCGAGGCCAGCACAATATCCAGCGCGCGTTTGAGAAATGGATACGGCCGGAACAGCGATTGGCTGTCGAGGGGGAGAACTACAGCCCAGTGCTTGTTCACGTGCTCCACCGGCACACGCCCTGTCACACGCTCGTACAGCAGCGGCATGGGCACTACTGTCAAACCGCGCACATAGGCATCCATTACACCCTGGAAAATCTGTCCGCTCAGCTCGCGCGTAGATGTCACAACCAGCTCGGTCACCCGGTTGTGCAGCGCGGCCGTCAGCAGATCGCGGCCGCCGCCAATCACAGGCACACCGCAGATGGTCAAACCCACCTCGTCTGCCTCGCCGATAATGCCAACAATCTCATACTCATCGTAAGCATAGCGCCCGATCGCACCGATAATCGCCTCCGCAGCCCAGTCTGTGCCGACAATCAACACACGGCGCGGCTCGCTGGCCCACCCCGTGATTGTTGGGTAGATAAAACGCCACAGACCGATAAGGCCAAAAGACAGCAGACCATAATACAAGGAGAAAAGCCGCGGCAGCGCGTCGCGCTCGGATAGAAAGAAGATAATCAGATACACCACCAGCATTTGCAGCGTGATGATGAGCAGGCGTTGGAACGCTGCGCCGCGCTGCGCTACCAGGCGTAGGTCATAGAAATCGTTGGCGCTGGCCAGCAGCACCCACACCAGCACAAAAACCACAAACCACGCGCCTTGGCTGGCAACAAAGGCAGGCGTGAATGGTATCTGGCCAACAACAGCCCAGATGCGCAGCGCGAGGAACACCGCTGCCACCACCGCTGCCACATCGCCAGCCATCAACAGCAGGCGGCGCTCAGATAGGCGCAGCTGCAGCCGGCGTTGAGGTGCGGGTGAAAAGAGCATGAGCGCTGTGCGTCCTCGCGCGAGCGTCGCGCCTGTCCTATCGCTATTCTACAGAGGATTGCCGCCTGGATGCGTTAGGGTCGCTGACACGAAACAGCAGCAGCGTGAGCAGCAGCGCAGCCGCGCTCAAGATCGCCCCCGGCAGCAGCCAAGCAGGGCGGTATTCAAAGCGCACCAGCCGCGCCCCAGCGGGCACTTCCACAGCTCGAAACGCGCCGTTTACCCGCAGGATGCGCGTGGGCTGCCCGTCTATTGCGGCCGTCCAGCCAGGATAGTCGGTGTCAGCGAGCACCAGCAGCCCGCCGGTGTCAGTCACAACCGCAATCTCAACCTCTGTGCCGCTGCTGCTGCGATACACTCGTTCAACGCTGCCCGGCGCTGAGGTGTCGGGCGCTGGCTGGGGGCAGCCGCCCGGCCCCAGCAGGTGAGCCTGCAGCTCTGGAACCCATGCAGGATCAGCCAGCGCGGTCTGAAGACTTGTCGAATCTGCGTGCCAGCAGAGCGAAACGGGGAACCATGCCGCCAGCGCAGGCTGCGCCAGCGGCCGCAGCAAGCCGCTTTCGTCGTAGACTCCATCCACGGCAGCGGCCCGCAGCAGCGCCTCAGGTTGAGCGCTGGACTCGATCAGATTGACATACGCTACATGGTGGCTGGGCAGCAGCGGGTCAAAGTCGTTCAGCAGCGCGCGCCGATCCAGGAGATTCAGGTTAGGCAGCCCGCTGGCGCGAAAAGCCTGCCAGTTGTCCAAAGCCACACGATAGTCTTTGAACGGCAGAAACTTCTGAAACATGACGGTGTCTGCGCTGGCCGCCGGCCAGTAAGCGCGGTTGGTGCGCTCTTCATGCGCAGCCAAACGGTCGTAAAAGACGGCCGGCGCGGTTGGATTGAGGTCGCGGGCCGCCCAGCCCAGATCGGCTGCGACCACCGCGAGAACAGCCAAATTCCACAACGCGTGGCGCACCGTGCCGGTATCTGGCTGCAGCAGCGTGAGCGCTCCTGCTGCCGCTGCGACAATGCCTGTGTAAGCTACGGCGTCAATCAGCACTACGACACCGGACATGTTATACAAATCCGCCGGCAGCAGCCGCGGAGCCAGCAGCAGCGCCAGCGCGACCGCGCCCAAGCTGCCCGCCGTCGCCAGCCGTGTCCAGAAAAACAGCCAGCGCCCTCTGCCCCAGGCCTGCGTGCCGATGCCCGCCAGCGCGCTGAGGGCAAACACAGTCCAGATGTGCCAGCGCACAGGCGCTTGAAACAGGTTGAACGTGGGGACGTGTTCAAACAGGAATGGAAAGACCGGCGTGTAATCGCCCAGCGCCAGAACAAAAGCAACGGCTGCCACGCCAACCCACAGCGGAACCGTGCCCCAGCAGCCAGCAGCGGAAGCCTGGCTGCCGCGTCGCCTGAGCCAGCCGATAACTGCCGCAGCCGCTGCCACCAGCGGTATAAGGCCGATGTAGACCGCATCCTCGAAGAACGCCCCCTGCGTGACATACGTCCCGCGCCCAGGATTGCCAAACACATCTGGCGACAGCAGATTCAATACACGTGCTGGGGCGTAGCTGAAATTCATTGCTCTGGCTGTATCGACACCGTTGGCGCGCTGCGAGATGCTCATCAGTTCAGCTGTCGGCAGAAGCTGAAAGGCTGCAATACCCGCTCCCAGCGCTGCGCCGCCGGCCAGCGTCGCCAGCCGGACATACCACCGAGATGGGCGCGCGCGCGCAGCCTCGTATAGCGCAAACAGCGCGGCCAGCAGCAGCCCGTACCACGCCGTCTGCGCGTGCCCAGCCAGCAGCAGCAGACCGCTGAACAAAGCTGTCCACGCGCTATCGCGCGGACGCCCCCAGCGAACGCCGCCCAGGACAGCCCACATCAACCAGGGAATCCAGGCAGCAGCCGTCACAATTGGAAAAGTGCCCAGCCGCGCCACCAAATAGCTGGAAAGGCCAAACGCCAACGCGCTCACACCCCGCCCCAGCGTTGGCAGTCCAGCTCGGCCGGTGAACATCCACATGCCCCAGCCGGCCAGAAACAGGTGCAGCACGGCCGTGACACTCAGAGCAAAACCTACAGGCAGGACCAACCCGGCCCACGATGCCGGGTACACCAAAGCTGATTGATAGTTTGCCAGCAGCGGCACGCCAGCGCCGTTATAGGGGTTCCACAGCGGCAGGTGACCGTCTCGCAGCAGCGCCAGCGCGTACTCCCGCCAGGGGCCAAACTGGAGCGCAGGCAGCCCCCAAAAGAACACCTCGCCGGCCAGCAGGCGGTGGTAGAGCGTCAACAGCAGCACGGCCATCACAAGAAGCGGCGCGCGCGCTGGCAGTCGGTCACGGCTCATGGGCAAACCTCCACACCAGAGCGATCAAACAGACAAGAAGCGCTGCGCTGGAAAGCACGGCTGCGCCAACTGTCAAGTGGTTGAGGTCTTCGACAGCAGACGAGTTGGGCAGCCCAGGCCAGTTCACTGGCCAGCCAGCTGCGTTCAGGTCAGCAGTTCCTGTGTATGCTGGGTTGTTGTAGACATACGTGTGATTGACTACACGAAGAGAAGCGGGCGCGGCTTCCAGCGCCACCAGCGGACAGCGCGAGACAATATGGCTCACGCGCCACTGCGCCAACAGGCCAAGATCAGGCGCTGCGCCGCAGTTAGCTGTTTCCAGCGCCCCGTCTGTGTCTGCGCCAACCAGCGGCGGCTGCACAACGCTGTAACCCTGTGTTGTAACGCCGCTGGCCTGCGTGATGGCGGCGGCCAAGCCGCGAAGCTGGAACGGGTCCACGCCGCCAAACAGCCGCAGGCTCTGTTCTGCCGCCACCTGCTGCTCCAGCGCGTAATTGGGCGAATACACTCGGTCAGCAGTCGCCAGCGCTTCGGCCAGATCATCTTGGTGCCGCAGCCAGCTTTCCGGGCCGCGCCATTCCAGCCAGGCCGCGCCTGTCCACCCGCTGTCAAGCACCAAGATAACGAGCAGCGCCCAGGCCGCCCAGCCCTGCGGCACTATCCCATAGAACGCCAGCAGCAGCGTTCCGGCAGTCAACAAGCCAACCAACGCTGTGCCCAGGCCGATAAGTGGATCAAGACCGGCGGCAGCCAGCGAGAAACCGCCGCATAACAGCGCTCCACCGGCCAGCCCGCCAGCGGCCAACCGCAGTGCTCGCAGGCGATCCAGCGCTGCCCCCCGACGCAGGCGCGCGCTCCAGTCTATAACGACCTGTACACCGTATCCGGCCAGCAGCGCAGCGCATAGGCCAACGACCAGCCAGGCGCGCGCAGGAACGCGAAACCAGCGCAGCGCAGGTATCACTTCCGTCAGCAGCGGCCACAGCGGGCCGCTAGCGCCAAACGCGTACACGCCAGCCACAAGCGCGGCGGCCAGCCAGAACCAGCGCGCGCGCAAGTCCGCCAGAAGACCGATTGCAGCCAGGGTCAGCGTCACAAGCCCCAAATAAGTAAACGTTTCGGGCGTGCCCGCCCTTGGCGGCAGCGCCAGCCCAACGAGATGGGGCAGCTCAAGCGAGTAAAGCGCCGCCCCACGTGAGTCCAGGTCACCCCGGCTGAGATACGGCCCCCAGGCCAGCAGCGGCAAGATCACAGCCAGCGCCAAGCCGCCAGCGATCATCCCGGCTGGGAGCAAGCGCCACGCCGCGCGCCAGCGCCGGGCACAGGCCGCCCGCCAGAGCGTGTATCCGCCGGCCAGCGCCAGGGCAAACAGGCCCAAGCGTAGATCAGCAAGCAGCAGCAGGCCGGCAAACAGCCCAGTTTGCAGCACACGGCGCAGCAGTCGGTCAGGCTGACCCAGCGTGCCGGCGGAAAGCATTAGCCACGGCCACCAAGCCAGTGCATAAACGAGGTCGAGGTGACCCGCGCCCAAATGCCCCAGCGCGCGCGGCGCCAGCGCATACGTGAACGCGCTCACCGCTGCCGCCTCAGGCAGCAGGCCCAGCGCGCGCGCCCACCGCCACATACCCAAACCACCCAGCAGCAGATGCAGTACAATCAGCACGTTCAGGTGCGATGCGGGGGGCAGCAGCAGAACCAGCCACTGAAACGGATACGCCGTCTTGTTGAGCGGGTTGGCTGCAAACGGCTGGCCGCCCATAATGGTGTCCTGCCAGACCGGGAATTCGCCGTTAAACAGGACAGACTGACGCAGACGCAGCGCAGCAGGCCAGTGTGCGAGCGCTGCGTCGGAGAAGCGCGCTCCCGGCGCAAACGGCAGGGAGTCAGGCCGCAGACCGAGCAGCAGCAGCAAAGCCGCGCCCAAAATCAGCGCAGCCCGCTCAAGGCGCATACACACTCACGCGGCCAAAGCGCGCCACCGGTGTTAAATCATCAAAGCACGGTGATTCGCCCAAGACGGCCTCATCAGGCCCTCTGATCACGTAGGCGACGCTGTACTGGTCGAGCAGCGCCGCGCAGTCCGCCGCCCTGCCGCTGTACCAGTCCACCACCTGCTGGTATCGCGTCTCCGCCTGGAGAGTTTCGTATGGATGCCCGTAGACCACTCGCGCGCCGGCCCAACCAGGAAGCCATACCCCACCTGCTGGCCCCACCAGCACCACATCATCAAGAGCGGTGCGATCCCCCAGCCAGCGAAAAGCCGCTGCATAGCCGCGATCCAGCAGCAGCCCGTGCGAGTCGGCGGGACGCCCGATCAAAACTGGCAGCACTGGTGTAAACAGCACAAACAACTGCGTAAAGAACATGACCGGCACAACAGCCAGCGCCAGCCGGTAGCGCCAGCGGCGGTTGATGCGCTGGAACCAGAAGTCCTCCAGCGAGCGAGTCGCAAAATACGCGATCGCAATCATCATGCCAACGGCAAAACGGCGCTGAATGTTGGTGGGCAGATACATCATGATGAGCATTGCTGCCAGCCATAAGAGCATGAAGCGGTCTCCGTCCACCTCAAAGCGGCGCAGCGCGCGCACGATCCCCGGCAGTCCCAACAGCAGCGGCAGCCCCAGCCCGACCAGCAGCGCCAACGGCGGCGGAGCGGCGGTAACGTTCTGGCGATTCCACTCCGCAATCGCGGGGTTAAACGCGACTACGGCTGCGTAGTAGACTGCCAGAGGAACTGCCGGAAGCGCGATAACAAGCAGCCAGCTCAGCTCGCGTCTGTCAACGCGGCGGCGGCGCAGCCAGCCAATGCCCAGAAAGACGGCTAGAGCCGCGCCAAAAGGCACAAGCGCCTGGGGATAGAGCAGCGCCAGCGCCAAGCTGGCCAGCGCAGCCGTCAATCCGCCGTTGTTGATCTGCGGCGTGCTGTTCACGCCGGGTCGAAATGTCGAGATTACAACGCCGGCCAGCAGCGCCAGACAGGCCAGAGTAAGCGGAAAATGGACATTGACCACAGTGCTGTAGAACGGGAACGCCTCCGGTATCGAAAGGTCTGGCGCGTCCACCCGCCCACCAGAGACGAGAACGTAAATCCAGCCGAAACCCGCGCCCAGCGCTGCCACGACGAAAAACACACGGCGCGCGCGCTGGCGCATCCAGATCAACGCGCCGAGTTGGTAAAGCGCCATGTACATGAACACGCCAGAGATGACCCGCGCGACGTGAAACAGAACAATAGTTGAGATATTGGTAAAACCGGCAATCTGCCCGAGCAGTGGGTACAGCACCTGTATCAGGGCCGGGTTGTGCGGCTCAGGAGTGTGCAGGAACTGCACCATCAACTTGCCCTGTGTGCCCAGGAACATCTTGCTCAAATAGGTTGCCCCATCGCGGTAATTGTGCAGCACGCCCATGAACTGCCAATCAGATGCAGCTATGCCACCTACAAGCATTAACACAAACGGGGTAAAGGCCAGCAGCACCAGGCCAACGCCGAAAACAATTACCCAGCGCCATTCCCCCGGCGCAATATGTGCGCTGTAGCCTGATTGCATCAACCACTCACTCCTCAGCCGGGCGCTTGCCCACAGAACCGCGCGCCGTGCTATAATTTAGCCTGTGTTGCTTCAGGGCAAACAGCCCGCACTGTCTCCATTGTACAACGACCGGTTATGCACGCCACTTGAGGATCGCAGCACCCATGAGCCAGGCCGAAGGTCTATATCGCTTGCAGGAAATCGACCTGGACACAGCGCGCGCACGGCGGCGGCTTCAAGAGATCAGCGCTGCGCTGGCCGATAATGAGGCTGTCCAAGCCGCTCAGGAACAGGTCAACCGGGCGCGGCAAGCCCTCACGCCCCTGCAGGTGCGATCGCGTGACCTCGACCTTGAAATCAAGTCCAATGCCGAAAAGACAAAATCAGCCGACGAACGGCTCTACAGCGGTGTGGTGAAAAACCCGAAAGAAATGCAGGACCTGCAGCAGGAGATTGCCTCGCTCACGAAGTGGCGCAGTGAACTGGAAACACAGCTTCTCGAAACAATCTACGCCATCGAAGAGGCTGAGGCGGCGTTAAGCGCCGCAGAAGCTGCCCTCGAACAAGCCGCTTCGGAGCGGGAACGAGCGCGCCGCCGCCTGCTGGATGAACGGGCCGAGCTGAACTCACGCCTCGAACACAACCGGCAGCGGCGCGAGCGCGTTTTGGCCGAGCTTACGCCGGAGAGCCTGCAAGTTTATAATACTCTCAGGGAAAAGAAGCACAACCAGCCGGCCGCGTTGATGGAGGGCGGCACTTGCAGCGTCTGCGGCGTTGCGCAAAACCTGGCAGTCCAGCATCAGGCCCGGCAGGGACTCGAATTTGCTTACTGCACCAACTGCGGGCGCGTTCTGGTTCCTCGACCGTAGAACCGCAGCAGCATTCCAGCCGCGCGAGGAGAAGGCAGCATGGGTTTTGATCTGCAGAACTTCGGTCTAGGCCTGCTGGCAGGCTGGATCAGCGCCTATGGGGTCTACCGCGGGCGGCGACAGATTGCCAGCGCGGTAACCGCAGCGCGCAGCCGCGCGAACGATATGCGGCGCTCGGCCACGCGCAGCGCCGACAGCCGCTACGCCTATGGCCTCATTGAACTGTGCGAAACCTCGCATCTGGCCGGCACGGCTGTTCGCCTCAGCGACATTTTGGTAGAGCCGCGCTTTCTGCCCGCTCCCGACCTGCCTGCGCCGCCCGCCGACGACGTCGTGCACAGCGTATTCCACATCGTGCCGCGCGTCCACGATCACCCTTATCTGCACGCTGCCTACAACTTAGAGACTCTTTCGGTTGATGACCTCGCTGCCGGCACCAACGCCATCGCGCTGCTGGGCCTGCCAGGCAGCGGGCGCACCACCGCGCTGCTGACTATCGCCCTGCGCAGCATGCGGCGCATCCAGTTTGAACGCCAGGAAGATCGCGTTCAGCGGCAGATTGACGCCGAGGAAGCGGCACTCAACGAGAAAGAAAGGGCTGCCCGCATCAAGGAACGCACAGTCATCGAGCAGCGCGCGCGCGATCGTCTGCGGGAACAGCACGGAATCGCGTTTGAGACAGAAGCCGAACAGCAGCGAAAAGATCACGCGCCGCGCTTCAGCCGCTACATGCCTGTGTATCTACACCTGGCCAACCTAGTGGTTGAAGCTAACGGCCAATTGGACCCCGCGGAACCGCTGGTGCGCGCAGTTCAGTTTCAACTGGGCGGCGTGGCCGCCAGCACGATTCCCGCTAATCTATACCGTCGTCTCGGCCAGGGCCAAGTGCTGCTTCTCGTGGATGGCTACGACGAACTGCCCAGCGCAGAAAAGACAGCAAAACTGGCGTGGCTTAAAGCGTTCATTGACGCATACAGTGACAATTTTGTGATTGCCGCTGGCCCAGCCAACGGCTACGCCCCACTCACGAGCTTGGGCCTCACGCCGGTATTTCTGCGCCCCTGGAGCAAACTGGACTGCGAGACTCTGGTGCGGCGCTGGGCCGAGGCCTGGCCTCTGATGGCTGGCACGCGGCGCAGCCCGGCGCCAGCCCCTTCAGCGGCCGCGCTTGAAGCGGCCAGCCACGACAATCGCGCGCGGCCGCCCGCCGACCTCACGCTGAAAACGTGGGCGTCTTTCTCAAACCCCGAAAGCGCAGGCCAACCTGGTGACTGGTTCAGATCGTTTCTGGCCCGAAGCCTGCCGGCGCCCTATTCGCTCGATGAAACACTGGCAACGCTAGCCCAGGCCGGCGCGCTGCAGCTTGACGAGGGTTTCATCACGCTTGACCGGCTGGTAGACCGGACATACACGCCGGGCATGGCTCGGCCCGCAGGCGACACAGAGCAGAAGAGTCAACCTCCATCGGCGCGCAAAGGCGCTGCCCCAACCAGCGGCTCAGCAGCTGATCTGCGCAAGGCTGAAGCTGAGGAACGCAAACAGCGGGATGCCTTTGTGAAAGCGCAGCGGGATATGCTGAAAGCTCTGCTTGGCAGCGGACTGCTGGTGCGATTCGCTGGGGAGCGCTTGCGGTTTCGCCACACGCACATTGCCGATTATCTCGCCAGTCTCACGCTGAGGGCGGCTGCTGATGAAACGCTGGAACACCGGGCGCATGACCCCGCCTGGGACGGCGCGCTCACGCTGGCCGCGCTGCATTCGCCGGTGGATAGCGCTGTGCGCGCCCGGCTCAGCGCTCCTGCCAACGTCCTGGCCAACGGCGCGCTGGAGGTGTCGCGCTGGCTGGCCTACGCGCCGCCGGATGTCTCCTGGCGCGGACCACTCCTCAAGCACTTGGGCAACATGCTCATCGCACCGACGCAGTTTCCGCTGCTGCGCGAGCGGGCGGCAGCCGCGCTAATCGGCACACGCGACCCGAATGTCCTGTTCATCTTCCGTCAGGCAGTGCGCAATGTAAACGCTGATGTCCGCCGGCTGGCCTGCCTGGGGCTGGGTGCGCTGGGAAGTGAAGAAGCCATTCGCGACCTGTCCCCTCTGCTGGGCGATCAAGTCCCCGATGTCCAGCTCGCCGCCGGCTTGGGGCTGGGCGCTATCGGCACGGAGGCAGCGCTTGAGGAAATGGTCATCACGCTCACCGAAGGCTCGGAACGGCTGCGCCAGGCTGTCACCGAAGCGCTGGCCGCTCTGCCCGATGAGGGCCACCCGCTGCTGTACGAGGCAATCACACACGAGGATATGATGGTGCGGCGCGCAGCAACATTCGGGCTGAAGCGCGTTCGCGCCGGCTGGGCTATGACCGCGCTGTATCGCGCTTTTCTTGAGGACCCGGAGTGGTACGTTCGGTCGGCGGCGCAGCAGGCGTTTCAGGAGATACAGCAGGAGGAACAGCGCGGCCCGCGCGCCTATCCCCCAGTCGAATGGGTGCCCTGGCTGGGTGCGTGGGCCGCTTCCCGCGGCGAAGATGTCCCTACAGGGGAAGCAGCCTGGGAGATGCTGCTGCGCGCTTTGCAAGAGGGCGAACCCCAGATACGCACCCTAGCTGCTGCTACCATCGGCCACCTGGGCGAGATCGGGCTGGCGCGGCAGCTCTACAACGCCCTGCGCGACCGCGACGAGGAGGTCCGCACAGCCGCCCATGCCAGCTTGGGCTTGCTGCAGGCGCAGTCTGGTCTGAATCTGCCAGCGCCGGCCTGAACCGCGCTCACTCCGGCAGGCGCTCCCGCCCTGCCTCGCACGGCGTGATACGTTCCCAGTCCGTGTGAAAGACAAACACACGATCGCCAGCGGCGGCCTCGATCCGGTAGCCTTCAATAACGACCGGCGCATATTCGCGGTCTGGGACAGGACAGCCGAGGCTGCTGTCGTTCCACGTATACGGCGTGATGCTGATCAGACGAATGCGCGTCTCCGGCAGATCAAGCTCCTCAGCCAGACGGCGGCGCACTAGGGCAGCAAGCTGTTGTGCCACCGGATCGGCTGGGGTTGAGGCAGGCATTTGTGCCGCCGGTGAAGCAGTGACAACGTCCTCAGGGCCAGGCAGCGCTGCATCTGTTGGCAGGGCAGTTGGCAGAACAGATGTGACGGTGGGCGCGGCCGGAACCAGCGTCAGCGTTGCGGCAGGCGTAGGAACACTCGCGCCAGCGCAGGCGGCGCACAGGGCAATCGCAGCCACCGCGCTCGCTCGGCGTAGATGCCGGCACAGCCTACCGGTCTTCTCCGGCGACGCCCAGTTTGCTCTCCAGATCGGCTGTCGAAATGCCCTCAACAGCGATGACTTTCTCCCGCCCATTGGCCCCCGCCACGATCTCGATCTGGTCGGCAGACACCATTAACTGATCCGCCAGAAAGCCAATCAGCTCCTCGTTGGCGTCCGCAGAACCTGCGGGCGTAGCCTTGAGGCGTACTTTTAGCGCGCCGTCTTCCTGCACCCCTGCCATCTCCGTATTGACCGCGCGCGTTACCACGCGCACGGTGAATGCCGCCCCGCTCTTGGCATCGGTGATCTTGTACTTGCGCTCTGGTGGCATCTTAATTAATCCCTCTGTTCGGCTGATCTCCGGCTGCTCAACAGCGCCAGAACACAAACTCGCGTACATTATCACCATTGTACTCGAATTCGCCTCACGCGTTCATCAATTGAAACCGGGCGCTGCAGCAGCGCAGGTTTGTGCCGCTTCGCTTATAGAAATCGAATGACCTGCATCAGCAGCGTGATGCCCAGGAACACCACCAGCGGACTGAAGTCCACCATACCGGTGTTCGGCAGCACATTGCGCACAGGGCGCAGAACTGGCTCCGTGATGTCGTACAAAAGCTGCACGATCGGGTTGCTCGTGTCCAGGTTCGGGAACCAACTGAGCAGCACACGCGCCAGCAGAATCAGTTGGAACAGTTGAAGCACCAGAAAGATCAGGCCAAACAGAATGTTCATGCTGAGGTCCTCACATCAACGTAACCGCTCACCAAAAATCGCGCGGCCCACCCGCACAATTGTGGCACCCTCTTCTACCGCTACCGGATAATCATCGGTCATGCCCATGCTCAGCTCCGGCAGCGCAACGCCAAAAGTCTCCGCCAGGGCCTGGCGCAGGGCGAACAGCCCGCGAAACACCGGGCGCGCCTGTTCCATATCGGCAACCAACGGCGCCATTGTCATCAAGCCGCGCACGTTCAGACCTGGAAGCACCAGCACCTGGGCAAAATCACGCCACAATGCGGCGCGTACAGCCGGGTCGTCTGCCCAATTACAGGCGGCAAACCCGCCTTTGGTCGCCTCTCCAGAGACATTGACCTCCACTAGTGCATCCAGGCGCACGCCGCGCTCAACTGCCAAACGCGAGAGCTTCTCAGCCAGCTTAAGACTGTCCACCGACTGCACTACCTGAAACAGCGGCACTACGTCGCGGGCCTTGCGACTCTGGATGTGGCCCACCATATGCCACACCAGCGGCGCGCCGGCACGGCGGTTCACCTGCGGAATTTTGATCACCGCTTCTTCTACGCGGTTCTCGCCGAAATGTTGCACGCCGGCAGCGGCTGCCTCCAGAACCGCCTCAACCGGATGGGTCTTGCTGACCGCCAGCAGCGTCACCGCAGACGGATCGCGCCCAACCCGCGCGCAGGCAGCAGCAATTCCCGCGCGCACAGCAGCGACGTTTTCACCAATGCTCATAGCGCTATCACCGCGCCAAAACGCCCAGTGCGCCCGTGCTCCGCCCGGTGCGAGAAGAATTCGTCGGTGTTCTCCGCCGTGCAGATGCCCGCAATTTCTATCTGTTCTACGCCGGCCCGTTCGAGGTCGAGCCGATTCGCCGCCCACAGATCAAAATAAGCTGTGCCGTCAGCCGGGTCACGCTGGATCAGGCCGGCGATTGTGCCGAAATGCGCGCGTACCGCGTCCACAACCTCCTCTCCCACCTGATATTTGCGCGGCCCAATACACGGCCCGATTCCAACCTGAATGTTGGCCGGCTTGCAGCCAAACGAGCGCGCAAGCGCGCGGACTGTGGCTGCGCCCACACCCTGCACCGTGCCACGCCAGCCTGCGTGTGCTATGCCTACCGCGCCCTGAACTGGGTCGTAAAACAGGAGCGGCGCGCAGTCAGCGAAGCGCATGGCCAGCGGCGTTCCGGGCCGGTCGCTAATCATCGCGTCTGCCAGCGCCAGCCAGCGCCGCCCCTGCACCGGGCCAGTTGCCAGGATCACATCGGCGCTGTGCACCTGCCACACTGTGCAGGCGCGGGCTTCATCCAGACCAAGCGCGGCGTACATCAGCTCATGGTTGCGCCGCACAGCTTTTGGATCGTCGCCCACGTTGCCGCCCATGTTCAAAGACGCCCAGGGCGCGCGGCTCACTCCGCCGTTTCGGCTGAAAACACCGTGTTTCAGCCCAGGCCACAGCGCAAATTGATAATACGTCAACCCGTTGCTAACAGCTCGATTCACCCGTTCCTCCGTCTGTTACGCAAACGGTAATAACATTCAAACAATGAAGACATGCGGGCACGTGCAGCGCTTTTCCTGATAGTATAATTTGAGTCGAGCAGCGGCGTAAGGCCTGCAAGAAGCCTGGTTTGACAGTTGTCTGGCTCAGGAAGGTCTGATCCGTGGCGAAGTATTAACTGAAAGGGAATTGTTCATAAAGGCAGCGTTGCTTGCAGCCCGTAGAATATCAGATGTATACTGCGTACATGTTTGCAGTGCGCTGTCCCTAACGCTGTACCATGTTGCTAAGCTGAAAGGAGCAGAGCGCGTCCACGTTGAACTGGCTGGCGCGCCGGTGAGTGCTTATGCTCAAGCGTGAAGAGCGGCGGATGCGTGGCACGATTTCCGTCCTCATTGTTGACGATCATCCCCTGTTCAGAGACGGCCTGCTGCGAGCGCTCGACTTTGCCGATGACATCCGCGTGATCGGCCAGAGCGCTGACGGCGAACAAGCCCTGCACACAGCGCGCGAACTGCAACCCGATGTTGTGCTGCTCGACATCAATCTGCCTTCCATGAACGGCCTTCAGGTAGCGCGTCAGCTCAAGGCCGACCGCGCCGGTGTAGCGGTAGTTGTGCTAACCGGTTACCACGACTCCGAGCAGGTGCTGCACGCGATGCGCGCCGGCGCTTCGGCTTATTGCGCCAAAGACATCGAGTCCGATGACCTGCTGGAAATCATCCGCGACGCGGCTGCGGGGCTGTATATCGTCAACGACCGCCGCATGGATCAGAACGAGGTCCAGGCCTGGATCAGCCAGAGCATTGAGGCCTTCAGCGGCCCCTACGCGATTGACGCCGAGGAACATTACGTCCCGCTCAGCCCACGCGAGATGGAGATTCTTCAGTTTGTGGTGCGCGGGCTGAGCAACAAAGAGATCGCCAACGAACTGGCCATCAGCCATCAGACCGTCAAGAACCACATGACTGCCATCCTGAAGAAGCTCAACGTTCAGGATCGCACTCAGGCCGCGGTGACTGCCCTGCGCTACGGCTGGGTGCGCATGCAGGATACTGACGCCGGCAGCAGCCCTGCAAGCAAGGTGTGACCTCAGCCATGGATCGTGACACACGTGTGGACCCCAAAGAAGAAATCATTGAGATCATCACCACAGAGATGCGGCGGCTCAAAGATGCCCTCAGCGAGATCAAAGTGCAGATTGACCAGACGCAAACAGTGGTCAACCGCGAGCAGCAGCGCAACACGGATATCGCTACCGAACTGCGCACGGTGCAGGACAACCTGGAGACCATTCCGCGGCAGGACATCCGAGCCAAGTATGACGAAGCGCTGGACGCGCGCTTCCGCCTCAGCACGATGCGCGGCCAGCTGGAGAAGTTCCAGGCAAACCGCGATCATTTCGAACAAGAAATGGCGCTGCTGAACCGGCTGCTCAACAAACTCCAGGGCGTAGACGTGCTGCCCGATGTTGAGCGCGCGCAGGAAAGCGCCGGGCCGCGCGCTGGCCTCAACATCGTGCGCATTGTCCAGGCGCAGGAGGAAGAACGCCGGCGGCTGGCCCGGCAGATGCACGACGGGCCGGCGCAGTCGCTGACCAACTTCATTCTTCAGGCGGAAATCTGCCAGCGCCTGTTCGATCGCAACCCGGACCGCGCGGCTGAAGAGCTGGACAATCTCAAGACAAGCGCCAGCGTCACCTTCCAGAAAGTGCGCGATTTCATTTTCGACTTGCGTCCCATGATGCTGGATGACTTGGGCGTCGTGCCTACTGTACGTCGTTATGTCGAGTCATTCCGCGACAAGCATGAAATTGAGGCCACTCTTGATCTGATCGGGGAAGAGCGGCGTCTGGAAAACCACCGCGAGGTAATACTGTTTCGCGGCATTCAAGAACTGATGGTGGAAGCGCGCGACTTCGCCAACGCCACCAAAATCAGCGTCAAGCTCGACATGGGCACCGACCGCATCAAAGTCACAGTTGAAGACAACGGCCGCGGTTTCGATGTGCAGTCCGCTCTGGCGACCGACAGCGAGATACACAATCCTGATCCGCGCGTTCAGAGCATCACAACGCTCAAAGAGAAGTTCGAGCTGGTAGGGGGAGCGCTTAGCGTGACCAGCAGCGAAACCGAGGGCACCACCGTGCGGCTGGAGCTGCCCGCCAGCGACTACACCCTGTGATTGCCGGCCAAACCCAGAAAAGCGATCCAGGCTGCTGCTTTGCCTGTCGCAAATTGTCCTGAATTGCAATATGTGTCTACAATGGGGAAACAAGAGCGCGCAACTTTTGCCTTAGGAGATACAGACTGTTTACCATGCCCGGCACACTGGCTACACTGGATAGATGCTGCTCACCAGGCCATACCGCCTGTTTACCCCCGCAAAACGCGCTGCCGGGCTTGCGGCTTTGTCCTGCATCGACGGAGGATCATCCATGAACCGTGGTCGTCTGCTCATTGTTGTTGCTTTTGTCATTATTCTGAGCGTTTTGATTATCGTTGTCTTGCTCCCATCCCTCAATCCCGCGCCGCCACAGCCGCCAATTGCCGATAACGGACAGGTGATTGTGCAGCAAGTTGGCCCCACGCCGACCCCAATGCAGTTCATTGAAATTGTAATTGCCGTGCAGGACCTGCCGCGCGGCTTCCGCATTCCAGCGGAAGGCGCTGTTGCGCTGCGTCCCTGGCCGGAGGTTTCCACCCCGGTTAACGCCATTTTCAACTTAGAGGATGTGATCGGCAAAATCCCGCGCACGCGCATCTCGCGTGAGCAGCCGATCCTCACGACGATGATCACGGACGACTTCCAGAGCCTGGACGAAGTTGGTTCCGACGCGGCGGCCATCCTGCCCCGCGGCCTGATCGCGATCTCATTGCCGATTGACCGGCGCACCAGCGTCGCCTACGCCATTCAGCCCGGAGACCGGGTGGACGTGCTGTTCTCAATGCTCTTCGTGGATGTGGACGACGCATTCCAGACTATTGCGCCCAACAACATCACGCTGTTCCAGATCACCGAAGAGGGCATCAAATTCACCAACACGATCCAGGGGCGGCCAGACAACACGCCGCTGGGACCGGCTATTATCGGCCCGTCAGAGCGCCAGCGCCCGCGCCTGGTGACGCAGCGCACCATTCAAAATGCCCTAGTGCTGCATGTCGGCAATTTTCCTTTGGATGGACGGCTCTTCCTAGGCGAACAGCCAACGCCAACGCCTGTCCCACAGCAGCAGGACGGCACTGGCGGGCAGGGCACGCCGGTGCCCACGCCAATTCCGCCCTTCCCCGACATCGTGACGCTGGGGGTTACGCCTCAAGACGCAGTGGTGCTGGCCTGGACCATGGAGGCGCGCCTGCCGGTCACGCTGGCGCTCCGCTCTGCGGCTGATACAGCAGTCGTCAACACACAAGCAGTTAACATGGACTATGTTATCGAGACGTTCCGCATAGACCCGCCAGGCAAACGCTCGTACACCATCGAGCCGGCCATTCGCAGTATACGCCAGCTTGTAAACACAGACGAATTGATGCTGAGTTTCTTCGATCAGTCGCAGTAATCGCAGAATGTGAAGGCCGAGACAGGGACAGCGCCATGAGCAGAGCACCTCAGCAGCAGGCCGGCGAGCGCGAAGTTATCACGATCTTGCTGGTGGATGATATTCCCGAGACGCGCGAGAATATCAAGAAACTTCTGAGCTTTGAGGCTGATTTCAAGGTCGTGGACACCGCCGGCACGGGCCGTGAAGGTGTGGAAAAGGCCAAGGAACACAGGCCGAACATCGTCATCATGGACATCAACATGCCGGATATGGACGGCATCCAGGCGACCAAGCTCATCAACGAAGCCGTGCCTACCGCAGCCGTCATCATGATGTCCGTCCAGAACGATCCAGACTACATGCGACGCGCGATGTTGGCAGGGGCGCGCAACTTCCTCACCAAGCCCATTGCAATGGATGAGCTGTACAGCACCATCCGCACTGTCCACGAGCGCTACAAGTCGTTGGCCGCCCAGTATGCCGCGGCAGCCCAGATTACTGACCTGCGCCAAACGGTGAAGAAGGCGTCTGAGGGCGATAGACCGGGCCATATCGTCTTAGTCTACAGCCCGCAGGGCGGCGTAGGAACTACAACCATAGCCATCAGCTTGGCCTCAGGGCTGATGAAAGAAGGCATTCGTGTGCTGCTGGTGGACGCTGACCTCCGGTTTGGCGACATCCAGGCCATTCTGAACCTGCCCACACAATCAACCATGGTGGACCTGGTCGAGGAGGTTGACGACCTCGACATTGACCTGTTCGAGAACATCATCGCAACCCACGACAGCGGCTTGAAAGTGCTTTTAGGGCCTGCACGCCCCGAGTTTGCCGAACCAATTCGCAACCGCCCGCACGCCCTGGCCGAGATTCTGCAGAAAGTGTCCGGCAACTATGACTTCATCGTCGTAGACACAGCTACGACGTTGGATGAAATGCTGCTGGCCCTGATGGACGCTGCCACCAAAGTCATCCTCGTCGGTGTGCCAACCCTGCCTTGCGTGAAAAACATCCGCTTCGTGCTCGACTTGTTCGATAAACTGAGCTACCCGCCCGACAAGGCGATGCTCATTCTCAACCGTGTGCCCGAAGACCGCAACCTGCGCAAAATAACCATTGCGCCGGAGCGCATCGAGCAGTACCTGAAGCGCCCGATTGTGGCGCGTATCCCGGCTGATGAACTGTTCATGCTGCGCGCTATCCAGAAGGCTGTGCCGGCTGTTGCGTTGGAACGTGATAAGTCGCGCTCGCCCATTCGTGAACTGATGGAGTTCTCCAACCACGTGTTCAACCATTTAATGGGTGTGCATCAGCAAGAGCAGTCAGAAGAACCGCGCGAAAAGGAGCGCAGACAGGGGGTTTTCAGCTCGCGCATCAACCGCTGATGCGGCTTCCATCCGCACAGCGCATACCGGGTGTACGATAGGAAATGTAAGCGGACGAACAGTCGTGGAGGTTAGAGATGTCGTTGCTACGCCGCATAGAGAAAAACACCGCCAGCAGCACGCCAGGCGAACCCACTGCACCGCCTAAACCGGGAACAGCCGAGGCTGTTGACGAATCAAAACTGGCCGCAATGCGCCAGCGGCGGCAGGTGGTGGGCGCTGCACCGCCTGGGCGAGAAAACTCATACATGGACCTGAAGGTGCGCGTTCAGAATAAGCTTCTGTCCGAACTGGACAGTCAGGCCATGGACGTGACCAAGAAAGCCCAGGTGCGCGCTCATATCGAGGAGCTGTTCAACCAGATTCTGGCCGATGAAAGCCTAGTGCTCTCCCGCGCGGAGCGGCAGCGGCTCTTCGAGGCCATTGTCGCCGACATCCTAGGCTACGGCCCGTTGGAAACGCTGCTGGCGGACGACAGCATCTCCGAAATCATGGTTAACGGCCCCAAGAATGTGTTCATCGAACAAAAAGGCCGCCTCAGCCGCGCGCCGGTCGCATTTGACGACGAGGATCACGTCTTGCGTATCATCGAGCGCATTGTCGCGCCGCTGGGCCGCCGTATTGACGAAAGCCAGCCGATGGTAGACGCCCGCTTGCCAGATGGCTCGCGCGTGAACGCCATTATCCGCCCGCTGTCACTCGTTGGCCCTACGATCACAATCCGGAAATTCGCCAAGAAGCCGCTTACCGTCGAAGACCTCATTCGCTTCGGCTCCATGACCAAAGAGATTGCCGACTTCATGGAAGCCTGCGTCGTTGGCCGGCTGAACATTATCGTATCGGGCGGCACAGGCTCTGGCAAGACGACGCTGCTCAACGTGCTGTCGGGCTTCATCCCAAACGACGAACGCATTATCACGGTGGAAAACGCTGCGGAGCTTCAGCTCCGGCAGGAACATGTGGTCACGCTGGAGAGCCGCCCGGCCAACATCGAAGGCAAAGGCGAGATCACCATCCAGGACCTCGTGGTGAACTGTCTCCGAATGCGTCCCGATCGCATCGTCGTCGGTGAGTGCCGCTCTGGCGAGGCGCTCGACATGCTGCAGGCGATGAACACTGGCCACGATGGGTCGCTCACCACGTTGCACTCCAACAGCCCGCGCGACACGCTGGCCCGCCTGGAAGTGATGTGTCTGATGGCTGGCATGGATCTGCCCGTGCGGGCGATCCGCGAGCAGGTGTCCAGCGCGGTGGACCTTGTTTGCCACCAGGAGCGCATGCGCGACGGCACGCGCAAGATCGTTAAGATCACGGAAATTCAGGGCATGGAGGGTGAGATCATCACCATGTCCGACATTTTCGAGTTTGAGCAGACCGGCATCGAAGGTGGCAAAATCATCGGACGCATTCGACCGACTGGCCTGCGCCCCAAGTTCATTGATCGTATCGAGGCCGCTGGCCGTCACCTGCCGCCCTCGACCTTCGGCATAGGGCGCAATTATTAGCCGTGCTCAAGGGGACGGTGATCGAGCTTGCTTGACGCTCGTCTACCAAAACCCTACAATCGAAGTATGGCGTGGAAGGTGCTGTTCGCCCAGACGTTAGCGCGAGGTGTACGAAATGTCTGTTGAGATGATTGTGTTGGGTGTGGCGGTTGTCGTGGCGCTAATCGTGCTGGTGCTCGGCATTCGCAGCGTCCGCGCCCAGAACGACTCCCTGGAGGAGCGCCTGGGACGCTATGAAGAAACAACTTACCAGTCGTTTCTCGACTTAGAAGACGAACCCCAGGAAGAACCCCAAAAGCCGAGCACACTGGAGAGAGCTATCGAGAGCGCGCTGGCAGACCGGCCTTTTGCCCAGAAGTGGCGGCGGCAGCTTGCGCGCGCAGACATTAAGCTGACCGTTGCCGAGTACGCCGCGCTGCACGTCATCTCCATGATCGGGTTCTTTCTGCTTGGTTTTTTCATTATCTTCAGCGGCCAGATCGTCCTTTCGCTGGTGGCGGCGTTTGTCGGCTTCTTCGCCCCCCGCCTGTACGTCTCCCGCGCGACTAGCAAGCGCCTGCGCCTGTTCGAGGATCAGCTCCCAGACACGCTCGGATTATGGGTGAACGCCCTGCGCTCCGGCTACAGCGTTTTGCAGGCTATGGAAGCGATCTCACGCGACGCGCCAGAGCCGACAGCGACCGAGTTCAAGCGGGTTGTACAGGAAGTCAGCCTGGGCATAGACATGCCGGATGCGCTCGAACATCTGCTCAACCGCGTGGAAAGCGAAGACCTGGACCTGGTGGTAACCGCAGTAAACATCCAGCGCGAGGTCGGCGGCAACCTGGCCGAGATTCTGGAAACGATCAGCCACACCATTCGCGAGCGCATCAAACTCAAGGGAGAGATTCGCGTGCTGACGGCTCAGGGCCGCATCACCGGCTGGCTGATCAGTCTGTTGCCTATCGCCCTGGCGCTGTTCCTGTATATGATTAACCCTGGCTATATGAGCAACCTCGTTGACAACCGCATGTGCGGCTGGCCCCTGCTGGGCTGCGGCCTAGCGCTCATCGGCATTGGCGCAGCCGCCGTGCAGCGAATCGTTCAGATCGAGATTTAGTGTAACCGCAAGGAGCGCTGGGATGCCGACTGATCTGCTGCTGCCAATTCTGATCGTCGTTGGTCTGGCCGTCGTTGCCGGCCTTGTTTACCTGGGCCTGCGCGAGGACCGGGGCGTGGACCCGCTGCAAGAGCGGTTAGCCCAGTATGGCGAGCGCGACATACCGGCCTCGTTGGAGGAGATCGAGCTGTCGCTGTCGTTCCGCGACCGTATCCTCATACCGGCGTTGCGCAAATTCGCAGAGTTCACCATTCGGTTTACGCCGGAAAAGCAGTTGGAAGAAACGCGCCGCCTGATCGAGCTGGCCGGCATGGCTGGCGCTATGGACCCCACGTTGTTTCTGGGTCTGCGCATTGTCGCAACGCTTGGTCTGGCGCTGGTGGCTTTCATGGTTTTCTTCGTCTTCTCGTCCAGCACCGGAGCAACCCAGGCGCTGCTTTACACCATCGGGGCCGGAGCGCTGGGCTACTTCCTGCCGCTGCTGTGGATTCGCAGCAAAATCAGCCGGCGTCAGGATGCAATTACCAAGGCGCTGCCAGATGCGCTCGATCTGCTGGTGATCTGTGTCGAGGCCGGGCTGGGCTTCGACACCGCCATGGGCAAGGTGTACGAGAAGTGGGATAATGACCTTGCTATCGCCTTTGGCCGCGTGCTGCGCGAGATTCAGC
This sequence comes from Anaerolineae bacterium, assembly GCA_034435995.1. Classification (GTDB taxonomy): domain Bacteria; phylum Chloroflexota; class Anaerolineae; order Aggregatilineales; family Phototrophicaceae; genus DAOTWC01. The sequence goes on along the minus strand of DAOTWC010000030.1, from coordinate 12,828 downwards.
TTGGCAAATCGCGCCGCCAAGCGCTGAAAGACATGTCTGACCGGATGGATGTGCCCGATGTAACCAGCTTCACCGCTGCTATCATCCAGGCTGACCAGCTCGGCGTGAGCATGGCGACCATTCTGCGCGTGCAAGCGGATCAGATGCGTGTCAAACGCCGCCAGCGCGCTCAGGAAAAGGCGCATCAGGCCCCGGTCAAGATGATGATCCCGATGGTGCTGCTGATCTTTCCCTCCATCTGGATCGTGCTTCTGGGGCCGGCGGCCATTATGCTGTTCTCAACCGATACACCGTTGTTTTAGGGCAGCGGCAGGGCCGCTGCGCCGACCGCGGTCTCGCTTTGCAGACCGCGCAGCCGAAAAGAGCTACAATGCCCGTTCTATTCGTTTCTTCAACCACCAGCAGCACTCCAGAAGCTCAGGTGCAGCCTGGGCTTCTTGCGTCTGACGGGGCGGTGCGCCGCTGGTTGGGTTTTGCCCTGGACCTGGTCTTTCCGCCGCGCTGCGCCGGCTGTGGACGGGTAGATGTTCGCTGGTGCGCTCGCTGCCAGCGCAGACTAGAAGCTGTGCCGCTGGCTGCCCTGGTAACGCCGCACCCGCCGCTCGCTGCTGCAGCAGCTACCGGCCCACATGAAGGCCTCCTGCAGCACGCAGTCTGGGCGCTCAAATTCGACAACGGCCGTCATCTGGCTGGCCCGTTGGGCGACCGGCTGGCGGCGCGCCTGAGGACGCTCGACTGGCCGGCGGACGCTGTCATCGTCCCAGTGCCGCTGCACCCATCGCGGCTGGCTGAGCGCGGTTACAACCAGTCTCAGCTCCTTGCTGAACAACTGGCTGCGTCCACTGGCCGGCTGTGCATGCCTCACGCGCTAAGGCGTTTGCGCCAGACGCGCTCTCAGGTGGGACTGGATCACGACCAGCGCCAAGCGAACATGGCCGGGGCTTTTGTTGCAGAGCGTGAGCAAATCAGCGGACACGATGTGCTCTTGCTTGACGATGTGTATACTACCGGCTCTACCATGGCAGCCTGCGCTGAAGCGGCGCTGGCGGCCGGAGCGCGCGCTGTTTACGGCCTTACAGTTACCGCTGCCGGCGGTTGAGGCCGTTTGGTATTTGTTTCAAGGAGTCTCAGCAATGGATGTCATCATTCAGGGCCGCAACCTAAAGATCACCGAACCGCTGGAGGCCTACACGCGCAAGAAACTTGACCGGCTCGACCGCTACCTGCCCAACATCCTTGATGTGCGGGTAGACCTTTCGAACCAGCATACTAAGCGCGGTGAGGATGTGGCCATCGCCCAGATCACCATCCGCCATAAACGCGGTGCCATCCTGCGCGCAGAAGAGAAAAACGCTGGCGATATTCGCAAAGCGATTGACGCGGCGGTTGACAACATGTACCGTCGCATCCAGCGGTTCAAAGGCAAACACCGCCGTAAGGGGACTGAGCGCTTCACTGCGACCATTGAAGAACTAGACATCGCCGAGGAAATCCCGGATGTCGAAGTCTACACCGAAGAAGAACCAGTAGAGGCCGCTGCTAACGGGCCGGACTTTCTGATCGAGCGCCGCAAAGAGATTGATGTAACCGCCATGAACGAGGCGGAGGCTATCGAGCAGATGGAGCTGCTGGGGCACAATTTCTTCCTCTTCTTCAACGCCACCACCGGTCAGCTTAATGTCCTCTACAAGCGGACCACCGGCGGCTACGGTGTATTGGTTCCGATTCAGCAGTAAGCAGTAAACAGAGACAGGAGACGCGGCTTCCAACTGGGACAGCCGCGTCTCTTTTTACCCCTTATCGCTGCGCGCTCGCTCGGCCCACAGACCGGCCAGCAGACGATACTTGCGCAGTTCATACCATGCCATCAGCGCGCTCAGGCGCAGGCCGTGCAACCCATCGCGCCAACCCTTCAATGTCACAAATCGCCACCAGAACTGACGCCAAGGCTGCAAAACGAAGTTGCGCGGCCGGGGGCGCACACCCTGCTGATACATGATGCTGGCATCGTAAGCGCAGTAGACTCGCTGTTTGTGGTGAAAGTGCGCGGCATCGCGGTAGTTATAGTGAATAAAGTGGTGCTTCATCGTGCCCAGTGGGCCATCGAGCAAAACCAGTTCGTGCACGTGGCGATCTGGATCATAGCGCGCTGCGCCGCAGCGCAGGAGGCGGGTCTGGTAATCGGGATACCAGCCCGCGCCCAGCGTCAGCCGGCCGAAAATGTAGTTGTGACGGGGAATGCGCCAGCCAGCATAACCGGGCGTTTGAACTGCCACACGGACTTCGGCGGCCAGCTCTGGCGTCACGCGCTCGTCGGCGTCTACGAACAGCACCCAGTCCGCCGTGTGTTCAACTGTCTCAAGCGCCGCGTTGCGCTGCTGCGCGTAGTTCTGAAAGGGATGGCGCACGACAACAGCGCCTGCTGCTTCGGCCAGCGCGGCGGTCTCATCGGTGCTGTACGAGTCGAAAACAATCAACTGATCAGCAAAGCGCAGGGTGGCCAGGCAGGCCTGAATGTTGCCAGCCTCGTTGTAAGTCAGGACAACCACCGCCAGCACGGTCATGACCGCTCCCGCGCCAGCTTCTCGACCGCTCTGTAGGCCTCTGACAGCAGCGGATCGCGGGATTTTCGGGCACGGCTTGCCATGCCAGCGGCTACCATGCGCCGCGCCAGCGCAGCTTTCCAAGCCGGATAGTGCTTGTCATACAGCCGCAGCCGGCTCGTCCACAGGTTCAATACGCTGCGCGCCTGCACCTGTCCGGCGCTCCGACCAGCTAAATGCACGACTTCCGCTGCCGGGACACATTTGACGCGCCAGCCGGCCTGCTGAATGCGCCAGGCCCAGTCAATCTCCTCGCAGTACATAAAAAACTGCTCGTCAAAACCGCCCGTTTGTTCAACGACTTCGCGCCTCAGCATCATCGTCGCGCCCAGCACAAAATCCACAGAAAAAGGTTTGCCCGCGTCGTACAGCCGCCGCGGGTAGCGCCCGTTGAAGGCGCTGTCATACAGGCGCGCCGGGGCTGGAAACAGCTCTATCCAGAGCTGGCGCAGGCCTGGAAAGCGAAAGGCGCTGTGCTGAAATGTCCCATCACCGTAAGACAGCCGCGCGCCTACCAGACCAATCTCGCTGTGCGCTAGCAGCGCGGCAAACAGTGCACGTGTTGCGCCTGGCCGCGTGAGTGTATCGGGATTCAGCAGATACACTGCCTGCGGCAGCGCACTGCCTCCCTGGCCGGCAAAGCCCATCTGCCGCAGCGCCAGATTGTTGGCGCGGGCGAAACCTAAGTTCTCTTCGCTAGCAGTTAACCGAACCTGGGGAAACGTTGTCGCAATGGCTTCCGCTGTTCCATCGCCTGATGCGCAGTCTACCACGTAGACCTCTGCACTTGGGCCGTGCGCTTCCAGATCGGCAAACAGCGTGCGCAGGGCCTCCAAAGCCAGGGCGCGCACGTTCCACGTCACCACAACAACGGCTAAGTCAGCCATTAATTGCCAAGTTGTGCGAAGTCCAATCCGGTTCTGCTTAGGAATGCACTGGCTTCCTCCAGAATGTCGGGCACGACTCGCGCCACCCCGCTCTGGGCAAACAGTGGTTCCAGCAGTTCTGCTCGTTCAGGGTCGAAAGCCAACGCCAAGAGCGCGTCAGTAAGACGAAGCCGTTCGCCCAGCGGCAGGTTTATCGGGTAGAACAGCAGCGCATATGGCAGCGCTGGCGAACGACCGGCGACACGAATGTCGTCGCGCAAAGCGTCAGGAAGCTGCTCAAAGCGTGTTTCAGTCAGGCCGACGGCCGCGCACTCGCCGGATGCCACTGCTGCCAGTAGCGTTTCGTAATCGTCGTAATCCCGCACTGCGCCCAGATCCTTGACAGGATCAACGCCGCCAGCGCGCAGGATGAGGGCTGGCGCCAGCCAGCTCTCGAAATCTTCAGCGCTCAACCGGCAGAACGTGCGCCGCGCCAGAGGGCCAACACCAGACATCCCTAATCGCCGGTCAGCAACGATCAGAACAGGAACGCCAGCCTGCGCACGCGGGCTGCCACGCTCCACTTGCAGTTCTGGCGCGCCGCAGCGGCGCGCCAGCGCCGCCTGCGAAGCTAAACCGTCAAGCCAGGCAACAACCACCCGGCCAGGCGCTGAAGCGCACAAAGCCGCCAGCGCATCGGCCTGCCGGTCCACCAGCTCAACCTCGAGCACCAGCCCGGATTCGGCCAGCACGGCCTCCTCGAAGCGTGTGAGCGCATCCACGCCGCCTTCACCAATGTCAAGCAGACGCGCGGCGTCCGCCGGAACGAGCACCATGCGCAGCGGGTGGTCCTCTGTGCCTGGCGGAACAGCGGTAGAAACTGGTGGAAGCGGCGTAGATCGTGGCGTTGGCATCGGTGTGGCGCGCACCTGCGGGGCAGCCACCTGCGCCTCGCGGCGGCACGCTGCCAGCGTAGCCAGTGCAATCACAATGGCAACCGCCATGACAAAGCGGAAACGAACGCTAATAGTCAAGTCCTCCGGCACATGGGGCGTGGTCTGACAACCTTATCGTAGCAGACGTTTGCTGCACGGAGCAAATCAATTCGGGACTGGTAAATTTTGCGGACACATGCGGGTTTTTCTACGCTTAGAATCGCCGTCTGTATCCATGATCTTCACCAGTCCCAATCAATTCGCTCTGGCGCCCCCAGGCGATACCAGCTCGACTTCACGGTTGCCCACGAAGTTGTTCTGCACGCTTATCTCAACGTCCTCGTGGATTAGGCCAGCCCAGCAGTTCTGCGGGTTGCGCGCCTGGATGGTGGTCAGGCGCACGCCGCCCCATACCACCACGCGAGCGCCAGGCTCAACGAAAAGATACGTCTTGCCGTCCTGCGGGTCTGTCTCCTCGTACACGCCTTCCGTATCCGCTGTTCCCAACCCCCAGCGCCACGGGTAGTTCGTTTCAGCCGTTGTGCAGTCAATCCCCACGCGCCACGCGCCAGACTCATCGAAAGCCCTGAAAGTGGCTGCGCGCTGATCCTGGTTGTAAACCGTTCCCGGCGGCGGCCCGCTGGTGCGGATCGGAACGTCTCCGTAGTTCTCCACAGTGAGCTTGAACACCAGCATATCTCCAACCGGCACGGTGAGGGTCGTCAGGGCCAGGTCTTGCGGGTCGTTCGGCGGCTCGATCAGATCGCCCCTATGATCAGCGCTGCTGAAGAAACGCTCCTCATACGGCTGAACCGCGAAAACCACGTCTACACCCACAAACTGCGGAACAATTTCAGCGCGCGGCGTGCCGCCGTTGCGGATCGTCAGGCTGGCCGTTCGCTCCACGACCTGACCCTCAGCGTCCTGCGCACGGGCCACAACCGTGTACGTTCCATCGGGCGGCGGGTCGTTGCCCAGGTCCACCCCGCCTTCATAGTCGAACAGCCTGCGCCCAGCCTGCCACTGATCGCGTCCCTCGCGCCGCGGCGCCACAAATATCTGCTCGCCGTTTTCGCCAAGCAGATACACCTGCAGAAATGCCTCTTTCTCAAGATACACGTTGATCTCAGCGCGATCGCTGAGGCCATCGCGGTTAGGCGTGAACACGTCGGGCCACACACTGAACACAGTGATCTCTGGCAGCTGCGAGTCGCCCTCAGCGATCTCAATCACGCCGCTGCGCTCATCAACTGCCCCCGAAACGGCGTCATGCGCTGTCAGCCGCCAGGTGTAAACGCCGTTCGGGATTAAACGGCGCACAACTTCGCCCGCAATCTGTTCGCCGTCGAAGACGAAACCATCCACCACGCCGCTGAAATCCACGCTGTAGACTCCAGCGATGCGCGGTTCATCGCGGCGAAAGTCGTAAACTGCGCCGTCGGCCGCTGTCAGAGTCAGGGAAACGCTGGCGTTGCGCGAGAGACGGTAGCTGAACACGGCCACATCGTCCACGCCGTCTGCGTTGGGCGTGATGCGCTCGTGGGAGAAGCCGGCGTCCTCAATCAACGGCCGAGATGGGTTCAGCAGAGCCTGGCCGGCTAGAATGACCAGCACAACGCCAACCGCAGCAGCGGCCGTCACTAACCAGATCGAAACACGCATAACTCGCTCACTCATGTCCGCTCACATGCGACTAAGGATAGCGCAGCGGCAGCGCCAGTGTAAGGGTTGGATGCTGAACAACCGGACATCCGCAGCCGCCACACTGCCTCGCGAGGAGTTGAGCATTAGTCCCAATGCTTTTATAATTGTGACTCCGCCACCGTTTATCCAATGGTGTAGCGCGCCTGCGCAAGTTCACTCGCTGCTGAGGAGCCAGGGTATTGACCAACCGAAACGGTACCGGTGATTTTTACGACATTCCGGACGCTGAACCCGACTCAAACGGCTTGATTGTTTGTCCGGTGGTGGCGCTCGAAGGTATGGTCATCTATCCAAACCTGGTAACACCGCTGTTTCTGGAAAGCCGCCGAGCAATTGCCGCCGCCGAAGCTGCTATCGAACACGGGCAGACCATTATCGGGCTGGCACAGCGCGATCCTACCTTGAGCAACCCCGGGCCAAATGATCTCTACACCATTGGCACAGAGATCGCCCTGGGCCGGCGCCTGCGCATGCCGGACGACACCAACAGCATGCTTGCCCAGGGACGGCGCCGGGTCGAGATTGTCGAGTTCCTCCAGATTGACCCGTACATGATTGCGTCGGCGCGGCCAATTGACGACTCTGTGGCCGAGGTGACTTCCGAACAGCAGGCGATGATGAAGGCGGTCGTCAACCTGTTTAAGCGCGCCCTCGATCTCAACGCCAACGTGCCAGAAGACATGCTGGTCTACGCCATGAATGCAGATGATCCGGGCTGGCTGTCTGACCTGGTGACCAGCACTCTGTCCCTGTCCACCGAAGAGCGCCAGCATGTGCTCGAAATCCTGGATCCCAGCGAGCGCCTGAACCACGTCGCCATGCTGCTGGGCAAGGAGCTGAGCGTTCTAGAGCTGGAGGACGAGATCAGCGCGCAGGTGCAGCAGGAGATGGAGCGCAGCCAGCGCGAGATGTACCTGCGCGAGCAGATGCGCGTCATTCAGACGGAACTCGGCGAGGGCGACGTCTACCAGGAGGAGATTGACGGCCTGCGCGATCAAATCAGCAGCGCCAACCTCCCGCCAGAGATTCACGACCGCGCAATGAAAGAGCTGTCGCGGCTGATGCTCATGCCGCCAATCGCGCCAGAGGTTGGCATCATCCGCAACTACATTGACTGGCTGACTGCCCTGCCCTGGGCCAAAGAGAGCGAAGACAACCTGGACGTGCGCCACGCCCAGCAAGTGCTCGACGCTGAACACTACGGTCTGCGCAAGGTCAAGGATCGCATTCTGGAGTACATCGCCGTGCGCAAGCTGGCCGGCAGCAAAATGGAAAGCCCCGTGCTTTGTTTTGTCGGGCCACCAGGCGTAGGGAAGACCTCCATGGGCAAGAGCATTGCCAAAGCGCTGGGCCGCGAGTTCGTGCGCGTAAGCTTGGGCGGTGTGCGCGATGAAGCCGAGATTCGCGGCCACCGCCGCACGTATATCGGCGCGCTGCCCGGCCGCATCCTGCAAACAATGAAGCGGGCGGGCACGATCAACCCGGTATTCATGCTCGACGAAATTGACAAGCTGGGCATGGACTTTCGCGGCGATCCTTCGGACTCTTTGTTGGAAGTGCTGGACCCCGAGCAGAACAGCGCCTATTCCGATCACTACCTTGAGGCGCCCTACGATCTGTCAAAGGTGCTGTTTATCACTACTGCCAACGACCTCGACCCCCTGCCGCCAGCCTTGCTCGACCGGTTGGAGGTGATCGAGTTCACCGGTTACATCGAGGAAGAGAAGATAGCCATTGCCCAGCAGTTCCTGATTCCGCGCCAGCTGGAGGCGCACGGACTGAGCGAAGCGCGGATCGTTTTCCCTCAGTCCACGCTGGAAACCATCATTCGCGAATACACTTACGAAGCCGGCGTGCGCAACCTCAATCGCGAGATTGCCAACGTGTGCCGCAAGATCGCGCGGCTGGTGGCCGAAGGGAAACGCTATCCGCACCGCATTAAGCCATCCCAACTGAGCGCATATCTGGGACCGCCTTACTACCTGGACACCCGCACGCTTGAGGAAGATGCGGTAGGCGTCGCCACTGGCGTTGTGTGGACAATGGGCGGCGGCGATATCACCATCATCGAAGTGTCGCTGCTGGCGGGCAAAGGAACGCTGATGATGACCGGTAATCTGGGCGATGTGATGCAGGAATCAGCCCAGACTGCTATGAGCTATGTGCGCTCGCGAGCCGACGACTTCGACATCCCGACCGACGACTTCGAAAACTACGATGTTCACGTTCATGTGCCGGAAGGCGCAGTGCCCAAAGAAGGCCCTTCAGCTGGCATCACGCTGGCTGCGGCCATCATGTCCGCTTTCACTGAGCGTAAAGTGCGCAGCGATTTCGCCATGACTGGCGAGATCACGCTGAGAGGGAAAGTGCTGCCGGTAGGGGGCATCAAAGAGAAGGTAATGGCGGCCCGGCGGGCGCGCATTAAACAGGTGATACTGCCGGCGCGCAACGAGAAAGACCTGATTGATATCCCGCGCAAGGCGCTGCGCGACCTTGAAATCCACCTTGTTGATGACATGCAGCAGGTTCTTGACCTCGTGCTGCTGGACCCGCCGCCCACAGGACGCAAACGCGAACTGCGCCGCAGTAAAGACGGCGACGAGGCGGAGGAAGGATCATGAGCGAGGCAGTTGATGACTTGTGTCACCTCCTCAAAGGCGGCCGCACTGCTCGTTTGGATTGGGTGGCAGAACAGACGCCAGTGGCTGCGCTGGCGGCAACGCTCGCCGCATTGGCCAACAGCCATGGCGGAACGCTGCTAATTGGCGTAGTTGGCCCTGCGGGAAGTGTCTTGGGCGTCCGCGACAGCGCCGGCACAGTGGACCGCGTGCTGGAGGCAGCGCTGGCGATTGAACCGCCGTTGATCCTTTCGCTGCCGCGGGTAGAGATTTGTCGCGGCCAGCCGGTTGTGGTGGTTACCGTGCCTCCGGGCATGCCGCATGTCTATGCGTACGAGGGCCGCTACCTGCGCCGCGAAGGGCCAGAGAACGTGCCGCTTAAGCCGCCGGAGCTGCGCCGGCTAATCATGGAACGCGGCGAAGCTAGCTTTGAGACCGAGATCGCCAGCAGCGCCACGCTTGACGACATCGCCTGGCAAAAAGCCGAGGCGTTTGTAGCTGGCCTCACAGGCCTCAGTGACAGCGACGTGAAGAACGTTTTGTTTAAACGAGGCTGCTTGGGTCTCGTTAACGGTGAGCTGCGCCCCACCAACGCCGGCATTTTGCTTTTCGGCAAAGACCCCCAGCGCCATGTGCGGGGAGCAGACATCACAGCAGCGCGCTTCGCCGGCGAAACGATGAGCGACACCTTCAGCCGCCAGGATATCGGCGGTACACTGCCGGATCAGATACGCCGCGCTGAGACCTTCCTGGTAGATCATCTGCGCAAAGGTGTGCAAATAGGCCAGGCGATGGCCCGTTCAGAGAGTTTCGAGTACCCCCTGGAAGCGGCGCGCGAGCTGGTGGTGAACGCTGTCGCCCACCGCGACTACAGCATCTCCGGCGACGGCATTCGCCTGTTCATCTTCCGCGACCGCATGGAAATCACCAGTCCGGGCACGCTGCCAGGCCCCGTTACAATTGAAAACATCAAAGACGAACGCTTCTCGCGCAATCCGGTCATCGTGCAGGCGCTCTCTGATATGGGGTTCATCGAGCGGCTGGGCTACGGCGTTGACCGCGTGATAGACCTGATGCGCCAGCAGCAGCTTGAAGCGCCAGAGTTCATTGAAACAGCCGGCGGTTTCCGCGTTGTGCTGCGCAGCACGCCCGTCAGCGCTGGCGAGCCGGTTTCGTCTGTGCCCTTCCAGCCCGAACTAGTGGCTTTCAACGGCAGATATGGCGGCAGCGAGATCAACCCGCGCCAGGAGGCCGCGCTGGTTTTCCTGCACACAGCCGGCAACACGCGCATTACCAACAGCGATCTGCAGGCGCTTTGCCCTGATGTTCATCCCGAGACGATACGCCGTGACCTTGCCGACCTGGTGTCGAAAGATATTCTCCTGAAAATGGGTGAGAAGCGCGGTTCGTATTACGTTCTCCGGCGCAGTTGACTCGCGCTACAAGCAAGACGAAGCCAATGGTATGCTTGTTGGCGCAAAGCTAGGTAACCAGGAAAAGCTGATGCTCGCTCGCTGTTTTTCACTGCTGCTGCTCCTCGCTGCCGGATGCCAGGCCCTGACACCACCATCACCCACACCTTCGCCCACACCAACGGTCACGCCGTCCAGCACGCCGACAGCCACATCAACCCCTACTGCGACGTTTACACCGTCCAGTACGCCGACAGCTACCGATACGCCCACTGTCACACCAACGCCCACTGTCACACCAACGCCATCTATCACGCCGCAGCCCGTGACAGGGTTTATCTTCGACAATCTGCAGATTGTGGATTTACCGAACAGCCTGCGCCAGGGCATTGCCAGCCCGCTCATCGCGTACATCAACCAGAACGACCGCGACCAAACAGGCAACCCGCTTACTCCGCAGCCGCCCACCAACCTGCAGACGCTCTACTTCGCGCCGCCTGACAATTCAGCAGGGCGCATTCCTGTTCTCGAAATGCCAGCCGGAACAGAGGATCAAGTGTTCCTTGCACCAAATGGAAGTGCCATTGCGTACTTCAAGCCAGACCCAGCCGGCGGCCTGTATATTCTCAATATTGAATTGGGTGTGAGCGGGCGTGTGCTGCCGCTTGCCTCGATGGTCCAGCGCGGCATTTACAGCCGCCCCGCCTGGTCGCCTAATGGCGACCAGCTTGCAATCGCGCTGGCCACCGGTTACGACATGGACATCTTTATCCTCAACCGGGACAGCACTGGAGCACGCAGCGTTACGCCCCAAGGGTCATACGAGTTCTGGCCCGCCTGGTCACCGGACGGCCGCCACCTGTTATTCGTCTCTGACCGGCCGCGCTGTCCGAGCTGGATACCCGGCGAGCCAGGCGCGTGTGACGCCCTGGTTGATGCCCCGCCCACCGGCGGCAGCCCCTTTGTCCTAGAGTTGGCCACAGGCGCTGTGACTCAGCTTTCTGACCAGTGGCTAACCGAGCCGCCCCGCTGGATCAACAACCGATTGGTAGCCTTCGCCGTTGGCGACCCAGCTTTCGGCGACCCTGAACGCGCGCTGTGGGTGGCGGATGTCATCAGCGGGCGGGCGCGTTCCGTCCGCATGAACGATCCCGCGGCGCCGGCGCTCTATCTATCTGAGGCCTGGTCTCCAGACGGCAACGCAGTCGTGTTTCAAAGCGCAGGCGCAACCAGTGAAATTGTGCTGATGAACGCCAACGGCAGTGTGCTGGGGCGCACCAGCGAGCTGACATTCGCCCGCTTCGGCATGGCTGCCGCTTGGTCACCGGACAGCACGAGGATCGCCATTGGCGGCGTTGATGGCCAGTGCCCATACGGGGTGCGCGTGCTGGATGAAAACTTTACGTTCATTGCGCGCGGGAATGCGCCGCCCAGCATGTGCAATCCTGTATATTCGCCTAACGGTGCGTGGGTCGCATTCACCGGCGTCAGTCCACGGGTGGACGGCCGAGTAGATGTTTATGCGGCCAACAGCAGCGGCTTCAGCGCCGTAAATCTCACTGGAGTCCTGCGTGGACAGATCAAACTATTGGGATGGGTGGGCCGCTGAGGCCGCGCCTACTGAGCAGCCATTTCTATTAGACCAACCTGCTCCAGCTCTTGAAGCAGCGTGGCAACGTCGTCCTGGCAGGCGCCCGGCTCAACGTCGTAAACCGTCTCAACTGCGGCGCAAATCTCGCTGAGAGTCATCGGCTGGCTAACCAGCTTCCACACGAACGCCGCTATTTCGTCAAGCTGGTAGTAGAGGTGGGTGGCAGGGTTGAAGATTACCAGTTTTTCAGATAACTTGCTGCGGCTGGCATGCATAGCTGCCTCAATCGTCAACATGAGCTGAAACTCCACGTGTTCTTGTTCCTCCACTGCGCCCATGCTACGCAATGTGCCTTAAGAAAGGCTAACACAACAGCCCATCTCTAAAACCAGTAGAACAGCTAGATAAATGTTGGCACACGGGATTCCCATCGGTGACCTGCTGCCTTCTCACTCTGATTCACCGCTTTGCTGGAAAAACCGCTTGACGATCGAACGCATGTTCTGTACACTGATGCCATGAATGCACGTCGGCAGCCTGACATACTCTCGCGCCTGACCCAACTCGGCGATGCCATCCGCTTTGAACCAGCGGGCGATTCCCCTGCCTCAGAAAAGAACGCTGCGCGCTCTTATCAATCGCCCAGTCTCGCGGAGTGTGTCACTCATGTATCCACTCCATCAGGGAGCAAACCTGTGCTCAAAGCGATGGTCACCACCGCTTGCGAGAAAAACTGTTACTACTGTCCGTTCCGCGCTGGACGGGGCCAGATGCGCCGGGAAACCTTCCGGCCGGATGACCTCGCCCGCGCTTTTGACGACATTCAGCGGGCGAAGATCGCCGACGGCCTGTTTCTATCGTCCGGGATCGTCAACGGCGGTGTAACGTCGCAGGACAAGATTATTGACACGGTGGAGATCATCCGGCGCAAGTATCACTATCGCGGCTATATTCATCTCAAGATTATGCCAGGGGCGGAATTGGATCAGATTGCGCGCGCGATGGAGCTTGCCGACCGCGTCTCAATCAACCTTGAAGCGCCCACAAGCGAGCGATTGCAGGCCCTGGCTCCCCTCAAGGATTTCAGCGACGACCTGCT
>DAOTWC010000029.1:0-20844 GCA_034435995.1 Anaerolineae bacterium | reverse complement strand
GCGATCTATGGGGCTGAGCTGGGCTTTGGCGATATTGAACTGATTTTGGCGCTCCTCCTAGTTCAGTTTGTGGGGATTCCGTTTAGCCTGATATTCGGGTATCTGCCCAGTTCTGACGGCAGCCGCCGTGCCTTCTTCCTATCGTTTATTGTGTTCAACTTGGTATTCCTGCCGCTCGTAGGCATCGCCGGCGCGAATATGCTGCCACAAACGATTACGGGTGTGCTGCTGCCCCCCTATGAAACAGTGAATGGCTTCGCAGGCACGGGGACCTATCGTGCCGGTGATGATGAGCTGGTCTTAGCTGGCGGTTGGGAGACACGGCTGGTGCCAGCGGCTGAGATCGGTGTCGAGCAGGATGTCATTTACATAGCGACGGACGAGCCTGATGCCACGCTGTCCTTCAGTTTTAACGGACAGGAAGTGACAGTGTGGTACAGCACAGGGCCGGATCATGGCATCTGGGCCGTGCTGTTGAATGGAGAACCTTTGACAGACACTGACAGGGCCGGCTTTGAGACGCCGGTTGTCGTAGATGCCTTCAGCCCAACCACGCGGCACGGCCTGACGGCGACCTTCGCCGCGCCTGAACCTGGCCGCCACACGCTGTCACTGCAGAACACGGGCAGATCGCACCCTGACAGCGCTGGTACGGTGATGGCTGTGGCGCAGATTGATGTGCTTGTTCCTATCAGCCAGAGCAGCCTGCCTGTTATTTTGGGGGCCATTATCGCTGTGCAGTTGATAGGTTTGGCTTTTGCGTACCTAATCGGACGGCGTCTGTTCGCCGGGCTGGCAAGCCAGATGAATACCAAACGCAGCATCCTGCTGGCGCTGGTGATCTACAGCGTGATTGCGATGTGGGGCTTTGTGCTCAACTCTGTGATCGAGTTTTGGTTCCTGGCGTGGATGGTGGCCATTGTGCAAGGAGGAAGCCAGGCCCTCAGCCGCAGCCTGTACAGCGTAATGTCGCCGGCATCGAAGAGCGGCGAGTTTTTCGGCTTGTTCGGCGTGATGGAGAAGTTCGCTTCGTTTATTGGCCCGCTGCTGTTTGCGCTGGCGGTGGTGGTTTTCGGAAGCAGCCGGCCAGCCATCCTTGTCTTAATTGCCTTTTTTATAATCGGCGGTTATCTGCTCACGCGAGTCAATGTGGAAGCAGGCCGTCGTGTAGCTGAAGAAGAAGACGCCGCATTGATGGGAGGTGTGGCGGATGCTTAGCGTCAAGCGTTTCTGCCAAACCGCGGACTGTCCTTAGCATCTTGAGCCTGTGCTGCAACAACAGCTGTTTGATAGGTCATTTAATTAGCCGAGAAGGGGCCGCCATTTTCGTTTTTCTGGTGCCAAGCGAGCATCAGCTCCAGAAAGTTCACTTCTCGCCGGTACAGCTTGGTTACTCGCGCGAGCAGCGCGCCGGCTGTTTCTGACGCGAGGATGTCCTGTTTCTCGCGCTGGGAAACATGCTGAAGGGCCGCGGCTGACAAGTAGGCAAGGGGGATTGGTTCGTCTGGTATCTGGTCGGTCTTGATCTGGACGCTACGGGCCTGCGCCAAGATTTCTAGATACCGCTTGAACAGGAGCCCTAGCTGCTGGCTTTGAACGCGCAGCGTGTCTGAATTTGCTCCAGCAAGCGGGTACGGTTCAACTAAACCAACCAAGTAAGGCTGGTCAAACGATAGTTTGTTGATGCGGAAACGTTCCTGCCCGACAGCGGCGATGAACATTCGCCCCTGTCCGAGCGGCTGTACGCCGACAATCTGTGCAGTGCAGCCGACGAGAAAAGGTTTCGCCAGCGGCCCCAACGCCTCGCGACCTTCTTCGATGAGAACAACACCGAATGGCGCACGCTGCTGGAGACACAGGTTGATCATTTCTTTGTAGCGTTCCTCAAAGATGTGCAAATTAATCATGCTGCCAGGAAACAGCACACTGCCAAGCGGGAACAGCGGGAGTTCAAACATATCGAGGTCGTACAACTCAGTCTAAAGGTCAGGGTAACGATAAATCAGGCCCACATCAACAGCGAACTGCGGCCTATTATATTCCGCCTTTGTGTGTTCGCCAGGGAGGGCGCAAGATGGCTGCGAGACCTCTATCGCCACGGTACAGCACTAGTTTGCAGGGGCTTGCACACAGTGGCGCTTGCTGCCAGGCGGTTATGAACGAATGCGGTAAAGAATTTCACCTGCTTTAGGGACCAGCAGCACGCCTTCGTCTTCGCGATCGCGCCACTCGTCGAGTTTGACTGCTGCGGGGTCAAGATAACCCAGGTTGAGGCGTGCGCACTCTTCAGGGCCGATTTGACTAGAGAGTGTAACGCGAATTCGTGGATACTCGGTTCCGTCCACGAAGGAACCCGCTCCTTTGACATGTGTGCTGTGCGCCAGCACGCCGGCTGGAATGTGCTTGAAGCGATCCCACTGCTGGAGAAAGTAATCGCGCACGTGATAGCCCACCTGAAAAATGTGCGCGCCGTGCACGTGGCTCACTGTTCGCAGGTGCGGCGCGTACACCACGATTTCTCCGCCATCAGCGACCGCTGGCTCCAGCTTGTAGACAGCCTTTGCGCCAGTCCACAGCTCATCGTACATTGGCGGCGCACAGGACAGCACACGTTGGACGCTGCGGTTGAGCCAGCGAATGTGTACCTGGCTGGATAGATCTGCGGCTGCTTGGAAAGCTTTCAGGTGGTCACCCACAAACACGCCCGCCAAGCCATCGTCTCGGACGACAAGACTAATCAGTGTCACCGGAACGGGAACCATTTCTGCTGCCGTGTGGATAACTGCGCGCACCGGTGTGTCACGCACTCCGATGATCTCCATAATGGTGATTAGCGCGCCAAGCCAATGCGTGACGTTTATCATCTCTGGCCCAGAGATGCCTGGGAAAAGGTACTTTGCCCCGCCAGAGAAGCCAACCACTTCGTGCGGAAATGTTGGGCCAAGAATGAGTATCTGGTCGTACTTGACGACGCGCCGGTTGATACGCACAGCAACATCGCCGCCAAGAGACGGGTGCCAGCTGTTGCCGGCCAGCTCGCGCAGATGATCCGCGGTGATCGTCCCAACCTCGAGCAGCGCGTCTGGATTGGCCCAGTCGTGGTTGAACAACCCTACGTGGGCGAAGGTGCTTTCTCGTTCAGATGGAGTGATCCCGATCAAACGACACAGGGCATTTGGATCAAGCGGCGGGTGGGTGCCAAGCGCCACCATGAAATCGAGACAAGCTGTATCTTGCAGGATATCCACAACCAGGCGAAACAGCAGAGGCAAGGGCAGGGTGCGCGTGTGATCAGGGATGAGTACCAGCACACGCTGCCTGCTGAAACGGTTGGAAAGACCTGCTTCGAGGGTAGACCGAATGGCTTCCAGTGGTAACAGAGCGCCAGCCTCTGCAACCGAGTGAGCGTACAGCGTCACCGGTGCTCTGGCCTCCAAAAGCCGTTCTCAGGCGCGGCTGCGCGCTGCGGCGCTGACAAACGACACGCGAGTGGCGACGCTGCCGAAAGACAGTTCGTCGCCATCGAAAACTGGCACTGCCTGGCCGGGCGCCACCATCTGTCCGTTGACGTAGGTTCCCGCTGTGCTGTTCAGGCCGATCAGCACCATGTAGCCATCCTGACTGCTAATGAGCGCGTGGCGGCGCGAAACACCCTTCACATAGCCTCCACACTCGCTTAAGTCCACATCCGGGTGGCTGTTGTGCGCGCCGTCACTTCTGCCGATAATAATTGTTCTCGTGGTTGGAACACGAACGGGATCGCGTTGGCCGCCGAGGTGAAAGTCTATGGCTGCGGGCATTGGGCCGGGCGGTTTGGGAAATCGGGTGTGGTAGACGGGCATTTGGCGGTGTGACTGACGGCTCAAACGCAAATCAGTGGCCATTGTCAGCAGCATCCTCTTCAAACTAATACAATGATTGTTGTGTCGAAACCCAGGTCAAATGGGAACAAAAAGACGTGCACTGCAATAACCGCCTGTCCTCTTTACGATTATCGTCACTAAGCGTTTCGCGTCAATAGCGCTTCAGTACAGATATTGTAATAATGGTTAGCCGTGATATTACTTTGTAGGAAGGCGATAATATGTGGGATAACCTAGCCGTATGGCAGCAGTTCTGGCTGACAGGCCTGCTGATTGTTTGGGCGCTGCTGCTTTTCGGTGGATTTGTTTTAGGCCGAGAAAGGGGCCAACCCTCACAGCGGATGCCTATCTGGACTCGAATGATGTCCTCTGCAGCCTTAGTTATAGCTGGGTGGAGCTGGTATCTGTTCAGCAGGGATTCTGTTTTTGCGCTGCTGAGCCTCTTTACGGCTGCTGGAATGACGTTGGGGTTTGTTGGCGATGTGTTTATGGCGGGTCTTATGCCGCTGGGTAATCGTGTGCTCGGCGGAATCACTGCCTTTGGAGCGGGTCACCTGCTCTACATCTCAGGCCTAGTGTGGTACGCCAATACCGCCGGTCTAGAAATGAATGCAGCGCGTACAGCCGCGCTGATCGTCTGGCTGGCAGTAGGGACGGGCGGGTGGTACCTGGTTGTGCGGCGCGGCCAGCAAGCTGGTATCCTGCATTACGCTGCCTTACCCTATGCGCTGCTTCTCGCTGGCACTGCCGGGACAGCCACAGGGTTGGCCACACAGCAGGCAGCCTTCACCTGGACAGCTTTAGGCGCCGCTCTGTTCCTGCTCAGCGATCTTATTCTCGCCGGCGAGCTTTTCAGCGGGCTGCGTTTCCGCTATGTAGGCGATATTGTCTGGCTGACCTATGGCCCAGGGCAGATGCTGATTGTTTTTGGAACAGGCAGCGCTTTGCTCTGGGTTTCACTCTGAACGACCAGGCCCCGGCTGTCCTCGCTCCATTAAAAAATACGCGATGTGTCCCTCAGCCGGCAGATGTGAGCGTTGTATTGTGTGAACACATAGAGTGACCGCAGTCACGGCGCGGCCCGTGTCACGCCTGACAGTCATTAACGACCCCTTCGCAGGTCTCGGGAGCTGTCAGTATATGTGCACGGGCCGCGCCTTACTGCACATTTACCTAGAGCGCTTAGAAACGGCCAAAACGACGAGCTTGTTCAGCGGCGGGCCGGTATGTTGTAAGAGCGCGCATGTACTGTGCTCGCTCAAAGGCGCTCGGATCGTCAACCTTAATCTGACTCATGCTGCCTTGCATCTGGCGCACCGACTCGTATTCGTTCTCCTCCATCCACTCCAGCATCTCGCGCTCGATTACGCGCAGGTGATCAATCCCATTCTTAAGCAGGGCGGAGGCCAACATGGTCACATTGGCGCCAGCCATCATCATCTTGATGACGTCTGTGCCCTGATGAATGCCGCTGGTGGCAGCCAAACTGGCCTTCACACGGCCATAGAGGATCGCAATCCAGCGCAGAGGAAGCCGCAGCGCCTGCGGTGTGCTAAGAATAACGTTCGGCTTGACGATCAGCTCTTCGAGGTCAATGTCAGGCTGGTAGAAGCGGTTGAACAGCACCAGCGCGTCGGCGCCGGCCTCGTCAAGCTGCCGCGCCACATGGGCGAAACTGCTGAAATAGGGGCCAAGCTTGATCGCAACTGGAATGCTGACTGCCGCTTTCACTGCCTTCAGAATATCGAGATAGGTTTGCTCGACATCGTGTGACGACAGGTTGGGATCGGTAGGGATGTAGTAGATGTTGAGTTCGAGGGCGTCAGCCCCGGCTTCCTGCATCCTGTGAGCGAATTTCGTCCAGCCGCCAAGAGAGCTTCCGTTCAGGCTGGCGATCACGGGGATACTGACTGCCTCTTTCGCCTTGCGAATGTGCTCTAGGTAGCCATCTGGCCCCAGCTTAAACTGCACCGGCTCCGGGAAGTAGGTGAGCGCTTCAGCAAAGCTCTCTGTGCCGTGCTGAAGATGATGGGCCAGCTCGAACTCCTCGCGCACAAGCTGTTCCTCGAAGAGCGAGTAGAGAACAACGGCACTGGCCCCAGCGTCTTCCATACGCTTCAAGTTGCCTATCTCCTCAGAGAGAGGCGAAGCAGAAGCCACAAGCGGCGATTTGAGAGTCATTCCCATGTAAGTAGTTGTTAGGTCCATTCTTGTTCTCTCCTAGTGGCCATTGCTGCCGTTGCCGTCAGCGCTTTGTCCCCATTTGCGCTCGGCCAGATACTGGTAGTACTCCCACCGGTTGTTGACATCCTCCTGCGCTGCCTCGAGCAGACGGCGGGCGCGCTCTGGCTCGCTGAGTGTGAGCATCTTGAAGCGGTTTTCCATGTACATGTAGCGCTCGACCGGTATTTTGGGCGCACGGGAGTCGAGAATGAGGGGATTCTCGCCCGCCCGCGCGCGGTCTGGGTTGTAGCGGTACAGAATCCACTGGCCGGACTCGACTGCGGCTTTCTGGTTCTGCATGCCCGTGCTCATGTCAATGCCGTGAGCAATGCAGTGGCTGTAAGCGATGATGAGGGATGGGCCTTCGAAGGCTTCCGCCTCTAGGAAAGCGCGCAGGGTTTGCTCGTCGCGCGCACCCATCGCAACGCGGGCCACATACGTATTGCCGTACGTCATGGCCATCAAACCAAGGTCTTTCTTGCCCTGAGGCTTGCCGGCGGCGGCGAACTTGGCGACCGCGCCGCGCGGCGTCGCCTTGGACATTTGGCCGCCTGTATTGGAGTAAACCTCCGTATCCAGGACCAGAATGTTGACATTGCGGCCGCTGGCGAGCACGTGATCGAGGCCGCCGTAGCCAATGTCATAGGCCCAGCCATCGCCGCCGACAATCCAGACGTTCTTCTTCACCAACACGTCTGCTAGGCTCAGCAGCTGACGCGCCTCGGCTGAGTCAATGGCTGCCAGCCTTGATTTCAGCAGGCTGACACGCTCACGCTGTTCGTAGATGCCCGCCTCATCCGATTGGTCAGCAGCGAGGAGAGCTTGGGCCAGCTCGTCGCCGATCTCAGAAGACAGGCGGCTGACGAGACTCCGTGCCTGCTCAATTTTCTGGTCGAGCGCAATTCGCATGCCCAAGCCGAACTCTGCGTTGTCCTCGAACAAGGAATTGGACCAGGCCGGGCCGCGGCCCTCGGCGTTTTTTGACCAGGGCGTTGTGGGCATGTTGCCGCCATAAATGGACGAGCAGCCAGTGGCATTGGCAATCAATGCGCGATCACCAAACAACTGGCTTAAGAGCTTGAGATAGGGCGTTTCCCCACAGCCGGAGCAGGCGCCAGAGAACTCGAACAGCGGCTGCTGTACCTGCTGCTGGCGGATTGAAGACACCTTGATCTTACGGCGGTCCATCTCTGGAATGCTGAGGAAGAAGTCCCAATTGTGCGCTTCCTGGGCACGCAGGGGCGGCTGCGGTTCCATATTGATGGCTTTGCGACCCAGCGCTGACTTGTTGCGAGCAGGGCAGACATCCACACAGAGGGCACAGCCCGTGCAGTCTTCAGGTGCAACCTGGATGGTGTACTTAAGACCTTCCCACTCGCGATCGCGGACATCGGTAGCCTTGAAGGTTTTTGGCGCCCCTTCGAGCAGAGCGGGTTCGTATACCTTGATGCGGATCACGGCGTGCGGGCAAACCATGGCGCATTTTCCGCACTGAATACACACATCTGGGTCCCAAACGGGTATCTCCAGCGCGATGTTGCGCTTTTCGTACTGCGTCGTCCCGCTGGGGAACGTGCCGTCAACTGGCATTGCGCTTACCGGCAGCAGATCGCCCCGACCAGCGATGATTTCTCCAAGAACGTTGCGTACAAACTCTGGGGCGTTAGGCGGCACAGGCGGGCGCATCGTGATGGCGCTGGTGACGGTTGCAGGCACGGGAACTTCGAAGAGGTGGGCCAGCGTGTGGTCAACAGCACGCAGGTTCATCTCCACGACATTCTCGCCTTTGCGCCCGTATGTCTTGCGAATCGAGGATTTGATTTCTTCGATGGCCTCCTCGCGGGGCAGAACACCAGAGATAGCGAAGAAGCACACCTGCATGATGGTGTTAATCAGACGGCCCATGCCGGTCTCGTGGGCCACTTTGTAGGCATCAATAACATAGAAGCGCACACGTTTCTCGATGATCTGCTCCTGGAAGTTGCGCGGAAGCTGATCCCACACTTCATCTGGGCCGAAAGCGGTGTTAAGCAAAAAGACACCGCCAGGAATGATGTCTTTGAGCATGTCGTAGCGCTCGAGAAACACCGGCTGATGGCAGGCGATGAAGTTGGCTTTGGTGATAAGGTACGACGACCGGATAGGGTTGGGGCCAAAGCGCAGGTGTGACACAGTTATCGCGCCAGATTTCTTCGAGTCGTAGTAGAAGTAACCCTGAGCGTAGTTCGGTGTGTTCTCACCGATGATCTTGATCGAGTTTTTATTGGCGCCTACGGTGCCGTCTGCGCCCAGACCATAGAACATAGCCCGGATGACGTTGTCTGGCTCGATTGAGAAATCGGCGTCGAAGGCTAGGCTGGTGTGTGTCACGTCGTCATTGATGCCAACCGTAAAGTGATTTTTCGGCTTGTCCAGGGCCAGATTGTCGAAAACAGCCTTGACCATCGCAGGCGTGAATTCTTTAGATGACAGGCCATACCGGCCACCAACCACGCGCGGCATTGACTGCGGCGCGCTCCAGCCATTGGCGTACGCCTCTTGCAGCGCAGCAACGGTGTCCAGATAGAGCGGCTCGCCGCTGCTGCCAGGCTCTTTGGTGCGGTCCAAAACTGCGATGGCTTTTGTTGTTACAGGCAGCGCCGCTGCAAAACGCTGGGCGTCAAACGGGCGATACAGACGCACTTTGAGAACGCCGATCTTCTCGCCCCGCGCCAGCATGTACTCCACATACTCGTGTGCAATCTCAGCGCCCGATCCCATCAACACCACAACGCGCTCGGCGTCTGGCGCGCCATAGTACTCATAGAGCTTATACTGGCGCCCGGTCAAACTGGCGAACTTATCCATAACGGCCTGCGTAATGGCAGGGCAGGCCTCGTAGAAGCGGTTGACTGTTTCGCGCCCCTGGAAATACACATCCGGGTTTTGAGCTGTGCCGCGAATGAACGGATTATCAGGTGTAAGAGCGCGAGCGCGGTGCGCCGCCACCAGGTTATCGTCAATCATGGCGCGAATTTGATCGTTGGACAGCAGCTGGATTTTGGCCACTTCGTGCGATGTACGGAAGCCATCGAAGAAATGGATGAAGGGAACGCGGGCCTCGAGCGAAGCGGCGTGCGCGATGAGCGCGAAATCGTGGGCTTCCTGAACCGAATTCGAAGCAAACAGCGCCCACCCGGTCGCGCGTGTAGCCATCACATCGCTGTGATCACCATAAATTGACAGAGCCTGGGCAGCCAGAGAACGGGCCGCTACATGAAACACAGCTGGCGTAAGTTCGCCAGCAATCTTGTACATGTTGGGGATCATCAACAGCAAACCCTGCGAAGCCGTGAAGGTGGTTGTCAGCGCGCCAGACTGCAGCGCCCCGTGAACAGCACCAGCGGCACCGCCCTCAGACTGCATCTCAACGACTGAAGGCACCATGCCCCAGATATTCGGTTCATTCGCCGCAGCCCAAGCGTCAGCCCACTCGCCCATAGGTGACGAGGGCGTAATGGGGTAAATGGCAATGACTTCATGTGTGCGGTAGGCTGTGTAGGCTACTGCCTCATTGCCATCTATCATCGTATAAACTTGCTCCGTCATTTTGCTGCTCCCATGATGTATGGACAAACCTGGCAGGTTGTTTTCCTCGGTGGCTGGAATCAAGATAGGAAAGCCGATTGCCAATACTTACTTTGTACCTGATAGGGGGTAGATAGATAGTGAACGTTCTTCCAGAAATTGCGTGAAGAACATCATAAAAGCACAGCACGTGCCCGAAAGCACGCTGAACCAGGATTTGGAGGGCCTGCCAGCGATGCTTTCAGATACCGGTCAGCCGTGCATGGTGCAGCGGCCAGCCCTGGTCTATGCGCTGCTGTGTCTCGTCCCAGGAGCGCACGCCGCTGGTTGCATCGGCTGCTTCGCAGTTGCACGCCCCAACAGCACAAGCCCACGTCAAACAAGCCTGAGGAGATAGGCCGCGCACCAGGGCTGCCAAAAAGCCTGCATACGCTGAGTCGCCGGCTCCCAAGGTGTTGACCACGTCGACTGCGAACGCCGGCGTGTACACGGTCTGCTCGCTCCAGGCATAGGGGTCAATTGGCAGGCGTGACATCTGCGCAATGCGGCTGGTCCGCGCCGTCTTGAGAAACATTCCCAGCTCGCCCAGCTTAAAACCTGCTACAGCTACACCAAGCGCCAGCAGCTCATCCGCGAGGTCAGTAACGTAGGCACGGTTAACTCTGTCGCGCACAACGCCGTTCCAGGCTTCGTAGTCACTGCGGCGCAGCATGAACACAATCTCTTCGATGCTTGGCAGAAAAATGTCCACATACGGCAGCGTGCGCTGCAAAATTGTCTTCCAATCGGCCTGACCGCTCGGGCCTTTTGGATCAGGCAGGGTCATGTCGAGAGATGTAACAGCGCCTGCGTCTCGAGCTTGTTGGTAGAGCCTGCTCAGCGAGGCGCCATCATCAGCGATTAGGCGAGGCAGGATAGGGGGATAACCCAAGTGGAACAGCTTGGCCCGGCGCAGCAGCGCAAAATCAACGTTAGCGGCGCTGAAGGCACTGTTTGCGCCGGCGCAGTGCAAGAAAGTGCGGTCAGCGCGGGAAGGGGCTAGCACGATTGTGTAGGAGCTGTCCAAGCCTGGCTGCACTGTGATGAACTCGCCCAAGTGTGGATCGCGATCCTTGAGCGAGGCGATGATCACACGCCCCAGCAGATCGCTACCTACCGTTGCCATCAGACGCACATCTGCGCCCAAGCGGTGCAGCGCTAAACCGGTGTTCGAAACCACACCACCGGTTGAGATGGTCAGCGGTCCAACTTCGTGCAAGCGGCCAGGCGTCGCCAGGTCCCCTGGCGGCACGTGCGCCATGTCGGGAATTAAATCAAGGCACAGATGGCCGCTAACTATTATGTCAATGTTGCTGGCATCGTTCACAGAATCGCTCCGGCACTCTCAGCCAACCTTCACCGCTTGACTCAGACGATGCGACGCGAGCGCTGCTGTCAGCAAGCAGTGGTGTTGCTTGGTCTCTTCTGGCGTTGCGCAGTAGAACGGCTGGCGCATATTGGCGATCCCGTTCACAAGTTGATCGCAGAACGCCGCCCACATCTGCAGGATGGCGTCGGAAAAGCCGAATTCGAATATGCTGCCTGTGATGGCAGGGTAAGCTGAGGTGTAACCTAGATCGAACGCCAACCAAGCCTGTTCACCGCCGGGATGATAAGCCATTGTTCGGAGCGTCTTGGGAAACTTGGTGGAGAATTCAGCGCTGAAATGTGTGCCGAGAATGCGGATGTACCAGGTGTTGGTTTCGCCAGGCGCTATGCGGTAGGTCTTGATGTACATTGGGAACTCTTGGTCGCGCGTCTTGACCTCGCAGCAGAGTGTAGCGTTGTCCCACGTGAGGCACGGTACAAGCTGGCCATCAGCGTTTGGCCGCTCGCGGACGAGCTTGCTGAGCATGGCGTGCACACGCTGCGGCATCCAGCCAGCGCGCAGCGGTATATGCAGAGCGTGCAGGCCGAGATCGCCCATGCAGCCGTATTCGCCGTTGATGTCGACCATTCGCTTCCAGTTGATCCGCTTGTTGGGATCAAGATCGCTGCTGTGCAGGAAGCCGGCTTCCACTTCGATAATTTGGCCAAACCGTTCTTCGTTGATGAACTGGATAACGCGCTGCGCGCCGGGGAAAAACGGGAACTCTGACGAACAGGCCGCTACAACCTCAGGGTGTTGAGCAAGCGCCGCCAGAACCGCTTCGTTGGCGCTCTGGTCAATGCCAAACGGTTTTTCACCGAGCAGGTGTTTGCCGGCCGCGATGGTGTCTATGTAAATTTGCTGGTGCAGGTTGTGGGGCACAGCACAGTAGATCGCGTCAATCTCTGGGCTGTTGAGCAGATCGCGGTAGTTCTCAGATTTGACTCGAATAGTGTCAAACGCGGACTCGAACCAAGCAAATAAGGCAGGGTTGGTGTCGCAAATGCCGACGATGACGGGGCGGAAAGGAAGGTCTAACAAGTGACACCAGCGCGCAGCCGCGCTGCCAAATTCCCGGCCCATCAAGCCCAGGCCGATGACCCCAAACCGAATATCCTGTGCAGACATGCCTTACGCCCCCTGAATGAGTTCAAGAGCGGTTTCTGGCGCTGCGCCATCGTGGACGACGGCCATCAGCGCACGCGTCATGCCCATGGGATTAGCGTGCTGAATGACATTGCGTCCGTAAACAATGCCGCGAGCACCTTGCTGCATTAACTCAAAGGTTCGTGTGAGAATGTCCCAATCCGGCACCTTGCCGCCGCCGCGCACAAGCACAGGCACAGCGCCAGCGATCTCGATCACGCGATGGTATTCGCTAACATTGTCGCACGGATCGGCCTTGATGATATCGGCGCCCAGCTCAACGGCCTGGCGAACGAGGGGTAGAATCTTGTTGATGTCGCCGTCTACCATGTAGCCGCCAGCGCTGGCGTTGTCCTTCATCACCAACGGCTCGACCATCAGCGGCATGCCATAACGCTCGCAGGCCGGTTTCAACGCCATGATGTTTTGGACACACTGATCCCACACTTCGGGCTGGTTGGGCAGCATGAAGAGGTTAGCGACAACACAGGCGGCATCAAGGCGCAGAGCCTGTTCCAGCGGCTCGTAGATCATGCGGCTGTACAAACTGCGGGGCAGGTGAGTGCCATACAGATTCGCAATATCGGTGCGCAGTACCAGCGCTGGTTTCGCCTTGCCGGGCACGTTTTGCAGCAGCTGCGCCTGGCCGACGCTGAGCTGAACAGCGTCTGGCCCGGCCTGCACAAGCACCTGAATCACGCGCTGCATGTTTTCGATGCCGTTGAGAAAGCCGCGTTCTCCGAAAAAGCCGTGGTCTACTGCTACATCAAAGCACTTGCCGTCTGGCGCAAAGAGGCGGTTCATACGTGCGCTAATGCTCATAAGTAAGTTCTCCAATCTTTGTGAAAGAAGCTCTGTACACGCTGACTGCGCAAACTGCCTTTGAGTTTAGGTCGTGTGGGCGGAGTGTCAAGAAACTGCGCGATATCTCGCAATTCTGCCGATAAACATCGGAAGATTTGTGGCTGCCCTTGCTGATGCACGCTCACGGCGCGCGCAGGGCGCTCTAAAGCTGTGTTAATGGCTGTCTGCTACTCTTAACGGGTAAAGTACCACTTTGCCTAAGGCTCTGATGAATACGGATACAGCAGTGAAAACCAGCATCTTTGAGCATCGGTCAAATATGCCTACAACAGCTGAGGCGCTGTTCGCATTTCACAGCGAGCCAGGGGCGCTTCAGAAGCTCACGCCTCCGCCGATCTTGCCGCAGTTGTTGAACGATGCGCGCACATCGCTTACTTCGGGTGAGCTGGAGTTTCGGCTCTGGTTTGGCCCGTTTCCTGTGAAGTGGGTGGCGCGCCATGAGCCAGGGCCTATACCAACATCGTTCGTTGATCGCATGGTTGAAGGGCCAATGGCTTACTGGGAACACAAGCATCTTTTTGAACCGCTGCCTGAAGGCGCTGCGCTGGTTGATCACATTACGCTGGCACACAAGCCCGGTTTGCCCGGCTTGCTCACACGGCTGATATTCGACGGGCTGCCGTTGCGCATCCTATTCATGTATCGTCATTGGCGCACGCGACGCGCTGTCAAACGCTATGAAGGCGATAAGCGCAACCATGCCTAACAAACGACAAGTCATCGTGATTGGTGCTGGAATTGGCGGCCTGACAGCAGCAGCGCTGCTGTCACAAGCAGGATATCGTGTGATTGTTCTGGAAGCGCAGACCTACGCTGGCGGCTGTGCAGGGACATTCGCGCACAAGGGGTATCGCTTTGACGCAGGGGCGACTGTGGCCGGCGGCTTTCAGCCTGGTGGGCCGCACACAGTGGTGGGCGACATGCTTGGCGTGAAGTGGCCGGTCCGACGCCACGATCCGGCTTGGGTTGTGCATCTGCCTGGCATCAAAGTGGCTCTTACGCAGGACAACAGCGACGTGACGGCCAGCTTTCCTCAATCACAGGCTTTCTGGAATGAGCAGGCAGCGATTGCTGCTCTCGGCTGGAAACTGGCGTCTACCGCCATGCCGTGGCCGCCTGGCAGCGTTGGCGATGCGCTGCGCCTAGCGCGTGTGGGGTTGGCGCATTTTCCCGAGGACATGCGTTTGATCCTTTATGTGTTCAGCACAGTACGTCAGTGGGCAGCGCGGTTCGGTTTAGAGAGAGATACGGTTTTCAACCGCTTCCTGGACGCACAGCTTCTGATTTCCGCGCAGACAACTGCTGAACGAGTTAACGCAGTCTGGGGGGCAACGGCGCTTGATCTGGCACGGCAGGGTGTATATCACGTCGCAGGCGGCATGGGAGGGCTGGCCGACACGCTGGTGGAATGCGTGCGCGCATCTGGCGGAGAGGTGCTTTACCGCCGCCCAGTAAGCCGATTAGCGGTTGATGGCGGCCGGGTAACCGGCGTATACGCGAGGGAAGGCCAGCGCGGCAGGGCTGAAGCGTTCTTCCCGGCTGATTTCGTCGTGGCCAACCTCACACCGTGGTCGTTAGACGCTTTGCTCGGCACATCGAGTCCGGTTCGCCTGCGTCGTGAAGCCGCTGCCCGTCCGCTTGGCTGGGGCGCATTCGTGCTTCATCTTGGTGTAAAAGCGGATATGCTCCCTGATGATCTGCCGGATCACCACCAAATCATTGACTCATTGGACGGGCCGCTTGGTGAGACACACAGCGTATTTGTTTCCATCTCCCCTACGTGGGATATCAGCCGCGCACCGCGAGGCTATCGTGCTGTGACGGTCACGACGCACACGGCCGTTCAACCGTGGTGGGATGCCCTGCAGCGCGACCCCGAAACCTATGAGACCCGCAAGGCAGAGTACGCTGCGAAGATGCTCGACAGCATCGAACGTGCGCTGCCGGGCTTCCGCCGCGCTGTCTGTTTGATGCTTCCTGGTACACCGCTGACATACAACCATTATACAGGGCGTCACTTAGGCATGGTGGGCGGTTTCCCCGTCACGTCGTTGTTTGGTGTGCGCGGCCCGCGCACCGGAATTGTAAACCTGCGCCTGGTAGGCGATTCGATCTTCCCTGGCCAGTCAACCGCCGGCGTAACGTTAGGGGCGCTGCGGGTGGCGCGTGAAGTGCAGCGCATCCTGCCGCTAAAGCGCGCGCGTCTTTTAGCGACGGCTCCGATAACAGGCAGCACAAGGCCATGAACGAACCGGTCGTTATTCATTGGTTTCGCCGTGACTTGCGACTGGACGACAATCTGGCGCTGCAAGCTGCGCTGGAAACCGGTTTGCCAGTCCTGCCGGTGTTTATCTTTGATCCTGCAATTCTGCGCAGCCCGCGCACCAGCGCGCTGCGCCTGAGATTTATGCTGGATGCGCTGCGATCTCTCGACGCATCTCTGCAAAAGCGGGGTGGCAAGCTAGTCATCCGCACGGGCAGTCCTGCTGCGATTTTGGCAGAGATTGTGTCTTACATCGGCGCGCGTGCGCTGTACTACAACCGTGATTACTCGCCTTATGCGCGCCGCCGCGATGCGCTGGTGCAACAGCAGCTCGGCATTCCGACGTTGGGCTTCGATGACGCGCTTCTGGCAGCGCCGGGCGACGTTATGAAGCCGGACGGCCAGCCGTACACCGTTTACACACCGTTTATGAAGGCCTGGAAGCTGCTGCCCAAGAGCCAGCCCATTTTGACCAAAACCGGTCGTTTCGCTGGCGCTGATATGTGCCCAGGTGATGCGCTGCCGACGCTGCGCGACCTTGCGGGCGTTGATGATTTACTGCTGGGACTGGAAGCCAGGGAAGAAGCCGCGCAGCGCCGCTTGCGCCAGTTTATGGGCGGTCCGGTTTTTACTTACGGTGAGACGCGTAACGGCCTCGCGCCAGAGCCGTTCAATGAGACATCTACAATGCTCACGTCTGTGCTTTCGCCTTACCTGCGCTTTGGTCTGTTGTCGCCGCGGCAGGCCTATCAGGCTGCGCGCGCAGCTTACACAAACGCTCCAGACGCGCAGGCCCGCCAGTCAGTTGAGAGCTGGGTGAATGAGATTGTGTGGCGTGAATTCTACATGCACATTCTGTACCACTTCCCATATGTAGATAGAGGCAATTTCCGCCGCGAGTACAATGCGCTGACGTGGCGCGATGTCCCGAACGAGCTGGAAGCATGGAAATGTGGGCAGACAGGCTATCCGCTGGTGGATGCCGCAATGCGTCAACTGAAGGAACTGGGTTGGCTGCCGAACCGCGCTCGCATGGTGGTTGCCAGCTTTCTGGCCAAAGACCTGCTTGTAGACTGGCGCGCGGGTGAGCTGCACTTCATGCAGCACCTGATAGACGGAGACCCAGCCGCAAACAACGGCGGGTGGCAGTGGACTGCCGGGACTGGCACAGACGCCCAACCATATTTTCGCGTGTTCAACCCAATCAGCCAATCGCGTAAGTTTGACCCCGAAGGCGCGTACATCCGACGTTGGGTTCCTGAACTGCGCGATGTGCCCGACAGCTGCATACACACGCCTTGGGAAATGCCTATTCCACCGCGCGGCTATCCGCCGCGTCTTGTGGATCACGACGCTAGCCGCGAACGCGCGCTGGCTGCGTTTGGCGCGATCAAGAGGGAGTGATAACATGCGTTGGCTGCTGCGGATCGTTGTGTTGATCTTGGTTTTAGTTGTGGCAGTGCCATTTCTAATTCCATTTCCCCCAGTCGGTGTCGAAGCTGAAACGCTGGCTGATGCAGACGGCTTCTTTCTTGAGATTGATGGTCTGCAAACTTATGTTCAAGCCCGCGGGCCAGAAGACGGTGTGCCAGTGATTCTGCTGCACGGTTGGGGGGCTTCGACGTTTTCTTGGCGCGAGAACCTAGACGCTATCGCAGAAGCCGGCTACCGTGCGATTGCTTACGATCGCCCTCCGTACGGTTTGGCGCAAAAAACGGGCGATATTCCGTACAGCCTGAGCGGCCAGGCTGACTTCCTAGCTTCGTTTATGACCAAACTCGGTTTGGAAAGCGCTGTGCTGGTGGGCAACAGCGCAGGCGGGGCGCTGGCAGGCTACTTCGCTGTACGCTATCCAGATCGTGTCAGGGCGCTGGTGTTTGTGGATGGGGTGCCGCGCGCACCAGAGCAGCCAGCGCAACCAGCAAGAGGCGGCGCGTCCTCGCGGGTGAGCGGGGCGATGGGGCTGCCCCCTATTGTGACCTCTTTGCTCGATTTTCCCCCGTTCGAGCGTTGGGCGCGCCTGGCGATTCGGCTTTTTATTACTCCAGAATTCGCTACGCGGATTCTAGTTACAGCCTACCACAATCCAGCGTTCCTGACTCCGGCTGTAGCTGAAGGCTATCAACGCCAGCTGCGCGTCGTAGGGTGGGATGAAGCGCTGCTGGCACAGCTCAAGGGCGGTGCTGGCGGCTTTGAGGTGCTCACGACAGAGGAAATCGAGTCTATCAGCGTGCCGATTATGATCGTCTGGGGCGAGCAGGATACATGGGTGCCTATCGAAGCCGCTGATCAAATGCGCGCGCTGCACCCTGATGCCGTGTGGCGAGCTTATCCAAGCGTCGGTCATCTGCCGATGGAAGAGAATGCGTCTGGATTCAACGCGGACTTGATCGCCTTCTTAGCACAGGTCTTTGGTAAGGAAGGAGCGTAGTAATAAGCTATGCCTGATGCAGTGATCTGGGGAGCTTCTGGGGGAATCGGGCGCGCGCTTGCTGCGCTTCTGAAAAACGAAGGCTGGCGTGTGTTCGCTGCGGCCAGGCGTGAAGAGGCTGTGCCTGAGGGGACTGACTTCAACTGTTTTTTCGACGCACAACGGCCAGATACCGTGCGCGATGCAGCGATGTTTATAGCTCAGCAAACCGACGGCGCTGATCTGATGGTGTACGCGGCCGGCGGCATCGTTGCTGCGCCCGTAGACGCCCTCAGTCCACAAGACTGGTCTCAGGTGCTCTCGGCCAACTTAACCGGCCCGTATCTGGTGGCACATTATGCGCTGAACCTACTGCGCGAAGATGGACACGCGGTCTTTATCGGCGCTTACGTAGACCGCGTGACGCTGCCCAAGTTTGGCGCTTATGCTGCCGCTAAGGCTGGGCTAGAAACGCTGGTCAGCGTACTCCAAAAAGAGCACAGACGGCTGCGCTTCACTGTTGTACGGCCGCCTGCCGTAGCGACTTCTTTCTGGGACAACGTGCCGTTCAACCTGCCGAAAAACGCTTTGACGGCAGAGGCAGTCGCTCAAGCGATCGTTGAACATCATCGAAATGGATCGAAGGGGCCGCTTGAACTTTAACAAAAAACCTCTAGAGCGTGCAACGGCTGGATGACCCCTTTTTGAACTCAGCAAGGCGCTTGTTTAGCTGTTGAGAGGTAGGGTCACTGTCACTGCCAGTTTACTTAAGCATCGTTAATCCTTTGCTGCGTCCTATCTCATTTAGCCACGCATATAATCCGACGCATAAACATCCGGATGGGTGCTCTCGTGAAAAGCATTTGGACAGGCTAAATGCATACCGAAAGGACGCTCATGACTGTTCAGGCACACTCCTGGGAGAACATACTGCTTGCCTGGGCCTACGAAGCCCTGGAAAGCGCTGTTCCCGTGGATAGTGTTGCGGCTGATAGCGGTGTCTTGCAGCGTGCCTACGATTACTGCGAATCCCTTACCCGTACGCACAGTCGGACATTTTTCTTAGCCTCTGGTCTTCTACCATTTGCCAAGCGCCGCGCTGCACGCGCACTCTATGCGTTCTGCCGCGTTACAGACAACATCGTCGACTCCAGCGCAAACGATTTAGAGGCGCGCGCTGCGTTGGCTGCCTGGAAGCAGGCTGTTATATCGCCTAAACTATCGAGCGATCCGGTTGTGCTCGCGTGGGGTGACACACGAGCGCGGTTCAACATCCCGCCAGGCTACGCAGAGCAGCTAATTGACGGTGTGGCACGCGATCTGACTCAGAAGCGCTATGCAACTTTTGCCGAACTGGCGGAATACTCCTACGGCGTCGCATCTACTGTTGGTCTCATGGCGATGCACATCATTGGCTTTGACAGCGAGAAAGCGCTGCCCTACGCTGTCAAGTTGGGCGTGGCGCTTCAGCTCACGAACATCTTGCGCGATGTTGCGGAGGATTATCAGCGGGGGCGGATTTACCTGCCCCTGGATGAACTTGACGCCTTTGGACTGAGCGAGCGCGACATTGCGGCCGGAACGGTGGACGATCGCTGGCGCGCCTTCATGCGCTTTCAGATTGCGCGCAACCGGGAATTATATAATGCTTCGCTTCCTGGCGTCGCTTTACTGAACCCGGATGGGCGTTTTGCGATTGCTGCGGCAGGGGAGCTTTATCAAGCCATCCTCGCGGACATTGAGTCGCACGGCAGCGATGTGTTCGCCAGGCGCGCCCATGTCGGCGCGACTGGCAAACTGCGCCGGCTGCCAGGTATCTGGTGGCGCTCGCGGCAGTTCGCAATCGTCTGAGTCAATCTTGTACCGGTGAACTGAGCGCATTATGCCCGATTTCGACGTAATCGTAATAGGCGCTGGCCACAACGGCCTGGTATGTGCTGGTTACTTAGCCCAGGCTGGCTATCGTGTGGCAGTGATAGAGCGCCGCCATATCGTGGGCGGCGCGGTAGTCACGGAAGAAATCGTGCCGGGCTTCCGCTTTGATCTGGGCGGCTCTGCCCACATCCTGATTAACCACACCCCGATTGTGCAAGACCTTAACCTCACAGCTTATGGGTTGGAGTATATAGACCTTGACCCACTGTTTTTCCATCCGTTTCCAGACGGCACTCATATCACTGTCTGGAAAGACGTGGATAAAACCTGTGAAAGTATCGCTGCCGTGTCACCGGCTGACGCCGACGCCTACCGACGTTTCATTAAACGCTGGCAGCCAATCGCAAGCGGTATGGTGGAAGCTTTTCTGCACGCCCCAACGCCTTTGAATCTGGCGCGCTACATGGTGTTCGGCGGCGGGTTCATGCGCGGTAACCCGTTTGACCAGCTCACGGACATTATGCGCGGGTATGGCCAAGTGCTGCGGGAGGCGTTTAGCAGCCCACAGGTACAGGCCTTGGTTAGCTGGATGGCTGCCCAATCAGGGCCGCCGCCGGGAGAGCCTTTCTCGGCGCCGTTTGCGCTGTGGCACCCAATGTATCACGTGAGCGGTATGCGCCGCCCGCGCGGCGGCTCCGGGATGCTGACACAGGCCCTAGCGCAGATGATCGAAGCGCACAGCGGCCAGATCATCACCGGCGCGCCGGCAAGCCGCATCCTGGTTGAGAGGGGGCGTGTGGTGGGCGTGGAAACCGAGGATGGCATACGGCTTACCGGGCGAGCGGTTGTATCAGGTGCGCATATTCACACAACGATGAAGTTGATCGGGCGCGATAACCTGCCGCCGGCAGCGCGCAGCCTGCTAGAGCGCACGCGCATCGGAAATGGTTTTGGCATGATTGTGCGCTGCGCCATAAGCGAGCTGCCCAACTACACCGCGCTGCCGTCTCCGCCTGATGGTGCTGCAGGCCCTCAGCACGCTGCCCTTCAGTTCATCTGCCCGGATATGGCATATCTAGAGCGCGCGTATGGCGATTACCTTGCTGGCATTCCGTCGCGCGAGCCGGCACTGATTGCTATGACGTTTTCGGCTGTTGACCCAACCCTGGCTCCCCCTGGCAAGCACACGCTGTTCGTCTGGGGACAGTATTACCCATACGAGCTG
>DAOTWC010000028.1:0-30273 GCA_034435995.1 Anaerolineae bacterium | reverse complement strand
GTCAGTCCACGCCGCGCATGCGCGGATCGAGCGCGTCGCGCAGGCCGTCGCCCAGGAAGTTGAAGGCAAACATGATCGAGAACAGCGCCAGCGCCGGGAACAGCGCTTGGTAGGGGTAGCTGCCGATCATGCGCGAGCCTTCGGCAATCATCATGCCCCAACTCGGCGTAGGCGGGTTGACGCCCAGGCCGATAAAGCTGAGGAAAGCCTCGTACGAAATATAGGTGGGGATGGCCAGCGTCTCGGCGACGACCACCGGCCCCAGGATGTTGGGCAGGATATGGGCGCTGAGAATGCGCCGCGTGGGCGTTCCCAGCGAGCGCGCCGCCTCGATGTACTCCTTCTCGCGCACCGACAGCACCTGCCCGCGCGTGAGGCGGGCCAGGCCCATCCACGATGTGAGGCCAATGCCAATGAAGATGAACAGCATGCCGCCGGTGCTGGCGTCAAGCTGGCCCAGCGTGTAGGCGAATGTGCCCTGCTCCGGGCTGGCGAAGCTGGTGCGGAAGAACGTCATCAGCATGATGATAAACAGCAGCGTGGGAAAAGCGTACATCAGGTCCACGATGCGCATGAGGATGTTGTCCACCCGCCCGCCAGCGTAGCCAGCCACCAGCCCCACCAGCAGGCCAACAATGAAGGCCGTCAGCGGGCCGACGAAAGCCACCGCCAGCGACACACGCGCCCCGTAGATGATGCGGCTGAGCAGGTCGCGCCCCAGCGCGTCTGCGCCCAGCGGGTAAGCGCTGCTCACTGTGACATAGCCGCCGTCGTCTTTGGCGGTCATGGCCGGGAACAGGTCAATCACCCAGCGCGGCGCGGCGTTGTTGTCTGCCAGCACTTGTGTCTGGAAATCCTTGGGCGCGAACGCCGGCGCAAAGACGGCCACGATGATCCAGAAGACGATCACGACAAGGCCGAACAGCGCAGCCCGGTTGCGGCGCAGCCGCTTCCAGGCGTCCATCCACAGGCTTTCGCCTTTGGCGTACTCGCTGATGCTGGCGACCGCTGCCGCGGAGGCCGCCTGCTGCTGTTTCTGTTCTACGGCTGCCATGTCACCAATTCCTACAGCTAATCGAAGCGGATGCGCGGGTCAAGCCAGGCGTAGGCGATGTCCACCACCAGGTTAGCCACCACCAAAAAGGCGGCGTACAGCAGCAGCGTGCCCATGATGACCGGGTAATCGCGGCCGGTCACGCTGGTGACGAAGTAGCGCCCCATGCCGGGGATACCGAACACCGTTTCTACCACAAACGTGCCGGTGATAAGAGCGGCGAACAGCGGCCCCAACACGGTTACCACCGGAATCAGACCGTTCTTCAGCGCGTGAAACACGATCACGGCCCGCTCGGACAAGCCTTTAGCGCGCGCCGTGCGGATGTAATCCTCGAACAGCACCTGGAGCAGGCTGGCCCGCGTGAGCCGGGCGATCAGCGCCGAACTCACAAAGCCCAGGGCAAACGCGGGCATGATCATGTGAGCCAGCGTGCCCCAGCCTGATACCGGCAGCCAGCCCAGCTGCACGCCGAACAAATACTGCAGCAGCGGCGCGGTGATGATCACCGGCACAGACACGCCCACGACCGCGATACCCATGCCCAGGTAATCGTAGAGTGTATTGCGGTTGAGCGCGGAGAAGATACCCAGCGGCACGCCAATGGCCAGCGCTACCGCCAGCGCTGCTACGCCGAGCTGCGTGGAAACCGGCAGGTTCTCGCGGAAGATGTCATTGACTGAGCGGCTGCGCGATTTGTACGTGGGGCCGAAATTGACCCAGCGCAGCACCGCTTCTTCGCCGAACAGCGCCGGCAGCGGAATCTGGATCAGGTAGTCCTCGGCGGCATTGGGACGCTGCCGGCCGTAGGTCACGCGCGGCACGACTATGTCGCCGATGTAGTTCAGATACTGTATGTGAAAGGGATCGTTCAGGTTGTACTTCTGTTCCAGCAGCGCCACTGTCTGCGGGGGCAGCTTCTTTTCGCGGGTAAAGGGGCCGCCGGGGACCGAGTGCATCAGGATGAACACAATCACCGACAGGGAGAATAAGACCAGAAACATCCACAGGATGCGGCGAATGATAAAAGCGGTCATGTGCTGCTGTCCTCGATGCGCTGCTGGCTTACGGGGCCGCCCGCTGCTGGGGCGGCTTGTGGGGGGCACGCCCCGCTGCGCGTTGGGCATGCCCCCCGTGGTTACCGCTGCGGCCTCAGCCGGCTTTTAGCGGTTGATATCCCAGAACTCAAAGTGCTCGCGGCCCGACACCGAGAAGATGCGCTCGACGTAGGGTTTGGTAAGCTGGTTGTAGGTGTACCAGTAGATCGGGATGATGCCCACCTCATCGCGCACTAGGATGGTGTCGGCCTGGGCGTACAGGTCGCGGCGCACTTCGACGTCGGTCTCCAGGCGGGCACGGTCAACCAGCGCGTCAAACTCGGCGTTCTTGAATCGAGGATCGTTCTGCGCCGAGTCTGAGCGGAACACGCCGCGCAGGAAGTTATCGGCATCCGGATAGTCATCGCACCAGCCGCTGCGCCAAATCTGCGGTGGGTCTTGGCTCACGCGGCTGAAGTAGCCGGTGGGGTCTTGGGCGTTGAGCTGCACGGTGATGCCCAGCGTGTCGGTCCACATCTGCTGAATGGCCTGCATGATGGCGGCGTGGCCAGAGGCGTCGTTGTAAGCGGCGGTGATAGGCGGCAGGTCAGCCACCGAGCTGAGGCCCAGCTCCTCCAGCGCCAGCGCCAGCTCGGCTTTGGCAGCTTCGGGATCATAGCCGATGCCGGCCTCCGGATGCGTTTCCATGGTGGGGGCAGCCGCCAAACCGGGCCGCGCGAACCAGCGCGCCGGCTCCTGGCCGCCTTTAGTGACGTTAGTGACGATCGCCTCGCGGTCAACGGCCAGCGACAGAGCGCGGCGCAGGTGGACGCTGTCGCTCAGCGGCGATTTCTCCTGGTTGATGCCCAAGTAGTAGGTGCACAGGCGCGGGGCTACCGTGTACTCGGCGCTGAGAACGGGGTCAGCGTTGATGCGGTCCAGTTCCTCCAACGGCGGGTTGACAGCGTCTAGCGTGCCGGCCAGGTACTCAGCGAAAGCAGCCTGCGGATCGAGGAAGCGGTACACCACTTCGTCGAGCTTAGGCTGCGGCACGAACTCGGTTCCCGGCCAGAAGGGGTTCTTGATGAGGGTGATGCTCTCGTCGTGGCGCCACTCTTTCAGCGTGAACGGGCCGTAGGTGTTGATGTACTCCGGCTCAGTCCACAGGTCGCCGCCCTCTTCAATGGCCCACTCCGGCAGGGCGGTCACCGGCCACATGCCGTAAATGTTGATGGCGAAGGACACGGCCTCTGGCGCCACCAGTTGGAAGGTGTAGTCGTCCAGCGCGGCCACCTGCACGGCGTCGAAGTCGGCCTCGCCAGCGTTGTACGCCATGCCGCCCACCACGTACTCAGCCGGGACATAGGCATAGGACGAGGCGGTTTCGGGGTCGAGCGAGCGCTTCCAAGCGTAGACGAAATCGCTGGCGGTCACGTAGCGCACGTTGCCGTTTTCGTCCAGCACCTGCTCCACCTGCCCGCTGTCGGCGTTGTAGCGCACCCAGGGGATTTCGGGGATGATGTTAAAGGTGTAGGTCAGGCCGTCGTCGGAGATCGTCCAGCTTGAGGCCACGCCGGGGACAGCTTCACCCGTGAACGGGTCTTGGGTGGAGAGACCGATGAACATCTGGTGAATGACCTGCACCTCACCGACCACCTCAGCCAGTGAAGGATCAATCGTGTTCAGGTCGCCACCGACCATGTTGAGAGTGGTGTAAAGGATTTTGGGTTCCTGCGCGCCCGCGCCGCTGACAACCAACGTCATCAACAGGGCGGCCGCGGCGAACAGGCCGAAAAGGCGAAGCGGCTTATTGCTCATACTGGTGTTCCTCCTCGATTTAAGCACTAGTTAAAGCGCGCAGCATGCCTGCGCACGGCACAATATTAGCGCAGCAGCCGCGAATTTGCACCAGAAAAACGGATATGACCACTGCGGGCCTCCGTAGGCTGCTTATTACAACGCGCATAATTAGATACTCGCAGCGGCGCGGCGGCGTTCGAGTCTCTAACCTGTCGCGCCGCGCAGCCGTTGACAGGCGCGCCCGCCCGCCGCTATAATGCGCGCCAATCGCACACCGTGAAACGGCTGTGAAGAGGACAAGTACGCGC
Organism: Anaerolineae bacterium; assembly: GCA_034435995.1. Taxonomy (GTDB): domain Bacteria; phylum Chloroflexota; class Anaerolineae; order Aggregatilineales; family Phototrophicaceae; genus DAOTWC01. The sequence goes on along the minus strand of DAOTWC010000028.1, from coordinate 26,074 downwards.
CGGGCACGGCAGCCCAGAGAGCGGGGCCGTGGTTGAAAGCCTCGCCTGCGCGCCGGCGCGGAATGGCCCTCGGAGCCGCAGGGCGAACGGCTGCGCGCCCAGTAGCCCGCGCCGGTTGGCCCCCGTTAGCGGGCAGCGGGCTTTGTGCTGACAGCACAGCGCCTGCGCTGAGTGAGGCCGCGCTGCGGCGGCCTAAACCGGGTGGCACCGCGAGCGAACCAGACGCTCGTCCCGATGGCGGGACGGGCGTTTGTTGTTTACCTCACCCGCAGCCCCCTCACACTGTGCGTGGGGGGGAGACGCGCGCAGCGCGGCCGGGCTGAGGTTGTAACCAGCGACTTTACAAGGGAGAACGACCACCATGACCACAGCACCGCGCGGCCGCATCCTCACCGGCGACCGCCCCACCGGGCGGATGCACCTGGGGCACTACGTCGGTTCACTGGCCAACCGCATCAAGCTGCAGGACAAGTACGAGTGCTTCTTCATCATCGCCGACTGGCACACGCTCACCACGCGCACCACGCGCGAGGAGATCGCCGAGATCGGCCCGAACGTGCGCGAGATGGTGCTCGATTATCTGAGCGTGGGCATTGACCCGGCGCGCAGCACCATCTTCCTGCAAAGCGGCGTGCCGCAGACGGCCGAACTCAACCTGCTGTTCATGATGCTCACCACCGTGCCCCGCCTGGAGCGCGTGCCCAGCCTGAAGGACATGGCCCGGGCCGCCCACCTGGACGCCATGCCGTTCGGCCTGCTGGGCTATCCGGTGCTGCAGGCAGCCGACATACTCCTGCCGCGCGCCACGCTCGTGCCGGTGGGCAAAGACAACGAGTCGCACGTGGAGGTCACGCGGGAGATCGCGCGCCGCTTCAATTTCCTCTACGGCGAGGTGTTCCCCGTCCCTGAAGTGATGGTGGGCGACGTGCCGTCGCTGGTGGGCACGGACGGCCAGGCCAAAATGAGCAAGTCGCTCGACAACGCCATCTTTCTCTCCGACGACGAAAAGACCGTTAACGAAAAGGTGCGCGGCATGTACACTGACCCCAAGCGCATCCGCGCCGACATCCCTGGCACGGTGGAGGGCAACCCGGTGTTCATCTACCACGACGCCTTCAACCCCAACACCGCCGAAGTCGAAGACTTCAAGGCGCGCTACCGCGCCGGCAAAGTCGGCGATGTCGAGGTCAAGAAGAGCCTGGCCCGCGCCATCAACGCCTTCCTCGAGCCGTTCCGCCAGCGCCGCGCCCAGTACGAGGCGCAGCCGGACCTGATCGAGGACATCTTGGTAACGGGCACGCGCCGCGCCCGCGCCGAGGCCGAGCAAACGATGGCGCTGGTGCGCGAGGCGATGGGCCTGTATCGCCTGCCGCTGGATTGAGCGCGCTGCGAGAAAGGGGCTGCCGACATGCGTATCCGATTGGCGCTGGGGCTGGCGCTCTTGGCCGGTCTGCTGGCCGCCTGCAACCTGACCACCAGCCCGCGCCCCACGCCCACCCCGCGCGCGACGGCCACCCCGCCCACGCCGGTGCTGACGCCGCCGCCCACCGTGCCCGGCCTGCCCACGCTGCTGCCTACGCCCACTCAGGCCCTGCTGCCGCCGCCGCTGCTGCCCGCGCCCACTGACCCGGTGCTCATCCCAGGGCCTGGCCTGCCCACCGTTGACCCGTCCACCGCCGCGGGGCGCTACCCCTTGACGCTGCGCCCTGGCGACACCGTCGCGCTGGCCTACGACATAACGATTGCGCGCGGCACGGTTACTTTCACCGTTCAGGGCGCGCAGGGGCTGGTGTGGCAGCGCACGTTCAACGCTTCCGAGTCCGGCCGCCACGAGTTTTCCTCAGCCCAGGGCGGCGAGTTCGAGCTGGTGGTGCAGACACAGAGCTTCGACGGCAGCTACAACTTCCGCTGGGAGTAGGGATCGCCCGCGCGCGGCCGCCAGCGGATTAACGTCCGTTTAAGGCCGTTGCCGCGCCCGTCGAAAAAATGATACAATACGATAACGATGGTAATGGATGGATATCGTCACCGCTTCGCAGCACATTCCGGCGCGCAACCCCGGCCTGCCCTTTCGTGTTATGGTTTGCAGCGCAGCTTACTTATCGAAAGGAACGGCTGAGATGTTGGGCGACGGGGACGCGCGCGCGCTCAAACTGCACGATCTGCCGGCGCTGAAACGCCTGCTGGACACCGGTGTCACGCTTGACAGCGAGCTGGCGTTTACGCGCGCCGACGACCGGCCAGACCTGCTGGCCAGCTACTTCCTGCCGCCCCGCGGCCTGCACACGCTGGTGGCCCGCGCCGACAAGCAGACTGTGTTCGGCCAGTTCCGCCTGCGCGCCGACGACGCCCGCATCACCTACGTCGCGCCTGGCCTGGAACCTGACACCGACGACACCGCCTGGCTGCACCTGCTGGACGCGATGGCGGCCGAGGCTGGCCGGCGCGGCGCGCACGTGCTCACCGCCGAGGTGGACGAATATCAAGAGCTGTTCAGCACGCTGCGCGTGTCTGGCTTTGCCATCTACGCCCGCCAGGAGATTTGGCAGCGCCCGCCCGAACCGCTGCCCGTGCTGAGCGTGGACCTGGTTGACCTGACGGTGGAGACCGACAGCGACGCGCACGGCGTCCAGCTGCTGTATTCCAACATCGTCCCCCGGCTGGTGCAGCCCATCGCGCTGCCGCCCTGCCACAGCGAGGGCCTGGTTTACCGCAAGAACGACCGCGTCGAGGGTTACGTGGCCGTCTCTGAAGGGCGCAGCGGCGTCTACCTGACGCCCTACCTGCACCCCGACGTGTTCAGCGAGGCCCCGGCAATCATCGCGGCGGCCATGGCCCACACGGGCCGGGCAGCGCGCCTGCCGGTGTACGTGTGTGTGCGCCGCTACCAGGACTGGCTGGAAGACGCCCTGGTTGACCTGGGCTTCGAACCCTGGACACGCCAGGCGGTGATGGTGCGCCACATCGCCGCCGGTGTGCGCGCGGCGTCTTTCGCCCCGCTCAGCCGCCGGCTAGAGGCCATCCCCAAGCCAGTCCAGCCGCCGGGTATTACCGAAAGCCTGCTTGAATGATCGGATCAGGAGTGAACATCTCCCCTTGATAGAACGCCGCATAACTGACGACATTGATAAGCTGAAAGAAGTGCTCCCTCGCGAGCTGAGCGCCGAGCTGGACAAGCTCGACCGCACCGACGACCTGCTGGAAATCGTGCTGGACCTGGGGCGCAGGCCGGCCGCGCGCTTCGTGGACTGCGAGGTGGAACTGCTGGACCGCGAGGTCACACGCCAAGACATTGACTACGTCGTGGAGCGCATCGGCGCGTTTGACGCCGACAACCGCGCCGGCATGGAGCGCACGCTGCACCGCATCTCCGCCATTCGCAACCGGCGCGGCGACGTCGTCGGCCTTACCTGCCGTGTGGGCCGCGCCGTCTACGGCACGATCGCCATCATCCAAGACCTGATCGAGAGCGGCCAGAGCGTGCTGATGATGGGGCCGCCCGGCGTGGGCAAGACCACCATGCTGCGCGAGGCCGCCCGCGTGCTGGCCGAGAGCAAGCGCGTGGTGATCGTGGACACCTCCAACGAGATCGCCGGCGACGGCGACGTGCCGCACCCGGCCATTGGCAAGGCGCGCCGCATGCAGGTGTCGCACCCGGAGCGCCAGCACGAGGTCATGATCGAGGCAGTGGAGAACCACAACCCCGAGGTGATTGTCATTGACGAGATCGGGCGCGAGCTGGAGGCGATGGCCGCCCGCACAATTGCCGAACGCGGCGTGCAGCTCATCGGTACAGCCCACGGCAACGCCCTAGACAACCTAATGCTCAACCCCACCCTGTCCGACTTGGTGGGCGGTATCGAGTCCGTGACGCTGTCCGACGACGAGGCGCGCCGCCGCGGGACGCAGAAAACCGTGCTGGAACGCCGCGCCCCGCCCACGTTCGACGTGCTGGTCGAAATCCAAACCCGCGACCGGCTGGTCGTGCACGAGGACGTTTCCGCCGCGGTAGACGGCATCCTGCGCGGGCGGCCGATGCCGGTGGAGCTGCGCACGCGCACCGAGTCCGGCGAAATCCTGGTTGAGGTGCAGCAGGCTGAAACCAGCCTGATCGCCGAGCGCCAGCGCGCCGACAACGGCCGCAACGGCCGCAACGGAGCCAACGTGCGCACCGTGCGCGCCCCGCGCGGCGTCGAACCGAGCGAGGGCAGCAGCGGCCCGCCGGCGGTTGTCCCCACCGGCAGCCTGCGCAGCCTCACCGTCTACGCCTACGGCGTGGCGCGCAACCGCTTGCAGCAGGCCGGCCGGCGGCTGCACGTGCCGCTTCAGCTCACTGACGATTTCGCCCAAGCCGACGCCATCGTGACGCTGAAGAATTACTACCGCCGCCGCCCCAAGCTCATCGTAGACGCCGAGCGGCGCGGCATGCCCATCTACGTGCTGCGGGCCAACACCGCCACCCAGATGGAGAACTTCCTGATTGACGTCTTCGAGCTGGATGTGAGCGTGGCCCCCTCGCTGGCCCTGCTGGACGAGGCCCTGCGCGAGACCGAGAGCGCCATCAACCGCGTGCTGGCCGGCGACGAAGCAGTGGACTTGACGCCCCAGCCGTCGGAAGTGCGCCGCCGCCAGCACGAGATGGCCAGCCGCGCCCATTTGATCTCGGAGAGCTTCGGCCGCGAACCGCTGCGCCACGTTCGCATTTCGCGCGCAGGCTGACGGCGCGCATGCTCATCACGTTTGAAGGGCTGGACGGCAGCGGCAAAACCACGCAGATTCAACGCGCTGCCGCAGAGTTGCGCGCCGCTGGCCACAACGTGCTGCTTACGCGTGAGCCGGGCGGCACCGCCATCGGCGACCAGATTCGCGCTGTGCTGCACGACCTGCGCAACGCCGAGATGCACCCTCACACCGAGCTGCTGCTCTACAACGCCTCGCGCGCGCAGTTGGTGGCGCAGGTGCTGCGCCCGCATCTGGCAGCCGGTGGGCTGGCGCTGTGCGACCGCTTTTTCGACTCGACGCTGGCTTATCAGGGCTGCGGCCGCGGCCTGGACATGGATACCCTGCGCGTCATCGTGACCTTCGCTACCGGCGGTCTGCGCCCTGACCTGACCATACTGCTGGACATCGCTCCTGAGGAAGCGCTGCGCCGCCGCCGCCAGGCGTCGCTGTTCGGCGAGGAGTGGAACCGCCTGGACGACATGGAACTGGACTTTCACCGGCGCGTGCACGCCGGCTATCGCGCGCTGGCCCAGGCCGAGCCAGCGCGCTGGGCTGTGGTGGACGCCAGCGGCAGCCCAGAGTTCGTCGCGCAGCAGGTGCGGGCGCTGCTGGCTGCCCGCGTGCCAGCGCCGGCCTAAGCGCCTAATCGTCGGCGGCAGTGGCGTACACCTGCTCGTGCAGCGCGTTGATCTCCTTGGCGTCGCCGCCTTCCAGCACGGACAGCATTTCGCCCGATGACATGTTCGCGTAATTGCGGCCGGGCCGGGCAATGCTCACGCGGGTAATGATCCGCGTCAGATCAGCAGCGCCGCAGTGCGGGCAGGCGGGCGTGGCAGCGTCGTAGTCCTTGTACGATTTGTAGAACAGCGTCAGCGCTTGGCCGCAGACGTTGCAGCGGAAGTCGTAGCTGGGCATAACTGCTGCTCCCTATTTCGTGCTAAGCTTGGCGAGTCGTCAGCGATCAGCTTTCAGTCATCAGCCTTTGGTCTTTAGCTGAAGCCTGACGACTGTTAGCTGACGACTCAAGTATATTCCTGAGGGCCGTAAGAACGATGAATGAATCCCCGCCGCCCCGCCGCCGTCACCCGCTGGAAATGGGGCCGCAGCCGCCGTCCGGCCAGGGCGCGCCCCAGCCGCCGCGCGCGGCTGTCATTCTGGCGGGCGCGGTCGTGCGCCCGATCGTCGTGACCGCGCTGATCGCGGTCAACCTGGCCGTGTTCGCGGTCGGCTTTCTGCTGCCAGACGTGGGCAGCTGGCTGTTTCTCAACGGGGCCAGCCGCGCCCATGAGGTGCTGGTCAAAGGCGAGTACTACCGCCTGTTCACCGCCATGTTCCTGCACGCCGGCCTGCTGCACATCTTCTTCAACATGTACGCGCTCTACCTGTTCGGCGCGATCCTGGAGCCGGTGTTCGGCCACCTGCGCTTCGCCATCGTTTACCTGCTGGGCGGGCTGACTGGCTCGGTGTTGAGCGTGCTCATGGGCAACCCGCGCCCGCCAGCGGCTGAACTCTTCTTCTTCGCCGGCGCGTCGGTGGGCGCATCCGGCGCGGTGTTCGCCATTTTCGGCGCAGAGATGGTGTTCCTCTACCGCCACCGAGAGCTGTTGGGCGAGCGCGGCCGGGCGCAGCTGCGCAGCCTCTTGCTGCTGCTGGCGCTCAACTTGTTCATCGGCTTGGCCAGCACTGCGCCGGGCGCTGCCGTCCGCATTGACAACTGGGCGCACCTAGGCGGCCTGGCCGGCGGCCTGGCGCTCACCTGGCTGATCGGCCCGCGCTTCGTCGCCCGCGCCGACCCGCTGCGCCCCGGCCTGCTGATCGCCCGCGACGAAACGCTGACCAACCGGCGCGAGTCACTGGCCGTCGTCTACGCCCTGGGGCTGGTCGGTGTGCTGCTGGTCGCCACGTTCCTGGCCCGCTGAGGCGCGGCGCAGGCGTTCGAGTTCGTGGCGCAGCAGCGCGATCTGCTGGGCGGTGTCCTTGTTTTCCTGATCCAGCCGGGTAATCACGGTGGAGAAGTGCAGCAGGATCAGCAGCACGAACAGCATCGCCACCACGAACAGAGCGCTGGGCGGGTAGAAGATGCCGATAGCGTTCGCCAGCACGTCCAGCAGCGGGCGCGACAGGCTCAGCACGATCAGCACGACAGCGGTCGCCAGCCACAGCAGGCTGTACTCCTCGCGCAAGCGGCGCTCGCGCACCAGCTCCAGCACGAACAGCAGCGCCGCCGCCGACCCCACCAGCCCGAAAACCATCGTCCGGTCAATCATCGCCCGTCCTCGCTCACACGTCCGCGCCCATTATAGCGGCGGGCGCGCCTCTCAAAACAGCGGCAGTTGCCTGGGCGGTTCGGCGGGCGCGTCCGGGGCGGGCGGCTGGCTGGGCGCGGCGGCGCGCATGGCCTTCACCTTTTCGACGATCTCCGGCAGGCGGCGGATGTCGGCTTCCATGTCGCGGCGCAGCGCCGGGGTGCGCAGCGCCGCCGCCGGGTGGAACAGGGGGTAGTAGGCGCAGCGCGTGTCGTAGCGCGGCTGGCCGTGAATCTGGCTGATCTTGCCGCCGGGGAAGTAGCGCGCCATGCTGAAGCGCCCCAGCGTGACAATCACCGCCGGGTCAATCAACGCGAGCTGCTCGTCGAGGTACGGCTTGCAGGCGCTGATCTCCTCTGGCAGCGGGTCGCGGTTGTCAGGCGGGCGGTGCTTGACGACGTTGGTGATGAACACCTGCTCGCGGCGCAGACCGATCAGGCTGAGCAGGTAGTTGAGGTACTCGCCGCTGCGCCCAACGAACGGCAGCCCCTGCCGGTCTTCGTGAAAACCTGGCCCCTCGCCGACAAACACGATGTCGGCGTGGATGTCGCCCGCGCCGGGCACGGGGTTAGTCGCCCCCTGGTACAGGCTGCACAGCGTGCAGGTGCGGATGCGCTGGGCAATGGCAGCGAGGGCGGCGGCGCGGTCGGTCATCGCGTACTCTCCTTGCACTCCACGCCGCCTATCATACCGGCTGCGCCGCGCCAGGACAAACAGCGCGCTGCGGCGCGCGTTCGCTGACAGCGTCAGACCTCGGCCCGCGCTGGCGAGGAGCGCACGCTGCGCCCGCGCGGCGCGGGCGCGGACTGCTGCTCAACCGCGGGCAGATCGAAGCCGAAAGTGCTGCCCTGGCCGTAGACGCTGTGGAACACCACCGCGCCGCCGTGCCGCTCTACGATGTTCTGCACCAGGTGCAGGCCGAGGCCAGTTCCCTCGATCTCGCGCACCTCGCGCGTGCGGGCGCGGAAGAACGGCTGGAACAAGCGCGCCTGCATCTCGGCGGGCACACCGTAGCCGGTGTCGCTCACCCGCACACAGACCCGCCCCTCGTCTACCAGCAGGCTGGCCGAGACCGCGCCGCCCGCCGGCGTGTACTTGATGGCGTTGCTCATCAGGTTGGTCAAGGCTTCGTGCAGCTGGGGCGCGTCGCCGTAAACCAGCACTGGCGTCTCCGGGATGTCCACCGTGCACGACAGCCCCTTCAGCCGCGCCTGGTCGTGGTGGTCGCGGCAGGCGGCGCGCATCAGGTCGGCCAAGTTCACCAGGGTGTGAGCGCCGCGGTCGGCTGTTTGCTCGATGCGCTGCAGCGAGAGGATGTCGTGCGTGATCGTCTCGATGCGGCGGGCGGCGCTGGCAATGGCCTCCACATGGGGCAGCTGGTCTTGGCTGGCGCTGTCGCGCAGGAGTTGGGCATAGCCGGCGATCACGCCCACCGGGTTGCGGATGTCGTGGGCCGCAATGCGGATCATGTCGCTCTTGAGCTGTTCCAGGCGGCTGACGCGCTCGTAGAGCGACTGCATCTCGGCAAGCTGGCGCTGCGACACGTCGTACAGGCGCGCGTTGTCCAGCGCGACCGCCACGCGGTCAGTCAGCATCTTGAGGAACTCGAACACGTCCGGCGTGAAGTGCTGCGGCCGGTCAGTCTCTAGATTGAGAACGCCGACCAGCGTATCGCGCGAGACCAGCGGCAGCGTCATCTGGGCGCGCATGCCGCGCACGTTGGCGACGTAGTCCGGATCGGTCGTGATGTCGGGCAGCAGCACGGCCTGGCGCGTCTCGATGACACGGCGCAGCACGCCGCGGATGCGCTTGTAGCCGCTGCGCACGAAGGCCGGCGGGTAGGCCCCGGCCATGTGGCAGCGCGTGACCTGCCCGTTCTCGATCAGGCGGATGATGCCCACCCGCGCCACGCTCAGGCGCATGGCGATGTCCAGCGCCATCTCCAGCACGTAGTCCACGTCCAGGCGCTCGGTCAGCTCGTCGTTGACGCGGCGCAGGGCGATCAGCAGCTCCATGTGCTGGCGCAGCGTCTCGGCGTCGCGGAAGCGGCTGGTCACGTCCTCGATCACCACCATGCCGGCGATGATCGCGCCGCCTTCGTCGCGCACGGGCAGGGCGCGCGCGCTGAACACCGCGCCGTTGTGCTCCAGCTCGAACGTGACCTCAGCGCCGGCCAGCGCCCGGTGGTACAGCGGTTCCAGATGGCGCGCCCGCGCTGGCGACACCACCTCGAGCAGCAGCCGCCCAGGCAGCGCCGCGCGGTCGAGGCCGATCTGGGCCAGGGCCGCGCCCTCGGCTGCCAGGAAACGGAGATCGTGGTCGAACAGCAGCACGGCCATGCCGGGCAGGTTGCGCGCCAGCGTGCGGTACAGGTCCGCGCCGGGCAGATAGGGGCCAGGTGTGTTCATCGCGCTCTTCAGGCCTCAAGCGAGATTTCAATATGTATTAACTGTACCCCAAGTTGCGCTGTATGTGTAATAGGTGATTGGGAACGACGGCCGCGCGCACAGGCAAGAAAACAAATGTGCGCGCAAATGTTTGCCAAAAATAAGAACAAATATGCTATTTTAGGGGCGTTCAAGGAGTATCGGCCCATGTTCAACTGGCTCTCTCAGCTTCTGGGCGGGCGCGGGCGGCTACGCCCTGCGCCGCACCTGGCCGCCGTAGCGCAGCACAACGACTTCACCTGGCCCGATCTGGCCGGCGCGCAGGCCCAGGCGCAGCTTTACCAGCGCTCACCCTGGGTGTACGTCGCCGTCAGCCGCATCGCCGAGGCGGCGGCGCTGGTCCCGCTGCACGTCTACCGGCTGGATGGCGAGCGCCGCGTCCCGGTGACGCGCCACCCGCTGGAAGACCTGCTCACCGCCCCCAACCCCTGGGCCAGCCGCTTTGAGCTGCTGGAGCAGACCGTGGGCGCGCTGGAGCTGACCGGCAACGCCTACTGGTTTCTGGGCGGCGCGGGCGGCGGCCCGCCGTCGGAAATCTGGCCGCTTCGGCCGGATCGCGTCAGCGTCGTGCCCGACCCCGACAGCTACGTGCGCGGCTACGTCTACGAGGTGGACGGCCTGCGCGTGCCGCTGGACGCCGCCGAGGTGATCCACTTTCGCCGCTGGCACCCGGCCAGCGACTACTACGGCTTGTCGGCGCTGGAGGCTGCCCGCGCCGCCGTCGAGACCGACCGCGCCATGGCCGCCTGGAATCGCAGCACGTTCGGCCCTGGCCACGGCGTGCCGGCCGGCATCGTCGCCATCAAGGACTTCGTCAGCGATGCCGATTTCGAGCGCATCAAGAGCGAGTGGCGGCAGAGCTACGGCGGCCCGCAGCGGCGCACCGCTTTCCTGCGCGGCGGCAGCGTCACCTGGCAGCACATCGGCCTCAGCCACGCCGAACTCGACTTCCTGCGCGGGCGTCAGCAGCACCGCGATGAAATCCTCAACATCTTCGGCGTGCCGGTGGGGCTGGTGAGCGAGAACGCCACCGAGGCCAACGCGCGCGTGGCGGAGCGCCTGTTCATCGAGCGCACGCTGTGGCCCAAGCTGGTGCGCATCGCGCAGAAGATCACGCAGGAGCTGCTGCCCTTCTGGCCTGGCGACCACGTGGCTGAGTTCGAGGACATCCGCCCCACCGACACGCAAGCGCGCCTGGCCGAAATCCGCACGGCGCATTTGGCGCTGAGCGTCAACGAGGTGCGGGCGCGCTACTACGGCCTGGCGCCGGCCCCCTGGGGCGATCAGCCAGCCGGTGCGAGCGCGCTGCGCGAGGATCAGTAGAAGCGCGGAGGCGCGCCAACCGGTTTCTACCCAGACTCCAACGCGCCGCCAGATGGAATATATGTTCTATTCCATGGTATGCTGAAGTGCTGGTTAGAAACCTGTTACACGGAAGGCGGCATGAGCACCCTCAACGCAGAAACCCTGGAGATCGTCTACCGCTTCATCTGCGCCTATGTGGCGGCCAACGGCTACCCGCCGTCGCTGCGCGAGCTGAGCAAAGGCACGTACATGAGCGTCGCCAGCGTGATTCGCTACCTCGACCGGCTGGAAGCCCAGGGGCGCATCCGGCGCGACTCCAATATCTCGCGCGGGATCACGCTGCTGGACGCCAACGGCAGCGATCCGTAACTGCCGATCTTCAGCCAAACAGGCGCAGCAGCTTGATGGCGATCTGCAGGTTGGTGCGCGTCAGCGGGTCTGACAGGTCGCAGGCGCACACCTCGGCGATGCGCTGCAGGCGGTAGTTGAGCGTGCTGCGGTGGATGTGCAGCGTTTCGGCGGTCTGCACGCCGTTGCCGCCGGCGTCCAGGTACTGCTCCAGTGTGTGGAAGAGATCGGCCTGCTGCTCGTCGAGCAGGCGGCGCACCAGCGGCACATGCGGGTTGCTGGCCAGGGCCGCCGGGCCAGCTTGGTAAAGCGTGTGCAGGTAGCCCAGCGCGTCGAAGAACACAACCCGTTCGCGCCCGCCCAGCCGCTCAGCGATGTGCAGCACGTCGCGGCACTCGTGGTAAGCGCGGGCCACGCCGGCGGCCCCACGGTGCGCCGCGCTGACGCCGATCCGCGCCCGCCCGCCATCCTGCGACAGAATCTGCGCGGCGCGCGCGCGCACGCTGTCGTCTGCCGGGGCCAGCACCAGCACCTGGCCGGCGAACTGCCCGGCCACCACCGGCCAGTTGTGCGCCGCCGCCAGCCGGTTGACGCGCCGCTGCAGCTGGATCACGCGGGCGCTGCTGGCCGCCTCCACCAGCAGGGCCACAAACGGCGCGTTGAGATCGAAGCCGAAGCGCAGCGCCTGGTCGGTGAGGACGGCCTCGCGGCCTGCCGCGCCGTCAATTAACTGCGCCAGCAGGCTGCCCTTGAGCGACGCCTCAGCGCTCTGCACCGCTTCTTGATAGAGCATGATGAGGGCGGCAATGGTGGCCGCGCTCTCGATCGCCATGCGGTCAAGATCGGACAGCGGCCGGTCGTGGGCGATGATCCACACGTAGCCGTAGATGTCGCCGTGCACCACCACCGGGGCCAGGATGCGCTCCATCTCCAGGCCGACATCGGGCATCTGCGGGATGAACACCGGCCGCAGCGTGCGCTTGATCTCGCTGATGATCTGCCGGTCGTGGAGCGCCTGCACCAGCCGGGGGTCGGTGCGGCCCTCGCTGAGCGTGTAGCGGCGCGCCTCGTCCACGGGCGCGACATTGGCCGAGGCCAGCGCCTCGAAGCGCTCGTTCTCGATGCTGATGGACTGGCCGATCAGATCGGCCAGCGTGGCGGCGAGCTGCTTGAGGTCGCCGCCGTCCAGCACCACCTGTGTCAGCACGCGGTTGATGGTGAGGGCGCGCGTGACGAGCGCCATGTTTTCCTGGACGATGCGCTCGTTGACGGCGCGGGCGATGTCTATGAAGCGGGCCTCGTAGTGGATTTCGATCAGCGGCAGGCCGGCGCGCTCGGCCTCCTCGCACAGCGGCGCGGGCGCGTGGGCAATGCGGCCGCCCACCGCCAGCCCCAGGCCGCTGATGCCCTTCTCGGCCAGCGCCTGCACATAGGCGCGCTGGCCGGCATCGTCCAGGGGAATGTTGATAGCGGTGGTGAGGATCAGCTCGCCGCCGTGCACCCAGCGGGCGGCGTCCGGCACGCCCACCACGTGCGCCCACGAGATCGGGCGGTTAACGCCCTGCGCCCCGGCGACGACCTGCGCCCCGGCCAGTTCTTTCAGCGTCAGCGCCTCTGCGATTGTGAGCATGGCTTTCCTGGTGATTGAGATGGCAGCCGCCGGCTGGTCAGACGAACACGCGCTCCGCCAGCCGGCGATCGCCGGTTGGCACAGAAGCGCTTCGAACTCATCCGCCTCATCGGTCTGGCCTTGGCAGAACCATCGAGCGCCTTTTCGCTCAGTGCCAAGTGTATCACAGGGCGCAGCTCAGCGCTCATCGGCCACTAGGCGCAGCGGGCGCAGCAGCGCGCGGTCGAACTGGGCGATGCCGGCCGGCCCCAGGCGTTCGAGTTCGGCGCGAACGCGGGCGGCGTCGGCACGCAGTTGGGCCACGTCCACGCCCTGGCACACATCCGGCAGAATGACCAGCCACTGCGCCGCGCGCAGCAGCATCTTGTGCGCGCCGCGCCAGTTGCCGCGCTCGATCTGGTAGTAGGCCACGCCCACCTGCAGGATGGCGCGGTAGAGGTCGCGCACTGGGCCGTCGGTGTTGACCCACTGCTCCTCGAACAGGTCGTGCTGTGGGTAGTACTCGCCGGCGTTGAACTTGGCCACGCCCTCGCGGGCCAGCGGCGGCAGCGGTTCGGCGCAGCCGCAGTCCAGCGCGGCCTGGCGTGCAGGATCGGGCAGGCGGGCGAAATCGCGCGCCAGCTGCGGCCCCAGCCCCAGCAGCTCGTCGGGCGGCAGCGCGTGATCGGCCCCGGCGGTAAGGGCGGCGGCGCGGCCCGCGCTGCTGGCGGCCGTCACGATGAGCGGGATGCGGCGCGTGGCCGGGCTGGTCTTGGGTGTGGTGGCCCAGAAGCGCCAGCCGTCGGCGTCGCCGTCCACCAGCAGTAGGGCGGGCTGCATGTCGGCCAGGCGGGCGACGTAGCCCGCGCGCGCGGCCACGCGCTGAACGTCGCAGTCGGGCAGGCCTGCAGCAAGCGCGTCGGCCCAGGCAGCCGGCCCGGCGATTACGATAAGGGGTTGGGACATGGGCGGTCTCCAGCCAGTCAACGGTCGCTTTCCAGCGAACTGTACCAGCAGCGGGCGCGTCTGGCGAGTGCGCTGCGCCGCTGCCGGGCTATAATTGCGTTCGCCGCCCGCCCAGACACCGGAGCTGCCCATGACCCCGCTGCTGCTGCGCCTGGCCTTAACCTTGACGGCGCTGTTTGCGCTGCTGGCGCTGGCCGCGCGCCTCCAGGTGCGCGATGACGCGCCGCTGCGGGCGCTGCTGCTGCCGCCGGAGGGCTGCCCTGCGCCGTGCTTCCTGGGCGTGCGCCCCGGCGCGTCCGACACAACCGCCGCGCTGGAACAGCTCGCGGCGCATTTGCCCGGCGCAGCCGCCCAGCCGCGCATCAGCTACAGCGTGCGCCTGGCCGCCAGCCCAGGCCGCGGTGAGGTGGAGGCGCGCCTGCTGACCGCCGGCGAGCGCGTGGCGGCGGTGCTGTGGACGCCCGCCCCGCCGCTGACGCTGGGCGACATGCTGCTGGCGCTGGGGCCGCCGCCGGAGGTCTTTATCGCTTTCACCGAACAGCTGTACAGCAGCCCGCTGCTGCTGGTCTACCCAGCGCACGGGCTGACTGTCTTTGTCGAGGCGCGTTTCTGCGATCTGCGGGCGGATGGGCTGCTGCGCGCCCTGCCCGGCGCAGTTGTGGTCAGCGCCAGCCCGGCCCACACGCTGGTCAACCGCGACCTGATCGCCATCACGCCGCTGGAAGCGCCGGCCTGGGCGCGCCACCTGCGCCGCTTCAACACCTGCCGGGGGCGGCGCTGGTGAGCGTGGGGCGCAAAAACGCCGCGGCCCCATATAAGGGGGCCGCGGCGCACAGAATGATTTCAGGTGATGATTGCGACTACAACGACTGGATAATGTTGCTGTAGATGTTCTGAAGCCCCGGCCCCAGCACCACGAGCAAAGCGACCATGACGACTGCGACCAGGATCAGCAGCAGGGCGTACTCTACCAAACCCTGGCCTCGGTCACGCCCATCACCCCGTGGCAGCCCGCCCCCGAAAACGAGCAGCGTCTGCCTCAACAGCTCCGACAGCATGCATGACCCTCCGTTTCTGCGGCTGTTTTGCGCACATCAACACACGGCGGCAACCTCCCAACCGCCTTGCGGCGGCTTTCACAAACACTGACCATGCACATCAGGCCTGAATTGAGTTTACCACAACTCTAAATTACCGGAGCGTAAAGAGCGTAAATTCTTTTGTCAGGAACGCTTGACAACCCTTACGCCTTGGGGCTACGCTTGGCGTAAGGGCATGTGATACGGATTGTAAGGGAGACCGCCCGCCTTCATGACCACCCTCAGCCTCTCTGACCCGGCCGCCGCGGCCGGGGACGGCCTGCGCCCGGTCAACCTGCGCACTGACCTGACCCCGCTGGCCGACCTGATCGAGCTGGTGTTTGCCGACAGCATGGATCAGGGCGGGGCAGCAGCGGTGCGCGAGCTGCGCGCGCTCAGCCGCATGGGGCCGGGCTTCACCAGCGTGCTGTCGAGCATGAACGACCTGCTCATGGGCATCAGCCTCGGATACGTGTGGATGGCGGGCGAGCGGCTGGTGGGCAACGTCTCGGTCTACCCGGCTAATTGGCCGCGCAGCCTGGGCAGCGCTTGGATCATCGCCAATGTCGGCGTCCACCCGGATTTCCGCGGCCGCGGCATCGCCAGCCGCCTGATGCGCGCCGCCATGGACCTGATCCGCCAGCGCGGCGGCACAGCAGCCGTGCTCCAGGTGGACGCCGACAACTTAATCGCCCGCCGCCTGTACCAGCGGCTCGGTTTCCGCGACGAGCGCGGCTTCACGCTGTGGCGGCGCGCTGGCATCGTGCGCCCGCCCGCCCTCAGCGGCCCGCAGGTGTTCATCACGCGCCGGCGGCCCGGCGAGTGGCGCGCCGAGTACGCCCTGGCCCAGCGCGTGCGCCCGGCCGAGCGCGGCGGCATCGGCTGGCAGCGCCCGCTGCACACCGACTTCTTTCGCCCCCCGCTGCTGCGCCGCGTCCTGGACTGGTTCAACCTGCGCGCTGTCGAGCGCCTCGTGATCCGCTCTGACGACCAAGCCCGCCTGTTGGCCGTCCTGTGGATCGAGCGCGCCGCGATGGCCAGCACCACCCAGCTCACGCTGCTGGTGGACCCGGCCTACGCTGGCCTGTACGACCAAGCCCTGCTGCACCTGGCCGCCCGCCGCTTCGGCGACCGCCGCAGCGCCCTGTTGATCGAACACCCCACCGACGAAAGCGTCACCGCCGACGTGCTCCAGCGCTATGCCTTCCGCCCCCAGCGCCAGGTGATGCACATGCGCTGGGATGTGCGCTGAGCGCCCCGGCCCGCCGCCCCTCGTGAACTGAAGACGCCCCGATGAGCGATACGATCCTGCTGGTAGACGACGAACAGCACATCATTGACCTGGCCAAAATGTACCTGGAGCAGGCCGGCTTCCGCGTGACCAGCGCCACCGACGGCCAGCGCGCCCTGCGCCGTATTTTAGACGAGAAGCCGGCACTGGTGGTGCTCGACCTGATGCTGCCCGGCCTGGACGGCTGGGAGGTGTGCCGCCGCGTGCGCGCTGAGTCCGACGTGCCGATCATCATGCTCACCGCCCGCAGCGACGACATTGACCGCATCGTGGGCCTGGAGCTGGGCGCGGACGACTACCTGACCAAGCCGTTCAACCCGCGCGAGCTGGTGGCGCGCGTGCGCGCCATCCTGCGCCGCGCCGCCCACCGCCCGGCTGACCCCGCCGCCGCCGACCGCGCCGTAACCTGTGGCAATGTCGCCATCTATCCGGAGCGCCGGCTGGTGACGGTGGGCGGCGTGCCCGTGCCGCTGCGCGTCAAAGAGTTCGACCTGCTGCTGGCGCTGGCCGAAAACCCCGGCATCGTGTTCAGCCGCGAGAAGCTGCTCGACATCGTGTGGGGCTACGATTTCGCCGGCGAAACGCGCACCGTTGACGTGCACGTGGCCCACCTGCGCCACAAGCTCAAAGGCATGTCCCCGCCCATCGAAACCGTGTGGGGCGTGGGCTACAAACTGGACCCACACTGAACCATGTCGCTGCGCAACCGTCTGCTGCTGTCCTACGGCGTGGTGATAGCCCTCACCACCCTGCTGACCTCAATCACCTTCCTGGTGCTGCTGGACGCGCGCCCAGCCCCGCCCGAACTCACCTACCGCGAGCTGAACAGCCTGGCGGCCGCCAGTGTGCGCACCGTGCTGGCCCAGAGCGCCCGGCCCCTGCTGCGCGCCTCGCTGGTCAGCGCGCTGGACACGTTCGCCGAGACCAACGCCGTGCGCGTGCTGACGGTCAACCGCAGCAGCGGCGCCGTGCTCCACGACTCCAGCGGCGTCTACGCGCCCGGCGACACGCTCGCGCTGGAGGTGGACGCCAATGCCGGGGCGCTGTCCATCATGCCCATAGGCCAGGCGCTGATGCAGAACCGGCTGGGCGCGTTCGCCGGCAGCTTCAACGACCCAGACGGCAGCGCCTGGCTGTTCGTGGGCTACACGCTGGAGCGCCCGCGCGAATTCGAGTTTACGCTGCTGCTGGCCGACCAGCCCCCGCCCGCCACGCTCGGCATGGCGCTGCGCGAGTACGGCCGGGCCGTCGCGCGGCCGCTGCTGCAGGCGGCTGGCGTGGGGCTGCTCGTGGCGGCGGCGATGGCCTGGCTGGTCAGCCGCACTATCGCCAACCCGCTTCAGCACATCGCCCGCGCGGCAGGCGCGGTGGCGCGCGGCGACTACAACCAGCGCGTGCCCATCAGCGGCCCGCCGGAAGTGCGCGCCGTCGCTGAGTCGTTCAACCGCATGAGCGCCGCCGTCCAGGCGTCGCAAACCGCTCAGCGCGATTTCGTCGCCAACGTCTCGCACGACCTCAAGACGCCGCTTACGTCCATTCAGGGCTATTCGCAGGCCATCATGGACGGCGCCGCCCCTGATCCCGTCCAGGCAGCGCGCATCATCCACGAGGAAGCCGGGCGGCTCAACCGGCTGGTCGTTGAGCTGACCGACCTGGCACGGCTGCAGGACGGCGGTTTCTCGATGCGCATGGCCCCGCTGGAGATCAGCCAGATCGTGGCGGCGGTGGGGCAGCGGCTGGCCATTGTAGCCCACAAGGCCGGCCTGACGCTGACGGTGGAAGCCGCCCCCATGCCGCAGGTCAACGGCGACGGCGACCGCCTGGCCCAGGTGATCACCAACCTCATCAGCAACGCCATCAAGTACACGCCGCGCGGCGGGCGCGTGTGGGTCAAGACGCAGGTCAACAACGGCGGCGTCGAGGTCACGGTGCAGGACACCGGCATCGGCATCCCGCCGGAAGACCTGCCGCGCATCTTTGAGCGCTTCTACCAGGTGGACCGGGCGCGCGGCCCGCGGCGCGGGACCGGCCTAGGGCTGGCCATTGCCCACGAGATCGTGCAGGCTCACGGCGGCAGGCTCACGGCGACCAGCGGCGGCCCCAACACCGGCGCGACGTTCACGCTGTGGCTGCCTTCACCGCAGGTGAAAGCGGCGACCAGCGGGCGGCGCTAGCCGCTTGTCACACCGGCGGGTACTGTTCGCCAGTGCCGCCGGCAGTCCAGCCGCCGTCCACCACCAGCAGTTGGCCGGTCATAAAGCTGGAATCGTCGCTGGCCAGGAACAGCACCGCCCGCGCGATCTCCTCCGGCGCGGCGACGCGGCCCAGCGGGATGCCCGCGCCCACACGCCGCAGATAGGCCTCCATGTCGTCGGCGCGCGTGTCCCAGCGCGGGACATACGTCTCGCCGGGGCAGATGGCGTTGACGCGCACCCCCTGGCGCGCGTGATCCAGCGCCATGCTGCGCGTCAGCAGCGCCACTGCGCCCTTGGTGGCGCTGTAGGCAGCGGCGCGCTGCGCGCCCACCACCGCCACGTCCGAGGCGTTGTTGACGATCACGCCGCCGCCCTGGCGGATCATGTGCGGCAGGGCGGCCCGGCAGCAGTGGAACACGCCGCTCACGTTGGTCTGCCACACGTCGGCCCAGGTTTCCAGCGAGGTTTCGGGCACAGTCCCAAAGGGCACGACACCGGCGTTGTTGAACAGGATGTCTAGGCGGCCCAGCCGCTCGACCGCGATCTCGACGGCGTGGCGGCAGTCCTCAGCGTGGCGCACATCGCACGGAATGAACATGGCGCGCCCGCCTTGATCTTGAACGCTGGCCACAACGGCTTGAGATTCCTCGGCGCGGCGGGCAGCGATCACCACGCGCGCCCCCTCTGCGGCGAAAAGCTGTGCCGTGGCCCGGCCGATTCCAGAGTTGCCACCCGTGATGAACGCCACGCGGTCCTGTAGTTTGCCGGCCATGCTGTGCCTTTCGTCGCGCTGCGGTGTCCAGTATGTGCGTGCGCTTAGTGTAGCACAGGCTGGCGCTGGCGCGCTGCGCATGAATTTTGCGTAAAAATTTACTTGACACAACGCTCGATAAATCATTTTACATTTATTCTAAAGGGGAGAACAGCGAACGAGAGAGCACACCGCATGCACTATTTCGACGAGACAATCGCTACTGACGACGACATCCACATCTGTCCGGTGTGCGGCAAGCTGTTCCGCCAGCCCAAGGCGATGTACCTCCACATTGTGCGCGCCCACCCTTCCGGCCAGCAGATGGCGTTCGACCTGCAGGCCGATCTCTACCGCCGCTGGCAGCAGCGCATCCCCCGCCTCGATCAGTAACGCCGGCCTGCCTCGCCCCTCATTGAGTGCACAAACCAGGGCCGTCTGCGCTCTGGCGATGTACCTATAGCCGCGCCGCGCCGCGCTCTGTATAATGTGCACCGGTCAACGCCGCTGGGGAGAGAGAAGTCGCCATGTCGCAAAACCGCCTGCAGGAACTGCGCGCGCAGGTTGACGAGATCAACCTGCAAATTCTCGATCTGCTTAACCGCCGCGCCCGCCTCGCGTCTGAGATTGGCCGGGTGCAGTTGGAGATGGGCACGTCGTTTTACGACCCCGCCCGCGAAGCCTACATGCTGCAGCAGCTTGAGCAGGCCAACAACGGCCCTTTCAGCAACGAGACGATCAAGGCGCTGTTCCGCGAGATCTTCCGCGCCTCGCTGGCGCTGGAGGAGAAAGAGGCCCGCGCCAAGATTCTGGTGCAGCGCAAATCGGCTGACCACCGCACGGTGATCGCCCTGCCGGACGGCCTGGAGATTGGCAACAGCGCCTTCACCGTGATCGCCGGGCCGTGCGCGGTGGAGAGCTTCGAGCAGATGGACGAGGTGGCGGCGGCGCTGGCCGAGCGCGGCGTGCGCATTATGCGCGGCATGGCCTACACGCCGCGCACCTCCCCCTACGACTTCCAGGGCCTGGGCGAGCCGGGCCTGCAGATCGCGCGCCAGGTGGCGAACAAATACGGCCTCTACATCACCAGCGAGGTGATGGATAAGAGCCAGCTCACGATGATGTCAGACTACGTGGACATTTTCTGGGTGGGCGCGCGCAACATGCAGAACAGCTTCCTGCTCAAGGCGCTGGGCCAGGTGCGCCAGCCCGTGATCCTCAAGCGCGGCCTGTCGGCCACCCTGGAGGAGTTCCTCTACGCCGCCGAGTACATCGTCAGCAGCGGCAACCCCAACGTGATCCTCATGGAGCGCGGCATCCGCACCTTCGAGAAGTGGACGCGCAACACGCTCGACATCGGCGGCGTGGCCATCCTCAAGCAGGAATCGCACCTGCCGGTGATCGTGGACATCTCGCACTCGGCGGGCCGGCGCGACATCGCCATTCCGCTGGCCAAAGTGGCGCGCGCCTGTGGGGCCGACGGCCTGATGGTAGAGGTGCACCCCAACCCGCCGGTGGCCATGAGCGACGCCAAGCAGCAGCTCTACATCCACGAGTTCCACGCGCTGATGGACGCCATCAGCGACCTGCAGACGGCAGCGCTGTAGGCGCTTTCAGCGCCCGCACATGGCCGCCAGGCGCGGCGCGGCCTCGGCCGGCGCAGCGGCGGGCAGCTCCAGCCAGAACACCGAGCCGCCCGCTTGGGGGCATTCCACCCCCACCTGGCCGTTCTGCAGCGCCGCAAGCTGGCGCACAATCCACAGCCCCAGGCCGGTGCTGCTCTCGCCGCCGGTGGGGCGCGCGCTGGTGCGGCCGAACTGGCTGAACAGGCGGTCGCGCTCCGCCGGGGCGATGCCCGGCCCGTGGTCGCGCACGCTGATGCGCACCCGCCCGCCGGCGGCGGACGCCGTCAGCGCAACCTGGCTGCCCGGCGGGCTGTATTTGAGCGCGTTGCTCAGCAGGTTGCCCACCGCCTGCGCCAGCCGGCGCGGGTCGGCCAGGGCGCAGCATTCAGCGGCGCTGATTTCTATGGCGATGTTCTTCTTCTGCGCGGCCGCTGCGTGATGCGCTGCGGCGCGCCACAAAATCTCCTCCACGTCCACCGGCTCCAGCCGCACCTCCAGCGCGCCGGCCTCCAGCGCCGCCGTCTCCAAAAAATCGCCCACGATCTCCTGCATCGCGTCCAGCGACCGCTCGATCTCATCCAGCAGCTCGACGGTGAACGGGTCGTCGCCGGCGGTCTCGCGCAGCAGGCGCTGCGCCGCGTAGATGTTGCCGATGGGGTGCTGCAGGTCGTGGGAGGCGATGGCGAAAAACTGCTCGCGCATTCGCCGCAGCGCCTCGGCGGCGGCGTCAGCGCTGGCGTGGCTGGCGCGATCGGATAGGTCGGTGAAGTGCATCGCTGCTGATCCTGTTGCGGGCAGACATTACCATCACCACCTATTATAGTTGTCTTTACATAAAGAAGAATAGAACTTTTTTCACTTAAACAACGCTTTGTTCAGCGCAGCGTGACGTTCCAGGCGCTCACGCTGACGATCACGCCGCTGGCGTAGACGAACAGCGCCGGGCTGGCGCTGGCCCCCACGCCGGAGAGGGTTGGGCCGATCTGCTCGTCGTTGAAGAAACAGGTGATCGCGCCGGTGTTGAGGTCGCGGTCGAGACGCAGGCGGGCGATCTGGTTGGTCACGGCGCGCTGGCTGACGGTGCGGGCCGTCCCTTCGGCCACCTGGCCCAGGTTGATCACGCCTGGCTGGACGAGCTGCACCTGCAGGCCCTGGCCGCCGCCGTCGGCCCCCAGCAGGGCCACGCCGTAGTAGACAGCGCCATCGAGCACCAGCGGCGGGTTGTAGCTGGTGAGGGCCAGCGTTGCCTCGACGCTGCGGACGCGGCGGGCCGCATCCCCGCCAAAGTAGGTCTCCAGCGTCTCTGGCGGCACGCTGATGACGATTTGGCCGCTGCCGCTGCCAGCCCCCATGCCCAGCCGCCAGTAGGTGCCGTCAATGCCGCGCGAGAAGTGCTCGCTGTTCCAGGGGTAGACTGGCATCCGGTCGAACAGCGCCAGCAGGTCCTGCCGCCCGGTCAGGCCGCCCGGTGGCAGCGTCGGCGTGGGCGTGGGCGTCACGGTGGGCGTGTCGCTGGCGGTGGGGCTGGCGGTGGCGGTGAAGGTGGGCGTGATCGTCGGCGTATCGGTGGGCGTGGCCGTGGCCGGCGGGGCGGTCGGGCTGCTGCTGGGGTTGGCCAGCGCCGCCGCCTGCGGCGAGGGCGTGCCGGTGGGCGGGCGCGGCGTGGCCGTGGCCGCCGCCTCGGTGACCGGCGCGGCAGCGTCTGGCGGGACAGCCTGGCCCGCCGGCGTGTCGGTGATCGTTACGGGAACCGCCGGCGGTTCGCCGCCGCCGCCGGCCAGCAGCGCCAGCGCCGCCAGCCCGATCAGCGCGATGGGCGCCAGCAGCAGGACGCCGCGCGGCAGGCGCGGGCGCGCCGCCAGCGGCGCGGGCGCTGGTTCAGCGGCCGCTGGCTCGGCGTAGCGCGCGCCGCGGTACTCGCTCTCGGCCACGTCGGCGGCCTCGTCCAGCCGCGGGATCGGCTCGCTGGTGGGCGGCGCGGGGAACTCCGGCGCCTGCTCGGTGAGGTCGTACCAGTGGCGGTAGAGCGCATAGGCCGGGTGCCGGTCAATGAACATCACGCGGAACAGATCGTTGAAGCGGCTGAGGCGGGCGCTGCGGCGCATTGTCATGTCGGTGTACGTCGCGGCGAACGCCTCGTAGGTGTCGCGCCACTGGCGCAGCGTGCCGGTGTAGGCCTCGCCCAGCAGCCGGTGGGTGGCGCTCAGCAGGTGGCGGTGGCCCTCCAGCAGCGCGGGCGGCGGCTCGGCCGGCCGGCTCTCGATGAGCTGCGCCATGTGGCGGGCGCGGGTGTGCAGCTCGGCGGCGCCGGCCTGCAGCGACATCAGAAACGCGCGATAGGCGGTGAGCGTGACGCTGGCCGCCTGCTCCACCTCGTTCACGGCGTTGATGGCGTTCTCCAGCTTGATGCCCGCCGGGCGGAACTCGCCGTCGGACCAGTCGCGCAGGGCGGCCTGCAGCTCGCGCAGGCTGTAGATGCCGGCCGCCAGCGTGCGCGCCTGGGGGTTTTCTTCCAATTCGCGGGCCAGCTTTTCCAGGCCGGGCAGCGCGGCGGCCCCGTTCACAGCGTTGAGACGGGCGGCGGCGGCGTTGATGTCGCGGCGGCGGCGGATGAACTCGTCCAGCGCGCGGGCGGCCGGGTGATTGACCCCGCCCGGCTCCAGCGCCCGGCCGGCGGCGGACAGCCAGAACTCGGCGTCGTCGGTCTCGCCGGCGTGGGCGTCCAGCGCGCCCAGCAGGATGTAGTTAAAGAAAAGGATGCGAACGGCGGCGGTGCTGCCGCGCGCGAACAGCTCTACCAGCCCCTTGCCCATTGCTTTGAGATAGGTGTCCTTGCTGGGCATCTGGCGCGTGAAGTTCTCGCGCGTGCTGATCTCATCCGCCGTGTACAGCCGCTCGACCGAGACCAGGGCCGCTTTGCACGTGTCGGCGTCGTTGACGGCGCCGCGCTCCAGCCAGGCGCGCGTCATCTCGGCCAGCCGCTGCAGCCGCCCGGCGGCGAAGCGCTGGGTGTCGCTGCGGGCGATCTCGTAGGCGCGCTGGCCGAGCTGCTCGGCGTCGGCCAGGCGGCCGCGGTCATAAGCCTCCCAGCCGTCGGCCAACGCCCGCCCCAGCCCGCCGTAGAGCGCGTGCCGCTCGACGTACTGGGCGCCGGTGATAACAGCGCGCAGGTGGTTGAACCAGCCGGCCAGGGTCGGGCTGACTGTGCCCACGGCGTCGGTGGCCTGCGTCAGCGCGCTGAGCGCGCCCAGGCGGCTGCCCTGGATGGTGGCGTTGGCGTAGCTGCCCCAGGCGCGGGCGGCGATCTCCAGCCCTTCGACCATGCCCACCAGCATCTCGTCGAACAGCCGCTCGGTGAACGGCAGCAGCGTCTGGCGGGCGGCGTGCAGCCAGGCCTCCAGGTCGGAGCCGTCGGCGGCCGGGACATACGTCTGGTAAGCCCCCAGCGTTTCGTACAGGCGGTCGAGCAGGCCGGCCACCGCGTCCCACGAGCGGCTGGTGGGGTCAATGGCGCGGCTGGAATCGAGGGCGGCCAGGGCGTCGCGCGGGCTGGCGGCTGCCTGGCGGCCGATCACGTGCATGTTGTCGGCCAGGGCCATCGCCGCGTTCAGGGCGCGCTCCAGCGCGGAGAGCGGCAGCCGCTCTTCGGGCAGGTCGTGTTTGGCGCTCACAGCGTCCAGCAGCGTGCTGAGGGCCGTCAGCGCGTCCACCACGGCGCGGTAGCCGTCGCGCAGGGCCACCATGTTCACCATCTCGCCGGCGGGCAGCGCGTCCAGGCGGGCGTCAATCTCGGCCAGCACGGCGCGCGGCTCAGTGACGGGCACGCCGTCGGCGGCAAGCTGCGCCAGCGCCGTGTCCAGGCGGAATAGGTTGGGGCGCAGCAGGTGCACCTCCGGCACGTGGGCCGAGATGCGCTCGGCCAGCAGCCATTGGAGGCTGCGCTCGTCGCTGTCGGCGGCCTCGGTCACTAAGATATGGGCGGCGCGCTCCGGGTGGCCGTCGAACAACAGGCCGATGCTGTCCAGCACCGCCAGCGGCGTGGGCTGGCGGTTGGC
Organism: Anaerolineae bacterium; assembly: GCA_034435995.1. Classification (GTDB taxonomy): domain Bacteria; phylum Chloroflexota; class Anaerolineae; order Aggregatilineales; family Phototrophicaceae; genus DAOTWC01. The sequence continues at coordinate 1,375 of DAOTWC010000028.1, read as the reverse complement.
CTCCAGCAGCAGGCAGGCTAGGTCGTGCAGCAGGTTAACCAGCCGGACGCTGTCGCCGCGCACGCGGCCGCGCAGCTCGTCCAGCAGGCTCACCGAGCGCTGCCAGTTGGCGCTCTCCAGGTAGATGCGCACCGCGTCCAGATCGGCGGCCACTTCGATATCCTGCAGGCGGCGGTGAATCTCGGCCTCCAGCTCACGCGCCGGCGGGTAGCCGGGGTCCTGGGCCAGCGCCGGGCGCAGTGTGTCGAGCAGGCCGTTCAGTTCGTCGCGGCTGCGGTCGCGGCGCAGGCGCTCGGCCACGCGGTTGAGCACCGTATCGCGCTCGCGCAGCAGCGGGGCGCGGTACTCGGCCAAGTCGCGGCGCAGCTCGGCAATGCTGCGGTAGCGCAGGCGCGGGTTAGGGTGGGCTGCCCGGCTGACGATGGCCTGCAGCCGCGTGTGAACGCGGGCGGCGTCGTCGCCGAAGTTGAGGCGGAAGTCCTCGCCGGCGTCGCGCGGCAGGTCGGCGCGGGCGCCGCCGGTGAGGATGAAATAGAGCAGCTCGCCCGTCTGGGCGATGTCGCTCTGGCGGCTGACGCCCTGGGGCGTGCTGTCGTCGCCCTCCAGAAAGACGGCGTTGCCCCAGTCAATCAGCTTAAGGCGGTATTGGTCGCGATCCCAGAACAGGTGCTTGGCGTCCACGTCGTTGTAGACAATGTCAGCAGCGTGGGCGGCCTCCAGCAGATCGAGCAGGCTGTCCACGATCACCAGCATCTCCAGCTCTGGCAGGCGCTCGCCGCGCGCGGCCAGCTCGCGCACCAGGTCGGCCAGGTTCGCGCCTTCGGCCCGCTCCACGACGATATACTGGTGCAGCGTGCCGCCGGCGGAGAACTGGCCCGTGCCCAGCAGCGCCGTCAGCACCGGGTGGCCGGCCAGCCGGGAAAGCGCCTTGCGCTCGTTAAGGATGCTCACTTCCTGGCCCGCGCGGATGGGCGGGGCGTCGCTGGGGGCCGGGCGCTTGACCACTACCGGGCGGTTGCTGGCCAGCGTATCCACCGCGCGCAGGGTCTCGCCGGAACGGCCGCGCGGGTAGATGTGGTCATAGCGGTAGCGGTTGTCGAATAGGCTGTCAGCCATCCCTGTTACTCCCGGTGCGCGTTCCCTAATTGTACGCGCACCGGGCAGGGCTGCAAGGATGCGGCTGGGGGCGCGTCAGCCGCGCGCGGGCCGCGAACCGCCCCGGCGGCGCGGGCGGCTGAGCCGGCGCGGCCCGGCTGTGCTGGGGCCGTTGGTGCCGCCCCCGTTGTGCTGGCCGTTTGCCGGGTGCGCCGGCAGCGCCTCAAACGGCGCGGCGTAGGGGTGCTCGGTCACGACCGGCACGCGCAGGCGGATCAGC
>DAOTWC010000027.1:0-32396 GCA_034435995.1 Anaerolineae bacterium | reverse complement strand
GCGGATATCGCGCGCCAGCTCGACATCTCTCAGGCCACTGTGTCGCGCATCCTGCGGCGTGCAGAAGAAGAGAGCATCGTCCGCATTACGGTGAGCATCCCCACAGGCGTTTACGCGCAGCTCGAAAGCGATCTGTGCGCGCGCTATGGTCTCAAGGCAGCGATTGTTGCGCACTGCGACGAAACCGACGACGAGGAGATACTGCACCACATCGGCAGCGCCGCCGCATACTATGTCGAAACGACGATCGCCGCCGGCGAAGTCGTGGGGCTGTCATCGTGGAGTTTGACTCTGCTGGCGATGGTCAACGCGATGCACCCGCTGGCCAAGGCCACCAACGCCCGGGTCGTGCAAATTCTCGGCGGCGTCGGCAACCCCTCGGCTGAAATCTACGCCGTCCGTCGGGTGAGCAGCCGGAACGGGACAGAGGAGCGAACAGGATGAGTGGATTGCTGCGAAACCGAACCCTCTGGTGGAGCACAGCGCTGGCGCTGGTGGGTGTGCTGCTGATGTTGGACGGCTGCACGTTGGCCACCGTGCGCACGCTGCGCGAAGACGAAGAGGCCAAGGCCGCTTTCAGCGGCGACCAGTACGTCGCTGGCATCTGGGAAACGGAAGTGCTGCCCACCTACCGCGACCAAGCCCAAGATGCGCGCGCGCTGTTCGAGCTGATCGCCGAGAACCAGCAGAGCGCCATTGACCAGTATGGCCACCGCTCTGGAACAGGGCCATACAGCTTCATGGTGCGCGGCCACGGGACGATCCTCGATTACGACACCAGCTCGCGCACCGGCGTGCTCGTGGTTGACCTAGCCCCGCCCGACGGCGAGCCTGATCTGAACGTGGTAGTCGGCCCGTTGATCAAGATCAGCCAGCAGGCCTCAGTGCGCGACGCGGTCGGCTTCATTCAATACGGCAACTTCGTCAATCAGCAGGAGTTCGCCGATGTTGCCAAGGGCATGGGCAACCGCATCACCGCCATGGTCGCCGAAAGGCTGGGCGCGCCGAGCGTCGAGGCCATCCGCGAGATTGACCCAGAGACGCTCAAAGGCAGGGCCATCGCGTTTATCGGGGCGTTTTCAATGGACAGCCTGGCCAATCCGATGATCGTGCCGGTTGAGCTGGAGGTGGACGACTGATGAACGCGCACGCCGACTCTGCCGCGGATGATATCATCCTGCGCGCCGAAAAAATCACCAAAATCTACCCCGGCACAACAGCGCTAGACAACGTGGATTTCAACGTCTACCGCGGCAAGGTCAACGTGCTGGTGGGCGAGAACGGCGCGGGCAAATCTACGCTGATGAAGATCATTGCCGGCGTAGAGCACCCAACGGCCGGCCGTTTGCTGCTCGAAGGCGAGGAAATTGAAGTCCGGTCCCCCCGCGAGGCTGAGCGGCTGGGCATCGGCATCATCTACCAGGAGCTGAACCTGTTCCCTAACCTGAACGTGGCCGAGAACATTTTCATGGCCCACGAGAAAACCCTAGGCGGGGTTGTCATCAAGCACAGCGAGCAGGAACAGCACGCCTTGGACCTGCTCAAACGGTTGGAGCACCCGATCAACCCGCGCACGCTGGTGCAGCATCTGCGCATCGGCCAGCAGCAGGTAGTCGAGATTGCCAAGGCGCTGGCGCTGGACATGCGCATCCTGATTATGGACGAACCGACCTCAGCCCTCAGCGACAGCGAGGTGCAGGTGCTGTTCCGCGTAATCGAGGAGCTGAAAGCAGCGGGGGTGTCCATCATCTACATCTCGCACAAGCTCGAAGAGCTGATGCAGATTGGCGATTACATCACGGTGCTGCGCGACGGGCACAAAGTGGCCGAAGCGCCGATGAGCGGTGTCACGCTCCCCTGGATTATCGAGCGCATGGTGGGCCGCGACACCGCCGCAGCCTACCGGCCGCCGCGCCACGCCTTTGGCGACGAGATTCTGCGCGTGGAAAACGTGACACTGCCCAAGCCCGGCGGCGGCTATCTGTTAGACGGCGTGACCTTCAGCCTGCGCGCCGGCGAAATCCTGGGCATTTACGGCCTGATGGGTGCCGGGCGCACCGAGCTTTTCGAGTGCTTGATGGGTCTGCACCCGCACGCCGGCGGCGTCGTCTGGCTGGGCAACAGCAAGCTGGACGGGCTGATTGACCGGCGCATCAAGCAGGGCCTCATACTCATCCCTGAGGATCGCCAGCGCGAGGGCCTAGTGCCAGAGCTGTCTGTAACGGATAACATGCTGCTGGCCAGCCTGCGCCGCTTCTTCAACGGCCTGTTCCTCTCGGCACAGGCGCAGCGCGCCAGCGTCAGCCAAATGATCGAGGAGCTGGCGATCAAGGTTTCGGATCCACAGAATCCGATCTCCTCGCTCAGCGGCGGCAACCAACAGAAAGTCGTGGTGGCCAAGTCGCTGCTGACCGAGCCGAAGGTGCTGCTCATGGACGAACCTACCCGCGGCATTGACGTGGGGGCTAAAGAAGAGATTTTCGAAATTGCGCGCCGGCTGGCCGCTCAGGGCCTCGGCATCATTTTCGTCTCAACAGAGCTGAACGAGATCATGGCAATTGCGGACCGCATTATCGTGATGTCAAAAGGCCGCATCACGCAGGTATTCGACCGCGCCGAGGCAACACAAGAGGCGCTTGTCCAGGCTTCTGCCATCGGGCACGGCCTCGGGAATGGAAAGGATGTGAATAACGATGGCTGAAGCAAACGTTACATCGCCAACCAGAACAGACAAAGCAGCCGTGCTGCGCGGCCGGTTCACGCTGCGCGGGCTGCTGCTGCAACTGCGGGCGTTCATCGCGCTGATCCTGCTGTTTACCTTCTTCGCGCTGATCTCCGAGCCGTTCCTGCGCTCCACCAATCAGGTGATTCTGGCCAAGCAGGTGGCCATCAACGCCATTCTCGCCATCGGCATGACATTCGTCATCCTCACCGGCGGCATTGACCTGTCGGTGGGAGCGGTCGTCGGGCTGACCGGCATGATCGCCGGCGGCCTGATTCACAGGGGATTAGTTCTAGAGCCGCTCAACGCCGTGGTGTACTTCAACGTGTGGATCGTCAGCCTGATTGCCATCCTGGTGGGTATGCTGGTGGGGCTGGTCAACGGCATCCTGATCACGCGCTTCAACGTTGCGCCGTTCATCGCCACGCTGGGCACGCTGTACATCGCGCGCGGGCTGTCGCTGCTGAGCAACCAGGGCGCCACTTTTCCCAACCTGATCGGCAGGCCCGAGCTGGGCAACACCGGTTTCGAGCAGCTTGGCGCTGGCGGCTTCCGCATTGCCGGGCTGGACATCCCGTATTCGATTTTCATCATGATCGGCCTGGCGCTGCTGGCCATCTTCATCACGACCAAAACCCCCTTCGGGCGCCAGATTTACGCCATCGGCGGCAACAAGCGCGCCGCAGAGCTGTCAGGCGTGCGCGTTAAGACCGTGACGATGATCACTTATATTATCAGCGGTTTCTGCGCGGCGGTCGTCGGTTTGATCGTGACCTCACAGCTTGTGGCAGCCCACCCCTCCACTGGCGAAACGTGGGAGCTGAGCGCTATCGCCGCTGTCGTGCTGGGCGGCACGTCGCTGGCCGGCGGGCGCGGCACCATCATCGGCACTATCGTCGGCGCGTTCGTGATCGGTGTGCTGCGGAACGGCATGATCCTGCAGGGATTGAGTTCGTTCTGGCAGATGGTCATCACCGGTTTTGTCATTATTCTCGCTGTCATTATTGATCAGGCTCAGCAGCGGCTGCAGGAGCGCAGTCGGTGAGCAGAAAGGAGGCAGGGGCACAATCCTGAAGCGAGCAAAGTGTGTTTGTCTTGAATAGTTTGATCGAGCAAAAACAACAGGAGCATATACACAAAATGTCTGCCAACAAAATCACAAGACTGCTGGTTCTTCTAACGGTTTTCGCGGTACTGGGCATGGGCGTGATCCCGGCCGTCGCGCAGTCAGCCGGCCTGATCGTGATCATTACGCCGCCGCACGACAACCCGTTCTTCAAAGCAGAGGCGGACTCCGCGCAGGCAGCGGCCGAGGCGCTGGGCTACAGCACCCTCGTGCTGATCCACGACGACGACCCGGCGCTCCAGGATCAGCACATTGACCTGGCCATAGCCCAGGGCGCGCTGGCCATCATCCTCGACAACGCGGGCGCGGACGCCTCCATCCAGGCCGTGCAGAAGGCCAAGGACGCCGGCATCCCCACCTTCCTCATTGACCGCGAAATCAACGCCACCGGCATCGCCGCCTCGCAGATCATCTCCAACAACTACCAGGGCGCTGTGCTCGGCGCTGAAGAGTTCGTCCGCCTCATGGGCGAGGAAGGCAAGTACGTCGAGCTGACCGGCAAGGAGTCCGACACCAACGCCATCATCCGGTCACAGGGCTACAACGACGTAATCGGCCAGTACCCCGACATGGTGCTGGTGGCCCAGCAGACGGCCAACTGGTCCCAGACCGAAGCCTTTGAGGTGATGGAAACCATCATCCAGGCCCACCCGGACATCAAAGGCGTGATCTCCGGCAACGACACCATGGCGCTGGGAGCCATGGCGGCCCTGCAGGCGGCCGGCCTCACCGACGTGATCGTGGTCGGCTTCGACGGCTCGCAGGACGTGCTCGACGCGATCAAGGAAGGCAAGATCGCAGCCACCGTGCTGCAGCCCGTGGCCCAGTTCGGCCCGCTGGCAGTGGAGCAGGCGCACCGTTACATCACGACCGGCCAGCTGCCAGAGCAGGAGAAAATCTCCATTGACTGCATCCTCATCACCCCAGAAAACGTCAACGACTACTTCAACTTCTCGCCGGTAGTCCGGTAAGTTGAGGTTGAGGCACACACTGCGCGCCGCTGGCGGCGCGCAGCCACATGCGCAGCCAGGCCGCCTAGCGGCCTGGCTGCTGCGCCTCAGTCTACAAACCGGTATTTAACCAGCGTCCACAGGGCGATGGGCGCGTCAGTCCACTTAATCTTCTTGCCCTCAGACCACTCGCGGCCGTTGTACGAAATCGGCACCTCATAGATGCGGATGCCCTGTTTGAGCACCTTGGCGGTGAACTCCGGCTCGAACTCGAAGCCGCGCGCGTGAATGACCATATCGTGTACAACCTCGCGCCGGAACACCTTGTAGCAGGTTTCCATGTCGCTGAGGATGGCGTTGTAGAGGATGTTGGTCACCAGCGTGAGGCTTTTGTTGGCCACCATATTCCAAAAATTCATGGCCTTGCGCGGCCCGCCGAGGAAGCGCGAGCCGTACACGACCTGCGCGATGCCCTCCTCCAGCGGCCGCAGCAGCGCAGGGTAATCGCGGGGATCGTACTCGAAGTCGGCGTCCTGGATGAGAATGACATCGCAGGCGGCGGCGGCAAAGCCAGTAACCAGCGCAGCTCCTTTGCCCTGGTTGCGCTCGTGATACATGATGCGCAGGTGGGGCCGTGCCTCGGCCTCGATCGCCGCCAGCACCTCCCGCGTACCGTCTGTTGAGCCGTCGTCCACGACAATGATCTCGTCGGCCAATCCCACGTCCTCTACGCGCTGCAGCACTTCGGCAATAGTGCTGACTTCGTTGTAGCAGGGGATGACCACACTCAGGGTGAGACGGCGGCGGCTGTGTCTGAGGGCTGCTGGCTGGGCATAATACTGCATCGCGATACGTCCTTGTGATGCGCCCAGCACCGGCACCGGGCGGCTGCTGTCACCTAAATATTAACCAAATAACCCGCTGCTGTGAACAGCGAACCGCCTGCCCCCTTTGGCGGTTCTGCGGTACTATTGGCGGCAGTTTTGTCTGTCGCAGCAACGTCGAGGAGGACATACAGTTGACCACCGATCTGCAGACCATGGCGATCAACACGATTCGCACGCTCTCGATTGACGCGGTGCAGAAGGCCAACAGCGGCCATCCTGGCCTGCCCATGGGCGCCGCGCCGATGGCCTACGCGCTGTGGACCCAACACATGCGCTACAACCCGCGCGATCCGCACTGGCCCAACCGCGACCGTTTCGTGCTCAGCGCCGGCCACGGCTCAATGCTGATTTACAGCTTGCTGTACCTGACCGGCTACGACGTGACGCTGGATGATCTCAAGAGCTTTCGCCAGTGGGGCAGCAGCACGCCCGGCCACCCAGAGTACGGTGAGACGCCAGGCGTTGAGACCACCACCGGGCCGCTGGGCCAGGGGGCCAGCAACGCCGTTGGCATGGCGCTGGCCGAGGCGTACCTGGCCAACTATTTCAACCGGCCAGGCTACAACGTGGTGGATCACTACACGTTTGCGCTGGTCAGCGACGGCGACCTGATGGAGGGCGTGTGCGCCGAGGCCGCCTCGCTGGCCGGGCACTGGGGGCTGGGCAAGCTTATCTACCTGTACGACAGCAACGACATCACGCTGGACGGCGCGGCGCGCATGACCTTCACAGAGGACGTGCAGATGCGCTTCCGCGCCTATGGCTGGCACACGCTGGAGGTGGCTGATGGCAACGACGTAAACGCGATCAGCGCCGCTATCGCGCAGGCCAAGGCGGTAACCGACAAGCCGACGCTCATCACCGTGCACACAATAATCGGCTACGGCAGCCCGAACAAGGCGGGCACCAGCGCCGCGCACGGTTCGCCGCTGGGCAAAGAAGAAGTGCGGCTGACGAAAGAGGCGCTGGGCTGGCCGCAGGAAGATTTCTACGTGCCCGGCGAGGCACTGGAGCATTTCCGCGAGGCCGTGCAGCGCGGCGCACAGCAGCAGGCCGACTGGCAGACGCTGTTCGCGGCGTGGCGCGCAGCGTATCCCGAACTGGCCGCCGAATGGGAACGCGCCTGGTCGGGCGGGCTGGCCGACGGCTGGGACGCCGACCTCCCGACTTTTGCGCCGGACAAACAGATTGCTACGCGCAACGCCTCCGGCGAGGTGCTCAACGCCATCGCCAAACACGTGCCGACGATGATCGGCGGCGACGCTGATCTGGCTGGCAGCACTAAGACGCTCATCAAAGGCGCGGCCAACACCGGGCCAGGCCATCCCGCTGCGCGCAACGTGCGCTTCGGCGTGCGCGAGCACGCAATGGGCGCTATCGTCAACGGCCTGGCGCTGCACGGCGGTATCGTCAAGCCGTATACTGGCACGTTTCTCACATTCAGCGACTACATGCGTCCGGCCGTTCGCCTGGCCGCGCTGATGCACCTGCCAGTGGTGTTCGTGTTCACACACGACAGCATCGGTCTGGGCGAGGATGGCCCCACGCACCAGCCGGTTGAGCACGCGGCGGCGCTGCGCGCCATTCCCGGCCTGACGGTGATCCGGCCGGCAGACGCGGTTGAGACGGCAGCGGCCTGGCACACAGCGATGATGCTGCCGGGGCCGGTGGCGCTGCTGTTCACGCGCCAGGACCTGCCTGTGCTGGCAGACGCAGACCGCGTGCGCGCAGGCGCAGCGCGCGGCGGTTACGTGCTGGACGACTGCGAGGGCACGCCGCAGGTAATCCTGATCGCCAGCGGCAGCGAAGTGCACATTGCGCGCCAGGCCCACGCCGTTCTAACGGCGGAGGGCATCAGCGCGCGCGTTGTGTCGCTGCCGTCGTGGGAGCTGTTCGAGGCGCAAGACGCGCAGTACAAAGAGAGTGTGCTGCCTGCCAGCGTCACGGCGCGGGTAACAATTGAAGCCGGCGTGACACAGGGCTGGGAGAAATACGCCGGCTGCCGCGGCATCGCGCTGGGTATCAACCGCTTCGGCGCCAGCGCGCCCTACGAGATAATCTATCGGGAGCTGGGCCTGACGCCGGAGGCGGTGGTGCAGGCAGCCAAGAGACTCGTTTAACCACAACCTCACCCCCCAGCTCCGCGCTGCCCAGAAAGACCCAGCTGTGCCGAAGGCAGGGGGTGAGACGAAGACTCTGCGGGAGAAAACGACATGCGCGTCCTGATCATGGCGGACATGGAAGGCGTGAGCGGCATCATCAAATGGGATCAGGTGAACGGCGGCGCGCCTCAGTACGAACACGGGCGGCGGCTGTACACCGAGGAAATCAACGCGGCGGTGCGCGGCGCGAAAGCCGCCGGGGCGACCGAGATTGTGGCGGTGGACTGCCACGGCGCGGGCGGCGATTGGACATTCAACTCGTTTCTGCCAGAGCTGCTCGACCCCGATTGTGAGTGGGTGGCTGGTCACCCGTGGTCGCGCTACACTGAAATGCTCGAACAGGGCTGCGATGCCTGCCTGCTGGTGGGCATGCACGCCCGCAATAACACGCCGGACGGCGTGCTGTGCCACACGATCTCCACCATCCTGTGGCGCAATCTGTGGTTCAACGAGGACTTAGTGGGCGAGTGCGGCATCAACGCGGCGCTGTGCGGCCACTACGGAGTCCCAGTTGCTCTTGTAACCGGCGACGAGGCTGTGATCCGCGAGTGCCGCGAGTACCTCGGCCCCGGCTTCACCGGCGTCGTCGTCAAACGCGGCCTGACGCGCTTCAGCGCCCGCCAGATTCCGCCGGTGCGCGCCCGCCAAATGATTGAGGACGGGGCCAAGCACGCGCTCCAAAACCTGAGCGCTGTCAAGCCATATGTGCCGGCGCGTCCCACGACCATCACGATTGACGTGGACACAGTGGATCAGATGGCGTACTTCAAGGGACGCCATGGCGTTGAGACAGTCGGGCCGCTGCGCGTCGTCAGCCGCGCCGACGACTGGCTGACCGCCTGGAATCAGGTATGGCATTGGTAGCGCGCGCGGGGGCGGCAGCCCTGCTGCTGGCGCTTTTGACCGGCTGCGGCGCGGCAGTGGTGCCGGTCATTCCCACCGACCCACCAACCGCCACAGCGACTTTTACGCCGTCGCCGTCGCGCACGCCAGGCGCCGGGGCCACACCCACAGCGACCACGCCGCCCCCGCCGGTTACCGCCACTGGCGGCCCGTCGCCTACGTCGCTGTTCGGGCCAACCAGCACCCCCGCGCCAGAGCTGCCAACGGCAACGCGCGTCGCCAACCCGAACGCGCCGCGCATCGAATACTTCACGTCCGACTCAGCGGCAGTCGCGCCCGGCAGCAGCGTCAATCTGTTTTGGTCCACCAGGGGCGCGGCTGGGGCTACCATTTACCGACTTGACGAAACCGGCGCGCGCAGCCAGCTCTGGAACGTGCCGCCCGACGGCAGCCTGCCCATTCCAACGCGCCGCAGCGACCGCGGCGAGGTGAACTTTGTCCTGCGCGTGGGGGATGGGCCGCTGGCAGTGGAGCAGGCCCTGACAGTGGCGCTGGCCTGCCCCGACCCCTGGTTTTTCAGCCCGGCGCCGGATGCGTGTCCAGTGGAGCCGGCCGCCGAGACGCTGCTGGTTGAGGCCCCGTTCGAGCGCGGGCGCATGCTGTATATCGAGGCGCGCGATCGGGTTTACGCGCTGTTCAACGATGGCCGACAGCCAGCTTGGCTGTCAGTGCCCAACCGCTATAACCCGGCAGTTCACCCTGAACTTGAGGAAAGCTTTGTGCCGCCGCCCGGCCTGTACCAGCCGATCGCTGTGCTGGGGTTCGTGTGGCGCGGCAGCGACACGGTGCGCAACCGGCTGGGGCTGGCGTTGCAGCCGGAGACGCGCTTTGTCGGCAAGATTCAGGCTGCGCCAGCCGGCGCGGGCGCAGAAACACTCTACGCCAGCAGCGCCGACGGCATGGTGCTGCGGCTGCTGCCCGGCGGCGAGTCCTGGCAGATTATCACGCCGCCCTAATCAAGCTGGCGTATAATGCAGACAGTACTCCGCCTGACGAGACCGCGCCATGCTCAACGAAACCGCCTCAGCCCGCGACGAACGGCCAGCCCTGCGCCCCCCCGCGCCGCGCACCGACGAGGAACAGCTGGCCCACACTGTGCGCGAACTGGTGGCCGGGGTGCTGGTAATTGAGGATGAAAAGCCAGCCGACCTGCCAGCCCTGCCGCGCCCGTACGATATGCGCCCGCTGGTGCGCTTTTCCGGCCGGCTGCTGCTGGACTCGGAGGCGGCTTACGACCGGCTTGACAGTCAGCTGGCCCCGCTGGACCTGGTGGCGCTGTTCCGCGAGGAAAACAGCCGCCATGTGATTATCATCCTGGCTGGCCGCATCAACCCACGCCCGCGCGCCTGGTGGCCCAATCTGCTGCTTTTCCTGGCTACAGCGGCCAGCGTGCTGCTGGTTGGAACCAGCCTGGCGCTGAGCGAGATCGGCGCGGCTGACCCCGCCCGTGCCGCTGCGCTGGCGCAGAATCTGCCGGCGCAGTTGTGGCGCGGCCTGCCCTACGCTATCAGCATACTGCTCATCTTAGGCGCGCACGAGCTGGGCCACTATTTCGCGGCGCGCCGCCACAGGCTGGCGGTGACACTGCCTTATTTCATCCCGCTGCCGTTCTTCAGCCCGTTCGGGACGCTGGGCGCGTTTATTCAACTGCGCCAGCCGATGCGCAATCGCAAAGCGCTGCTGGACGTGGGCGCAGCCGGGCCGCTGGCTGGGCTGCTGTTCGCCGTTCCCATTCTGTTTCTGGGCCTGAGCATGGCCCGCGTGGGGCCGATCATGCCCGGCGGCATTTTCGAGGGCGACTCGCTGCTGTATGCGCTGGCCAAGACCGTGATGTTCGGGCGCTACCTGCCCGCAGACGGCGTAGACGTGTACATCACCAGCAGCCAGCTTGCTTGGGCCGGTTGGACTGGCCTGCTGGTGAGCGCGCTCAACCTGATCCCGGTGGGCCAGCTCGACGGCGGCCATATCATCTATTCGCTGATCGGCGAGCGCGCCCGCTGGCTGTACTACCCGCTGATCGCCGTGATGGCTGGGCTGGTGCTGGTGACGAACGTGTGGCTGCTGTGGGTACTGCTCCTGCTGCTGTTCGGGCGCGTCTACGCCACGCCGCTCGATATGATCACGCCGCTGGACCGGCCGCGCCGGCTGGTAGCAGTCGCTTCGTTGGTGATTCTGCTGCTGATCTTTGTGCCCGCGCCGCTGTCGGAGACGACGTCCAGCGCCCCGCCGCGCTCGCGCGCCACGGTTCAGGTGGCCCCACCTGCTGACCTGCTGAGTGTGATATCACAGGCCGGCGGCTAGCGGTCTACAAAGCGGTAACCCACCCCGCGCAGCGTCATAATGTACTCTGGCCGGTCAGGGTCGGCTTCCAGCTTCTGGCGCAGGTAGTGGATGTAGAGCTTGAGGCTGTCAATCGCGTCAGCGTATTCCGCGCCCCAGGCCTCGGTGACCAGCTCGGCACGGGTCACCACGCGGCCAGCATTTCGCACCAGCACGCCCAGCAGATTGAACTCCTTTGGCGTGAGGTGTTTGACCTCGTTGCGCACTCGCACCTCGCGGTTCATGAAGTTGATGCGGAAATCGCCCCCGTTGAACACCAGTTCCTCGCTCATGTTGGGGCGCGGCGAACGACGTAGGTGGGCGCGCACGCGCGCCACCAGCTCCTCGTTGTCGTAGGGTTTAACGATGTAATCGTCAGCGCCCATCTCTAGGCCGCGCACCACATCGCGCGTCTCGCCGCGCGCCGTCAGGAACACGATCGGCACATCGGACATGTCGCGCAGGCGCTTGCACACCTCCCAGCCGTCCATGTCGGGCATCATGATGTCCAGCAGCACCAGGTCTGGCTGGTTGCGGTACGCCTGGCGCAGGCCGTCCTCAGCGCGCAAGGCCTTGATGACCTCGTAGCCCCGGCGTTCGAGCAGAATGCTGATGAGCTGGACGGTGGTCTCTTCGTCGTCAATGACCAGTATTTTTTCCGCCATTGGGCGCGACTCCTACCTGGAGACATGGAGACAGGCGAAAGTGCGGGTAACAATTTCTAAACTATTCTATAACGATACTTGCTTTTGGCGCAAGCGCTCGACTTCTGGCCGGCGGGCGTATAGCAAGAAAGCGCGCGCAACCGTAAGCATGTTTTAGCAGATCGTGCTACACTGTGCTGTTAGCGTCGGCGTGTGCGTGAATATCCGCCGGGCAGCGCAAAAGGATGTTCCGCTGTAGAGTTAGACGTGTTTGAGGGGGTGCTCAAGGACATGCGCAAGAGGTTTGTGTTAGCTGTTGTATTCGCGCTGCTGCTGCTGGCGCTGACTGCTGCGGCTGCGGCGCAGGGCGGCGTGGTACACATTGTGCAGCCAGGTGAAACGCTGAGCATTATCGCAGCGCGCTACGGCACAACTGTGCAGGCCATTGCCAGCGCCAACGGCATCTACAACGTTAACCGGATTTACGCTGGGCAGCGGCTGTTTATCCCAGTTGTGACCCCTCCACCAGGTGGCACCCTGCGCGGCACGACGTTCTATATCGTCGGGCGCGGCGACACGCTGGCGGCCATCGCCCGGCGGTTTGGCACAACGGTCAGTGCCATCAGCGCCGCTAACGGCATCGTCAACCCGAATCTGATTTTTCCGGGACAGCGGCTCGTCATCCCGATTCAATAGGCCAGAGCCGCCGGCTGCGCTGGGCCGCTGGCGCTGCTCGTTGTCCGGCGGGATCATTTGCAGAAAAGGAGTTTCTATGCGTCGTATCATTGCGGTCATGGTGTTGTTATTACTGGCGCTGTCGTTCAGCGCCGCCGCGCTGGCGCAGTCCGGCCAGTTTATCCAACACTACGTACGGCCCGGCGAGAACCTGTTCCGCATCTCGCTGCGCTACGGTGTGTCTATCCAGGCGATCATGGCGGCCAACCCGTCCATCAGGAATCCCAACCTGATCTACGCCGGGACCACCCTGCAGATACCGGTGAGCGGGACAGTGCCCACGCAGCCGCCAGGGACGCCTATTCCGGTAACGCCCGGGCCGCCGCCCACCCAGCAGCCGGGCGCTGTTGTCCATATCGTCCAGCGCGGGGATACACTCAGCCGGCTGGCAGTGCGCTATAACACCACTGTTCAGGCTATTGCGGCCACCAACGGCATCGTCAACCCCAACCTAATCTTTGTGGGTCAGCGCCTCACCATTATCCCCGGCGGCGGAGTTGGCCCGGTTCCCACCACGCCACCGCCCGGCGCGACTACCCCGCCGCCCGGCCCCACCGTGCCGCCGCCGCCCCCGCCTGTTGGCGGCTTTGAGCTGGGCGGCCAGGTATTCGGCTTTGGCAACAGCCAGCAGATGCGACAGGCAGGTATGACGTGGGCTAAAGTGCAGGTGCGGTACAACCTGGGCGATCCGCCCAGCATCGTGCAGGGGGCCATTAACGAAGCGCGCACCAACGGCTTCCGCGTCATGCTCAGTGTGGTGGGCAGCCCGGAACAACTGCGCGCCAACCCCGGCCAGTACTTCGCCCAGTTTGCCCAGTTCCTGGGCGGTGTGGCGCAGTTGGGGCCAGAGGCCATCGAAGTGTGGAACGAGCAGAACATTGACCGCGAGTGGCCCGCTGGCCTAATAAACCCGGCGTCCTACACGCAGATGCTCAGCGCCGCCTACCAGGCCATCAAAGCGGCTAACCCCCGCGTGCTGGTCATCAGCGGCGCGCCAGCGCCCACCGGCTTCTTCGGCGGCGCGTGCACGCCCAACGGCTGCGATGACGACGCTTACATCCGCGGCATGGCGGCTAACGGCGCGGCCAATGTCATGGACTGTGTCGGCATCCACTACAACGAGGGCATCCTCAGCCCAGACGCCACCAGCGGCGACCCGCGCGGCAACAGCAACCACCACACGCGCTACTACCGCACCATGGTAAACCTGTACAGCAGCGTCTTCCCCACCCGGCCGCTGTGCTTCACCGAGCTGGGCTATCTCTCGCCGGAGGGCTTCGGCCCGCTGCCGCCTGGTTTCACCTGGGCGGCTAACACCACTGTGCAGGATCAGGCCAACTGGCTGGCGCGGGCTGCTCAGCTCTCGCGCGAGGGCGGCCGCGTGCGCCTCATGATTGTGTGGAACGTGAACGCCACCCAGTACACTCCTGACCCGCAGGCTGGCTTTGCCATCGTCCGGCCCAACGGCACCTGCCCGGCGTGCAGCACGCTGGGCGCGGTAATGGGCGGTGGCGGCGGCGCGGCGCAGGCCGCCGAAGCCATGCCGGCCGAGGCCACCGAGCCAGCCGCCGCGGGCGCCGAGGCCGAAGTCGTTGAGACTCCGCTGCCGCCGATGGGCGAGACCGGCGGCGGAGACCTGCTGCCGGGCGAGACGCCGCCAGCCGAGAACGCCGGCGCGTCCGGCTGAGGCGCGCAGCGAGCAGTGACCCGTGTCAGGGGCGGCTGTGGTCAGCCGCCCCTGCCTGTGCCGCCGCGTTGACTGCCTCACATCGTCGCTAGTGCCTATGCTTGCCCTGATTGCGCGCGGCGTCAGCCTGGGGTTTGCCGCTGGCGCGCTGCCCGGCCCTTTTCAAAGCTATATCATCAGCACGACGCTGCTGCGCGGCTGGCGCGTCAGCTTGCCGGTGATCGCCTCGCCGCTGATTGTAGATGGCCCTGTCATTCTGGTGGTCGTGTTTCTGCTGGGCCAGCTTCCGCCAGCGGTGATCCGGTTGATTCAGGCAGTGGGCGGCGTTTTTCTGCTCTACATCGCTTGGGGCACATGGCGCAGCCTGCGCGCTGGCGCAGCTATCGGCACGGCTGACCAGAATGCCGCAGCCCAGGCCACGCGCCGCGGCGTTTTCGCGCGGGGCCTTGTCATGAACGCCCTCAGTCCTGGCCCGTACCTGTTCTGGGGGACGGTGACCGGCCCGCTGCTGGTAAGCGCCCTGGAACAGTCTGTGCTGCACGCGCTGGGCTTCCTCGCAGCGTTCTACGGCACGTTTCTGACTGTGCTGGCGCTGATCGTGCTGGCGTTCGAGCGCCTGCGCCGGCTGGACGAGCGCATTACGCGCGCGCTGGTGTGGCTGACACTGGCCGTGCTGGTGCTGTTCGGCGTCACGTTGATCCTCGGCGTTGACCTGTAACCACCCCCTGCGCGGGCCGCGGGCCGTGATAGAATCGAGGGCGCTATCACGTTCTGGAGGGACGATAACAGCGTCAGAAGCTGATCAAGCGGTCGTGCAGGGGCTGGCGGGGACGGTCGTCCGGCCCAACCAGACCGTAGCCGTTGTGCATCCCCTGCGCCCAGGCGTACCAGATGGCCGCCTGAATCTGGCCGGGCCAGCGCCGCACCAGGTGGTTTAATGTGTCCACGGCGTAGGTCGCAACGGCCTCCGGCGGGTCATCAGGCCGGTTCAGCACGCCCCACTCAGTGATCCACAATCGCCGGCCCGGCAGCACGTTGAGAAAGGCCTGCACCTCGTCGTCTATGTGGCCGAACGGCGCGTAAGGCGGGCCTGGGCGCGCGCCGCGCCCGTAAGGGTGGCAGGCGATACCATCCGGGCGCAAACCGGGCGCCATGGCGGCGAGCGTCTGGCGCGCGTAAGCCGCGCCGTTGGATGGGCCGCCGGTGTGGCCGCCGGTGATGATCGGCGTGAGTGAGTCGGCGGCGCGAATGGCGCGGATGGTCTCGCCCAGCAGATAGGCGTATGTGCCGGCGGGCATCGCCACCGAGGTGTGGGACTCAGCCGGGGCGTCCTGCTCGTTCCACACCTGATAGGCGGCCACCAGCCCGCTGCCGGCGTACTGCCGGGCAATAACCCCGGCCATCTCAGCAAAACGAGCGGTCAGTTGGCGCCAGCGGCTTTCAGTCATCTGCGGCCACACGTACCCCTGGCCCTCGCCGTAGGTCTGGTGCGTGAGCACCAACACGACCTTCAGGCCGGCGCGAGCGTATTTCTCGATGAAGGGCCGCAAACGGTTGTAAGCGGCCGCCAGATTGGTATTGCCGAACGTGCCGTTTGACGGGTCGTAAGACACATTGTATGTGAAGCGCACCCAGCCCAAGCGGCCCAGCCGTTCGGGCGCGGGGCGGCCCAGGGCGTGTGTGTAATCCAGGTTCACGCCGGTGACAGCCGCCTGCAGCGCGTCGAGCGAGGTGGCGGTGAGGAACCAGGCGGCGGCATAACCCGAGACGCCCATCGGCGTGCGCACGTTAAGCCACTCATTAGGCTGGCCCACCTTGAGCAGCGTGCGCCCATGTATCTCTAGCGTTTCGAGCGCGTCGCCCATGTTGACAGTCTGCAAAACTTTGTACGCTGTGCCGGGCCGCTCGCGCACGCGCAGGCCGTTGCCGGTGGGCTGCAGGCGCAGCCCCATCCAGAACACCATGCGCGTCGGATCCACGACGTCGGGCAGCGGGTACCCTTTCAATCCCCTGCCCGGCTGCTGCACCACCAGCTTGACTGTGGGCTGGCCAGATGTGCCCAGCACTGTACCCACAGCGATCTGCTGGCCGCTGCTAACGCGAATCTCGTCCAACCCGACGTACCACACCACATAGCTGCCGCCTGCCCCGTCAGGGGAGCTGATCTGCACATACGGGCCGTAGCCGAGGGCGGGCGTGGGCTGGCGCGCTGTCGCGGCCACCGTGCCGGCTGCGGCCGCGCGCACAATTGTGCCGGGGGGTGCGAACAGGTCCAAGCCCTCGTTTTTGCGCCCGCTTTCCAGCGCAGCGTCGAAGCCGCGCACGATGCGCGCCGGGACGGCGTCGGTGGGCCAGTGCAGCACAAAGCGGTCGTTGATGTGGCCGCTCTGAACCCGCTCGCCGAAGCGATCGTTGGCCGCGATGCGCGCCTGCAGGAGCTGGCGCAGTTGGTCCGGCGTGCTGGCGCGCAGTGTGTCCACGCGCACAACGCTCGGGTACACGCGCCGGATATGGCCCAGGGCGCTGTCGTTCAGCCAGACATTGGGAGCCTCAACAGCGCTAACAGCGTAGAAGCGGTTGAGGTCATTGCCGCGCGGCGAACGCACAATCGTGACGCGCTCAAACGCCTTTTCGTAGGGCTGGGCAGCAGCGTACCACGCCAGGAAATCCTGATCTGGCAGCACCAGCGCGTGCGAGATGCGCCCTGCCGATGTGCCGCCGGATTGCGGCTGCGGCGCAGGCGGAGAGTCGGCGGGCGGCGCAGCGGCGCTGACATCGGGCTTGCGTTGGAACAGGCGGTTGAGAAAACTCACGGCGGCGGCTCCTGAGCTGCGGACACAGCGCACGGTGATTATAACCCGAAGCCGATAAGGCCGCTTTCCGCCCTCTGACGCGTCGCGCGCTGCCAACTGCGGTACAATAGCGCTTGTGAAGACCGGCAGCACATGCGAAGGAAACCCCTATGCTCAAAGCGATACGGCTGGACATTATCATCCTGATTGTCCTTACCGCGGCTGTGGTGATTGTTGTGCTCAACCAGACAGTGACCGTGGACGTGTTCGCCATTGAAGCGTCCACTGCGGAGGTAGTTGAGACGCCCGCCGCTGATGAAGCTGCGCCGCCTGAGGAAGCTCCAGCAGCCGAAACGGAGGCCACAGCTGAGTCAGAGGCCACAGACGAGGCCGGTTCGTAGCATGGGCACGCTGTTCAGGGGCGGGATACTGCTGGGCAGCGGCCAAGCTCTTCAGGGCGATCTGCTGGTGGAGGGCGAGCGTGTCGCTGCGGCGGGCGGCAGCATCGCCAGCGCCGGCCACGACGTGGTGGATTGCAGCGGCCTGTACGTCATGCCCGGCGGTGTTGACGTGCACACGCACCTAGACATGCCGCTGACCGGCACAGCCAGCAACGACGACTTTGAAACCGGCGGGCGGGCGGCGGCTTTTGGCGGCACTACAACCGTGCTCGATTTCGCTGTCCAGCCGCGCGGCGGCACGTTGGCCGAAGCTTTGGCGCTGTGGCAGCGCAAGGCCGCGCGCGCCGTCATTGACTACGGCTTTCATATGACCATCACCGACGCCCGCGACGACGTGCTAGCCGAAATACCGGCAGTGCGCGCGGCGGGCATCACCTCGCTCAAAGTGCTGATGGCCTACAAGGGCCGCATCATGGTAGACGACACAGCGCTGTTTAAGACGCTGCGCGCCGCCCGCCAGCACGACATGCTGGTGATGGTGCACTGCGAGAACGGCGATGTTGAGCACCTGCTGCGCCACGAGCTGCTGGCCGCTGGCAAGACCGAGCCAGTCTATCACGCTGCTTCGCGCCCGCCGGAGATCGAGGGCGAGGCCACCAACCGCGCCGCGATGATGGCCGGCCTGACTGGCTGCCCGCTGTACGTCGTTCACGTGACGTGCGCGCCGGCTGTGGAGGCGCTGCGGCGCGCGCGCGCGCTGGGCTACCCCGTGATGGGCGAGTCGTGCGTGCAGTACTTCCACCTGACTGTGGACGACCACCTCGCCCAGCCGGATTTTCAGGGCGCGAAGTACGTCTGTTCACCGCCGGTGCGCACACGGCGCGACCACGACGTGCTGTGGGACGCTGTCGCTGACGGCGCGCTCCAGGTGGTAAGCACCGATCACTGCCCCTTCTGGCTGGCCGGCGGCGTTGGCCCATGGCGCGAGTGGGCTGCTGCGCACGACGATCACCAATGGCCAGAGTACGAGGCGCAGGACCCAACCTACCGCCGGCCTGGCAAGGAGCTGGGGCGCGGCGACTTTTCGCTGATGCCCAACGGCCTGCCCGGCATTGAAGATCGCCTGCTGGTGATGTGGCACAGCGGCGTCAACGGCGGGCGCATCACACCGGAGCGTTTTGTCGAACTCCACAGCGCCAACCCCGCGCGCATTTTCGGCTTGTACCCGCGCAAAGGCGCGCTGCAGCCCGGCTCCGACGCTGACATTGTCCTGTGGGACCCCCATCAGACGCGCACGATCAGCGCTGCCAGCCACCACATGCGCGTAGATTACAACTGTTATGAAGGCATGACAGTGCAGGGCGGGCCGGTGCAGGTCTACCTGCGCGGCAGGAAGGTCGTGGATGGTGACCGCTGGCTGGGGGAGCGCGGCGCTGGTCGCTACCTGGCGCGCACGGCCAGCCCAGTCGTGCTGTGAGGGCAGCGGCTGCCGTCAGACACTATTCGGTTAAATTCCAGGGAGACGCACATGCACGTTGTACACGTTCACGTTCACGTCCTGCCGGAACACGTCGAGGCGTTCATCGAGGCGACGCTGACCAACGCCCGGCACAGCATCCAGGAGCCGGGCGTTGCCCGGTTCGATGTGATCCAGCAGCAGGACGACCCGACCCGCTTCGTGCTGGTGGAGGTCTATCGCACGCCGGAAGCGCCTGCTGCCCACAAGGAAACCGCACACTATCAGACCTGGCGCGACACGGTGGCGAATATGATGGCCGAACCGCGCCGGGCCGTCACATTTACGCCTCTGTTCCCCGACGAGGCTGGCTGGTAGCGGCCCGCTCCACGCTCGCGCCGATATAGACTCGGCTCTGGTTTGGCGCTATACTGCCTGCGCCGATGGCAGCAGCGAGGTACCCATGCCCGAAGTCATGCAGTTCGTGCCGATTCTGGCGGTCGGTTTTGCAATGGCGCTGGGTCTCACCCCGCTGTCGCGCCAGATCGCCATGCGCTTCGGCGTAGTAGACAAGCCCAACCAGCGCAAGATTCACCTGGATCACAAGCCGCTCATGGGCGGTCTGGCGATCTACGTGGCGCTGGCCCTGGCGGTGCTGCTGTTCAGCCCGCCGCGCCACCTGCGCGAGCTGGGCGCGGTGCTGGCTGGGGCGGCGGCGCTGGCGCTGGTGGGCCTGCTCGACGACCGCTACGGCCTCAGCGCCCGTCTGCGGCTGGGGGTGCAGGCGCTGACCGCCTTGGGCCTGGTGGTCTTCGGCATCCGCATGAACCTCACCGGATTGCTGCTGCCCGACGCGGCGCTCACAGTGCTGTGGGTGGTAGCCCTCACCAACGCTGCCAACTTCATGGACAACATGGATGGCCTGACTGCCGGTTTCAGCGCGGTTGCTGCCTTCTTCTTTCTCATCATCGCCATCTCGCAGGGCCTCAGCCTGGTTAGCAGCCTGGCTGCCGCGCTGCTGGGGAGCGCGCTCGGCTTTCTAGTGTACAATTTCAACCCGTCCAGCACGTTCATGGGGGATATGGGCGCGCTGCCGCTGGGCTTCATCCTAGGGGTGCTGGCGCTCAAGATTCAGTTCGAGCAGCCGCTCAGCGTCTATTGGCTAAGCCCGGTGCTGGTGCTGGCGCTGCCCCTGTTCGATCTCAACCTGGTTGTGCTGACGCGCCTGCTTGAAGGGCGGTCGCCAGCGCAGGCTGGCAAGGATCACACATCGCACCGGCTGCTCAGCGCGGGCTTCAGCCAACGGCAGACGCTGTTCGTGTTGGGGCTGGCCTGCGCCCTGTTCGGCGCGCTCGGCTTTTTTGTAAGCGCCGCGCCGCCAGAGGTCGCGCTGCGGCTGGGTGTGTTCGGCCTGCTGCTGCTGGCGGCCTTGTTCATCTTGATGATTTGGACGCGGCGGCGCTTCCAGCAGCCGGCTCGGACGACGGCTGACCCGTCGTTGCCCGGGCCATCGCGCTGACTTGTGGGGGACAGGCTGTGCCTGAAGTATACGTTGTGACCGGCGGCGCGGGGTTCATCGGCTCGCACCTGGTGGAGCGGCTGCTGCGCGACGGCCACACGGTGCGCGTGGTGGACAATCTCTCAACAGGCCGCCGGGAAAACCTGGCGCATCTGGACGGCTTCGCGTTCTACGAGGCCAGCGTCACGAACCGAGGCGCGCTCGACGAAGCCTTTGCTGGCGCGGACTACGTGCTGCACCAGGCGGCGCTGCCGTCGGTGCCGCGCAGCATTGACGACCCCCTCACCACCCACGACTACAACGCCACCGGCACGCTGATCGTGCTGCAAGCCGCGCGCGCCGCCGGAGTGAGGCGCGTAGTGTATGCGGCGTCGTCCTCAGCCTACGGCGACATCGAAGGGGACTACAAGAGCGAGTCCATGCCGCCCAATCCCCTGTCACCCTACGCTGTGGCCAAGCTGACCGGTGAGTACTACTGCCGTGTGTTCACAACGGTCTATGGCCTGGAGACGGTCGTGCTGCGCTATTTCAACGTATTTGGCCCGCGCCAGGACCCTACCTCGCGCTACGCCGCCGTGATCCCGCTGTTCATCACCGCCATGCTGAACGGCCAGCCGCCGGTTATCTACGGCGATGGCCACCAGTCGCGCGATTTCACCTACGTTGACAACGTCGTTGAAGGCAACCTGCTGGCCGCCAAAGCGCCTGCTGCCGCCGGCCACGTCCTTAACCTGGCAACTGGTCAGCGCGTGACGCTGCTGGAGCTGGTGGACAAGCTCAACGCGCTGCTGGGGACGTCCTTCCCGCCAGTGCACGACGCGCCGCGCCCCGGCGATGTGCGCCACTCGCGCGCTGCCGTTGAGCGCGCCCGCGCGCTGCTGGGCTACACGCCGCCGGTGGACTTCGACACCGGCCTGGCGCGCACGCTGGCCTGGTATCAGGCCAGGAGCTGACGTCGCATGACGATTGTCCACGTCATGAAAATGACGGGCGTCGCCGGCGCAGAGAAGCACCTGCTGCTGCTGGCGGCTGGCCTGCGCGCGCGCGGCTTGCAGGCGCACGTCGTGATGCTGGTTGAGCCGGGCAACCCAGTGCAGGCATTTCGCGATGCCGCTGCGGCTGAGGGCATTCCCACGCACGCGCTCGTCATCCAGGCAGACGCCGACCCGACGCTGCTCCCCCGTCTGCGCCGGACGCTGCGCATGATGCGCCCCTGCGTTGTGCACACACATCTGCTTCATGCCGACGTATACGGCATCCCAGCGGCGCGGCTGGCTGGCGTGCCAGTGGTTGTCACCAGCCGGCATAACGACAACGCCTTCCGGCGGCGCGGCGGTTTCCGCCAGCTCAACCGGGCGCTGTGGGCCGGCGTAGACGCCGGAATTGCCATCTCGGAGTCGGTTCGGCGCTTTGCTGTTGAAATAGAAGGCGCGCCGCCGGCGAAAATGCGCACGATCCCCTACGGCATTGCGCTGGAGCGCCTGCAGCCGGCAGACTTGGCTGCCCTGCGCGACAGCGTCCGCGCCGAGCTGGAAGCCGCGCCGGATGAGCTGCTGGTGGGAATGGCCTGCCGCCTGGTGGAGCAGAAGGGCGTGCAGTACGGCATCCGCGCCTTCGCCAGCCTGCGCGATCGCTTAGCAGCGGCCCGGCTGGTGATCGCCGGCGATGGGCCGCTGCGCGCGGCGCTGGAGGCCGAAGCGCGCGCCTGCGGCGTGGCCAACCGCGTGCGTTTCCTGGGCTGGCGCGATGACGTGCCGCGTCTGCTGGCTGGCTTTGACGTGCTGCTGATGCCAAGCCTGTGGGAAGGGTTTGGCCTGGTTATTTTGGAGGCGATGAGCCGCCGTGTGCCAGTAATCGCCAGCCACGTGAGTGCCATCCCGGAGATCGTGACCGACGGCGAAACCGGCCTGCTGGTTCCGCCCCGCGATGCGGACGCGCTGGCGGCGGCGCTGGCGCTGCTGCTGGGCGATTACGTGCTGCGCCGCCATATGGGCCTGCTGGCCGAGGACCGCTTGGAAACCCACTTCAGCGCCGAGCGCATGGTGAGCCAGACCGTGGCGCTCTACAAAGAGCTGCTGCAGCGCCGGAGCAAGACGCTGTGAGCAACGTTCACTACGCCCGTGCTCGCGCGGTGTTCGACGCTGTCGCAGCCGATGCGCGCCGCGCCAACGGCCCTATCCTGCGGCGCATCGTTATGACGGTCGTGCCGCCGTTCGCCGTGTTCGTGCTGGCTGGGGCGGCCAGCAGCGCGCTGCGCACGTACTTCGCCGCCCAGTTTGGCGACGAGGGCCTGAACACGCTCACGTTCATCTCAACCACGCTGCTCACGCTGGCGCTAACGTGGTGGGCGTGGCAGTTCTGCGAACGGCGCTTCGGCGGGCTGCGCGCTCTGCGCCTGATGTTCGAGGTGCTGCGCGGCATGAGCGCGCTGGAGACCGGCCTGAAAGCAGCCGAGCGCGGCGAGGAGCTGCCGCTGGACGAGGCCGCCGCTGGCACAGCCGCCGCCTGGGCGCGGCTGCTCGATCACCTGGGCTTGCCGCCAGCCGAGCGCCTATGACCCGCCTGCTGTACCTAGTCAACATTCCGCGTTTCTTTGTGTCGCACCGGCTGCCGCTGGCGCTGGCCGCCCGTGACGCTGGCTATGAGGTGCACGTTGCCACTGCTGGCGATGACGCTCCTAATGTCGAGACGATCCGCGCGGCTGGGCTGCCGTTCCACCCGCTGCCGCTGCGCCAGCACGGCACGAACCCGACGCAGGAGCTGGCCGCCGCCCGCGCCATCTACACGCTTTACCGCCGCCTGAAACCCGACATCGTGCACCAGGTGACGATTAAAGCGATTATCTACGGCGGCGCAGCGGCGCGATTGGCACGTGTGCCGGCAGTGGTCAACGCCATCACCGGCCTGGGCTATGTGTTCACCGAACAGGGCGCGAAAGCTGCGCTGCTGCGAGCCGGTTCCAGCGCCGCTTACCGGCTGGCCTTCGGCCATCCCAACAGCCTGACGATCTTCCAGAACCCGGACGACCTGGCGCAGTTCGTTGAATACCGGCTGCTGCCGCGGGAGCGTGCCGTCCTCATCAAAGGGTCAGGTGTGGACATGGCCGAGTTCCAGCCCCAGCCAGAGCCTGACGGCCCGCCGGTAGTGCTGTTTGTCGGGCGGCTGCTGTGGCTGAAAGGGATCGGCGAGTTCGTGGAGGCGGCGCGGCGGCTGCGCGCGGCCGGCGTGCAGGCGCGCTTTGCCATCGTCGGCTACGGCGAAGCGGGCAATCCAGTCAATGTGCCAGCAGAGACGCTGGCCGCCTGGGAAGCAGAGGGCGTGGTTGAGCTTTGGGGGCGGCGCAGCGACATGCCGCAGGTCTACGCCGCGGCGCACGTGGTCTGCCTGCCGTCGTACCGCGAGGGCATCCCGCGCGTGCTGATCGAGGCCGGGGCGTGCGGGCGCGCTGTTGTGGCGGCGGATGTCTCCGGCAGCAGGGACATCGTGCGCGACGGCGAAAACGGCCTGCTTGTCCCGCCGCGCAATGCGGACGCTCTGGCCGCCGCGCTGCGCCGTTTAATCGAGGACAGCGACCTGCGCCGCCGCCTGGGCGCGCGCGGGCGCGAGATCGCCAGCGCAGAATACAGCTTCGAGGGCGTGGCCGCTGCTACGCTGGCCGTTTACCAGCGGCTGCTGGACAAGGCGCGCCCATGAACAGCGGGCGACCGATTCGCATCATGCGGATTATTACCCGCCTCAACATCGGCAGCCCGGCCATGCACGCGGTGCTGCTGACGCAGCGGCTTGGGCCGCCATTGTACGAAAGCGTTTTAGTGTGCGGGGCCAACCAGCCACAAGGCGGCAGCATGGCCTACTTCGCCGAAGAGCGCGGCGTTCAGCCAGTTTACATCGAGGAGCTGGGCGACGCGCTTGACCCGGTCACGTCAACCCGCCTGATACGGCGGCTGTACCTGCTGATGCGCCAGCTCCGGCCGGACATCGTCCACACGCACATGGCGCGGGCCGGTTTCGCCGGACGGGCGGCGGCGCGGCTGGCTGGCGTGCCGATCATTGTTCACACGTTTCACGGCCACGTGTTCAGCGGCGAGTTCGACCCGTTGAGCACGCGGCTGTTTATCACCCTGGAGCGTCTGGCCGCCCGCTGGTCAGACACGATCATCACCCAGACGCAGAGCACCCGCCGCGAACTGGCTGAGGTCTACCGGGTGGCGCGCCAGGCCCGCATGACGATCCTGCCACTAGGGCTAGACCTGGATGCTTTTGCCCACACGCCGCGCGGCTTGGGAACGTTCCGCCGTCAGTGGGGTATCCCGCCCGACGCGCCCTTGGTGGGCATCGTCGGGCGAATGGTGCCGGTGAAGAACCACGCGCTTTTTCTCGAGGCTGCCGCGCAGGTGCGCGAGCGGCGGCCCGATGCGCGCTTTGTTATCGTGGGCGACGGCGAGACGCGCCGTGACATCGAAGCGCAGATTGACCGGCTGGGGCTGCGCGGCTGCGTCACGCTCACCGGCTGGCAGCGCGATCTCGCCCCGCTGTACAGCGACCTGGATGTGCTGGTGAACAGCAGCCTCAGCGAGGGCACACCCACGCCGATTATCGAAGCGCTGACCGTTGGCTGCCCCGTAATAGCGACGGCTGTCGGCGGCGTGCCAGACCTGCTCGGCCACGGCAGCCTGGGCCAGTTGGTGCCCCCCGGCAGGCCGGCGCTGCTGGCCGAGGCAGTTGTGCAGACGCTGGCAGAGCCGCCGCAGCGCGCCAACGCCCGCGAGCTGATGCTCAGCCGCTACAGTGTTGACCGCCTGGCCGCTGACCTGGACAGTCTCTACCACGGGCTGCTGGCCAGAAAAGGCCGCGCCCGCCCCTGAGCAGCCACATCAGCCGCGGCCCCCATCCATCGCCCAGTTGTTCGCAATGCGCATTGACATTCGGAAATGTTGGTGTTAATGTTACAGATGAGATGTGTTCATTACGAACGCCGATGCGAGTCATCGTCTTCTATCTGGGAGCACAGCGCGCGTGAACAAGACAAAAGTTCTGGTTGTTGAGGACGACTTCAACATCAACAAACTGATTACTGACTACATGTCTGCCCAGGGCTATGAGGTCATCGGTTTCCCTGACGGTCCGGAGGCGCTCGACCACGTTCGCGAGAACGGCCTGCCTCACATCGCGCTGATTGACCTCAGCCTGCCCACCACGCACGGCTTCGAACTAAGCGGTCAGTTGAAAACAATGGGCG
Source organism: Anaerolineae bacterium (assembly GCA_034435995.1). Taxonomy (GTDB): domain Bacteria; phylum Chloroflexota; class Anaerolineae; order Aggregatilineales; family Phototrophicaceae; genus DAOTWC01. Next base: position 6,854 of record DAOTWC010000027.1, on the reverse strand, counting down.
ACGTGCCAATTATCTTCGTTACATCCACCAGCGACACCGAAACTATCGTCCAGGGCCTGAAACGCTACGCAGACGACTTCATTGTCAAGCCGTTTGACCTGCGCGAGCTGGAGGCCCGCGTGCAGACTGTGCTCTCGCGCATGCCCAGCCTGGACTATGCCAGCCAGCCTGTCGTTGTGGTGGACGACAACCTAAGTGTGGACTTCGCTCACAACCGCATCACAGTGGCCGGCAAGACTCACACCCTCACTCCCACCGAGTCCATCCTGCTGCACGTGCTGATGCGCAACGCTGGGCGCGTAGTGGAAAACCGCCTGCTCATCGCCCGCGTGTGGCCGTCAGAGGATGTCTACGAGGACACACTGCGCGTACACATGCACCGGCTGCGCCGCAAGCTCGAGTCCGACTCGCACCACCCGCATTACATCCGCACGGAGCGCGGCATCGGTTATATGTTTACGGTGCGCCCGCCGGACAGCGGCGGGGCGGCAGATGCGCACGGTAACCAGGACGGCGGCTCGAACAACGGATAGCGCGGCCATGGCTGCGCCAGACGCGCCGCGCGCTTATTCCTCGCCGCTGGCAGCGCGCGGCAACCCGCGCGAGATTGCCGCCTATATCATCCGCACCATCGCCGACGACTTGCCCGCCGATATGGTGTGCGTCTGCGGTTACAACGCAGAAACCGGCGTGTTTGACGAAATCGCCCACTACATGCCGGACGGCCTTGCCGTTAACTGGCAGCGTGTTAGCGCGGTGCTGCGCGAGTGCATCGCGTCCGCCCCGCTCGCAGCCGACCCGCAGTACTTGGGAGCCGCTGACCTGGCCGGCACGGGTTTCTCCTCTGCCCTGCTCTTCCCGCTGCAAATGGCGGGTCAGTTTCTTGGTATACTGGCGCTGTTCGCCCGCCGACCACAGGCGTTTGCGCCGGACGACGCCGTTCGTTTGGCCGTGCCGGCCAAGATCGTCCGTGCGGTGCTGGAGAACTTCTACCTCTACGAGGTGCTGGCGCGCAGCATGACGGTGGCCTATGCCATCGTCTACACTGCACAGGCCATCGCCGAAGACCCATCGCCGCAGCACATCGTTGAGGTGCTGCGCGATTACCTGTTCGACGCCCACATCACCAGCTGCGCCCTCATGCTGTACGGCCCTGTCAGCGAGGACCGCCCGAACGGCCCATTTGACTACCTGGAAATGCGCGGCTCGTGGTCGCGGCGGCGCGGCAGCGGCATTGCCCTGGGGACACGCCTGTACCTGCGCGATTACCCGGCGCTGCTGGCCCGCCTGGAGAGCGGCGAAACCGTTGTTATTGGCGATGTGCGGGCCGGTGACGTGCACTTCGACCCCTTTGCCCGCACGCTGCTGCGCGCGGAGGGGGTGGTGTCGCTGGTGCTGCTGCCGCTTCACGCCGTCCAGCGGCGGCTGGGTGTCATTCTCATCGGCACTAACCGCCGCCACAACTTCGCAGCCCGCGAGCTGGAAACCTACCAGACAGTCAGCGAGTTTCTAGCCCTCAGCACGTTCGCGCAGGTGCTGCTGCTGCAGCACGACCTGGTGCAGCAGGGGCGCGCTGCCCTGCTCGACGCCGTTACGGACGGCGTGCTCATGGTTCTGCCCGATGCGGCTGGCGCGCGCGTCCTCACCGTGAACCAGCGTTTTACCAGCCTGTTCGGCGTGCCTGAGAAAGAGGCACAGGGCCTGCTGCTGCCAGAGCTGCTGCGCCGCCTGAGAGTCCCAGAAGGCACGCGCCGCGAGCTGACCGCCCGGCTGCTCAGCGTGCCGGTGCGCGACCCGCTGGTTCAGGAAGGCGAGTTCCACATGGTACACGCAGCCGGCTACCCACTGGCTGTTAAGTGGTACAGCGCCCCTGTCTACCAGGGCCAGCGAGCGATGGGGCGCATTTACATCTTTCACGACGTTACCGCCGAACGCGAAGCCGTCCGCCTGCGCTCAGCGTTTCTCTCGCAGGTGTCGCACGAGCTGCGGACGCCGCTCACGTCAATTCACGGCTTCGCTCAGCTTATGCTTGAAAGCGCCGACGCCCAGCTTTCGCCGCTGGCCCGCGAATACGCCGAGATCATCCTCTCCAGCGCGGCGCACCTGCGCAGCATGTTTACCGACATGATCGAGATCACACGGGCAGAGGCTGGCGAGCTGCGCCTCGAGCTGCGCTCTGCGCACCTGCCAGACGTGATTATCGAGACAGTAGCGCGGCTGGAGGTGGAGTACAAACGGCGCAGCCAGCAGATCGTCATGGACCTGGACGACACGCTGCCGCCGGTGCTGATTGACACCGGCCGCATCATCCAGGTCATCACCAACCTGCTGGCCAACGCCATCAAGTACTCGCCGGAGCGCAGCCGCATCCGCGTGCGCGCGCGCCAAGCCACCAGCGCTGCCGACCTACCGGAAAGCGCTCCGGCCGATATTACACTGCCAAGCGTTATCGTGACCGTTGACGATCAAGGGGCGGGTCTTACTTGGGAAGAAACGCGCCAGGTGTTTATGCCGTTCTTCCGCACACAGTGGGCCAGGGCCGGCCAGGCCGAGGGCACGGGGCTAGGCCTTACCATCGCGCGCTCGATTATCGAGCTGCACCAGGGCCGTATCTGGGCAGAACCGGCCACGCGCGAGCGGCCGGGCGGCCATTTCCTGTTTGTGCTGCCCATCGCCTGAGCGCTACCGCAGATCCGCCAGCCGGTGATTGACACCTTCCATGTCAAAAGCCTCGGCGTCAAACACGCCGCCCTCAATCCACTCGGTGTACATGTCGTGGTTGGGGTGCTCTGGGTTAGCTATTGCCTCCAGAAATTCCCCGTATCCCCAAACCCCGCCGACATCTTCCGGCGGGCAGGCACGCTTTCCCTTGACACACACTGGCAGCTTCTGTGTCGGGTCGAAGGGTAGAATCTTCTCGATCAGGACTGTATGCTCCCAGTTGTCGCCGAAGTCATAAACATATTCAAACTTAAATCCCTCGCCGCGCACAACCTTGTCCAACTTGAACCGGCGCGCGTTGGCCGTTTCCAGACCAAAGTCAGCACCAAAATCAGTATAGGGGTTGGGCACGCTGTAATAGCGCCCCTCGATTTCAAAGTGGTGCAAATGCGAGTCAGTCCAGCCCATTGCAATCTGAATGATGTCGTGCAGATCGGCCAGCGTGGTGTCGCTGGAGACCAGCAGCCGCCGCCAAATTGGCGGTTTGGTGTATTTGAGCGTCACCTTGATCTGGTAGATTTGTTTTGCAGATTTGGCCATGATCCGTTTTCAGGCTTTTCCCGCCTGCGTCCAGCGCCCCGCCCTGCTCTAATTATCGAGCAGAACGGGGCGCAGCGCAAGACCGCGTCAGCGCATCACGGCCACGAATAGCGCACGGTGTAGGTGAGCACGCGCTCCTCGCCGGGGCGCACCATGACACGGAACTCGATGGTCGCGGCGTCCAGCTTCTCGTATGGGTCCGAAGCGTTAAGGATTTCCCAATTGCTCCAGCGGAACAGATGCTCCGGCACGCGAATCTCAACCGACTGATCCTCTTTGCGGTTGCGCAGGCGTATCTCGTAGCTCTCCTCGACCACGTTGCGCCCGATGATACGGAAATCGGTCTGGGTGCGCTCGCCCACCAGGTCAAAAGCGTTGCCCAGGTAGATGCGCAGCATTTCGCCTTTGGGCGTGTGGTCAATGCGGTTTTCGCCGATGAGCAGCGCCGCCCCGTCAACATCTTCCTGATAGACGCGGATACGCCCGGCGGGCAGCGCTGCCCCCACACCGCCGTCCGCGTCAGTGGTGAACTCCAGCCAGTTCTGCACGTCGGTAACGCCCGTCCGGCCGTAGTACTGGTCGGTGTTGGGGCCGTAGTAGCCGTAGAACGGCGGGCTGCCGTCATAGACGTAGAACGTGCGAGCTGGCACGTCGGCAGCCGTCACGAACTCGACCTGCTTGGTCTCGTTGTTACCTACTGTGACGGGGCGCTGAATCTCGTACAGCTTGTACTCGAAGAACTCGCGCTGCTCAACCTGGGGCGCAGCGGTGGGAACTGCGGCGCGGGCTTCCATCATCATTACGTCGGCCACTGCCGTCATATCCGGCAGGCGGTTGACGTCGCCGGCCACCAGTTTCACCAGGGCGTCGCGGTAAGCCGCGCCGCTGCTGTTGGTCAGCGTCACCCAGCCGTTGAGGTCGAGCGCGGTGCTGTCGGCGTTGAGCAGCACGTTGTAGTCGGCTGTCCAGTTGATGCCACCAGTGAGGTAAGTCAGCTCAACCTGCTGCGCGCCACCCGTCGCGCTCTGCAGCAGCCAGCGCAGCGTGGGCCGGGTGATCAGTCCGTCTGGCAGTGATGGAAAGGCGATGTTACGCACTTTGGCGGCGCTGACGTACACCACCTGGCCATCGGCTTGGCCCAGGATCAGCTCGCCGCCGCGCCCGCTGAGCAGCGTGCCGGTGAACTGCGCGCCGTCCTCAGTCGTCACCGTAATGACCTGGTCAACATAGCGGGCCAGCAGCGCGCTCATACCCACCAGATCGTACATGTAGTTCTGCTCTAATACATACGTGCCCTGCGGGTCGGTCAGTGACTTAAATGTGACCGAAGTCGCGTCAATGCTGGACGCCACGTCGGTGAAGTCGAGCGTGTTCAGCCCTGCTTGGAGGTCGAACACGCGCCGGTCCTGCACCAGCGCTGTCCCCTGGTTGAAAATGGTCAAACTAACGCCTTCAGCGGCGCCAGCGGCTTCCTGCGCCCCAACCGTCTGCGCCATTAACAGCACTCCTGCGAGCAAACTGATAAGCAATAACCTGTGCATGTTTTGATCCCTCCACACAGCTTTACACTACAATAAGACGGCGCTGGCCGCAATTTGGTTCCAGGCCGCGCCGTGCGGCAGCGCTGACATGCCTGCGCCGAGGATCAGTCGCCCTTGTGCGCCAGCGCAGCCGGCCCGAAAATACCGGCACAACGGCGGCTTGCAACCGGACAAACACCCCTATGAGCGACAACATCAAGCCGATTGCGCCAGAAAAGGCGCAGCAAATCCTGGAGACAGCCATTCGCGAACGCCTGGGCGACGACTGGCAGGACGAGGACAGCGGCTGGGCCGTGATCACCTCGCACGCCTACATGGCCCGCCTCAACCGCGGGCGCATCAACGTGGATTTCTACGTGGACCTGCTGGGCAACGTGACCGTTGAGACGAAGGAAATCAGCCCAGCGCAGGACAGCGGTCGGCTGGTGGCCTGGCTGCTGCTGCTGCTGTCGCTGGCGATCGCGTTCCTGCTAGCGCGCATCGCCGGCCTGCTGTGACCGCGGCTCAGTTGCGGCACACGCGGATGTATTCGAGATAGAAACTAGTCGGCAAATAGGCCGCTTCTGAGGACCCCCAGAAGGCGATGCGGCCGTCGCGCCAGGTGGAATCAACAACGGAGGCCAGGTACTGGCCGTTGACGTAGAAATCGAAGCTGTCTTCAAATACGTCAATGCGCACAGTGTTGACCGCGCCGCTGCCGGTGTGCACGGCAGGCGACGGCGTCCACGGGATCAGATCGGTGTAGCCGCTCTGCCAGCGCGCAACGCGGTACTTGCCGCTGCTGGAGATCATGAAAGCCAGGAAGTTGCTTTCGTTCTGATAGCGCAGCCACAGGCCAGTCGTGGACTGGGTGTCAGTCCAGTGGCTGGCGCTGATGACAGCTTCCACGCGCATGCTGCGGAACGCATAGCCGCGCAGGCTGCCCCACGATGTAGCTTCGCTGCGGCCCTGCACACTCCTCAAGTGAATGGCATAAGCGCCATCAACAAGCTGCACAGTTGACCGGTCATTGGGCGACGTGCCTTGGAACCAGTCACGGGGCGAGCGCCCGCCGGTAAACTCGTCCTCCAGGATCAGATCGCAGGCGGGGGCCAGCACGCGGTCAGTCTGAACCGGCGGCGCGCTGGTGGGAAGTGGGAGCGGGGTCGGCAGGGCCGAGATAGGCTGGTCGCCATCCAGCAGCGGGTCTACAAAGTAGCTGATGTCCCCCTCAGCGATCCAACCCTCAAAGCGCTCGCTGTAGATGATCTTGTACCACGCCATGTTGTTGGCGCACACCGGGCCTTCCACCACTTCAAAAACGCTGCGGATAGCGATCTGCCCCACACGCGGGAAATTGGTTCCCGGGCCGCTGCGCACGTTGACCGGCGACGGGTCGTCGTCGCGCACGATACCGCGCTGGCCCGGAATCAGGCGCGAGGGCAGCGCGCCGGGGCAGTTTATCAGCGGGAGCGGCGTGGGTGTCAGCGTGGGCGGCGCGAGGGTGCGCGTGGGCGTCGCGCTGGGCGGCGGCGTGGGCGTAATCGTTGCAGTAGCCGACGGGGTGCTGCTGGGCGTGACAGTAGGCGTGACTGTCGGTGTATCAGTGGGCGTGGGCGTGGCGGTCGGTGTGGCAGTGGGCGTGTCGGTGGGCGTAGGCGGCAGCGCCAGCGGCACGGACTCCAGGTTGCCGAAGGCGCGCAGGAAGGCCGGCCCGGCCGATACCCAACCCACCTGGCCGTCTGGCAGGATGATCTGATACCACGCGCCATCCTCGCTCACGCCGACGATGTCAGCCTGCGCGCCCGGCTCCAATACGCCGACAGCCGGATACGTTGACGCTGGCCCCAGGCGCACCGTAACCGCGCGCAGCGCAGCGGCGGCAGGCGTGGCCGGTGTCGGCGTGGGCGTCTCCGTGCTGGTCGGCGACGGGGTAGGGGTCGGGCTGGGCGTGGGCGTATGGGTGGCCGTAGCAGTGGGCGTGGCGGTGCTGGTCGCGGTCGGCGTGGCGGTGGGCGTGCCCGTTGGCGTGAGCGTGGGCGGCTGAGCCACTGCCAGCCGCGCCAGGTCGCC
>DAOTWC010000026.1:0-3635 GCA_034435995.1 Anaerolineae bacterium | reverse complement strand
TGAGGGTCCACCCGGCTCCATCCCGAACCCGGCAGTTAAGCTCACGAGCGCGGATGGTACTGCACTGGTAACGGTGTGGGAGAGTACGCCGCTGCCAACATCCCCTGCACCCCCTCACACACGCTCTTTTTCGATTCACCTGCCGGCCGCTAGAATGACGCTAACAACAGCGCAGACGAAGGAGCGATACACCGTGTACGACCGCCCACACGCAGGCGAGCTGCTCGAAGCCGCCTGGCATCACCTGGAAACGCTCGTCATCCCGGCCCTCAAACACGACCGCAAGCTCTACTTCCAGACGTTGGTGGCCATCAACGTCCTCAAAGTGGTAGCCCGCGAGCAGCGCTACCGTCCCGATCACCTGAAAGCCCAGTGGAACCGCCTCAACGCCATGCAAGACGTGGACCTGCCGCTGCCCCGCGAGTGGGAGGAAAGCCTGGCAGCGCTGGCCATTCGCAACCGCGAGCTGTGCTACGACATCCGCGCCGGCCGCTATGATGCCGACTTCCTGCGCGAGACGCTCTATCAGCACCTCTACGCCACTACCCTTGAGCAGCTGCAGGTGGCCAACCCGCGCTATCTGGAACAGCTCGCCGCTGAAGGGCCAGTGAGCTGACCGCTGGCGCGCTGCGCCACAGCCCGGTAAGATTCCCTCGATACTACTGCCGGAGGCCTCTGTGGACATCACCGCCAACCAGTTCCTGCAGTCCGCCGTTGTCGCGCTGGACGACATTCAGCTTAAGACCGCGCTTGACCGCGGCGCGAAAAAAGCTGACGCCGACCGCGCCGCATCTATGGCTGAAACCAGCAACGCGGCCGCTCTGCGCCAGCAGGCGCGCAGCGCTCGCCTGCGCGCCCTGGCCGACCTGCCCGCCCTGCTCGAACAGATGGAGCGCAGCGTTACCGCGCGCGGCGGCGTGGTGCTGTGGGCCGAGGATGCTGCCGAGGCCAACCAGCACGTCCTCGACATCTGCCGCCGGCACGGCCTGAAGCGCGGCGTTAAGAGCAAGAGCATGGTCACCGAAGAGACCGGCCTCGTCCCAGCTCTGGCCGCTGCCGGAATCGAAATGCTCGAAACCGACCTGGGCGAGTTCATCGTCCAAATAGACGAAAGCCACCCCAGCCACATCATCACGCCGATCATCCACATGACGCGCGAGAAGGTGCGCGATCTGTTCGTGGAGAAGCTGGGCATGCCGCCCATTCCCGACCCCGTTGACCCGGTGTACATGACCAGGTTCGCGCGCCAGCTCCTGCGCCAGCGCTATCTTGAAGCCGACTTCGGCATGTCCGGCGGCAATTTCATGATCGCCGAGACCGGCACAGTGGTTGTGGTTGAGAACGAGGGCAACGGCCGTCTCTCCACCAGCATGCCCCCAGTGCACATCGCCATGGTGGGCATCGAGAAGATCGTCCCCACCTGGGAGGATTTCGCCACGCTGCTGCAGCTTCTCACGCGCAGCGCCACCGGCCAGCGCCTGTCGGTGTATGTCAACCTGTTCAACGGCCCCGCTGACGACGGCGCGGGCGACGGCCCCGATCACTACTATCTGATACTGGTGGACAACGGGCGCAGCCGCATGTACGCCGGCGAGTACGCCGAGGCGCTGGCCTGCATCCGCTGCGGCGCGTGCCTCAACACCTGCCCCGTCTACCAGAACGTGGGCGGCCACAGCTACGGCTGGGTGTACCCTGGCCCAATTGGTTCGATTGTGACGCCGCTGCTGGTTGGCCCAGAGAACGCCGCGCCGCTGCCGTTCGCCAGCAGCCTGTGCGGCGCGTGCAAAGCGGCCTGCCCAGTAGACATCAACATCCCGCGGATGCTGCTGGCGCTGCGCCGCGATCTGCAGCCGCAGCAGGGCGCGCTGTGGCAGGCCGCCATGAAGAGCTACGCCGCCGCCTTCAGCAGCCCCCTGCTGTTTGAACTGGGCGAGCGCGCGGCCAGCGCGCTGAGCGCCGCGGCGGGCGATGTACCTTTCACGCAGCTGCCGCCCCCCCTCGATGGCTGGACAGCCAGCCGCGACTTTCCGCCGTTTGCCCGCCAGTCGTTCCGCGATTGGTGGCGCGAGAACCGCGAGAGCTGAGCGCGCTGCGCTACCCAAACCCCCTGGGCGCTGCTAGACTACGCGCCATGACGAACTCATCAGCCTGCAATCTGCTGGTGTTCAACCTGCGCACCGACGCCGACGACCCGATTCTCGGCTTCACGACCGAGTGGATCAACGCGCTGGCCGCCTATTACACCCGCGTGGACGTGCTCACCATGCACGCCGGGCGGATCGCGGTTGCGCCCAACGTGCGCGTGTTCTCCGCCGGGCGCGAAAAAGGTTACAGCGAACCGCGCCGCCTGCTGGTGTTCTACAGCATGCTGGCGCGCCTGCTGCGCGCGACGCGCTACACGGCCTGCTTCGCCCACATGCAGCCGCTGTTCGCGGCGCTGGCCGCGCCGCTGCTCAGGGCGCGCGGCGTGCCGGTCACGCTGTGGTACGCGCACAGCTCGGTGACGCTGCGCCTGCGGCTGGCCGAACGGCTGGTGAACCGCGTCGTCACGCCGTCGCCGGAGAGCTTCCGCCTGCCCAGCCGCAAGCTGACCGTCACCGGCCACGGCGTGGACACCGACCGCTTCACCCCTGCCCCTGCGCCGCGCCCGCCCGACGCCCCGTTCATCGTCGTCAGCGTGGGGCGGCTGTCGCCGGTGAAGCGCGTCGAGGTGCTGATCGCGGCGGCACACCTGCTCCACGCGCGCGGGCTGGGCTTTCGCCTGCGCCTGGTGGGCGATGCCCCGCCGCAGCACGCGGCCTACGCTGCCGATCTGCGCGCTCAGGCCGCCGATTTGGGCGGCGCAGTCGAGTTCGCCGGGCCGGTGGCGCACGCCCAAGTGGCTGACGCCTATCGCGCCGCCGATGTCATGGTCACGGCCAGCGCCACCGGCAGCGTGGACAAGGCCGTGCTTGAGGCGATGGCCTGCGGCCTTCCGGTAGTCGCCAGCGGCGAACCGTACCGCGCCATGCTGGCGCAGTGGAGCAACGCGCTGCTGTTCCCCGAAGGCGACGCCGCCGCGCTGGCCGACCGGCTGGCAGCGCTGATGCAGGCTCCGCCGGACGAACGGCGCGCGCTGGGGCTGGCGCTGCGCGAAATCGTGGCGCGCGAACACAGCCTCTCGCGCCTGACTCAACGGCTGGCTGAGGAGATTCTGCCGTGCGCGTCGTCATGATCGGGGCGTACAAGCCGGACTACGCCCGCCACTACGTGATCCGCGAAGGACTGCGGCGCGCAGGTGTCGACGTTGATGAGCGCCTGCTGCCGCTGGAACGGCGTACGCCGGGCCGGGCGCGCGCGCTGGCGCGGGCATTCCCGCAGCGCGGGGCGGCTGATGTCGTGCTGCTGGGCGCGTTCAACCAGACGCTGGCCCCGGCAGCCTGGGCGCTGGCGCGGGCGCGCGGCCTGCCGCTTGTGGTGGACTATCTCACAGGCCTGCTGGACGCGGCAGAAGACCGGGGCGCAGTTCCGGCGGGGCGGCGAGCGCTGCTGCGCGCCGTTGACCGCTTCGCCATCAGCCGCCTGCCCACGCTGACCGATACCGCCGCCCACCGCGCCGCCTTTGCCGCTGCGCTTAACGTAGATGTGCGCCGCAT
>DAOTWC010000025.1:0-43236 GCA_034435995.1 Anaerolineae bacterium | reverse complement strand
ATATGTGTGTATCAAAATAGAATGGCAGCGATGCACTCATGCTGTCATTATGCCATAGGTGCGGGCAATCAGGCGCTAATCCCCCGCGCCGGAGGCGTGCGGCGCTTCGATTGTGCCGGCGGTGGGCGTCGCCTGGCGGCCCAGCAGCAGGGCTGGCAGCAGCGCCAGCGCGCAGACTGCCGCGCCGATCAGCCCCAGCTCGGCCAGCACGCGCACTGTGATCTCGGCGTAGGCGTTGGCCGCCAGCAGCGGGTCCACCAGCCCGCCCAGCTCGGCCGCCGCCAGCGCGTTGACGCGCTGGAGCGAGATGGTCGTCAGCGCCGACACGCTCACCGTCATGCCGATCAACCGCACGATAATCACCAGCGCCGAGGCGACGCCGCGCTCGCGGTCCGGCGCGGCGTTGATGACCGACGCGCTGATGGGCGAGAACGTCAGCCCCAGCCCAGCCCCGATCAGCGCCATCTGCGCCGCAATCACCGCGTCAGGCGTCGTCAGCGTCCAGGTGCGCCACAGCAGCAGGTAGCCGGTGACGGCCAAGCCCAGGCCCAGCGCCGTTGTGGCGCGGAAGCCGATGCGCTCGGCCAGCCAGCCGCCGGGGACGGCCGCCAGCGCCATCGGCACAGTGAGCGTAGACAGCAGCAGTCCCACTTGCAGCGCCGCCTGCGTCAGCGTGGAGAGGTCCTCTTGGCGCACGTTGACCAGAATCGGCACGCTCACCAGCCCTATCACCAGCGAAAAGCCGACGAACAGGTTGACCAGCAGCCCGGCAGACAGGCTGCGCTGGCGGAACAGCTTCAGGTTCACCAGCGGATCGCGCACGCGCGCCTCGACGAAGATAAACGCGGCGAAGAAGAAGGCCGCCAGCAGCATGAGCGGGCCGAAGTAGACCGGCAGGCGGGCTAGGTCGCCGAAGCTGGCTGCGGTGGGAGCGATGTCAATGTTGGCCCCCAGGCCGACGTTGAGGCTGGTCAGCGCCGCAACGATGAGCGCCGCGCCCAGGAAGTCGAAGCGGCCGGGCGAGCGCTGCTGCGGCACGCGCCGCAGCGCCCACAGCACCAGGGCGATCGTCAGCAGCGTCAGCGGCACGTTGATCCAGAACAGCCAGTGCCAGTGGACGAACTGCACCACGATGCCGCCGTAGAGGTGGCCCAGCACCCAGCCCAGCGTGTCCACCGCCCCCACCAGCCCCAGCGGGCGGGCGCGCTGCGCCGGCGGGAACAGGTCGCCCACCAGCGCCAGGCTCACCGGGACGAGCGCCCCCGCCCCCAGCGCCTGCACCACGCGCCCCAGGATGAGCGCCTGCAGGTGCACGTAGGCGATGTCGGGCCGCTCCCCCAGCCGGCGGTAGACGCTGTAGAGGGCCTGTGTCGGCCAGCCGCCGGCGGTGGCCACCAGCACCGAGCCAGCGATGAACACCAGCAGACAGGCCACGTAGACCGCCCGCCGCCCCAGCAGGTCGCTGACACGGCCCATAAACGTCAGGCTGACGGTGTAGGCCAGCAGGTAGCCGCTCAGAATCCAGGCGGCGTCGTCCAGCGCCGTTTGCAGCGGCAGCTCCAGCTCGATGATCAGCTCCGGCAGAAAGGCCGACACCACCGTCAGGTCGAGCGAGCCGACGAACACCGGAATGCAGATAACTGCCAGCACCAGCCACGGGTTGATTGGGCGCTGCGCGGCGGCGCTCATGATTGGCGTGCCTCTGGGTCGTCCAGGCGCGCCGGCGCGCCGTAGTCGTAGATGTCCACCGTCCAGGTTGTAGGCGTGGGGAACTGCTCGCTGGCTGTTTCCGGCTGGACGATGACAAAGCGGGCGGGCAGGCCGGTCTCGCGGTGGATGTAGACCTCCACCTGTGTCGGGCCGCTGGCCTCGATCAGCCCGGCCAGCAGCGCGCTGATGTCGTGGCCCTCGGCTACGCCGCTGATGCGGTGCACCGGCGTGCCGTCCTCCAGCGCCGCCGGCCCGGCGTAGGTCAGCTCGCGCACTGCGGCCAATGCCGCCTCAAAGCCGGTCTCCTCGGCGATCAGCACCTGCGGGTTGAAGCCCTCGGCGAACGGCGCGTTAAGCCAGCTCCCGCCGGTGAGGATTACGTTGCGGAACCACTGGTTCTCGCCGCGCGCGAAGATGTCCACCTCGGCGGTGAGGCCGGCGGCTGTCAGGCTGACGGTGGCCTGGAGCGTGTCCGGCGCAACGTACTGCGCGCTGGCCCGGCGGAAGGTCACCCGCCCTAGGCCGGTGTCCACCTCGTAGGGCGCGCCAGTGCGCTCAACAGTCATGCGAAAGCGGTCACTGGCGCGGATGTTGGCCGCCGCTTGGGCAACCAGCGTGACAGGGTCTGGCGGGATTTCAGTGGCCGGGGCCGCGCCGCAGCCAGCAGCCAAGGCCAGCAGCATACACACAATTGGCAGGTAGCGCACGCAGTTCAACGTCCTTTTCAACACAGGTCAGGCAGCCTCACGTGGCCAGTACACCTATACGAATTCGGGCCGCTAGAGTTGTTGCGCCGGCACGTCGCGCCGGTCGCGCGGCTGGTAGGGGATGTAGCGGCGCTGGGTCGCGCTGGCGATAGCGTCCATCACCGCGGCGATGTTCTCCTCTGGCGGGTGGAGCGAGTCAACCGGCACGGCGTTAGCGCCCCACGGCTGGTAGTAGGCGCGCATGCGCAGCACGTCGTCCCAGCCAACCGGCCGCCAGCCCGGCACGTACTGCACGCGCTGCTCCATGCGCCGCTGCCACACGCCGTCATCGGAGCAGAAGCAGTAGAAGGCGCAGAAGCGCGCGCTGTGGCGCGCCGCGATCTCGCTGGCCACTGTGCGGAAGTGATCCAGCGGGAAGGTGGCGTCCAGGATGGCGCTCACACCCAGGCCGAGCTGCTCGTCGGCCATGTCCAGGATGATATAGTAGCCGTCGCCCGTGTTCTCCGCCGCCAGGTGATGGTCGCGCAGCACGCGCTGCACGCGATCTTTGGAGAACGTGGGCAGGCGCAGCTTCTGGGCAACCAGGCGCGCCAGCGTCGTTTTGCCGCCGCCAGGCAGGCCGGCAAAGAGAATCAGGGTTGGGTCCACAGCGTTGTTTCCGACCAAAACACAGCGGCATCCATTATGCCACGCCGGGCGCAAATTGAAACGGGGCCGGCTCAGCGGTTTAGCGTATGCGCGTCCACGTGCCCTGATCGCCGCCGGAGAAACGGAAGACGCCGATGGGCGAGTCAATGTAGAAGGGGCCGCCTTCCTCGAATTGGATGGTGCGCTGCCCCTCGTCAATGGCGGATGTGCCCCAGCCGATCTGGGCTTGCCAGGTGCTGACCGGCGCCAGCGTGTTGAGGAAGGCCCAGCGGAACATGCGCTGCGGCTGGAAGAGGCCGGGCGGCGCGGGGTCGTAAGGCAGGTCGGCGCCGGTCCAGCCGTTGGGGAAGGCTGCATAGCGGCTGTCGGCGTTTTGCAGGCCGTAGATGCGGTTAAGGGCGTTGGCGTTGACGTAGATCATCAGGCCGCGCTCAAACTGCTGGAACGCGCCGGGGCCGATAGCTCCTAAAGCCGTGGGGCAGCCGCTGCCGGGCGGCGCGAACTCGTTGCCAAAGAACCAGGCAATCGGGCAGGTGAGCGTGATCGGGATCGAGCGCGAGGTCTCCTGGCCGCTGCGGATAGCCACCAGTCGGTAGACAATGACGCGCCCCTGGTTAGCGGGGACGGTCACGGCAAGCTGGCCGCTGGGCACAACGGGGAACGTTTGCGTTACAGCGCCCTGCTGGTTAAGCTGGTCTATGCGCGCGCTGTCGGCGTTGGCCGTCCACGCCAGCGTGATGACGGTGTTGGGGGCTGCGGTGGTTGCGCTGGCGGTAAAGCTCAAAATCTCCGGCGTGATCGGCGTGGCGCTGGCCGTTGGCGTGTCGGTGGGCGTGGGCGTGCTGGTGGCCGTCGGCGTGGGCGTGAGGGTGAACGTGGGCGTGACCGACGAGGTAACGGTGATGGATGGCGTGAAGGTGGGCGTGGGTGTGCCGGTGTTGGTGGCCGTCGGCGTGGGCGTGTCAGTAGGCGAGGCCGTTGGCGTCGGCGTGGGCGTGCGCGACGGCGTGTCGCTGGGGGTGAGCGAGGGCAGCTCGGCCAGCGTGGGCAGCGCGCCCAGCGCTGTCTCGTCCTGCGGCTGGCAGGCAGCGGCCAGCAGCGCAGCAACTGCCAACACAGGCACTAACCGGAGCATCGAACGGCTCGCCACAGCGCACCTCCGCCAAGCGTGGTGTCTGGCATGAAAGCCAGACAGCGCATCTATGTCATTGTTCCCTTAATCATACTCGCAACCGTCCCGGCGTGCCAGCAGACTTTCGTCATAGGCGACAGCGCAGCGCCGCCAGCCAGCGCTGCGCCGCGCCCGCTGCTGCTGCCCGCTACGCTGCCGCCGCGGCCGGTGGCGGCGCTGCCAACGGCGCGAATCACGCCAGCGGCCCCGCCGGGCGCTGTGAGCGCCCCCCTGGCCACACTGACGCCGCTGGTTGACCCGCGGCCGTTCACAGCAGCGGCGCAGGCGGCGGCTCTGCCGGCCGGTTGGTTCGAGGTGGGGCGCTCGGTGGAGGGGCGGGCCATCACTGCACGGCGCTTCGGCGCGGGGCCGCGCGCGCTGCTGCTGGTGGGCGGGATTCACGGCGGGTGGGAGGCCAACACCGTAACGCTGATCGAGGAGTTAATCGCCCACTTCGAGGCTAACCCCGCCGACGTGCTGCCCGGCATGGCGCTGGTGCTGCTGCCGGCGGCCAACCCCGACGGGCTGGCGCGCGGCCGGTCGGCCGAGGGCCGCTTCAACGCCAACGGCGTGGACCTCAACCGCAACTGGGGCTGCAATTGGTCTGCGCAGGCAGTGTGGCGCGACCAGCCGGTCAGTGCCGGGCCGCGCCCGTTCTCCGAGCCAGAGACGCAGGCGCTGGCGGCGCTGGTGCGGCAGCTCCAACCGGCGGCCGTCCTGTTCTACCACAGCGCGGCCAGCGGCGTGTTTGCCGGCCGCTGCAACGGCGACCACGGCTCGGCGCTGCTGGCGCAGGTGCTGGGCGAGGCAGCCGGCTACAGCTACGGCCAGCCGTTCAGCGCCTACCGCGTAACCGGCACAGCCCCCTCATGGGTGGACGGGCAGGGCATCCCAGCGGCCGACGTGGAGCTGCAAAGCAGCAGCGACAGCGAGTTTGCGCGCAACCTGGCCGGCGTGATGGCGCTGCAGCGCTGGCTGGCCGGCGGCGGTTGAGCCTCACCCTGCCCCGCTGATCTCCCACAGCACGATCTCTGGCGGGCACAACAAGCGGGCGCGCGGCGCGCCTAACCCCTCCAGGCCCACGCCGCGCGCAGTGTAGAGGGTGGTCGTGCCTAGTTCATAGCGGCCCATGATAAAGCGGCTGCCCAGGTGGCTGCTGGAGAACACGGCTCCGATCAGCGGCAGGCGGATCTGCCCGCCGTGCGTGTGGCCGCACAGGTACAGGTCGAAGCCGGCGTCGTTGGCCTCCGGCGCGATGTCCGGCGGGTGCATCAGCATCAGGTGCAGGCCGGCGGGCGGCATGTGGCGCGCCATCTGCGCCAGCAGCGCCCGGTCGCGCGCCATGTCGTGTGTCACCACCAGACCCAGTATGTTGAGCGGGCCGGCAGGCGTCTGCACCGTGACCCAGCGGTTGTCCAGCAGCGTGAGGTTGTCCAACCCGCGCACAAAGGCGCGCACGCGCTCCAGCGGCTCGACCAGCGGCGTGCCGGAGACGCAGTACACGCCCAGCGGCGCAGACCACTCGCGGATCACGGCGCGGATGGCGTCTTCGGCGACAGGATCGTGCGTGTTGGACAGGTTGACGAAGTCGCCGGTGAACACAATCACGTCCGGCTTGAGGTCGCGGATGAGCTGGTTGAGGCGGCGCTCGCGCGCGGTGACGCGCTCGATGTGCAGGTCGCCCACCTGCAGCAGGCGCAGCGGCGGCGCGGTGGCGGGCCACTTTCGGGTGGCGTATGTCTGCTGCGTCACGCCCAGGCGGAACGGCTCGACCCACGTCGCGTAGACGGCCAGCGCTGTCGCCGCAGCCAGCAGCAGCAGGGCCAGCGGCCAGGGCGCGGCCAGCAGCCCCAGCGCGATCAGCAGCGCGGCCAGCAGCAGCGCCAGCGCCAGCGCGGCGGGCCGGTCTGGCCCGAAGCTGCGCCCGCGCGCGGGCAGCGCCCACAGCGCGCCCCAATTGACCAGCGCGGCCAGCGCATAAGCCCCGCTGACCAGCAGCGCGGCGCTGGTCTCCGCCTGGGCAGCCCAGGCCAGCGCCACCAGCGCGGCGCAGGCGGCGATTATCAGGGCCAGCGCCGCCGGCGGGATGGCCTGCAGCCGGTTGGTCTGCACCAGCAGCGTGTGCAGCGGGGTGTGCTCCAGCGGGTCAGCGGCGGTGTGTTCGGTCATGCGGATGCCTTTCCCTGTGTCCGTTCAGCCGCATCCATCATACCGCCCGCTGCCCAGCCTGTTAAGCGCGGCGAATCACAACGGCGGTGGAATGCCCGCCGTTTTCACAGTTCAGCGCCGCGGCCGGCGCTGGCTTATTTACGACACATTGCGGTACATCGGCACCGGGAAGTCCACGAAATAGGCCCAGCCCTCGCCAGCCATCAGCTCGCGCTGCTCTTTGTCCAGCGTCATGGTAACGACGTGCCCCTGGCTGTGAATCTCCAGTGTCAGCAGCTCCTCGCCGCCGGCATCCTCCTCAATGATCTCGAAGCAGCGCCGCTCGTACCCCATTGGGTGCTTCAGGAACTGGCCCAAGCAGCGCTCACACAGCGCCAGATGTGCGGGGCACACATCGCGATTGATCTTCACGTACATGGCTTTAACCTCCCGCAGGCTCTCCTTAGCCATACTGTAATGCGAAAAGCCAGGGGTGTACAGTGTAGAATGTCACAATATAACTAACGCAGGACGCTCAGAGCCGGCTGTCGTCGCCTTCAACGCTGATGGCGTCGGCCAAGTAGTCGTCTGGGACGGCGCTGACCGGCGGCATCGAGCCAGAGCCGGTTGTCGGCGGGCGGCGGGCCGGCACAGCGGAGGCTGTGGGCCGCGGCCGCACAACCAGCAGATAGACCAGCAGGCCCAGCGCGCCCAGCGCGCCCATGACGCCCAGCGCGCCCAGCAGCGACAGGCCGACGCGCACCGCTTCGTTTTCCGGCAGCGTGAAGCCGACCCTGGCGGCGCGCGTCGGCGCGGCAGCCAGCGCGTCGGCGCGGCGCGCGCCGTACTCGACAACGGTGGGCAGCGTGCCCGCCCCGATGGACGCCGTAACAGTGTCCGGCGTGGTAGGCGTGTAGACGGCGCTGGTGATTTGCAGCGAATACTGGCCGGGCGGCAGGAACTGGAAGCAGATCACGCCTTGCGCGGCTGTGGGCGAGTCGTCCATCAGGGCGCTGGCGATCACGATACCGTCGGCGTCAAGCAGCGCGGCGGCTACGTCGCGCGTGAGAAACGGTTCGCCGGGGTCGAGCGCTTGGTTGGCGTTGCGGTCCTCAAAGGCGCGCACACAGAACTGCCCGCCGGTTTGGGCAGATGCGGGGCTGGCCAGCGCCAACAGGGCCAGCGCGGTGCACAGGAAAAACAGGCGCATCGGGTGGTCGCCTTTCGCCGGTTAGCGCCCGCGCAGCGCCAGGCTCAGCCCCAGGCCGCTGATCAGCACTACAGCAGCCAGGCCGAACACGATCAGCCCGCTGTTCTCCATAATCTGATCCAACGGCGAGGCCGGCGGCGCGCTGGCGTCGTTGGCGGCCTCAACTGGCGGCGCGCCGGCGTCGGCAGGCGGCGGTGGCGCGGGAGCTACGCCCTCAGCCGCGCCGAAGGCCACCTCCAGCGGAACACCTGGCAGCAGGCGCAGCCGAAGCTGATCCGGCGACGTAAGGCCAAAGCCGGTGGGCGCGCTGGCGGCCAGCACGTAGTCGCCAGGCGGCAGATCGTCGAAGCACTGCGGGTCGCCTACGCCGTCGGTCTGGGCAGTTGCCAGGGTGTCAGCGCCGCTGGTGAGGGCCAGCGTCGCGCCAGGCAGCAGGGCCTCGTCAGGTTCCTGGATGCGATTGCGGTTGGCGTCGTTGAACACCAGGGCGCACACGCGCGCCAGCGCCGCGGCTGGGTCAGCGGCGGGCAGCACGCGCCCATCCGCCACTGAGATGACCGGGGCGGGCGGCGGCGGCGCGGTTGGCTCAGCGGGCGGCGCATCCGGTTCAGCAGGCGCGGCGGCCTGCGCCACAGCCAGGGAGTCAGGCGCGGCGGCGTCCTCAGCCGGCTGGTCGGCTGGCCGCTCGGCGGGCGGCGCGCCTGCGCTCGCTTCCTCATCCGCAATATCCTCAATGGCCTCGGTAAGCTGCTCGCCAGCGGTGGGCAGCGGCTCGCGGATGAGGATCTCCTGGCCGACGCGGATGATGCGCGGGTCGGGAATGTTGTTGCGGGCCAGGATATCGGCACGTGTCATGCGGTAAGCCACAGCGATGCTGTCTATGGTGTCGCCGGGGCGCACCACGTGCACAATCGAGCCGTCCGGGCGCTCGCCCTGCGGCACGACAAACGGCACTGAGGGCGGCGCGGTGGGGATTGGCGTGGCGGCTGGCTGGCCAGCGCTGCCGCCCGCGCCCCCGCCAGTGAGCGAGGTCTTGTCCCAGTAGGTCTTGTTCAGGTCAGACACGTTCGCTTGGGTGCTGTACAAGAACAGGGTAGCTGTCGAGCCGGTGGTAGTGGCGCTCACGCGCATTTCCAGCCACTGGTCGTGCGGCTGCACCCAGTTGGACCAGACGATGTCGCTGTCGTTGGGGTCAGTCCCGCCGTTGGGGTCAATGCCGATGCGCGTCTGCGCGCCTGACTCAACGGCCGAGCCGCACGTCGAGCCGCCGCCCAGGTTGCACGCCTTGACCTGCGCCCAGGCGCTGGCCTGCACGTTGGTGTTGGGCTGCACCGGCACCTGCTGGTAGATCGCCACGGTGCAGGTGGCAAAGCCGCAGTCAACGTTGATGGCGCGCTGGCCCTCGATGGGGTCGGGGCCTGGGCCGGGGTGCGGGAAGATGGCGACTTTATCGGATCGGTTGAAGAAGTCGCCGGTGGGCGCGGCCAGCCAAGCGTTCCACGACGGAGGCAGGTAGATGGGCTTGTCGCCGCCTCGGCGCGTTGTGTACGGCCCGAAGAGGCCTTCTTCCAGGCCGGGGTTTTGCAGCAGCTCGGTGTCCTGGGCCTGAACCAGCCCGGCGGCCAGCGCCGTTAGGATCACCGCAATTGTCCACAGGCTCGCTTGGCGCATCAGCCGCATGGTCTGTTTTTCTCCGCTAAACTTCACTCGAAACCCGGGTCGTGGCCGACGCCGGCTGCGCGCGCGCCGGGCGCACAGCGCGGCGCGATTATAGCACGGCAGGGGGGAGAGTCAACCGCAGCGGCGGGCACGCGCCAGGCGAACGTCAGCCGCGTGGGCCGGACTTGGCCACGGCGTCGAACACGCGGGGCGCAATCAGCCACACCAGCCGCCCGCGCAGCGGCGAGGCGATCTTGACGATGTCAATGCGGGCCAGGCTGCCCTTTTTCAGCACCACGTTGGCCCCGGTCAGGTCGCTGATCACCTTGCTCATGCTGGGGTCATGGCCCACGAACATCAGCTCGTCGCTGTCATTCAAGTCGCTGCCCAAGGCCTCTACTGTCTGCACGTCGAACGAAAAATCAACGCCATCGTGAACTTCGACGCGCGCTTTGAGCGCTTCGCCAATGATCTCGGCGGTTTGCAGGGCACGGGCGCGCGGGCTGCTGTAGATGCAGCGCGGCTTGAGGCCCATACGCTGCATCACGTGCGCGGCGGCGCGCATCCGGCTGATGCCGGCAGCCGTCAAGCGGCGGTTGTAATCGGTGACGGTTTCGCTGGCGTCCTCGGCTTCGGCGTGCCGAACTAGGTACAGTTTCATGGCCGTGTCCTTGCTGGCGCGGGCGTCAGCGCCCATTGTATCATTCGTTGGTGACAATAACGACGGTGCGTCCTGGCGCGCGCTTGGGTTTCTCCGCGCTCAGCAGCAGCCGCCCCAAGCCGGCCCACAGGCGCGCCAGCAGCCGCGCGGCTGTCAGCCCCAGCGGCAGCAGCAGCGCCCCCAGCAGCGCGCACAGCGCGGCGGCGCTGCCTGTGGTGACGTAGGCGAAGCCCAGGTCGAGCGGCGCGCTGGTGTAGGTAAGGGGGGCGGCCAGCAGCGCCAGCGCCAGGTTGAACAGGCCGCCGGTGAGCGCAAACGACAGCGCGCCCAGCGGCAGTTTGAGCAGCAGGTAGAGCAGGATGCGCCAGGTGGCGGGGTCGGTCAGGTGGGCCTGTAGCCGGGCGCGCAGTCCGGCGGCAGCGCGTGGGCTGGCTGACGGCGCGGCGACGCCCAACAGAACGTACAGCAGGTGGCGTTCGCTGGCCGCCATGTTGCGCGCCAGCTCCAGCGTGGCCAGCAAAATGGGCAGCCCGACCCACAGCGGGGCCAGCGCCAGCCCCAGCGCCAGCCCAGCGGCCAGCAGCACAGCGTAGGCTGCCCCCAGCGGAAGCGCCAGCAGCGCGTACACCAGGCAGCGCAGCGTGTGGGCCGCGCCCATGTGGAAGTCGTTCGAGGGCATTGCGCGCCTCCCACCACACTCTACTCAAGTATACGCAGGTGCGGGCGGCGCGTTGCGGCAGCGCGAAAAAGCCCCGGTCAGCGCTGACCGGGGCCGGTGTGGAGCGGGCGATGAGATTCGAACTCACGACATCTTCCTTGGCAAGGAAGCATTCTACCGCTGAATTACGCCCGCATTGTGTCCATTAGTATAGCGCCAGGGACGGCGTTTGGCAAGAGTTTTTTTGCCAGGCTTAAGACAGGCTGACTTGTGAGGCCGGCGCATCAGCAGTATGCTCTAGACAGGAACACTGTTCACGGATGGCAACACCATGATTGAACGCTATCATCGCGCTGCTGCCGGCGCGCTGGCGCGCTGGCCGGGCGCTGCGCGGGCCGGGCTGGTGGCAGTCAGCGCGGGGGCGCTGTTTTTGGCGGCTTACAGCGCGGCGCCGGATCCGCTCAAACTGCTGTTGGCGCTGGCCTACTTGGCCGCCGGGGCCAGCTTGATCGCGCTGACGGCGCGCTGGCGCATGGCCGCTTTGGACGCAGCCGCCCAGGTGATCCTGGCGGCGCTGACGGCCTTCGGCCTGCTGTTCTACACCGCGTTCGACGCCTGGTGGATGGCGTTGGCCGGGCTGGCCGTGCTGATCACGCTGCTGGCCGCGCAGGACTCGATTGAACGGGCGGCGCTGCTGGCCCTCGCTCACCTGGCTGCGCCGCTGATGGCGCTGGGCGTGCGCTGGTGGTCGCTTTACCCGCCGCTGACGGCCGAGCACGTCGTGCTGGGGCTGGGCCTGCTGGTGCTGGGGCAGCTTACGGCGCTGCTGCTGACGCAGCCGCCGGCTGGGGCGGCCGTTCCGGCTGACCAACCCAGCAGCGCAGCGGCCGAGGCGGAACACCTGGTTATGCACATCCGCGTCACAGCCGACGGGCTGGCGCGCGCCATTCAGGCCATCAACGACGTGACGGCCCAACAGTCAGCGGGGGCCGCCGAACAGGTGCAGATCATCAACCAGGCTAATGAGCTGTTGGAGGGTTTCCTGAAGTCCTCCGAGCAGATTCGTGAACAGGCGCGCGCAGTCACGCTGATGGCCGGCCACTCGGCTGAGTTCTCAGAGAAGGGGCAGGCGGCTATCAAGCAGGCCATCGCTGGCATGCACGACATTCGGGTGCAGGTCTCGGCCATCGCCGAGACGATTGTCCGCTTGGGGCAGCTCACGCGGCGCATTGACGAAATCATCATGTCGGTGAGCGAGATCGCTACGCAGTCCAACCTGCTGGCGCTCAACGCCAGCATCGAGGCGGCGCGCGCTGGCGCGCACGGGCGCGGCTTTGCCGTGGTGGCCGACGAGGTGCGCACGCTCTCGCAGCAGTCCACGGCGGCGGCAAAGCAGGTGCGCGCCACGCTGGGCGAGATCCAGAACGCGATGCGCGAGACGATCCAGGCTACCCAGGTGGGCCTGCAGGGCGTGGACGCCGGCGTGACGCTGACGCAGGAAGCTGACCAGGTGATGGTGCACCTGGCGCACAACGTGAGCGAATCCTACCGTGCGGTCAAGGCGATCTACGACGTCATCCGGCAGCAGATGGAAGACCTGGAGCAGATCGCCATCAAGATTGACATGATTGACCACATCACGCAGCAAAGCCTGGCCAGCACGCGCATGGTCGAGATGGTGTCGTCCAACCTCACCCATCTCTCGGGCGAGCTGCAGGAAGCGATTGCGCGGGACGCGCCGTCAGCGCTAGCGCAGGTAGAGTATCACGATTTGTAACACGACGGCGAAGAACGCGCCGGCAAGCCCCAGCAGTATCCCCATGAGCACGGCGCGCGCCAGCAGCCGCCAGCGCTGGCGGCGGTAGGATTCGGCGCGGCGGCGGGCGCGCTCCTGCCGCCGCAGGGCGCGCTGCTCCGCTAACTCACAGCTGTGAAGCTGGCGGCGCGCCTGCACGTTGAGCGGGTTAATGGCCAGAATGTTTTCCAGGCACACCTTGCGGTCGGCATCGGTCTCCAGCACCTGCAGCAGCGCCAGCCACACCTGCTCGCTGTAGGGGTCAATCAAAGCGGCCTCGCGCCATAGGTCGTGCGCCCGCTGGCGGTCGCCGCGCTCCAGGGCCTGGCGGCCCTCCGACATCAGGCGGGCGAAGCGCGCGCGGCTGTCCTGCGGCGGGGCCTGCACGTTGGTCATGGTCAATGCGCTGCTCCAGCACTCATGGCAGCCACCAGTCGCCGGGAAAGTGGTCATCTTCGGCGTTGGTGAGCTGCCACACGGTTCCATCTTCCAGGTCAATCACGAAGACGTTGTAGGCGCCGGTGGCGGCCCGGTTGCTGGCAAAGGCCAGGTAGCGGCTGTCCGAGCTGATGACCGGGTTGCGGTCGTCAAATTCCGAGCGCACCAGGGCGCGCGGCGTGCTTGCCCCTTGAGCGTTCACCATGTAGATGTCGCTGGCGCGCGGGTTGGTCCCTGGCGCGGCGGCGTACACGATCTGCAGGCCGTCGGCGGTCCAGCGCGGCGTGGTCTCGATCGAGCCGGCCAGATCGGAGGTGAGCTGGTTCACCACGCGGTTCTCAATGCCGATGACGGCGAACGTTTCCGGCGTGAGCGTTTCGCCCTCGGCCGGCGGGCGCTGCGGCAGCACCGACCAGTTGATGCTGTTGAGCGTCACGATGATGATGTCCGGGCCGGGGCTGGCGCTGTTCTTGTCGTCGCGTATCACCGCCAGCAGCGAGCAGTCCGGCGAGAAGGCCGGGCTGGAGTAGCTGACGGTGTCGTTGGTGAGGCGCACCGTCTTGTTGTTGTCAAAGTCGTGGATGTAAACCTGAGGCGGCCGCTCGGTCAGTTGGAAGTTGCCGCCGGTGGGGCCCTCGGCCGGCGACGAGATGAAAGCCACTCGGTTGGCGTTGCGGCAGTAGTCGGGCTGGGTGCTTTCGATCACCGGCGCGTTGAACTGCAGCAGCTGTGGCTGCGTGCCGTTGGTGTTGACGGCCTCCAGGCTGAAGCTGAAGGTGGTGGTGATGTAGCGGCTGTAAACCACGCGCTGACCGTTGCCGGCAAAGCGCACGTCGCGGCCCACCTGCTCGCCGATGCGGGTGAACACCCCCTCGCCGCTGACCGGAAACAGCAGCAGCGGCAGCGCGCCCACGCTCAAGCGGTCGCGCCCGCCCCACACGACTAGGCTGCCCTGCACGCGCGGCGGCGGGAACGGCAGCGCCGGGATCTCGGTGACGGCCGTCGCGACGATTTCGGGCGTCCAGGTGGGCGGCAGGTCCGGGCGGAGCGTGGGCGTAGGCGTGCCGCGCTCAGCGACCGCCGTCTCGGTGGCCGCCTGGGCGACGGCCAGCGCGGCAGCCACTGTGGCCGTCTGCGCGCCGGCGATCTCGGTGAGGGCCAGCGCCTCGGCGGCCTGGCGAGCGTTGTTCGAAATGATGATGGCGCCGAACAAAATCACGATAGCGACGATGGCGACGAGGCCCCCGGCCACGATCAGCGTGAACTGGCGCCGCGAAACGCCCGGAACAACCTCTTCGGCCTCCTCCTGGGCGCGCTTCTTGGCGTCTAGGCGCTCCATGAGCTGGCGCGCTTTTTCGTTGTTGGGGTTGATAAACAGCACGTTCCCCAGGCAGACGCGCTTCTCCTCCTCGGTCTCCACAACCGAGGCCAGCCACAGCCAGGCTTTTTCGTTGTTCTCGTCGCGCTCGACCACCTCCTCGAACTTCTGACGAGCGGCGGCTTTGCTGCCGGCGCGCGCCGCCTCAATGCCCTCGCGCAGAAGCTGCTGGATGTCTTTTTCGTCGCTCACACGCTTCCCTCTCAGTTCTGGATCAGGCGCAGCCGCGGCTCCGGCCGGTAATCGAGCGCCTGATAGTCGCGGTCGTCCTGCGTCAGCCGGGTCACGGTTCTGCCGCGCAGGTCCACAGTATACACCTGGAACACGTCGCTTTGGCGGTTAGAGGCAAAGACCACCAGCCGGCTGTCAGGCGTGAAGGCCGGCGTGCGATCCTCGGCCCCGCCGTCGTCTACCGTGAGCAGGAACACGCCCTCGCCGTTCGGCTCCATGGTGTAGATGTCGGCGTCGCCGTTGGCGTCATTAACGAACACAATCAGCCGGCCGTTGGGCGACCAGCGCGGCGCGAAGCTGCTGCCGCCGATGCGCGTGAGCAGCGTTGGGTTGTCGCCCAACGCCGACATGCGGAACAGCCGCGTGAGGCCGGGGCTGTCGCGGTCAGAGGCGAACACGATGCTCTCGCCGTCTGGCGACCACACCGGGTCGCGGTCAACAATCCCCTCGTTGATGGTGATCTGGCGCAGGTTGTTGCCGTCCTCGGTGATGGTGAAAATCTCGAAATCGCCGTCAACGTCGCTGGCAAAAGCCAAGCGGATGCCGTCGGGCGCCCAGGCCGGGCCAGCGACCGTCCGGCCCAACGTTGTGATCTGGCGCGCGGCGGCCAGGTTGTCGGCTGGGGCGACGAACAGCTCGCTGGCAGTGGTCGTGGCGGCGGCATCGCCCTCGCCGCTGGCGGTCGTGACTGGGCGCACAAACGCGATCAGGCGGCCAGACGGGTCGTAGGCCGCCTCGCTGATGCCCGCCTCCAGCAGGCGCGCGCCGCTGCCGTCGCCAGCGGCGGCGTAGAGCGCCGGCTCGGCCTCGCCCGGCTGCAGGGCTACCAGCAGCATGCTGAAGGCGTTCAGCGGGTAGGGCGTGGCGGTGGGCGTGGGCGTGACGGTAGCAGTTGGCGTGTGGGTGGGCGTGAACGTCGGCGGCAGGTTGACCGCGTCCGGCGCGAGCGTCACCAGCACGCCGAAGAACGGCGTAGCGGTGTATGAGGCCGGATCAGGCGTTTGCGTAGGCGTCGGGTTGATGGCGGCCTCAGCGGTGGCTTGGTTGACGGGCGCGAGGCTGGCGCTGCCCAGCGCGCTGACCACCAGAAAGATGACGAGCGCCAGCACGGACACGACGAGCAGCGCGGCGATCACCAGGCGAAAACCGCCAGCCTGTTCGCGGGCGGCGGGCTGGGGAGGGGCGCGGCGCGCAGGCGGCAAGGGGCGGCCAGCGGCGGCGGCGTCCAGGCGGTTCAGCGCCTCGCGGGCGCGCTGGTTGTTGGGGTTCAGCTTGAGGGCGTTTTGCAGGCAGGCGCGGCGCTCAGCCAGGCTGTCTACCACCGAGGCCAGCCACATCCAGGCGCTTTCGCTGCGCGGGTCAGCGCTCACCACCTGGCGCAGCAGCAGGCGGGCAGCCTCGCGATCCCCCCGGCGCGCAGCTTCGATGCCCAGTTTGAGCTTTTCCTGTAGGTCAGCCGGGTTGGACACAGCGCTTCTCCCAAGTGCAAAGACAGTTTGGGCGGCGGGCCGGGCGTCCGCGCCTAGTTAAACGCGCCCAGAGCCAGAGCCAGCAGCACAACGATGAGCAGCACCACCAGCACGCCAGCCACCATGCCGAAGATGATCAGCGTGCGGTTCTCGCGGGCGCTGCGCTTGTAAGCCATGCGTCTGATGGCCTCGCGCGCTTTGGTGTTGTCCGGGTTCACTTCCAGCACCCGCTCCAGCCACTTGCGCCGCTCGGCCGGCGTCTCGGCGATCTGCGCCAGCCACAGCATAGCGCGTTCGTTGCGCCGGTCCTCGCTGAGCACACGGCGCAGCATCACGCGCGCGCTTTCGGTGTTGCCCTCGCGCGCGCTGCGGATAGCCATGTTGAGCAGTTCCTCACGGTTCGGCTGGTTGCTCTGTTTTGTTGACCGTTCGACGGGCACGCTCATCCCCCTGTCAAGCGCGGCGGCGCTCTTCCATGTATTGTAATGTAAAACCGCGGCGCACAAATCGCCAGATAGTCCCCCGGCGCGGCAGCCGGCCGAGGCGCTTACGTTATCTTAATTGTAGCCCGAAAGCCCTGGCTTGGCGAAGCCGGCTGCGGCCGTGTGGCGGCGGCCGGCGCTGGGGTGCGCTCAGCATCGTTTAATCTTACAGCGGCAGCAGCAACCGTATACTGGTACTGGCGGTGGGCGCAGCGCGCCGCCAAGCGATTCAGTCGTTTGCCATTTGTATCTACCTGAGACCAATCAGTCTGTCCGCCGAGTAGAAATGAGTGACAAATGCCGAAGAACTGGATAATCCGTGCGCTACTGCTGCTGGCGCTGGCAGCGGGCGCAGCCGCCGCTGCGGCTGCCCTGCTGCAGCGCGAACCCATCGCTCAGATTCAATTCACGGCCGCGGCTGCTGCCGCAGAACCCTTCGCCAGCTTCAGCGAGGTGACACGCATCGGCATCACCGCGCCCAGAGAGGTGGCGCTGTCGCCCGACGGGCGGCTGTTAGCGGTGGCATCTGCGTCGGGCCTGTGGCTTCAGGAGCTGGACAGGCCGAACAGCCTGCGCCTGCTGAGCGGCTACGAGCTGGCCAACCAACCATACAAGTACACGCCAGCAGATGACATATCCAGCATCGCTTTCAGTCCGGATGGCAGGTACCTCGCTTTCATCACCGACTCGGACGGCGCGAGACAGGATGCGATTGACATCTGGGACGTGGCCAGCGGTAACGTGCAGACGCGGATTGTTAACCCCACCAGGCACTGCACTTTTAAGCCGCAGCTGGCCTACTCCGCCGATGGCGCGCGCCTGCTCACGTTTGACCCTAGCAGTATCTGCCTCTGGTCTGTTGAGACGGGCCAACGCGAGCAGTTGGTTAGGGTTGAGGTTGAGCCTTACCAGGCCGGGCTTCGCCGCGCCGCGCTCAGCCCGGACGGGCGCTATATCGTTTCGATCACCTGGACGGGGCGCGTGCAGCTGTGGGACGCCGCTGATGGCGCTGAACTGCTGAGCGCAGCCGGCGATGACGCGGCTTTTGGGCCGAACAACCTGCTGCTGGTTGTCAGCCGCGACGAGGGACAGATACGCCTTTTGGACCTCGAAACCCTGACCGAACGGCTGGTTCTGGCCGGCCGCACGGCCGCGTTCAGCCCCGACGGCGCGCGCATCGCCGCCGTGGGCGACAGCGACATCGCGCTCTGGTCGGTTGAGGGCGCTGAGCTGCGGCGCATCAGCCTGGCCGATCCGGAGCGAGAAAACTTCGCGCCAGACATTCGGGCGGTGGCGTTCAGCCCGGACGGCGCGCGCCTGCTGGCGACAGGCGTATCCAGCTGGCCGAACAAGCCGCTGGCCTACGTGTGGGCTGCCGACACAGGCGATCTGATCTGGTCGTATGAGGCCGCAGACCCGAGCCGTTTCACATTTTCAGAACCAAGCTTTAATGACGATAGGGTTAACCAACCCATCGTCGTTCAGGAAACGCACGCGGCGCTGATCATCTCCGCTGCGCATATGATCGTGTGGGACTTTGCCCAGGAGAGCGCGTCTGTCGTTGATTTGCCGTGTCTGTCGAGCGGAAGTGTGATTAGTAGAGATAGAGAGTTGGTTGGAGCGGCGTTCAGTCCAGATGGCGCGCAGATTATGACCGCGTGCCTGTCTGACGGTGTGCTGCTGTGGGATGCGGCTGGCAGCGCATTTCGCAGGCTGCCGTTGAACGTCTCTTCTTTGAACGTCTCTTCTTCCACGATGTTCGATGCGGCTGTCAGCCCGGACGGTTCGCACTACCTGACGCTTCACCAGACGTTTAACGCAGCAGGGAGACGATCGGGAATGGCAGCGCTGTGGAACGCTGAAGGCGAAGCTGTTCACGCTTTCACCAGCGCCGAGCTGTTTGACGCAGACTTCAGCCCAGACGGCGCCGAGCTTGTGTTCGGGAACGTGGAAGGTCGCCTAGAACTGTATGCCATCGCTGAGCGGCAGACGCGGCTGACGTTGGGCAGCCCCGACAGCAGCCCCCTTCCGACTTACTTTGTTCGTTACAGTCCAGACGGGACGCGGTTTGTCACACTCAGTCCGGATCATCAGGCGCGTATCTGGTCGGCGAACGACGGCACAGCAATCGCCACGCTGCCGCACCAACAGAGGATACTAGCCGCAGCGTTCAGCCCCGACGGGTCACAAGTTGCGACTGCGGATGAGGCCGGCGTCATCCGCCTGTGGTCAGCGGCGGACGGCCAGCGGCAGGCCTCCTACCAGCTGCCAGACGACAGCGATGACGGCGACATCGTGAATGACCTTGCCTTCAGCCCGGACGGCCAGCGCCTGACGGTGGCGCTGCGGGATAGACAGGTGTGGGTGCTCGACGCGAACACTGGGGCGCTGGCCGGCCTTGTGGGCCGCCATCGCGGCATGATTTACAGCGCTGCCTTCAGCCCAGATGGGTCGCGCCTGCTCACAGTTGGCGCTGACAACACGGCGCGCGTGTGGGCACTGCCGGGTTTGACCGCCGCGCGCGCCGACTGACCTGGCAAACCCGATAAAATAATGCGCCGCCTGCAGCGCGCCGCGCACAGGCAGGGATGCTGCGCGGACTGCGCCGGTTGAGGGCGCGCCAGCGGGCGGTTACAATTGCCGGCTGAGTCTGTACTGATCAGCGCGAAGGGACGCATGGCGCGCTTTCAGCCGTCCACCAGCAGCAGGCTGTACGCCTGGGGCGCCGCCGCGGTCGTCGCGCTGGCCGGCCTGCTGCGCTGTGCTTATCTGCTCCAGATCGAGCACAACACCGACCGCGCCTATCCCATCTGGCAGGCGCTGCTGACGCTGGAGCGCGGCGCGCTGCCGCTGGTTGGCCAGCAGACGTCGGTGCTGTTCGCCAACCCGGCGCTCACTGGCTACCTTTACCTGCCG
Source organism: Anaerolineae bacterium (assembly GCA_034435995.1). Lineage (GTDB taxonomy): Bacteria > Chloroflexota > Anaerolineae > Aggregatilineales > Phototrophicaceae > DAOTWC01. The sequence continues at coordinate 23,955 of DAOTWC010000025.1, read as the reverse complement.
GCGGTCGCGCTGACGCGCTCGCCGCTGGGGCCGGTGGTGTTCACCATCGCGCTGAACACGCTGGGCGTGTGGTTCACCTTCCTGGCCGGGCGCGCTGTTGGCGGGCCGCGCGTCGGGCTGATCGCGGCTTTTCTGGTCAGCGTCAACCCCTGGGTGATCGAGTACAGCCGCCTGACGTGGGTGCAGGGCCTGCTGCCCTTCTTTGCCCCAGCGCTCGCATGGGCGCTGTGGACGGCGCTGGCCGGCGCGCCGCCTCGCCCTGGGCGCCGGCTGGGCTTGGCTTGGGCGCTGCTGACGCTGGCAGCGCAGACGTATCTGCTGGCGTTCGCGTTGGTTGTGCCGTTTGCCGCGTCGCTGGCCCTCTACGCGCGGCGCATCGCCCGCGACCGGCGCTTGCGGCGCGTCTGCGCTGCCGGCGCGCTGGCTTTTGCCGCCGCGACCGCGCTGTACGCCGCGGCGCTGCTGGCTGACAGCAGCCAGCTCGGCGCTGAGCTTGAGCGCTTCAGCGCCAGCGGCCCTCGGCTGAGCGGCGAGGCGCTGGGCCACGCCCTGCGGCTGGTTACCGGCGCTGATTACCCCGCTGCGCGCGGCGCTGCTGCGCCGGCGGGCGACGCCGTGCTGCGACAGACGCTCACGCAGGCGGCGCACCTGGTTTTGACCGCCTGCCTGGCGGCTGGGGCGGCGCTGGCGCTGGCGCGGGCGGCCCGCGGCGACCGGCGGGCCGCGCTGCCGGTGCTGTGGTTCGCTCTGCCGGCTGCGCTCATGAGCTACGTCAGCCAGGCCGTGCACCCGTTCTACCAGCTCATCGGGATGCCGGGCGGGGCGGTGCTGGCGGCCTTCGCCATCAGCTCAGCGATCGCGCTGCGCCCGCGCGCGCTGGGGCCAGCGGCGGCGCTCGCGGCGGCGGCCTTTGGCGCTCTGATGGCGGTGAACAGCGTCCGCTACGCCCAGGAGACGGCCCGCCTGCCCGGCGCGCACGGCCTGACCGCGCTCTCGCTGGAGCACGGGCTGGCGCTGGGGGCGGCGCTCAACCAGCTCTACACGGGGGCCGAGCTGGTCATCAGCCCGGTCGAAGAATGGATCACGGCCAGCTTGGCGGGCCGGACGTTCGACCACTTGCAGGACGAGCGCGCTCCCGCCGTTCTGATTGTGCCGCCGGGCGGGGCCGTCGTCGTGCGCGCCGGCCGCGAGCTGGACAGCCTGCCGGTCAGCCCAGCTGCCTCGTGGCGGGCGCTGCTGCCCGACGGCGCGGCGCTGGCGCTGGACCGCCTAACGCCGGATGCTGTCCCGCGCGACGGCCGCGTGCTGCGCGGGGATGACGGCATCATCCCGGTCAGCGCGCGCTTGGAACGCGCTGGCAGCGGCTGGCGGGTGATCAGCGCCTGGCAGGTGACCGAGCCGCTCCCGCTAGAGGCGAGCGGCTGGCTGTTCGCGCCGTTCGCTCACGTTTACAACGCCCAGGGCGAGCGCGCGCTGGTCGTGGACGGCGCGGCCGTCCCCGGTTATCAGTGGCGCGCCGGCGATCTGCACCTGCATCAGATGGCTTTCGCGCTGCCATCGGGAACGCCAGCCGGCCGCTACACGGTCGTGATCGGCCAGTATGACGCGGCGCGGGCGCGCAGCGCGATCTTCGTCACGGCTGACGGCGTGTACACGCCGACTGTGCCGGCGGGCGCGCTGACGCACAGCGTCAGATGAAGCGGGCGCTGGCAGGCCCCCCTGGCCAGCGCTGAGCGCGCGCCGGGCGCGCCGCTGGGGGGTGGGCGCGCGTTTGCGAATTGGTCACAGCGGGCCGCGCTACAGCGTCAGCTCCAGCTCGATCTCGTCGCGCAGCGGGATGCCGTCCAGGCCGAATAGGGGAATCTCCGGTTTGAGCCGGCGCGAGGCCTCCAGCGCGTTGGGGTACACGGCTGCCAGATGGAAGCCGCGCTTTTGATAGAAGCGCAGCGCGGGCAGATTGTCGTTGGTGACAATCAGCCACAGGCGGCGGCAGCCGGCCTCCAGCGCCACCTGCTTGACCGTCTCCAGCAGCGCCGTGCCGATGCCCTGGCCCTGCGCCAGGCTGTTGATCGTCACAACTTCGCAGGCGTCCCCATCAATGCGATAGGTGATCAGGCCCACCGGTTTGCCGTCCTGCTCGGCGATGAAGCCGTCCAGCAGATGGCCCAGGTAAACCTGGCCGCGGGTCACAATCCGTGTGGATCCCCAGTGCTTGTCGAGAAACTGAGCGATCCAGTTGCGGTCTGTTCGTTCGACAGGGCGGATCGTAAAGCTGCTCACAAGCCGCTGCCCTCCGTGTGTGCACCTGCGCAACAGCGTCTTATGATAGCGTTTTTTGCCTGCGCAGCGCTAATATTTCGATCCCCGCGCGATTGGGGTAATGCTGCCTGGGGTGGCCGGTTACAATAAATATAACAAGCTGGAAGATGCGGAGGTGGGCCATGCGGCACACAACCCGCCTGCGGGCGGCCCTAGCCGCTGGCGCGTTGGGCCTCCTGCTGGTGGCAGCGGCAGGCGCGGCAGCCCAGGCAGCCGAAACGCCGACACACCCGGCCGTGGATCAGGTGGCGGGCGCAGCCAGCGGCGCGCTGCAGGCGCTGGGGCGTGAGACCGCCGTGCTCTACCAGCGGCTGGCCGAGGCGCCGCGGCCGCTGCCGCTGCGGCTGGCGCTGATCCTGTGCGGACTGGCCCTCGTAAGCGCCGGCTGGCGCATGAGCCACACGGCCCTGGTGGTCGTCGGTTTTGCCGCCGGGGCCGCGCTGATCACGCTGTACCTCACGCGCGGCGGAAGCGCCGCGACGTTTGCGGCGCTGTTTCTGGGCGGCATCGTGGGGGCTGGAATGAGCGTGTTTGTGTTCTACGTGGCGGTGTTCGCGCTGGGGTTCTACGCGGGGGCGGCCCTCACGCTGCTGGTGAGCACAGCAGTCGGGCTTACGCCGGTAACGCTGCTGGGCCTGCTGGCCGGCGGGCTGGGCGGCGGCGCGCTGCTGCTGGCGCTGCGCGGGCCGCTGCTGATCGCGCTGGCGGCGGCGGCGGGCGGCCTGATGCTGAGCTTCGGCCTCGGCCTGGGCCTGCACTGGGCGGCGCTGTTCGCGCTGGCTGGGCTGCTGGCGCAGGCCGCGCTGTCGGCGGTGTATCCCTCTGCGCCGCGCCCGGCCTACGGCGGCAGCGAATAAAACCTGCCCGCTTGCCGGGCGCAGTTTCCATGCTACAATTTATTAATCGAATGGCCGTTTGATTATTTGGGGTGGAGAAAAAACGATGGTAAACACGATTACAGCCGGCGGCGTCAGCTTCGCGCTCACCGACGAGCAGTTGATGCTGCAAAAAATGGCGCGCGACTTTACGACCAACGAGATCATCCCTGTCGCCGCCGAATACGACGAACACGCCATCTTCCCGGACGCGATTTTTCACAAGGCGCGCGAGCTGGGCCTGACCAACATGAACATCCCGGCTGAGTACGGCGGCGTGGGCGCGACTGTGCTGGAGGAGTGCATCGTGGCGGAGGAGTTCGGCTACGGCTGCACCGGCATCGGCACCAGCATCAGCACCAACAACTTGGGCGCGCTGCCCATCATCTTGGGCGGGACCGAGCGGCAGAAACAATACTGGCTGGGCGAGCGCCTGGTGGATCAGGGCCAGTATGTGTCCTACGGCGTGACCGAGGCCGCCGCTGGTTCGAACGTGGCCGGCATCCTCACCCGCGCCGAGAAGCGGAACGGTGCTTACATCATCAACGGCTCTAAAACGTTCATCACCAACGCCTCGCACGCCAACTTTTTCACCGTGTTCGCCAAGACCGACCCCAGCGCCGGCCACAAAGGCATGAGCTGCTTTGTGGTGGAGCGCGACATGCCCGGCGTGAGCGTGGGCAAAAAGTTCGACAAGTTGGGCCAGCGCGCCTCAGACACGGCCGAGATCGTGTTTGAGAACGTTGAAGTGCCGGCGGAGAACCTGGTGGGCGGCGAGGGGCGCGGCTTCTACCTAGCCATGCACGTGTTCGACCACAGCCGGCCCGGCGTGGCGGCGGCGGCGGTGGGCCTGCAGCGGCGCGCCCTGGAGGAAAGCGTGAAGTACGCCCGCGAGCGCGAGGCCTTCGGTGTGCCCATCTTCCAGCACCAGGCCATCGGCCACAAGATCGCGGAGATGGCCATCAACTACGAGGCGTCGCGCCTGCTGGTGTGGCAGGCTGCCTGGCAGGTGGACGCCGGCGTCGCCAACCCGCGCATCCCGGCCATCGCCAAGGCCTTCGCCGCCGATATGGCGACGAAAGCGGCGGTGGACGCGGTGCAGGTCTTCGGCGGCTACGGCTACATGAAGGAGTATCCGGTGGAGAAGCTGCTGCGCGACGTGAAAATCTTCCAGATTTACGAAGGCACCAGCGAAATCCAGCGCAACATCATCGTGCGCGAGCTGTTCAAGTGAGCTAAGCAGCGGGATGCGCGTCACAGCAGCGGGGCAGGCCGACAGCCTGCCCCTTTTTGTTTAGGGCGATCTTCACAAAACCCCAACGAATCCCGCTGCGTTCTCTACACTTCGTCCAGTATAATTGGGTTATAGTTAACGTGTTTGGTAATGCCGCAAGGGTGTTAATGCATGTCAGATAACAACGTGTTTACCCGAGCCGCCCGCGGCACGCATCTGCTGGACGAAAGCGCGCTTGACAACGCGCCAGCCATGCCCGTGCGGGCTACCGGCCCGCTGGACGCGGTTCTGCCCTGGGTGATTGAGTTCCGCGTGGTGGGGACGGCCTCCACGATGCAGATGCGCGTGACCGAACACATGACCATCGGGCGGGCTGACCCCGAGCGCGGCATTGTGCCAGCGGTGGATTTAGGGCCGCACAACGGGTATGCGCTGGGCGTCTCGCGCCAGCACGCCGCTATCCTGGCCAGCGGAAACAGCATCCACGTCAAAGACACCGGCAGCGCCAACGGCACACGCCTTAACGGCTGCCTGCTGGAACCACACCGCGAATACCGGCTGCGCCACGGCGACGAGCTGGCGTTAGGCCAGCTCAAGCTGCAAGTGCTGTTCGCAGTTGTGCCGCTGGTGACTGACAGCCGCCGCCTGCCCGACGACGACAAGCCCATTCCCCGGCTGGGCAGCGGCCAGCGCGTGCTGGTGGTTGAGGATGACGCCGATGTGGCGGCCGTGTTCGGCATGATTCTGGAACAGGCCGGCTTTCGAGTGCGGGTGGTCAGCACCGCTGCCAGCGCCCTGGGCGCAATTGCAGCCGACGCGCCGCAGGCTGTTGTGCTCGACCTGATGCTGCCGGACATAAACGGGCTGGACCTGGTGCACTATCTGCGCCAGGCCGAGCGCGGCTTCAACGCGCCGCTGGTGGTGGTTTCTGGCCAGACCGGCGGCTTCCTGATGAGCGAAGCGCTCAAGGCCGGGGCCGATGTCTTTCTGGGCAAGCCCATCGGCGTAAGCGAGCTGATCGGCGCGTTCACGACTATTCTGCCGCAGATGACACCTTAACGCGGCGCGCTTATCCGGCCGTGGTCGGCGTCGGCCCTGGCGTGTCGGTGGGCGCTGGCTGGGTAGGCGCCGGCGTCGGTGTGCGCGTAAGCGTGGGCGTGGGCGTGGGCGGCACGTTCAGTTCAACCCGCAGGTCGTTGGCGTTGAAATCGGCGCAGGCGAACTGGTCGCGCAGGCCCCAGCCCGCCAGCCCGCCGCCCAGGTCCGGCACGCGCAGCCAGCCCCCTCCAGCGTCGCGCGCGTCCACTACCACTGTCACCCCGCCCGGAACTGTGCCCACCACTTGATGAGCCAAGTCCGGCCCGGCGCGCAGCTCAGCCGGCCCGTTGGCGGTGCACACCGGGTTGACCACGCTGACGGTCAGCGTCTGCGCCAGCGCGCCGCCGGCGGCGTCGTGCGCCAGCAGCGCCAGCCGCACCGGCTCCAGCGGAATCCCCACAATTTCGAACCGGCCGCCTGTCCCGCCTGACTCCAGCAGGTTGGGCGTGAAAGCCTCGGGCGCGGTCACGCGCGTGTCCACCGCGCCAGCCACCTCCCACTCGACGATCAGCGGCTGCACTACGCCGCGGAACAACTGCGGCGGCGCTGCGCTGAAGCGTTCCAAGCGCAGCGGCTCGTACACGTCAACGGTTACCGACTGCGCGCTGGTGCGCTCGCCGTTCACCGCCTCCACCACCACGCTCACCGGGCCGAACAGCGCGCCGGTGTCCACGCTGGCGCTGTTCTGGCCCGCGCTGGCGCCGACAAAAACCGGCGTGCCGTTGACCAGCAGGCGCACCTGGGCGGCGTCGGTTGCCCGCCAGCTCACGCTGATGGGCGTGCCGCGGCCCACCTGGGTGCTGCTGAGCTGCACGCTGGCGACGACTGGCTCGGGCGGCGGGCTGCCGAGCGCCAGCGCGAGCAGCGCCACCAGAAAGAGCGCGCCGGCCAGCGCCAGCAGCGCCGGGCGCGCCCAGCTTGGCAGCGGCGGGGTCTCTATGTAGTGGCCGCGCACGGCCGCCAGAAAGCCGGCGTGATCGAGCGAGCGCACCAGCAGGTCAAAGGTGTGCCGGCGCGGGCTGCCGGCGAGCGCGCGCCGGCGCGGCTGCACACGGCCGTGCAGGGTGAGCTGCTGGCCGGGCGCCAGCGTCAGCGTAGGCGTGGGCAGGTCGAAGGTCAGCGCGCCGGCGGCGTCGCGCCCGGCGACAGTCAGCGGCAGCGGCACGCTCCCCTGGTTGTGCAGATGAAGCTGGAAGCGCTGCGCCCCGCTGAGGCGCGCCTGAGCCAGCGCCAGCCCGAAGCCGCGAAACGGCAGCACGCGCAGCGCCATCGGCGTCTCCAGCACGGCGTCCGGCATGTCCTGCGGGTACACCCGCACGCGGGCCGTGTAGCTGCCGGGGCGGCTCTCCGGCCGGCGCAGCGGCTTCAGGGTGATGAGCACGAACGTCGTTTCGCCCGCCTCCACCAGCGGCGACGGGCGGTCAATTCGCACCCAATCGGCCGGCAGGCCTGTCACCTCAACGGCGAAGCGCCGATCCTCTGTTCCCTTGTTCTCTACCGACAGCTCCGCCGTGACGTAAGCGCCGGGCGCGACGCTCTGCAGCGGCGCGTGCAGGTCAATGCTGAACTCCGGCAGCGACATTTCGATGCGCTGCGTCGCGTCGTCCACGGCGGGCACAAGCCGGGTCGGCGTTTGGTCGAGGTAATGATAGATCATGCGCAGGTCGCCGATGAGGATTTCCTCGCCGCCGAAAAGCTGATGCCGCTCGTTGACGGCCAGCTTGACGCCGTCCACATAGGTCCCGTTGGCCGAGTCCAGGTCGGTAATGTAGACCTGGCCGCTCTCTACTGTCAGGCTGAAGTGGTAGCGCGAGATCGTGCTGTTATCCAGCGCCAGCGTGTTGCCGCTGGAGCGGCCAACGGATGTGCTCTGCCCGCTGAGCATAAAGCTCTTGATGCTGCCATCCGGCCAGAAGATGTCGAGACGACCATACGGCATAGAGCTGCGCTCCTCTTGCCTGCCTGCGCCCGATTCTAACCCGCTGCCCGGTTCTGGCAACAACGGCTGCCCACCGCTCGCGCCCTGAAAAATGCGTGAAGAATTGACATCTTAAGCAAAATAATGAATTTATCAATTCTATACTTGTGAAAACAGCAGCAACGAGATCGAGGACACCCACCATGACACACACCGCCGCCCATGCCACCGCCCGCCGCCTTCTGGTTCTGGCCGTCGCTCTGCTCGTCTTGACAAGCCTCGCTGCCCCGGCCGCCGCCAGCCCCGAGACGCGCATCTCGATCCCTGCGCTGAATGTGGACGCGGCTGTTGGGCGCTTCCCGCTCAACGGCGTGAGCTGGACGATTGACCCTTGGTTCACCGGTCTGGGCCATCTGCAGGGGACCGGCTGGTTCGATCGCGGCGGCAACATCGCGGTGGGCGGCCACTCATACATGCCGGACCGCACGCCTGGCATCTTTGTGGCGCTGCACACCCTTCGCCCCGGCGACATCGTCACCGTCAGCTACAGCGGCGAGACCCGCCAGTACACGGTCGCCGACGTGCGCAGCGTGGCTGTCAACGACCTATCGGTGCTCTACCCGGTCAGCGGCGAGCGGCTGACGCTCATCACCTGTGACGGCGCATCTTACGATCCCAACAGCAACCTGTATCACCGCCGCGTGATCGTGGTGGCCGAGCGCACCGGCTGACGGTGACAGCAGCCCGCTTGAAACAGCAAAAAAAGGGCGCGAGGCCCTTTTTGTTTTGTGTTTGTTTTGTGGAGTTCATCCGCTGGGCGGCGGGCGGCGCTACATCACGCGGTGGCACGACACCCAGTGGCCGGGCGTGACCTCGACCAGCTCTGGGTCGGGATCGCGGTAGCACAAATCGAAGCGCACCGGACAGCGCGTGTTGAAGTTGCAGCCGCGCGGCGGGTTGGCCGGGCTGGGCACGTCGCCGGTGAGGATGATGCGCTGGCGCTTCTTCTCCTTGGCTGGGTCGGCGATGGGCACAGCCGACAGCAGCGCCTGCGTGTAGGGATGCAGCGGGTTCTCGTACAGCTCGTCGGCTGGGGCCAGCTCGACGATCTTGCCCAGGTACATCACCGCCACGCGGTCGCAGATATGGCGCACCATGCTCAGGTCGTGGGCGATGAACAGGTAGGTGAGGTTCAGCTCTTTCTGCAGGTCTTCCAGCAGGTTGACCACCTGCGCCTGGATGGACACATCCAGCGCCGAGATCGGCTCGTCGGCCACGATGAAGCTCGGCTCCAGCGCCAGGGCGCGGGCCACGCCGATGCGCTGGCGCTGCCCGCCGGAGAACTCGTGCGGGTAGCGGTTGACGTAGTAGGGGTTGAGGCCCACTTTCTCCAGCAGGTGAGCGACGTACTCCTCCTGCTCCTTTTTGCCCATGATGTTGTGGATGCGCAGCGGCTCGCTGACGATGCGGCCCACTGACATGCGCGGGTTGAGCGACGCATACGGGTCCTGGAAGATCATCTGCATGCGGCGGCGCATCTTGCGCAGTTCCTCGCCCTTGAGCGCGGTGAGGTCTTTGAACACCTCTTTGCCGTTTTCGTCCACGTCCTTGAACTCGACCGTGCCGGCGGTAGGCCGGTAAAGCTGAAGGATGGTGCGGCCGGTCGTGCTCTTGCCGCAGCCGGATTCGCCCACCAGGCCGAGCGTCTCGCCCTCGTAGACGTCGAAGCTGACGTCGTCAACGGCTTTTACCGCCCCCACTTGGCGCTGGAAGATAATGCCAGACGTAATGGGGAAGTATTTCTTCAGGCCGCGCACGCGCACCAGGACATTGCGCTCCTGGTCGGCCGGTTTGGTCTGGGGTTGGGGGGCAGGGCTGATCATGACAGTGGGACTCCTTTGGCCTCAGGCGCGCCCTGGCGCAGTTCGTTAGTGCGGACATCAACCCAGCACGCCATCGTGTGCGAGGGGACAGAGGCCTCCGGGACAGTTTCGAGCGGCGGCAGGTTCTCCCAGCACACATCGCGCACATAAACACAGCGCGGCGCAAACGGGCAGCCGGTGATCGGATTGCGCATATCGGGCGGCGAGCCTTCGATCTGCGTCAGGCGGCGGTTGCCGCCCTCGTCCAGGCGCGGCAGCGACGATATCAGGCCCAGCGTGTAGGGGTGGCGCGTGTTGGCGAACACTTCGTCCACTGGGCCGCGCTCGACGATCAGGCCGGCGTACATCACCTGGATGGTGTCGGCCAAGCCGGCCACCACGCCCAGATCGTGCGTGATCCAGATGATAGCCATGTCGAACTCGTCGCGCAGGCGCTTGATCAGGTCGAGAATCTGCGCCTGGATCGTCACGTCGAGGGCGGTGGTCGGCTCGTCAGCGATCAGCAGTTTGGGGTTGCACGACAGCCCCATGGCGATCATCACGCGCTGGCGCATGCCGCCGGAGAACTGGTGCGGGTAATCGTTTAGGCGCTTCTCGGCGTCGGGGATGCCCACCAGCGACAGCAGCTCGGCAGCGCGTTTGCGCGCGTCGGCGTTGTTCATGCCCATGTGGAGCTTGAGCGCCTCGGTGATCTGCGTGCCGATGGTGAGCACCGGGTTGAGCGAAGTCATCGGGTCCTGGAAGATCATGGCGATCTCGGCGCCGCGCACCAGCCGCATCTCCTCCTTGGAGAGCTTGAGCAGGTCGCGCCCGCGGAAGATCACCTCGCCTTTTTCAATCTTGCCCGGCGGCATTGGAATGAGGCCCATGATGGACAGCGCATGCACGCTTTTGCCGCTGCCGCTTTCACCCACGACGCCCAGTGTTTCACCCTCGTTCAGGGTGTAAGACACGCCGTTGACGGCGTAGACTGTACCTTCCTGTGTGTAGAACCGCGTTACGAGGTCTTTGACCTCCATCAGGACTGCCAAGAGACAGGCCCTCCTTCCTGTGAGCAACCGGGCTTCTTCATTTTAACGAACATTAAGGCGCAGAGTTTGCACGATAACACACTGCCTGTCAAATGCCTTTTTGCAGGCCTGCGCCGCCTCACACCAGTGTTTCACGTGTATGGTACACGCGCAGCGGGGGCAAGGTTCACATGCTGTTTACATCAGGCGGCTAGATATTAACACATGCCGGGCGCTGCTTCCACAAATTCGTTCACGGCTCACCGCCGGACAGCCTGCCTGCCCGGCGGTGGGTGCGGCGCGGCGGGCCGGCTCAGTCGAGCGGCAGCGCCGCCGTGGCCGGGGCTGGTTCAACCATGCCCTTGAGCAGGCGCTCCAGGGCGATGATGTGGCTGGAGACCCCGCGCAGCTTGAACGACGTGCTGTCGGAATACCACACGCCGCTGTCGTACGTCACAGTGTGTTCGCTGTTGTTGCCGTGAACGGTCGCGTTAAACGCCGTGAAGCGGATGCGGTCGCGCTCTTGGGCGTAGCGGTGGGCCTTCTCCACGTCGCTGACCACGTTCTGGCCCGGGGCGTAAGGCACAGGGGGGATTTTGAGCATCGGTTTGAGAATACGTTCAAGCGCCATGATGTGCGGGCAGATGCGATAGGTTTGGAAGCCGGGGCAGGAACAGTGCCAGCCGCCGTCGTCGAGGGTGATGGTGTAAGCGGCGTTGTCGCCCTGAAAGGTGAGCGCCAGCGCGTTGAACTTAATGCGGTGCGGCTCCTGCGCGTACTGCCTACCCTTCTCAATCTGGCTGATCATGCCGTAATCCATGGCTGAAGCAAACTCCTTTGTCACTCGTGCTGCCTGTCTTTGCTGTGCAGAAAAAAACACGCGGTTCGCAGCCTTCAGGCAGGCAGAACCGCGTGTGTCGTGTGCGTTGCGCTGTGGCCTGGGATCAGTATTTTCATCGCATTAAACTCCCAAGTGCCGCCATGAACCTAGTTTATGCGATGATTAACCGGGTGTCAATGCGCCTTAACACAGAATCAACCCCGGCCCTCTGCGTGGTTTTCGCGCGCGCAGCGGCTATAATTGGCAGCTGCGCCACACGCACGCACGGAACGCACCAATGGCTGACACGCGCGCTAATCCCATTGACTCCGTTCACGACATCCGGCGCTTGGTGACCGATCTGGAAGCGGCCCTGCGCAAGCAGCAGGAGCTGCTCCAGCTGCGCGGCATGAGCCTGCCCGACGCCGTGTTCCAGGCGCTGGCCGCCGTCCGCGATGGCCTGGCGCACGCCGAAGCGCAGCTTGTCGAGGACCTCACCACGCTCAGCCAGCTGCGTGCGCTGGCTGGCACAACCGACCAGATCAACTCCTCGCTCGACCTAGACATCGTGCTGGCCGAGGCGATGGACCGGGTGATTGCGCTCACTGGGGCTGAGCGCGGCTACATCGCGCTGGCCAACCCATTCGCCGAGGACGTCGAGTTCAGGATCGCCCGCGACCCAGAAAAGCCGCCCGGCAGCCCGGTTGCCTTCGAGGGCAGCCGCACGATTCTGCGCGAGGTATTGGACACCGGCCGCCCGCTGCTGGCCGACAACGCCTACAAAGACCCGCGCTTCCTGCAGGGCAGCGCTACCATCGCCCACCTGGCGCTGCGCTCGGTGTTGTGCGTGCCCATCAAGCACAAGGACCACGTGATCGGCGCGGTCTACGTGGACAACCGGCTGCGCGAGGCCGTCTTCACCCAGCGCGAAGCTGACCTGCTGACCGCCTTCGCCAACCAGGCCGCCGTCGCCATCGAGAACGCCCGCCTCTACGCCCGCGTCCAGGCCAGCATCGCCGCCATCACCGAGATGAAAGAGCTGATGAGCAGCGTCTTCGAGTCCATCGGCAGCGGCGTCATAACGACTGACGCCGCACACACCGTGGCCACGTTCAACCGGGCCGCCGCCGAGATACTGGCCTGGGACCCGGCGGGCGTCGTCGGCGCGCCGCTGCCCGCCCTGCTGCCGCGCCTCAACGTGGACCTGGCCGTCCACCTGGAAGCCGTCCTGAACAGCGGCCAACCCTGCGCGCTGGAGGCGGAGCAGGACAACCCAGCGCGCGGCAGACTGGCGCTGTCGCTCAGGCTCAGCCCGCTGCGCGCCGCCGCTGACGAGCGCGGGGTGGCCGTCGTGCTGGACGACTTGACCCGGCAGCGCGAGAACGAGGAGATGCTCAGCATTGTGCGGCGCTACCTGCCGCCAGAGATGGTAGACAACATCGAGAGCATCGCCCGCCTCGACCTGGGCGGCGAGCGGCGCGAGATCACCTGCATGTTCGTCAACGTGCGCCCGCTGGCCAGCTTCCCGCCGGGCCTGCGCCCGCAGGAGCTGATGGACCTGCTCAACCTGCACCTGACGACGGCCACGGCCTGCATCCACGACTGCAAAGGCGTGATTGACAAGTACATGGGCCACGAGATCATGGCCCTGTTCAACTCGCAGTTGAACCCGCAGACGCATCACGCCATGCTGGCTGTCGAGGCGGCGCTGGCCCTGCGCGACGCCTTCGCGGCCCTGTACCAGCGCCTTGGCATCGCGCCTGACCCGCACTACTACCGTGTGGGCCTGCACACCGGCGTCGCCACGCTGGGCAACGTCGGCAGCCTCAGCCGGCGCGATTTCACGGCGCTTGGCGACATGGTCAACCTGGCCAAACGCCTGGAGGAGAACGCCGCCGCCGGCCAGATCATCGCCAGCCAGGCTGTACGGCAGCACATCGAAGCCCATGCCGGCGGCGCGCTGCCGCCCACCGTTGTCTTTCAGCAGCGCGCAGCGCTCCAGGTCAAGGGCCGCCAGCAGCGCACGCCGATCTACGAAGTGAGCCGCGCGTGATGTTCGACAACACGGAACGCTTCCACGCCCTCAGCACCACCCACGCCCACGCGCGCGAGCTGGCCCAGCGCGTCAGCGACTTGGCGCAGCTGCTGCGCGCCCACCAGGAGGTGCTGCTCCAGCGCGGCATGAACCTGTCGCCCGCCTCGCTGGAGAGCCTGCGCGCCCTGGAGCGCCAGCTTGAGACGTTCACCGGCCAGGCGCTGGGCCTGCACGCCGAGCTGCGCCAGCTTCAGGCGCTGGCCAGCAGCACAGCCCTGATCAACGCGCTGCTTGACCCGCCAGAGGTGCTGGCCCGCGTGATGGACACGGTGATCGAGCTGACCGGCGCTGAGCGCGGCTTTATCGTGCTGCGCAGCCCGGCCACCGGCGAGCTGGAGTTCGCCGCTGCGCGCGGCATTGACCGCGAGCAGCTCAGCCGCGCCGACTTCACCATCAGCTCGACCATCGTCAACCAGGTGGCTTCCACCGGCGCCCCAGAGCTGACCAGCAACGCCAGCAGCGACCCGCGCTACCAATCGCACGAGAGCGTGATCGGCTTTGCGCTGCGCAGCATCATCGCCGTGCCGTTGAAGGTGCGGGGCGAGATCATCGGCGTGGTTTACTGCGACAACCGCTTCCTCAGCGGCGTGTTCGGCCAGCGCGAGCTGGACGTGCTGGCCGCCTTTGCCAACCAGGCCGCCGTTGCCATTCAGAACGCCCGCCTCTACGAGGCCGCCCGCGCCCGCCTGGCTGAGGTGAAGGCCACCAGCGAGCTGATGACCAACATCTTTGAGTCGGTCGCCAGCGGCATTCTCACGCTGGATCGCGACGGTGTGGTGAGCAGCTGCAACACCGCCGCCGCCGCTATACTGGGGTGTCAGCCAGACGCGGCGGTGGGCACGCCGCTGGCCGATTTGCTGCCCGCCAGCGCCAACGGCGCGCTGGCCGCCTGCTTGGCGCGCGTGCGCGAAACCGGCGCTGTTGAGCACCACCGCCTGGAGCCGGCCGCGCTGGATGGCCCGCGCCTGTGGAACCTGGTGGTCAGCCCGCTGCGCGGCACCGACGGCGCGGCGCAGGGGGTGGCTATCGTGCTGGACAACCTGACAGAGAGCGCCCGGCGCGAGGCGCAGCTGGCCGAGGTGCGCCGCTACCTGCCCCTGGCGTTGGTGGACAACCTGCGCCGCGTCAGCATCAACGAAGCCAGCGGCCAGGAGCGCGTCATCAGCGCGCTGTTTGCCGACGTGCGCGGCTTCACCAGCTTCAGCGAGCGGCTGGAGCCAGAGGCGCTCATGCGCATCATCAACCGCTACCTCAGCCTGGCCAGCGACGCCATCAACCTGTACGACGGGCTGGTTGAGAAGTACGTCGGCGACGCCGTCAGCGGCCTGTTCAACACGCCCTTCAATCCGCAGCAGGATCACGCGGTGCGCGCCGTGCAGGCCGCCCTCAACATGATGTACGATCTCTACGCCCTGCACGAGCTGCTGCCGCCAGAGCAGCGCCTGTTCTACGGCGTGGGCATTCACAGCGGGCCGGCGGTGCTGGGCAACGTGGGCAGCCCAGAGCGCCAGGAGTACGCTGCCATCGGCGAGGCGGTTGAGGTGAGCAGGCTGCTGCAGGAGAACGCGCGCGGCGGCGACATCGTCATCAGCGCCGCCACGCACGCGCTGGTGGCCGATTACTTCGTGTGCGAGGCGTTCACGCCGGAGCGCGTGCGCGAGCGCCATGACCTGACGGTGGCCTATCGCGTGCTGCGCCGGCAGAAGCGCGCCGCCCCCCTTTTCGCCGAAACGTGACCGCGGCTCTTTTTTTCAAGAACGCCGTTCGCGGCTATACTTGGCATGCTGTGTCGGCCTTCACACAGGACGGGGGTTATTCGACGTGGTGCAGTCTCCTGCGGTGCTTGAAGTGCGCGGCCTGACCAAGCGTTTCCCCGGCGTGCTGGCCTGCGACCACATTGACCTGACGCTGTACAAGGGCGATGTGCTGGGCCTGCTGGGCGAGAACGGCGCGGGCAAGTCCACGCTGATGAACATGATCTACGGCCTGTACACGCCCGACGAGGGCGAGGTGCTGGTCAACGGCCGCCTGGCCCACATCAAAGACCCCAACGACGCCATCGCCCTCGGCATCGGCATGGTGCACCAGCACTTCCAGCTTGTGCCCGTGCTCACCGTGACCGAGAACATCATGCTCGGCAACGAATCCGTGCGCGGCCCGTTCCTGAACCGGCGCGCCGCGCGGCAGCGTATCGTCGAAATCGCCAGCCAGTACGGCCTTGAGGTTGACCCCGACGCGCTGGTGGAGGACCTGCCGGTGGGCGTGCAGCAGCGCGTCGAGATCATCAAGGCGCTTTACCGCAAAGCCGACATCCTCATCCTGGACGAGCCGACCGCCGTCCTCACGCCGCAGGAGGCCGAGGGGCTGTTTGCCATCATGCGCACGCTGGTGGCGCGCGGCGTGAGCATCATCTTCATCTCGCACAAGCTCAAAGAGGTGCTGGAGATCTGCAACCGCGTGCTGGTGCTGCGCGGCGGGCGCGTGGTGGGCGAGGCCGACCCGAAGCAGTCCACCCAGGAGTCGCTGGCCTCGATGATGGTCGGGCGCGAGGTCATCCTGCAGGTGGACAAGAGCGACGCCCACCCTGGCGAGCCGGTGCTCATCGTGAGCGATCTGCACGTGCTGGACGACCGCGGCCTGCCTGCCGTCCGCGGCCTGTCGCTGGAGGTGCGCGCCGGCGAAATCCTGGGCATCGCCGGGGTGCAGGGCAACGGCCAGACCGAGCTGGTGGAGGCCATCACCGGCCTGCGCGCGCCTGAGAGCGGCCGCATCAGCATCAGCGGCCGCGACGTGACCCACGCCCCGCCGCGCGTCATCACTGAGACGGGCGTGGCCCACGTGCCGGAGGACCGCCAGAAGAACGGCATGGTGGCCACCTTCCCCATCAAGGACAACCTGGTGCTGCAGACATATTATGTCGAGCCGTTCGCCGACGGCATCCTGGCGGACGAGGATGCCAAGTGCGCCAACGCCGTCCGGCTGGTGGCGCAGTACGACGTGCGCACGCCCAGCATCTTCGTCAACATGGGGTCGCTCTCCGGCGGCAACCAGCAGAAAACCATCGTCGCCCGCGAGTTCTCGCGCCCCAGCCGGCTGCTGGTGGTGGCGCAGCCCACGCGCGGCCTAGATGTTGGCTCGATTGAGTTCATCCACCGCCAGATCGTCCAGATGCGCGACAGCGGCACGGCGGTGCTGCTCGTCTCGGCTGAGCTGGACGAGATTCTCTCGCTCTCTGATCGGGTGGCAGTGATGTACGGCGGCCAGATCATTGACGTCATGCCCATCGCCGAAGCCGACCGCGAGCGCGTCGGCCTGTTGATGGCCGGCGTTCACCCCGAAGCGGCGCAGCAGAAAGAGACAGCACATGGCTGAAAGCGCCTTCGACAGCGCGCCATCTGGCCCGGCGGCGCTTGCGCCGGCCGCCCGCGCCTGGCAGCGGGTGTCGCGCCGCGCTGTGCCGCTGCTGGCGGTAATTACCGCCTTCATCATCGGCGTGCCGTTCATGATTGTCACTGGCGGCCGGGGCGACATCGCCGCTGGCTTGCGCGTCTCCGGCGCGGCCTACAGCGCCCTGATCGAGGGCGCGCTGGGGCTGGCGATCAACGCGCTGCTCACGCCGGGCGACGTCGCGCTGGTCAAGATCGCAGCCAGCGCCGAGCCGCTGCAGCAGCGCGAGCTGAGCGCGTTTGCGCGCGCGGTCAACGAGCTGGCGGCGCAGGACGCGGAGACGGTGCGCGCTGTGGGCGCGACGCTGGGGCGCTTCGAGGCGCTGGATGACGACGCCGTGACCGCGCTGGGGGCGGCTGTGCCAGGAATCCAGCGGATTGGCGACGACACGCTGCGCGCCATGGGGCCGCTAATTGACGACCTGGCCGCGCTGCCGCGCCGCCAGGTGCGCGAGCTGGCCGCCCCGTTCGCCAGCATGACCGCGCTCAGCGCCGATGACCGCGCTGCGCTGGAGGCCGCCGCGCCGTCGGCCGCCGGCTTCGGCGACGACGAGCTGCTGCGCTATATGCAGATCGTGGCGGACGAGGGCATCGCGCAGTTGGAGGGCCTGCGCGAGCAGCAGCTTGCGCTCGACGAGCTGGGCCTGACCTCGACCGATCCTGACGCGGCCAACCTGGCGCGGGCGGCCAGCGTCGGCCCGGCGGCAGCCCGGCGGCAGGCAGCTACCCAGGCGCGCCTGGACGACGCTGCCATCGTGGACTTGGCCGCTCTCTCGGCGCAGCTCACGCTGGTGCGCCGCATGTACGACGCCGGCGCGCTGACCGACCCCGACGTGGCGGCCGCGCTGGAGGCTGAGCTGCCGCAGGCGGTTGAGGACAACCTGATGGTGCGCCGCCCTGGCAACCTGCTGCTGTTTAATCCTGGCGCGTCTGGCCTGGCGGGGATCGCCTACAATGAGGCTGGCCGGCCGACCAACGTGTGGCTGCGGCTGGGCGGCTCGGCGCTGTTGTTCTTCCCGGCCAACCTGGAGAGCACGCTGGTGCGCGCTATCCCGTTCGTGATCGCTGGCCTGGCGGTGGCGCTGGGTTTCAAGGCCGGCTTGTTCAACATCGGCGCGGAGGGCCAGCTCTACATCGGCGGCACGCTGGCGGTGTGGGTGGGTTACACGGTCTTTTTCACCGAGCTGGGCGCGGCCCACCTGCCCGTTGTGCTGATCGCGGGTGTCATCGGCGGGGCGCTGTGGGGGGCTATACCGGGCGTGCTCAAGGCCTACACCGGCGCGCACGAGGTCATCAACACCATCATGCTCAACTTCATCGCCATCCGCCTGGTGGATTGGCTCATCAAATCCGGCCTGATGCAGGACAAGAGCGCCACGCTGCCGCGCACGCCCTACATCGCCGAGAGCGCTCGCCTGCCGGTGTTCAGCCAGCTCGACACAATCTACTTCGTGCTGGCCGGCGTGGTTGTGGCGGCTTTCCTGCTGCTGCGCCGCCGCGACGCTCTGCTGCGCGGCGAGTGGCGCGCAGCCCTGCCCGCGCTGCTCTACGGGGCGCTGACCGCCGTCGGGGGGCTGTTCTTGGCCTGGATCTCGGTGCGCGACGCGCTGCACCTGGGCCTGGTGTTGATGATCGGCGCGGTGTGGTTCACTGGTTGGTTCCTGTTCCGCACCACCTTCGGCTTTGAGCTGCGCACGGTAGGGGCCAACCCGGACGCCGCCCGCTACAGCGGCATGAGCGTCAAGCGCAACATCGTGCTGGCGATGGTGCTCAGCGGGGCGCTGGCCGGCCTGGCCGGGACGATCCAGGTGACCGGCGTGCAGTTCAACATGCAGCCAGAGTTCTTCGCCGGCTTGGGCTTCGACGCCATCGCAGTGTCGCTGCTGGCGCGCAACAGCCCGCGCAGCATGATCCCGGCCGGCTTCCTGTGGGGTGGGCTGCTTTCAGGCGCGCCGCTGATGCAGGTGAACGCCAACATCTCGATTGACCTGGTGCGCATCATCCAGGCCCTTATTATCATGTTCATCGCCGCCGACGCGATCATCCGCACCCTGTGGCGCGTGCCAGAGGCCACCGAGGAAGAGAAAGCGGCCGCGGCGTTCACGCACGGCTGGAGGAGTTGAGGCTATGGCGTCCGTTGATGTGCCGATCAGCGCGGGCGCGCTGCCTGCCGAGACCTGGCGCGACCGCATCAAGGTGACGCGCGTTGGCGTCTTTTCGGTGTTCTTTATCGTCGTGGGGCTGTTCATCCTGCTGACCGTGCCGTCCAGCCTGCCGCCGGACATCGTCACCACGCTGACGTTCGGCACAGCGCCAGACGGCCGCATTCTGGCCCTGCCCATCACTGTTGTGCCCTATATGATTGTGGTCGCGCTGGTGTACATCGCCAGCGGGGTGATTGGCCTGCTGCCGCTGGAGAACCTGCGCCGCTACAAGGTGTGGCTGCTGCTGCTGTGCGGCGCGCTCATCTTCCCCACCGTGCTGACGCTGGCCGCCGCCGGCCAGTCCACCAGCGCCACGACCATGCTCGGCTCCAGCCTGCGCCTGGCGACGCCTATCGTTCTGGGGGCGCTGGCCGGCATCTGGTGCGAGCGGGCGGGCGTAGTCAACATCGCCATCGAGGGCATGATGCTCACCGGCGCGGCTTTCGGCTTTCTGGCGTTCTCGCTCATCAACCCTCGCATCGTGGCTGACGCGCAGAACGGGCTGTGGATCGGCGTGGCGGTGGCAGTGCTGGCCGGCGGCCTCATGGCGACGCTGCACGCCTGGCTCTCGATCACGTTCAAGACCAACCAGATCGTCAGCGGCACGGTTATCAACATCCTAGCGGTTGGCCTCACCAGCTTCCTGCGCCGCGAGGTGCTGCTGACCAACCAAGACGCCGGTCGCGAGACGCTGGCGGTCATTCGCATCCCGGTGCTGTCGGATATTCCCATCGTCGGGCCGGAGCTGTTCACCGGCAAGCCGATCTTCTTCATGATGTTTATCCTGCTGGTGGTCACCCACGTGATGCTGTTTTACACGCGCTGGGGGCTGCGCACGCGCGCCGTGGGCGAGAACCCGCACGCGGCCGACACGCTGGGCATCCGCGTCAACCGCACGCGCTGGATCAACGTCATCATCGGCGGGATGATCGCCGGGCTGGCGGGCGCGTGGCTCTCGCTGGAGACGACCGGCACGTTCGACGACAACATGACGGCTGGCCGCGGCTTCATCGGCTTAGCGGCCATGATCTTCGGCAAATGGCTGCCCTTCGGGGCGTTCGGTGGCGGCCTGCTGTTCGGCTTCTCCAGCGCGCTGGAGACGCGCTTCCAGATTCTGGGCGTGCCGCTGCCGCCGCAGTTCCTGCAGATGACGCCCTACATCGTGACGATGGTCGTGCTGGCCGGCCTGGTGGGCCGCGCTACGCCGCCCAAGGCGGACGGCATCCCGTATGAGAAAGAGTGATAACACGCTCTACCCGCTGCCGCTCAACCCGGCCCTGCACGTCAAGGTGTGGGGTGGGCGCCGGCTGGAAAGCGCGCTGGGCAAGCGCCTGCCCACGCCTGAGCCTTACGGCGAATCCTGGGAGCTGCACGACACGGCGGCTGTCGCCGGCGGGCCGCTGGCTGGGCGCGCGCTGGGCGCGCTGCTGGCGGAGTACGGCGCGGCGCTGGTCGGGCCGGGTTACGACCCCGCCGACGGCTTCCCGCTGCTGGCCAAGCTGATTGACGCCAGCGAGTGGCTGTCGGTGCAGGTGCACCCGGACGACGCGCAGGCCCGCGCCCTGGAAGGCCAGCCGCGCGGCAAGACTGAAGCCTGGTACGTCCTAGCGGCGGAGCCGGGCGCGCGTTTGGTGATCGGCGTGCAGCCGGGCACATCGCGCGAGCAGATGGCGCAGGCCATCCGCGATGGCGCGCTGGAGCGCCTGCTGGTCTACGCCGACGTCGCCGCTGGCGATGCCGTGTTCATTCCCGCGGGGACGGTGCACGCCATCGGCGGCGGCATCCTGCTTTACGAGATTCAGCAGTCGTCCGACACGACTTATCGTCTGTACGATTGGGGCCGCCTGGACCTGGACGGCCGGCCCCGAACGCTGCACATCGAGAAGGGCGTGCAGGTGGCCAACCTTGACAGCCTGCCGCAGCTCGTGCGCACAGCCAGCGCAGCCGGGCCGGTGGTCGAGATCGCGCGCTCGGCCTATTTCGCCGCGCGGCTGTACCGGCTGGCGGCGGGCAGCGCCCGCCTCGACACCCAGGGGGAGCGCTTCCACGCCCTTACCTGCGTAAGCGGCGCGGCGCGGTTGGCCTGGACCAGCGGCAGTATCGCGCTTGAGGCTGGCCAGACGGTGCTCGTGCCCGCCTGTATCGGCCCGTACCGCCTGGACGGACGCGCGCAGGTGCTGTGCGCGCATCCGGCGTGAACGCTGACGATAACCCTATGCGACTGTACTACGACGACTCCTACACCACGGCTTTCACCGCCCGCGTGATCGAGCGCCTGACCCACGACGGCCGGCCAGCGGTCGTGCTGGACCGCACGTACTTCTACCCCACGGGCGGCGGCCAGCCCGCTGACGCGGGCAGCATCGGCGGCGCGGCGGTGCTGGATGTGTTCACCCGCCCAGCGGACTCAGCGGTGGTGCACGTGCTGGCGTCCCCAGTAGAGGCAGACCGGGCTGCCTGTCAGGTGGATTGGGCGCGGCGTTTCGACCACATGCAGCACCACACCGGCCAGCATATCCTGACGCAGACCTTCGCGCAGATCGCCGGCGCAGCCACCGTCGGCTTCCACCTCAGCCCAGACAGCGTGACGATTGACCTGGACACGCCGCGCCTGGCCGACGCCGACGCCGCCCGCGCGGAGGACCTGGCCAATCAGATCGTGTGGGAAAACCGCCCGGTCACGGCGCGCCTGATTGACCCGGACTCAGCGGAGGGCGTGCGCGCGCGCCGCGTGCCGGGCCAGCTTTACACCGACGGCCTGCGCGTGATCGAGGTCGAGGGCTTCGATCGCACGGCCTGCGGCGGCACACACGTCGCCCGCACCGGCGAGATCGGCCTGATAAAAGTGCTGCGCCTGACGCGGCGCGGCGAGAAGATGCGCGTCGAGTTCTGCTGCGGCGGGCGCGCCCTGCGCGACTACCGCGACAAAAACGCGCTTGTCAACCGCCTGACCGCTGCCCTGACGTGCAGCCAGGCTGAGATCGGCGGCGCTGTCGAGCGTCTGCAGGCTGAGCTGAAAAGCGCGCTGAGCGATCTGAAGGCGGCCGCGGCGCAGAACCTGGCGTTTGAGGCCGCCGGCCTGCTGAGCGCGGCCAGCGCGCGGGCTGGCGTTCGGCTGGTGCGGGCCGCGTTTGAGAACCGCAGCGGCGGCGACCTGCGGCTGCTGGCGGGCAAACTCGTTGAAGCGCCGGGCGTGATCGCGCTGCTGGCGGCGGGCGGGGCGCAGACGCAGATGGTGTTCGCGCGCAGCGCCGACCTGCCGCACGACATGCGGGCCGCCCTGAACGCAGCGTTTGCAGCGCTGGGGCAGGGGCGCGGCGGCGGTCAGCCGGCGCTGGCCCAGGGCGGCGGGGCAGCAGCGGGCGCAGCGCAGCTTAACGCCGCGCTGGACGCAGCGGAGCGCAGTTTGTTCAGCAGCTAAGCGAGCCTAATTTTAGCGGTATGGTGGGCGGCGCTGGGGCTGCGATGGGCGCACCGGCACGGGAACCGGCACAGGGGCGCGCCGAGGTTTCTGGGGGTTGAACGCGCTCTCGAGGTCGCGCATCAGGTCACGCAGGCGCCGGGCCAAATCGTCGAGTGTGCTGTGCTTATCCTGTGCCATCGCTTCCACCCCGCCCAAGTGGGCAAACTTTGCTGGAAAAGGCCAAAAAAACACAACCCCCCTGCCGCAACATCATGAGCATCGGGGGGTGCGCTGGCCCGGAAGGCCTGGTTAGTCACCGTATGGTTGGACCTAAAGGGATTCGAACCCTTGACCTCTTCAATGCCATTGAAGCGCTCTCCCAGCTGAGCTATAGGCCCTGGTGCTGATGCGCTGGAAGCCATCTTATCAGACGGCGGCATTGTAGCCCCTACACTGTATGATGTCAATACCAGCATACTGCAAAAGAATTATTTCGACCATAGCCTATGACAAGGTTCTAACTCAACGTTCATGGTACTTCCGGGCCATGTGCCGCCAGCCAGCCGGTCTCGTCCAGCAGGGCGCGCAGCGTCTCCAGCGGCAGACCGACAACGTTGGTGTAGCTGCCGCTGATGCGCGCCACCGGCTCAAAGCCGGCGTGCTGGATGGCGTAGCCGCCGGCTTTGTCGAACGGGTCGCCGGTGGCGATGTAGGCCTCGATCTCGGCGTCGCTGTAGGCGCGCATATGGACCTCGGTGCAGGTAACGCGGCTGACGCCGCTGAGGGGCGCGCCGCTGGCCAGGCGCGCCAGCGTGAGGGCGGTGCAGACAGTGTGGGCGCGCCCGCGCAGCGTGCGCAGCATGGCGCGGGCTTCGTCGGGGTCGGCCGGCTTTCCCAGAATCGCGCCGTCGCAAATAACGACCGTGTCTGCCGCCACGATCAACGCGGGCGGCGCAGCGGAGCGGGCGGCGGCGGCGGCTTTCTCGGCGCTGAGGCGCTGGGCATAGGCCAGCGGCGGCTCGCCGGGGCGCGGGGTTTCGTCAATGTTGGCGGGGACGATGTCGAAGGCGACCCCCAGCGACGCGAGCAGCTCGCGCCGCCGGGGGGACGCTGACGCCAGCACGAGGCGCGGCGCAGACAAGGGCGCTATTCCTCGTCCTCGTCGTCCTCGTAATCGTCGTCGTCCTCGTCGTCCTCGTAATCGTCGTCGTAGTCATCGTACTCGTCATCGTAGTCGCTGCCGTGCACGTGGCCGTGCGCGATCTCATCGTCAGTTGCCGGGCGGATGGCCAGCACTTCCACGTCGTAGTCCAGCGTCTTGCCGGCCAGCGGCGGGTTGAAATCCAGCACAATGGTGGACGGCGTGACGCGCGCGACAGTCGCCATGTAGACGTAGCCGTCCTCATCCTCTAGCTGAACCACCGTGCCTGGCTCCAGCTTCTCCGCGCCGGGCAGCTCGCTGCGCGAGAGTTCCTCGATCTCTTCCTCGTCGTACTCGCCGTAGCCATCCGCCGGCGGCACGCTGATCTTGAACGTGTCGCCCACGCGCTTGCCGGTGAGCGCCGTCTCCAGGCCGGGGACGATGTTGTCCGCGCCGTGCAGGTACTCGAACGGGTCGTCGCGCTCGGCGCGATCCACTTCCTCGCCGTC
>DAOTWC010000024.1:0-7272 GCA_034435995.1 Anaerolineae bacterium | reverse complement strand
GGGCTGAAGATCACCACGCTTGCGTACCGCGAAAGATCAATATCTGGCGGCAGTTCAAAATGCTGGCTGCCGATGTTACCCTTTAACGGGCCTAGTTCAAGATCAACGTTGTTCAACTGAACCTCTTCGGGCGTTTGAGGGTTAGACGAAGCAGATAGTATAACACGCAGGTCTGGCCCACGGGCCGCGCTGAATCCCTCTAGGCGCACCAGCTTGCGGTTGTCTGGCCACTCATAGATGACCACACGCCCCTCGGCGTAGCGCAGGGAGTCGATGCGTCGAAACTGGCCGCGCTGGCTGCGCGTGGCCGCAGCGACGGATGGCAGCTCCTGATCTTCTGGGCTGACAAGCGTATCAGGGGCTGCGGCAGCGGCGATCAAGAGCGCGGCAACCTGTTGGTCTTCAGCCAGAAATGCGGACAGCGCGCGCTGCTGATCGAGCGGCAGCGCTGCATAGGCCGCCTGGATATCGGGCGGCAGACCAGGGAGCAGTTCCGCTTCGGCGGTTGTCTGCAAAAGCGGCTGCCATAGTGGAAAAGTAAAGGTTATCATCACCAGCATGGCACCCAGCAGCATCAGCAGGATACGCAGTCGCATTGTTGTTCCAGCGGGTTAGCGGCATGTAACACGCGCATAAGTGTGCAAGGTTAGCACAAAGACAGACTGAGGACTATGCACAAGTTGGCATAGGATGGGCAGCGTGGACGTCAGGCGCGCTGCACGGGCATCTGATAGCCTTCGCCAGGGACGGTAACGATATACGATGGACGGCGGGGATTCTCTTCCAGTTTCTGGCGCAGCCTGGAGATGTTGACACGCAGCACTGAGTAATCGCCGCTGTATTCGTCGCCCCACACCGCGCGCAGCATCTCGTCATGCGACACTACGCGGCCGGCGTTGCGCATCAACACGAAGAGCAGCCCGTACTCTACAGGCGTCAGATGCAGCTTGCGGCCGCGAATGGTTGCCTGACGATGCGCGATGTCTAACTCCAGGCTGCGAACGACAAGCCGCGTTTCGGGCTGTGGCGTCCAGTCAACGCGCCGCAGCAGCGCGCCTACACGAGCCACCAGCTCTTCTGATGAGAAGGGTTTGGCCATGTAGTCATCGGCTCCGGCCTCCAGCGCGGTCACTTTGTCGTGCTCGTGCGTTCGCCCGCTGAGTACAATCATGGGCAGGAAAGACTGGTCGCGCACCCGACGCAGCACCTCCAGGCCGTGTATATCGGGCAGGCCCAGGTCCAGCAGCACAAGGTCGGGCGATGAGTTAGCAATCTCGGCCAGGGCGTCCTCACCCCGCTCAACAGCAATCGAGTCGTAACCGGCTTTCTCCAGCAAGAGGCGGACAATTTCCGATGTGTCTTCGTCGTCCTCGACAATGAGAATCTGCCGGTTCCGGGAACCTGGCGTCACCATGTTAGCGTCCTGTACGGTAGTTCTAACCCGAAACTAACCTAATTATAGTGTATAAGTGCCGCTATCTCCAAATTTCGCATTACGGAATTGTGATAAGGTGTGGCGTGACCTAACCCCAGTTTGGCGGACACCAGAAATGTCCTAATAAACTGCGAGTAAGGCACCTGGCTAAACCTGGCTAATCAGTATAATATTCACTATCACTCGGAACAGTATTGGGTTGAGTATGTGCCAGACAATCACAACTAACCAAAGGAGATCACACGCATGAGCGAACAACCTGCCGTTATGCCAGCGCAGCAGGCCAGTGTTTTCAGCCGGCTGTCCACACTTGACCGCTTCCTGCCGCTGTGGATTTTTGCGGCGATGGTGCTGGGCATCGGCCTGGGCAGCCTGTTTCCGGAATTGGGGCCAGCGCTGGACTCGGTCAAACTGGACACGGTTTCGTTGCCGATTGCCATCGGTCTGTTATGGATGATGTACCCGGTGCTGGCGAAGGTCAAGTATGGTAAGATGCCGCAGATGGCTGCCAACTGGAAGATGTCCGGCACATCGCTGTTCCTCAACTGGATCGTCGGCCCGGCGATGATGTTCATCCTGGCATGGGTCATGCTGCCCGACCATCCCGAATACCGCACTGGCCTGATCCTGGTCGGGCTGGCGCGCTGCATCGCCATGGTGCTGATCTGGAACATGCTGGCCTGCGGCGACAACGAGTACGCGGCGGTGCTGGTCGCCATCAATTCCGTTTTCCAGATTGTCATGTACACGGTGCTGGGTTATTTCTACCTCACTGTCGTTCCAGGCTGGCTGGGCGGCGCAGCCGTCGCATTGGACGTGTCGATGTGGGAGATCGCCAAGAGTGTGCTGATCTTCCTGGGCATTCCCCTGGCAGCCGGTTTTCTGACGCGCCTGATTCTGGTTCGTCGAAAAGGCGAAGAGTGGTATGAGACTAAATTCGTGCCCCGTTTATCTCCCACTGCGATTGTCGGGCTGCTGTTCACCATCGTGATGATGTTCTCGCTTAAGGGCGAGGTGATCCTGGAGCGTCCGTTGGATGTAGTGCGCATCGCGCTGCCGCTGCTGACCTACTTCGTCATCATGTTCAGCGTCTCGTTCACGATCTCCTACCTGATGAAGTTCCCCTATGCGGATACGGCAACGATCTCCTTCACGGCTGCCGGTAACAACTTCGAGCTGGCAATCGCTGTCGCCATTGGCGTGTTTGGGCTGGCGTCCGGTGAAGCACTGGCAACCGTCGTCGGGCCGCTGATCGAAGTGCCGGCGTTGATTGCCCTGGTTTATCTGTCGCTGTGGCTGGGGCGCCGCCTCTACCCGCACGATCCGCTGTGGCGACCTGCTGCGCCAGCCGGACAGGAAACCCAGCCGCAGATGGCTGCTTCTTCTAAGTAAGCGGTGTAGAATTGTTCAGGCTGGCTAAACAGCCAGCCTGAACGGAATAATAGGCTTTGTCGGTTGATGTGATACGGAATGCCCTGTGTGTAAAGAAGCGATTTCGCTGATGTCATTGGCTGACAGTTTGGGTATATGCCGGAAAGCAGCGCGAACGTTTGCGCTGTCGCTGGGTCTAATGCTGGTTCTGCTCGCTGCGGGATGCGGCGCGGCGGCGCCATCACCTGATCGCGCCCGCATTGACCTGTCCGCCCGCCAGCCTTTGCCGGCGCGTTATGACCAGGGCATCATGCCGCTGCGTGTCTCAGTGGCGGCGGTCATCTCGCCGCGCGGCACGGCTGAGAGCTATCAGCCGCTGCTCGATTATCTGAGCGCTGTCACAGAGCGCCCAGTGGAGCTGGTGCAGCGCCGGACGTATCAGGAAACAAATGACCTGATCGAAAGCGGCGAGGTAGACGTGGCGTTCGTCTGCACCAGCGCCTACATTGCCGGGCATGACGAATTCGGCATGGAGCTGCTGGCCGCGCCAGAGGTCGGCGGCGAATCAGTCTACTACTCGCTTCTGATTGTCGCGGCAGACAACCCGGCCTCTTCCATCAGTGATCTGAGAGGCAAGGTGTTCGCCTTTACCGACCCCATGTCGCACACAGGGCGCGTCTATCCGACTTATCTGGTGCATGAGCTGGGGGAGACGCCTGAGACTTTTTTCTCCCGCACTTTTTTCACCTATAGTCATGACGACGCCATTCGCGCCGTTGCAGACGGCCTGGCGGACGGCGCCGCAGTGGACAGCCTCGTCTACGATTTCGCGCTTGAGCGCGATCCGTCGCTGGCAAAGCGTGTGCGCGTGATTCACCGGTCACCACCGTTTGGCATTCCCCCGGTTGTGGTCTCGCCCAATGTACGCCCACAGCAGCGCGCAATCCTGCAGAATGTGCTGCTGACCATGCACGAAACGCCAACAGGCAGAGAGGCGCTGCGAGTGCTGGGCCTGGAGCGCTTCACGCTGATCGAGGACAGCGCATATGACAGCGTTCGATATGTCACCGCCGCTGTAGGAACCCTGGCCCAATGATCTACACACTTACTCAAAGACTGCTTGACCGACTGTGGAACATCGCCGGTACTGTCAACATCCGCGTTAAGATTCTGGGGATTGTGCTCGGCCTGGTGTTTTTGCTGGGTCTGGCTGTGACATTACAAGTGCGCCACCTGCTGTTCCAGGCGATGTATACTCAGTTAGGCGAGCAGGCGGTTGCCTTCACTCGTGACTTGGCTGCCAGAGCCGCCGATCCCATTTTGATCAATGATCTCTACGCGCTGCATGTCTTATTACAAGACACGCAGCGCAACCATCCTGATGTAGTGTATGCCTTTGTGGTTGACCCAGATGGTTATGTGCTGGGTCACACTTTCAACGGCGGATTCCCGCAGGGCCTGCTGAGCGCCAACACCGTTACCAGCGATGCTTATGAACACACCGCGATTCTCGACACCAGCGAAGGACAGGTGTGGGATACAGCGGTTCCGGTCTTTGAAGGGCGCGCAGGCACAGCTCGGCTGGGGTTGTCTGACAGGCAGGTGCTGCGAACCATCGACACGATTACGGGACAACTGCTGCTGACTACTGTGATGGTGTCTGTTATCGGCATTTCAGCAGCCGTCTTTTTGACTTGGATTCTAACCCGCCCGATCCTTGATCTGGTAGGCGCGACGCAGGCTATCGGGCGCGGCGATTTCTCTTATCGTGTCAAACGGTGGGCCAACGACGAAATCGGGAAACTGACCGACGCTTTTAACATAATGAGCGCAGCGCTGCAAAAGGCGGAGGCAGAGCGTGTCGAGCGTGAACAGATGCGCGCACAGTATGTTCATGGCGTTATCTCAGCCCAAGAAGACGAACGCAAGCGCATCGCCCGCGAACTGCACGACAGCACCAGCCAGAGCCTGACATCGCTGATGATCGGGCTAAAGGCGCTGGAAGATAACTGCCAGCAGTGCCGCAGGCAGACCCATGTGATCGAACTGCGTTCGATTGCCGGGCGCACCCTCGACGATGTGCACGCGCTGTCAGTTCAGCTGCGCCCCAGTGTGCTGGATGACTTGGGCTTGCCGGAAGCGATCCGCCGGCACGTCGCCGATATCCAAAAGCGCACAGCGCTTGACATTGACCTCGCTGTTACTGGACTGGACACCCGACGGCTGCCGCCGGAAATCGAAACGGCCCTCTACCGCATCGTGCAGGAAGGTTTGACGAACATCATCCGCCATGCTGAAGCGCAGACCGCGAGTATTTTCATCGAATACAGCAATGACAAGGTGCTGGCTGTCATTGAGGATAACGGCAAAGGCTTTGACCTGACCGGCATCCAGCAGCAGGACGGCCATCTAGGAATATACGGAATCAAGGAACGGGCCGAGCTGCTCTCTGGCCACGTCGAGATTGAATCCGAAATTGGACACGGCACAAGCCTGTACGTCGAGATTCCGGTCCCAGCGGACGAAATACACAATGGACGCCATTAAGATACTGATTGCCGACGACCATGCTGTGCTGCGCTCTGGCCTGCGGCTGCTGCTGCAGTCTCAGGATGATATGGTGGTGGTGGGCGAGGCCAGTGGAGGGGCGCAGGTTCTGGCCCTGCTCGAAGAGTTGAAGCCAGACCTGATCCTGCTCGATCTGTCCATGCCGGGCCTGGGCGGCCTGGAGATGCTGCCGCTGATTCGCAGGGCCGTTCCCCAGGTGCGAATTCTCATCCTCACGATGCACGACGACGAGAGCTATCTGCGGCAGGCGCTGCGCGATGGCGCAGCAGGCTATGTACTCAAGCGCGCAGCGGATACTGAACTGCTGTCGGCCATTCGCGCTGTGATGCGGGGCGAAATCTATGTGCACCCCTCGATGACTCGCGCCCTGCTGGATGATATTCTGCCAACCGTTGGCGGTGAACCGGCCAGCCCCTGGGACGCGCTGAGCGAGCGCGAACGCGATGTGCTGCTGCGCGTAGCGCGCGGTCACACCTCCGCGAGAATCGCCGATCAACTGAGCCTCAGTCCCAAAACGGTGGATACTTACCGGGCGCGCGGCATGGAGAAACTCGGTTTGCGATCGCGCGCTGCGCTGGTGCAGTTCGCGCTGGCGCACAACCTGCTCTCCAAAGACTCACTCGACTGATTGCTGTAGGGAAACTCCCTACAAATCGCCACCACGTTCACGTACTTTTCCTGATACCACACCATCGAGCAGCCGCCTATGCTTTCTATAACAGGCTGGTCCCGCAGCTTGTGCTCGGTCGCTGCCGAAAGGAAAAGACAATATGACCAATAAAGACACTGTCAAACCCGCGTCTGAGGTCACCAGACGCCATTTTCTGAAAGGATTGATGGGCGGCGCAGGCGCAGCAGCGGCAGTTGCCGCTTTTGAAGCGCTGGCCGACAACCCGACTGTTTTGCTAGCTGAAGATAACAAAAGTGTTGCTAATTACCCCGCGCAGGCGCTGAGCAGCGCCGGAGAGGGCGGGCCGGTGGATGTGCTGGAGCGGATGCGCGCAGAGCTGCGGCGTGCGCTGCAGAAGCCATCCGCTGAGCGGCGTTGGGTGATGGTGATTGACCTGCGCAAATGCGTGGGCTGCCATGCCTGCACCATTAGCTGTGTGGCAGAAAACAAGCTGCCACCGGGCGTGGTGTACCGTCCTGTGATTGAGGAGGAGTGGGGAACGTACCCCAATGTGGGCCGGCGATTTGTGCCGCGTCCCTGTATGCAGTGCGAGAACCCGCCCTGCGTGCCGGTGTGCCCGGTGGGCGCTACCTACACCAACGAAGAAGGCATCGTCGAGATGAATTATGAGCGGTGCATCGGCTGCCGCTACTGCATCACCGCCTGCCCGTATTCCGCTCGCGTAACCGACTTTGGTTTCACCTACACTCAGGACATGCCGGAAGCCGAAGGGCTGATCCTGGGGCAGGCACAGGCTGATGACTACGAGCGCGCCGCCAACTTCGAATATGGCAAGTCCTATCCCCGCGAAGGGCGCAATTCTCCGGTTGGCAACGCGCGCAAGTGCCACTTCTGCCAGCATCGCATTCTGGAAGGCGCGCTGCCAGCCTGTGTGACAACCTGCATCGGACGCGCCACGCTGTTCGGCGATGCTAACGATCCTGACAGCCTGGTTGCAAAAATGATTGCCCGTCCCAATGTCATGCGGCTGCGTGAGGAACTGGGCACCGAGCCGCGCGTTTATTATCTGGTATAGGAGGGAAAAATGGCACAGGCGGTAGCATCACCTGAAAGCATGTCGCCAGCAGAAGGCGGACGCGGCGCGTTCAAACTGCGCTGGACAGATATTTTCATCGTGCTGGGTGTCATTCTGCTGATCGTGGGTGCTGGCGGCATGGCGCAGCGGCTCACACAAGGATTGGCCCCCACTAACCTGACCAGCTATGTC